>JAHDES010000026.1:40566-86755 GCA_020628645.1 Saprospiraceae bacterium
CATAATCACAACCATTCTCATGATCATAGTGGGCACGATCATAGCCATCACAATCATGATCACGACCACCATGGCGAACATGCATGTGGATTTCATCACGAAACAAAAGAGTTTGATCCAGCAGGAACGGCTTTCCACCACATCGCCGATGCGAATGTCTACAGTATTGGGCCACTTCAAATTCCATTGCCTTGTATTTTATATGCTCCAGAACGCGGCCTTTCTACCTTTATGTCTAGTAAATTTAATATCATTGATACGCACGGAACAGGCGATCATGCGGTAGATGGTTATGCTTTAGATGCAGGTACAGTTGTTCGTGTACAAGATCCTAGTTTTCCTAGAGAGCGCGTGCAGTTAGATGGAATCGTACATAAGCATGAAAAAGATGCCAAAGGAAAAGATAAAACGGTTACTTATGTTTGTTACCAAGGAAAACAATACCGAGCAGATTTAAAGTCTACTTTAGATGGTGGTTTGTTTGGAGGAGGAATTACATCTTTCTACGATTTCTCAATGACCAAGAATGTGGTTACTATGATTATAGTTTCTTTATTCTTGATATGGTTGTTTTTCAAAGTGGCAAGAGCTTACCGTGATCGAGAAGGGAAATCGCCAAATGGAGTTCAAGGATTCATCGAGCCTATTTTTGTATTCATTCAAGATGAAGTTGCAAAACCTTTCTTAGGGCATAAATGGGAACGATTTACGCCATTTTTAATGACGATCTTTTTCTTCATCTTAGGATTAAATCTTTTTGGACAAGTTCCATTTTTTGGAGGTTCTAACGTAACAGGAAATTTATCAGTTACTTTAGTATTGGCAGTAATTGCTTTTATCATTACCAATATAAATGGGAATAAACACTATTGGCAACACATATTTAATATGCCAGGTGTACCTGGCTTTGTAAAACTTATTTTAACACCTGTAGAATTTCTAGGGGTCTTCATAAAGCCAATCACTTTGATGCTTCGTTTGTTTGCGAACATCACAGCAGGTCACATGGTAATCATTATCTTCATTGGTTTGATCTTTACCTTTGGTAAAATGGGAACATCGCCAGCAGCAGGATATGGTGCAGCAATTCCAGCTATTTTATTAACCTTGTTTATGATGGCGATTGAGTTGTTGGTAGCATTCTTACAGGCATTTGTATTTACTATTTTGACAGCATCTTATATCGGTGCTGCAGTAGAAGAACACGACGATCATCACTAGAGAAAGTATTAGTCGAATAATTAATTTTCGACTAAAACAGATAAGTACCTAGTGTTTATATAAAGATTTTTTTAATCACTAAAATTCAACTAACATGACAGCTATTGGTGCAGGAATCGCAGTAATTGGCGCAGGATTAGGAATCGGATTAATCGGGTCGAAAGCAATGGAAGCTATCGCTCGTCAACCAGAAGCAGCTGGTGAAATCCGTTCAAATATGATCTTAATGGCAGCACTTATTGAGGGTGCAGCTTTGATCGCGATCCTTCTTTCTTTCTTCGTAGGACCATAATATTCTACAAGATTGAATGTCAAAAACGAATTGGCTTGGGTGCGTAGCGGTTGGCTGCCTGCCCAAGCTACTCAAATTTAAAAAACGCTACAATTAACAATATAGAATATGGTTTTATTAGCTGAATTTACAGTACTACGTCCAGATCCAGGTCTAATTATCTGGGCAACAATTATCTTTTTAATCTTCTGGGGATTGATGGCTAAATATGCTTTTGGTCCGATTAAAGACGCATTGAAAAAACGAGAAGCCGATATTCAAAATGCTTTAGACGAAGCGGCGAAAGCACGTGAAGAAATGTCGAATTTGAAGGCGGAGAATGAAAAAATCTTAGCAGAAGCACGTGAGGAGCGTACTAAGATTTTAAGAGAGGCGAAAGAAGCAAAAGATAATATCATCAAAGAGGCAAAAGAAAAAGCAACGGCAGAAGCACAACGTTTAGTGACAAGTGCCAAGCAAGAAATCGAAAACCAGAAAAATGCTGCCATGACAGAAGTGAAGAACATGACGGGGCAGTTGGCATTACAAATTGCAGAGAAAGTTATTCGTAAAGACCTTTCTGGTGACAGCGAGCAAAATAGTCTAATCAACTCTTTGATCGACGAAATTAAATTAAACTAGGGATGCATGAAGTTTCCTAACTTCATGACTATATCACTCGGGTTTCCTAACCCGAACTAATAAATATAAGATGTCTGTAATAAGAATTGCATCCAGATACGCCAAATCATTAATGGATCTTGCCATTGAGCAGGGGAGTATTGATAAAGTATTGGGCGATATGACCAGCTTGAAAAACGCTGCGGAAAATCGTGATCTTTATTTAATGCTGAAAAGTCCAATTATCAATGCTTCAAAGAAAGGACAAGTCTTTGATAAACTATTCGGCGATAAGTTTGATAAAATGACGATGGGTTTTATGAAGATCGTCTTGAACAAAGGACGGGAATCTTATCTCCCTGAAATTGCAAATGAATTTTTGGAGCAATATAAAAAATACAAGCATATTTCTACAGCTACGATTACATCTGCAAAGCCATTGTCTGATGCTGCTATAGATAAACTTAAAGCTAAGTTATTAGCAAGTAATGTAACCGATGAAAATGTAGAAATCGAAACAGTAGTGGATCCATCTATTATTGGTGGACTCATCATTGAAGTAGGAGATAAATTATACGATGCCAGTGTAGCGCATAAATTAGAACTCATGCGTAAGGAATTTACTGGGAATCTATACAAAAAGAATTTCTAAGAAATACAAATAAAATCAATGGTTAGTAGTTAACGATTAAAAAGTTAGCAATTAACCGTCAAATAAATAGTTAATAATACTAAAATTTTAAAAATATGGTTGACGTAAAGCCTGATGAAATATCCGCAATATTAAAACAACAATTATCTGGTTTTAGCACAGCTACAGAATTAGAAGAAGTTGGAACCGTACTTCAAGTAGGTGACGGTATTGCTCGTGTATATGGATTATCCAACGCACAAGCAGGAGAGTTAGTTGAGTTTGAAACTGGCGTACAAGCCATCGTATTGAACTTAGAGGAAGATAACGTAGGGGTAGTATTATTAGGATCAGGTGATGGTATCAAAGAAGGGTCTACTGTTCGACGAACTTCTCGTATCGCTTCTATCAACGTAGGAGAAGGATATGTTGGTCGTGTAGTAAATCCATTAGGTGAACCAATTGATGGTAAAGGTGCGATCACTGGAGAAACCTATGAAATGCCACTAGAGCGTAAAGCACCTGGGGTAATCTACCGTCAGCCAGTAAATGAGCCACTTCAAACGGGGATCAAAGCGATTGACTCTATGATTCCAATCGGTAGAGGACAGCGGGAGTTAATCATTGGTGACCGCCAAACAGGTAAAACGGCGATTGCGATTGACACCATCTTAAATCAAAAAGAATTCTTCGATCGTGGAGAGCCTGTTTACTGTATTTATGTAGCTTCTGGTCAAAAAGCATCTACAGTTGCACAGGTAGCAAAAGTATTAGAAGAAAACGGCGCGATGCAATATACCGTTATTGTAACGGCAACCGCTTCTGATCCTGCTCCGATGCAGTTTTATGCTCCATTCGCAGGGGCATCTATTGGGGAATATTTCCGTGATACAGGTCGTCCAGCCTTAATCATCTATGATGATTTATCGAAGCAAGCAGTAGCATATCGTGAGGTATCACTTTTATTACGTCGTCCTCCAGGTCGTGAGGCATATCCAGGTGATGTATTCTACTTACACTCTCGTTTATTAGAGCGTGCAGCGAAAGTTATTGCGGATGATGGTATTGCTCAAAATATGAATGATTTACCTGAATCTTTGAAAAAAGCAGGTATCGTAAAAGGTGGTGGTTCATTAACTGCACTTCCAATTATCGAAACACAAGCGGGTGATGTATCGGCTTATATTCCTACCAACGTAATTTCTATTACAGACGGTCAGATTTTCTTAGAATCAAACTTATTTAACGCAGGTGTTCGTCCAGCGATTAACGTAGGTATCTCTGTATCGCGTGTGGGTGGTTCTGCTCAGATTAAGTCGATGAAAAAAGTAGCAGGTACTTTGAAATTAGACCAAGCTCAATATCGTGAGTTAGAAGCTTTCGCTAAATTCGGTTCTGATTTGGATGCTGCAACACAAGGGGTTTTGGAGAAAGGAAAGCGTAATGTGGAAATCTTGAAGCAAGCGCAATATTCTCCTGTATCGGTAGAAAAGCAAGTTGCTATTATTTTCTTAGGAACGAACGGTTTATTGAGTGATGTACCTGTAGATAAAGTACGTGAGTTTGAAGATGCGTTCTTAACAACATTGGAGCAAAAACATCCAGATGTATTAAGTACCTTCCAAGCTGGTAAGTTGACAGACGAAGCTAAAAATGCAGTGAAATCATTAGCTGCCGAAATGGTAAAACAGTTCAAATAGTATAGTAAATAGCGTAAACTAGTACAAGCTAAAAACTAGTAACTACTCAACTATTAACTAGTAACTAAAAAGAAAATAATGGGAGCAAATCTCAAAGAAGTACGAGAACGGATATCATCCGTAAAATCAACACAGCAGATTACCAAAGCCATGAAAATGGTATCGGCAGCAAAGCTTCGTCGTGCACAAGATGCAATTGTACAAATGCGTCCGTATGCAGATAAGTTAAATGCGATGCTAATCAATATCCTTTCTAATTTAGAAGGAGATGTAAGTACCTCATTTGGAAAAGAACGTGAAGTGAAGAATGCTTGTGTTGTTGTGGTCACTTCAAATAGAGGTTTGTGTGGAGCGTTTAATACCAATGTAATTAAAGCAGCAGTTGCTCGTATCAATGATACGTATGCTACGCAACGAGATAATGGCACTTTAACCATACTCTGTATCGGTAAAAAAGGATATGATTATTTCAAAAAGCGTTATGCGAATTGTAATGTGAGCAATGAATACATGGATCTATTCAATGATTTAAGTTTTGATAATGTTTCGCAGGTATCAAATATGTTGATGGATAGCTTCAAAGGAGAATCTTTTGATGCCATTGATGTAGCTTATGGTCGTTTTCGTAATGCAGGAATGCAGTTTCCAGAAATAGCACAGTTTCTTCCTGTAGCAAAACTGGAAAAATCAGAAGACGAAAAGAAAACACGTGCTGATTACATTTTTGAACCCAGTAAAGAAGCTTTATTAGAACATTTGATTCCAAGTATCCTTCAAACACAGTTTCAGAAATATCTATTAGATACTCATGCATCTGAACATGGTGCGCGAATGACTGCAATGGACAAAGCCACTGAAAATGCAGAGGAATTATTGAAAGATCTGAAAATCTCATACAACAAAGCACGTCAAGAAGCGATTACACGTGAGTTATCTGAAATCGTGGGTGGTGCAGCTGCTTTAGAAAGTAATTAAGTAAGCGTCAAATAATTAATTCCCGACTTGCCTGTCCTGTCGAAGGGAAACCGATAGATCGGGATAATGCCTGTTCGCCTCTGGCGAAAAGTTTTTCAAGCTAATTGAAGAAATGCTCAAAAGGGAATTTAATTTTTGACAAATGCAACTATAACTATAAAAACAAAATAAAAAACAGAAGCGTAGCTCAATTATGGGTTGCGCTTTTTTATTTTTAAAGGCTTTTTATGCTTTATGATGGAGAGCTTAAATCTAATAAAATGCGTTATTTTCTTCATCTTGCTTTTAAGGGAACGAATTATTTTGGGTGGCAACGCCAAAAAGCGGCGCTAGGTGTACAAGAAGTTATTGAAGAAAAACTAAGTTTGTTATTGCGTCAAGCTACAAAAATTCATCCTTGTGGGCGGACGGATGCGGGTGTCCATGCTTCCCAATTTTATGTGCATTTTGAAAGTGAACCCATCACTCGGCCTGATTTTATTTATCGAATGAATCAGTTATTACCAGAGGATATTGTCATTTATGAACTATTGCCAGTTGTGCCCAAAGCAAATGCTCAATTAGATGCGATAAGCCGCACCTATCGCTATTACTTTCATACGCAGAAAAATCCTTTTTTAGAAGAAAGAAGTGCTTGGTATCATCTGGGAGAACTTGATGTGGATAAAATGAAAACAGCGATAGATATTCTTCCAAGTTATGAAGATTTTCGTTCCATGTGTTTGCAACCAGATGCTCATAATTCTACTTTATGTACGATTATGAATGCTCATTTAGAAATGAATGTTGCTCAAAATGAGTTTAGCTTTGAAATAACGGCAAGTCGTTTTTTACGGGGAATGATTCGTTTATTGGTGGCAAGAATAATGGATATTGGAATCGGAAAAATTTCTATTGATGAGTTTAAAAATTGTTTGGAGACAGGAGAACGCGTTCGTTTTCATACTTCAGCTTATCCTCAAGGCTTATTTTTAGCTCAAATTGAGTATCGAGAAGATATCTTTTTACCATAAAAAAAGCCCACGCGCAAAGCACGTGGGCAGAAAATTATTACCAAAGAGTAGAAGCTTATTCTACTCCAAAAATTTTAATCTAAAATAATCATCTTCTTCGTTGCAGTGGAAGTACCATTGTTTAATTCATAGTATAAAATACCACTTGTATTCAATTCTGATTTTTGAATTGAAATGGTATTGTATCCTTTTGTAAACTGACCTTCTACTACTTTCAATACTTTACCAGAAACATCGAATACTCGAAGTGTAGCGGTAGACGCTTCAGGTAAGTTGAATCCGATAAGCGTTTCACCATTAAATGGATTTGGTGTATTTTGGAACAACTCAAATGCTTCATTTGACATAAGCGTTCCATTCGTTGTATTAAATGCAACGTTTACATCCATTTCTTCTGTTGTATTATACGCTTCAGCTTTTGTATAACGACTATTGATGCTTACTAAATCACTGATTGTAGTTGATGCATTTGCAGTAAAGGTCATAGAGAATAATACATCATCATTTGCAATAGATTTTGCAGTACTATTCCAAGAAGTAGTAATTACTCCTTCTGCTAGCATATCTAAACCAAAGTTAGCATCACTTACGTTTAATGCACCAGCTTCTACTGCTTCAAAAGTAGCTGCATCAGCATCAAATTTCATAGTGAATTGGTAACCTAACACATCTACGAAATCTTGAGCGCGGAAATCAACAGTGAAGGTTTCACCAGCATTAACTGTAGCATCATCAATTGCTAAAACTAAAGTATTGTTTGTAGTACGCTCTACTTCTCCTAAAATACTATTTGGAACTGCACTTCCATTTACATCACCAACTTTAACACCAATGAAGTCAGCATTTAACTCATCTTGAGAAAGATTAGTAATATCAATTACTTCAGGGAATGCCTCCATCCAAGGATTGTTAGTGTCAGGGAAAAGATATCCTTTATCAACAAATCTCCAAGAAGTATTATTCGGAAAATCTTCGATAATGTAAAGAATTAATTGACGTGTTTGTACAATATCAAAAGTAGTGATATTTCCATCATTGTTTACATCTGCTGCAATCATTGCATAAGGTGAATCCAATGTCTCAATACCTAAGATATGTTGACTCATTAATACTAAGTCATAAGTAGATACACCGTTTGTTGGATCTAAGTCTTTTTCAGGAATTACGGTATAATCTTGGAACATTACTAAGTCAGGGAATGCGAAATCTCCAGCATTATCAGTAGGTAATGCATTTGTGAAACCACCATCAATTTCTACATCTACCAATTCTACTTCTTCACCAGCTTCCGTTTCAATGGTACCTGCGATAGTAGCAGCAGAAGGATTACCTGCACACACACCAGAATTATCTTGTACAATGATGTATGTTGTACAGAAATCAGTATTTCCAGCTTCATCACTTACCCAAATCTCTACGATAACTGTTCCTAATTGCTCACAGCAAAGTGTTAAACTTGGTTGAGGTGCAGCAAGGTCACCAGCTAAACGAATTTTTACAGAATTTTCTACATATTCATCAGCAGAACAATTGTCAAATGCATACTCTAATAAATCAGAAGCCCAAACGTCTACACAACCGTTACTGTTCATTGTTGGAAGAGAAATACCATTTAAACAAACAGGAGTTGGTTTTTTAGCATCTTCAATGGTAAATAAGTGTGTACATTCTGAACTGTTACCACATCCATCTTCTACAATCCATTTGATTGCGTGAGTCCCATAAGGATATAAACCGCTAGCATCGTTGCCAGTGTCAATAATGTCAAAAGTTCCATCGTTATTAGCGTCTATTTTATAAGAATAAGTTAATGCAGCATCATCAGAACAAGCATCCGAAGCATAAATTGTTAAATCAGCATAACCTTCACAATCATCCGATAAATCAGTGAAAACTAAATCACCAGGACAATTA
Source organism: Saprospiraceae bacterium (assembly GCA_020628645.1). Lineage (GTDB taxonomy): Bacteria > Bacteroidota > Bacteroidia > Chitinophagales > Saprospiraceae > JAHDES01. The sequence goes on from JAHDES010000026.1 coordinate 48,913, forward strand.
ATGACAGGAGCAGTATCATCCAATACTTTGATTGTTTGTACCCAAGTAAAATATCCATCATCATCTTGGTAAGTACGTGGAAGAGGTTGAGGAATACCTAAATCTGTGTTTGCAGGATTACCTTGGTCGTATACACACCAGTTGATAATTGTCCAAGTACGTTCTATTTTATAACAAGCATCAGATACAAGATCAAAAATTTGATCTTCGCTAGAAACAGCTACTAACTCACAGTCATCATCAGAGATAGTTGGTTCGCCTGTAGCACCTAAATCATCTGGGCAAGAATCAATGGTTACATCTACTGGGAATTGAACGATAAAGTCAGATACGTGATTGATTGTAATTGTTTGAGAACAACTTACATCAGCAGATTTAGAAGAACCATCAGTTGCTGTCCAAGTACGGCGTAAGATACCCGCTTGACACTCGTCAATATCTTCATAATCAGTAGATGAAATACTTGCTTCACAGTTGTCATCATAAGACGGGATGCCAAAAGGAGCGTGGATTGAAGGATCATCACAGTTGATTGTTTTATCCTCAGGACAAACAATTACAGGAGGAAGTGCATCCTCTATCAATGCTGATTTCCAGCAAATGTTTTGATTTCCAGCATTATCAGTAACACGTAATTCGATAGTTACTAATTCATCTACATCACAACATGCAAAAGATACATATTCATCCCAAGCAGATTCACCTAAACATCCATCTATACGACGAATTTCAAGCGAAGCAATTCCACAATTGTCATAGCTACCTTCATCAACATCTGCTGCACTTACACGAGCTGTTCCATCTGCACCTAATGAGATGTGTAATTCATCATCACAAATAGCGATTGGAGCCGTATCATCTTCTACTGTAATCGTGATTAATTTCGTAGATGCATTTAAACATTGATCTTTAGCAGTGATTTCTACTTGAGTTTCACCCAATGGTAAACCTTCTAAAGTACCACCATTTGTTAAGTCAACAATAACAAGCGTACCATCACCTTGGTATGCACCACCACCTTGTGTATAAGAAGCGATTACATCACCAACACCAGAGCAATCATCAGTAATACCTAAATCTAATAAGCTTACATCAGCAGCACAAGCATAATTTCCAGTACCAACAGTAACATTATCTTGAGCGATAGATGGTCCTTCTATATCTTCTACTTTGATGATTTGTTGTAATGATTTACTAACACCAGAACACCAGTTCAAGATCGTCCAAGTACGGATGATTTTGTAACCATCTCCACAAGTGTTTAATACAACATCGTTATAAGTATAAGAAATATCACAAAGTCCGTGTAATTCTTCTGTTAAATCAAAACAGCCATGGTTAAGACCACCACTAATTTCAGGAGTAATTTCGTCAGGTGATTGTCCAGTACAAGCTACTTCTACATCTGTAGGTAACTCGATGTCATCTAATTGAGGAGCTTTCAAGCTTACAGTTTGTGTACAAGTAGATGCATTTCCAAATTTATCAATTGCTTGATAGGTACGAATGATTTGGGCACCATTCCAGTCAGATTGATCACAATTTGTTTCTGCAATCATTTCATTAAGTAGCGTCACACCTTCCAAAGAACAATCATAGGCATCAACAGGAGTTGGGAATCCACATTTTAGAGTTAATGAAGCATTAATAATCTCACCCTCATGAGCAACACCATCATTATTACCATTCACCGTATTATCTACTACTTGGATGTACCAAGTGTTACCATAATTCGCAGGTAAAACAGCACCGCTATTTTCTGTTACAAATGTTTCAGTCAATGTAGAAGCAGCCTCATGACAAGATAAATTGAGGTTATGAATATCGTATTTTCTTATTTCTTGCACTCTACCATTATTTGCTATTAATATAGGACCATATCCTAATGATGCTGGAGCATGAAGATAGATTTGTAAATCCTCTAATCGAGTATGATTGATTACAAGATTAACCCAGATATTGGTTAATATCTCTCCCTTGGCTTGACATGCTACGTGTACAGGTAACCAGGTATTGGAAGGAAGTCCTGGTAAGCCACCAGCAATATTAGCAGGAAGTTCTACTGTTGGGTAATCTTCTTTATGATAATAGTCTTCATCTAAAGCATGTGGATGTGTACAATCTAATTCATAGTCATTACAATTAATAACAGGAGCTAATTTGTCTTCTACTGTAAGTGTACCCCAACATACATTACCACTTGCAATATGTTGTACATTATAAGTTAAAGTTTGCATCAATTGGTCTGGTCCAACTGTATTACCTAGATTATTTCCATTTGCACCTATCACATTAACTAAATATTCTCCTTCACAGAAACTTGGCATTTCTAATACCATATCAGGTGAAATAGTAACGGTACATTCTTCTAGCTCATCTGTTTGAGGTGCACCTAAAGAAATTAATACATTATCATTACAAGCCATAGATGGATTAGTAGAGCCAACTATAGATAAGTTTGATGTACATTTAACCATGATACCATCACAATATGTAAATTTAGTAACGAACTGATGTTGACCAGCAGGGTATGTTCCAGGGAAAACAATAGAGCCAGAACCTGTATACACAAAAGCACCACCAGAAATAGCAGCATCCTCGACACCAAATGGTAAAATGAACTGCTCAACAATAATATCACAGCCTTCAGCGTGATTACAATCAGGATAACAAATTTCAGCTGCAGGTATAGGTAGTGTAGGATCAACGATTTCGCAGTTCACAGCATTTGTGATTAATACGTCTTCACAGTTAGGTTTACAAGGCAAAGTAAATTCAACCCGTTCTTCGTCATTTCCAAAGCCAGCACTTTCTAATATAAGTGAGCTTCCGAAAAGCGGATCATCTGTATCAGTTAAAGGAGTACCATAATCGTTATTAGTAGATAAAATTTCCCAATGACCAGAATCCCAACCATCATTAAAACTATCAAATGCCACGAATGTATATACATCGCATAAATCAAGACTTACTGGATATTCTACTTGAGTACCAGGTGCATATCCCGCATAGCTATTCCCGTTAACACCAATAACTTGGTTGCCTTGAGCAGAAGTACTTGCTGCACCATCATAAATTTCCCAAGATTGTTCTTCAGGAAAATTACCCGTAGTAATACGCACAATAAAATCTTCATCTGCGCCATTGCAGGAGTTGAGCGGGCAAGCTACTTTAGTACGAATTTGGATATTCGCTGGTGGAAAAGAAGCATAATCTACAGCTACGCCATTTTCGTCAAGTGCAATATTGCCTAATCCATCATAAAGTGTAAATCCATGTTCATCTTCAAAGGCTCCATTCCAGTAGGTTAAATCAATAGTTTCTCCATCATTCACATAAATAGGAATGATTAGGCAGTTTGCATCAGTCGTTGTTACCTTGTAATTGCTAGCTGGCCAAGCTTCACTTACAGATACATCAATAGATGCACCATCCCAGCCATTTCCACCTGTATCAGAAAGTACCAATACATAGCTACAATCAGTGCTAGTAGGTGGATAGTCCTTAATGTCAAAAAGGCATTGTGCATTCAATGGGGAATACCCAAAGAGCAATGCCATAATAACACCAAGTGCTAATAAGTGTAATCGGAATACATGTCTGTTCATGAGTTGTAATAGTTTATGTTAATGTAAAAAAGTTTGCTTTTTGTAAAATAGAGGGGACATTCTTATACCATTTGGTAAAGAATAAATGTAGGTGTTAGGAAGTGTAGGTTTATAAAGTATGTATGATAAATTAATTATCAGTAGGGGGAATTGTAAGGAAATAGTAAAATAAGATAAATTCTATTTTGTTAATAGAATGTCTTATTTTTTGTAGGAAGCAAAATTATTACTTGTAGTGCCACAAAGGTAAGCTAAACTCCATTGTGTTGTAAATACCAAATGTATGGTATTTTTAGAATGATTAAAAAATACTATGTGTAAATATCCATTTTAAAAACAAGTCTTATCTTGATGATAAATTGAATAAAACGCCTTATATGTTCTTGAATTTATAATAAAACGCGTTACTTTTTTTTATTTGTCATCGTATTAAGCTGCGTTTTTTATAAAAATGATAAATTAAAGCTAATTAGAGTATAATTAAATATAAAATAATCAATGAAAACAAGCTTTAATTGAAAAATTCATAAAAATAATTATTTTTTATTGAAAAATTTGCATGTTATAGCTTGTTTTATTTAAATTTGTATTATCAATTAATCATTAAAAGAAATGATTTATAAATAATGTGAGGTGACGAAACAGGCAGACGTGCCCTCTTGTCTCGAGGGTGAGGATTACGGAATAAACGTAACATAATGGATTGACCACTATTTTTCTTTTGTGTTATAGCTAACCGCCTCGTGAAGGTTCGACTCCTTCTCTCACAGCTAAAATATTCCAAAAAGTTGGAAGGTATTCAAAAAAAATGTAGTTATTCTAACTACTACAATGTGAGGTGACGAAACAGGCAGACGTGCCCTCTTGTCTCGAGGGTGAGGATTACGGGATAAACGTAACATAATGGATTGACCACTATTTTTCTTTTGTGTTATGGCTAACCGCCTCGTGAAGGTTCGACTCCTTCTCTCACAGCAACAAAGCTCTTATGCAATAATTGTATAAGGGCTTTTTTTGTTACAAAAACTAGATAAAATAAAGATTCTTTTGTAGTTTTAGGAAGGCAGATAATGTTATTTGTATTAATTTTTCTGTCTATTCAAGCATCTGTATATCTTCTAACAAAAAAAATAAGGTATGTATTTTATGTCTTTTCGATCAATATTGCTCGTTTGTTTACTATTTTCTATTTCTACTATAGCAATTGCTCAAAGTCCTAAAAAATTTGGTAAAGTTTCTATTGACGAATTTAATATTACAGCTCCAGATAACATTTCGGAAGCACATGCAATCGTATTATTTCATAAAGGACGTACTTGGTTTGATTATTCTTTGGAAAAAGGTTTTTTTATAAAAACTGAGGTACACAAACGGATTAAAATCCTAGATGAAAAAGGAGTCGATCAAGCTAATATTGAATTAAGTTATTTTGAAAACAATAGAGGAAAAGAAAAGATCAGCGGACTTAAAGCAGTAAGTTATAATTTGATAAATGGAAAAATAGAAGAAACTAAATTGAAAAAGGAGGATGTCTTTATTGAGGAAACATCAAACTATTGGCGAAAAAAGAAGTTCTCCATGCCCAATGTACAAAAAGGCAGTATCATTGAATTGAAGTATGAGCTTATATCGGATTTTTATTACAGTTTACAATCTTGGAGTTTTCAAGAAACCATTCCCGTACTTTGGAGTGAATATACAACCCTCATACCAGAATATTTTTTTTATAATAAAACCTTGAAAGGGTATTTGCCAATCACTGATTCCGAAGCTTCTTCCAAATCAAGAGACCTTACGATCCAATATCGAGAAAACGCCTCTAATATAGCTAGTAGTAATAACAGAACTAGATTACAATCTAGACAAATTCAATTTACAGAAAAAATAGAACGATGGGTGATGAAAGACATACCTCCACTACAATTAGAACCTTATACAACCACTTTATCTAATTTTATCTCCACTATTGAATTTGAATTAGCAAGTGTCAACTTTCCTTATTCTGTTGTTAATAATATTTCTACTTCTTGGGAAGATCTAGATACTGATCTATTTAAGGATAGCAATTTTGGTGGTCGAATTGATAAAAATAAATTTGCAAAAGAAAAAATTTCAAGTATTCTAGCTCTACCTACTGATCAAGAAAAAGTATTGGAAATATACCAACTTGTCCGAAATCATACCCAATGGAATAAAGAATATACTAAGTATGCAAGACAAAGCTTGATGCAAACTTGGAAAGAACAATCAGGATCGGTTGCTGACATTAATTTGCTCCTAGTAACATTTTTAAAAGAAGCAGGATTGGACGCACATCCCGTATTGCTAAGTACTAGAGGTCATGGTTATATCCCTTTGACGCGCCCTACACTTAATAGTATGAACTATGTTATCGCTGCGGTAAATATTGATGGTGAAACAATTGTATTAGATGCTACAGATGATTTCATTGCACCCGGAATGCTTCCAATACGATGTTTAAATGATCGTGGTCGTTTAATAAGTAAAACAGGAAGTGGATGGATTGACTTAGCTCCTACCAAAAAATATGATGCGATCACCCAATACGAGTTAGAGTTAGATGCAGAAGGAGGGGCTGTAGGAAAACTAAAACAAGTAAATGCAGGATATGCTTCTTACATTACAGCTAATAATATAGCGACTTTTTCTTCCACAGAAGATTATGTAGAAGATTACAACCAAAAACACGAAATGATTACCATCAACACCCATGAAATAAATCTAGATAATCCCTACAAAAAAATTCAAGAACAATATGAAATCGTCTTAGAAGATGCTTATACCAGTACAGGAGATTTGATCTATATGAACCCTTTAATCGATCAAGGAATAGAAGAAAACCCTTTTAAAATAGAGAAACGGAACTATCCTGTAGAGTATCCTTATCTGATAAAGGAAACCTATGTGCTAAAAATGAATATTCCTGAAGGGTATGTAATAGAAGAAGTGCCCGAAAATGCTGTTTTCTCACTTCCCAATAGTGATGGGCGATATACTTATACTGTTAACCAAATGGGCGATCAATTGAATGTTATCAGCAAATTTGAGATTAAAAAAAGAATGTTTTTGCCTGATGAATACGAAGCACTACGTGCTTTTTATGACCTAATTATTGAAAAACAAAATGAACAAATGGTCTTGAAGAAGGGGTAGGGCAGACTTTTGGGGTTGAACCATTACCCCTTTGAACAAAATGGAATTAGTATTTCTTTATCGTATACAATTTAAAAAATGAAAAAGATAACAGCTATATTAATTTCAATATTGTTGACCTCTATTGCGATTGGGAAAAACTCGATAAACACGGATTCAATTTCTAAAATTCAGATGTGCTTAATTTTGGATGTAAGTGGCTCTATGAATGGATTGTTAAGTCAAGCACAGAATGAAATTTGGAAAACTATTTCTTTCCTTGAAGGATTTCGAAAAGATACGTTAGAAACCGTAATTGAAATAGCAGTAGTTTCATATGGAAATCAAGGATATGCTGAAAGTGGTCATGTAAAAATAATTACTGATTTTACCGAAGACATAGATATAATAGCGGAAGATTTATGGCTAATGCAAACAGGTGGCGGAAATGAGTTTTGTGGATTGGCCATAAAAAATTCATTAGATAGCCTTTCTTGGAAAGATGGAAACGTTTTTAAATGTCTAATCATGGCAGGAAATGAACCATTCGACCAAGGTGAAGTGAGCTTTGAAAAAGCTGTCGAAACAGCTATCGAAAAAGGAATATTGCTTAATACCATTTATTGTGGGGAACGAGAAAAAGGTATCAATAATAAGTGGGAAAAAGCAGCCAGCTTAGGGAATGGAAGCTATGCTAATATCGATCAAGAAATTTCAATAGATGAATTCAAAACGCCTTATGACAATACGTTGGTCCAATTTTATTACGATTATAAGTCTACCTATTTTGATGAAGTGCCAGTTAAAGAAAAAGGAAAGCAATTGGATTCAAAAGGTGAAGTGTCGCCTGGATTTAGAGATATGATTATTTATAAATTTAGCAAAATAAAAAAAGAGAAAGATATCATAGACAAATTCAATGATAGTAATTGGGAACTAAATGAATTTGAGGAATCCGAACTACCAGAGAAATGGCGAAATCTTAAAACAAGAGAATTAAAATTTAAACTATTAGAACATGCTCGAAAGAGGAAGACCTATGAAGAAGGATTTGAATCATTCTCTAAAAAAGTAGAGGAATTTTTGAAGATTACCGTTCAGCCAAAATTAAAAAATAAGACATTAAATTTGGCAATGAGTGATATGATGAAAGAACAATTAATCGAATTTGGATACATAGAAAAAAAAGAAAATTACCTACAACAAAATATAAAACAGAAATAGTTTCTATGTGTGATTAGTGCATTTGCATCTATAATGAATAATATGAAAACTATGAGGGAAATTTAGTATTGACAGGAGATCTTTTTTTATACTATCCTCTAAATTTTACAAATTCCCAAATTTTAACCTTCTCAATAAACTATGTTTTTATAATACACAAAAAACAAAGGTTTTTTTTACCAAAATGATAAAAAACGAAATATTTTTTTGATAAAAAATGATATTCAATATTTTTTTGATTCATTTTAATTAAATGCCTAATTTTTTGTTAAACAATGATTTAAACAATAAAATATTATGAATTTAATAAAAAAATAAGGAATACATAGATGTTAAATGTAATTTATATCAAAAAAATCTTATATTTATGGCTTAATATTTGTGACATCAATTTATATTGTTTATGAATTTATAGAATTAACAATTGTTCCTCCATAAAACTTAGTTTGAACTTACACCGATGAAGAATTTAATTGAGATTTCAAAAATTGTAACAAAGAAAAAGGTTCGCAAAATTGAAATTTTTGACGACCACTCCCTAAAACACAAAAACAGTAAGTTTAACGAATTCTATGAGGCCTTGATGGCAGGGAAATTTAAGAATGACCGTGATGCTGCTTCTTTTTTGTATGGTTGTAGCCCCACCGATGACAAATATCGACAGCTCAAATCTCGTTTTAGAAAACGACTACTGAATACTCTTTTCTTTCTTGATGTAAATCTACCCTCTACTTCCAATTACGATCGGGCCTATTATTCTTGCAATAAAGATTGGACCTTAGTAAAGATATTACTATCAAATAATGCAGATCATACAGCTTCTGCTCTGGCACGACAAATTTTAACTACAGCACTTAAATTTAAATTTGCAGATGTAATCGTCAACTGTTCACGTATCTTAAGAAAATATTCTGCGGATACTGGTGACGAAAAAGGATACGAAGTATACGATCAGCATATCAAACAATTTGCCAACGTTTTAGATGCTGAAATTCGTTCAGAAGAACTCTATCAACGGGTAATCATGAATTACCTCAAACCTCAATCTAAAAATCAAAATCTTAGAGAACGGATTGATACCTATTGTGATGCTCTGGTAGGACTTTCCGAAATTTATGAATCGCCTGTCGTGATTTATAATATGTATCTTGTCTGGGCTTTTCGTTATGAAATGCTTCATGATTTTGAGGCAATGCTTGAAGTTTGTAATAAAGCTGAAAATTATATCGAAGAAAACCCAACCTATTATCAAGATGATAAATTGGTGACCTTCCAACTCAAGAAAATGTCTGCTTATCTGCATTTGAAAGATTGGAAAAATGGAAAAATAAATGCGGAGAAATGTCTTCAGTCGTTTCCTGTAGGTAGTGAGACTTGGTTTAAGTTCATGGAATACTACCTTCTTCTAGCGATTCATACCGACAATTTTGTCAATGCATTAGCCATTTATAATGAGGCCACCTCGAATACTCGATTTAAACGTTTGACTGGACATGCTAGAGAAAAATGGCGTATTTATGATGTTTATTTGAATTACATCATTGAAAGTAAAGGATCAGATAATCCTATCTTGATGGCGCAAAAACGAAAGACGTTCCGTTTATCTCGCTTCTTAAACGATCCAATTTTATTTCCTAAAGATCAGCGTATTTTCACCGTTCATTTAGTTGTAGCGCAAGTATTATTTTTGTTAGAAAAAAAGAGTTACAATGCCGTTACGGAGCGTATTGATCGTTTGAAAAGTTATGCGAATCGTCAATTAAAGAAAGAAGAATATTTTCGGGCCATTCAGTTTATTCGCTTATTACAACAATTGAATAAAGCAGAGTTTCAAATTGAAGATCTCACGAATGTAGAAAAATATTATAATCGCTTAGTCGAAAATCCATTCTTTTATCGAGGATTGATTTCTGAATTAGAAATTATCCCTTATGATAAACTTTGGAATATGATTTTAGCTCAATTGCAATAAAAAAATCAATATATCCTACAAAAAGGGCGTATTCAACACTTGGATACGCCCTTTTTATTTATCTTAGTATTCGTTTAAATTGCCAAAAAGAATACTTGTGGAAAAAATCATCATTGCGATAGATGGATATTCATCTTGTGGGAAAAGTACGCTTGCAAAAGCTTTAGCAAAAAAAATAGGGTATGCTTATGTGGATACAGGGGCAATGTATAGAGCTGTTACCCTTTATTTTATTCAAAAAGATATTGATTATACGCAACTAGATCTGGTAGAAAAGGCACTTTCTAATATTCAAATACACTTTGAAAACATCCAAGAAAAAAATACAACTTTCTTAAATGGTAAAAATGTAGAAGAGGAAATACGAAAAATGTATGTCTCCGAACAAGTAAGTCCCGTGGCAACCATCTCAAAAGTGCGTAGGGCAATGGTACGACAACAACAGGCAATGGGACAAAAAAAAGGAATCGTGATGGATGGAAGAGATATTGGAACGGTTGTTTTTCCCAATGCTAAACTTAAAATTTTTCTTACAGCACATCCAGACATTCGAGCTCAACGACGCTTTTTGGAACTATCTGCAAAAGGACAAGAAGTTTCAGTAGAAGAAATAAAAGTTAATCTATTGGAACGAGATCGAATTGACTCCACTCGGGCAGATAGCCCACTCAAACAAGCAGAAGATGCTGTAGTTATTGACAATTCACACCTCACCCCAATAGAACAATTGACCCTTGCTGAACAATTGGTAAAACAGGCATTACTAAAATTAGAAGCTGTAGGAGGATAACTAATTAGTACACTGTGTAAAAAGTTAGTTTGTATTTTGAAAAAATTTATTACACAGTGTACTTAGGTGAAGTGTTTTTTAACATTTTTCTTCTTCGAAATATTCCAATAAAATAGGAAATAATTAACGGTCCCACCAAGACGGCTGATAGTCCCGTTAGCATGATTAATACCAGATAAGCTCCATCGTGAGGAGTGGCATTTCTTAGTCCTCCCATTATATCAAATACGGCTCGTTGTAAATTCAAAAATGTCAAGGAAGAAATGATTAAGCAAATGGGTAAAAAGGTAATTGTGATTACATTCCAAAGTGGTAAATCTGTCGTCTTTTTGATAAAGTAAAAGAGTAAAGCTAATCTCCATAGTGCAACTACCGCTAAAAACCATACATTTATAGTATTCGCTAAATGCATAGATACAAATCGTTCTACAGGAATCGCATAAAATATAGCAGGAAATGAAGTCAAACTAATAAACGTCAAGACCATAAAATAATTCCAATGCTTGACCTTATAAGGATAAACAATTAACCAAATCAAAAATGCCAAAACGAAAATATAAATAACAGAACCCATCCCAAGATGCTGTAGTAGTTTCGCCCCCGGATCATCCCAATATCTTCCCATCCCAACAATCCATGTCCCTAATAATCCGATCAAGAAATGATCTCGTGAAAACTGTAAAATTTCTTCTTTTGTTATTTTGAAGAGCAACAATCGCTTTATCGTATCAATTATTTTTGTTGTTTGCATATTTTTTCATTTTCTATATTTAAAAATACAAATCATTGTTTGGATTTTAAAATTAAAAAATATTGTATTAAAATAGATTTACATAATTTAAAAACAAACAAAAAGTAGTATATTGCTTTCTTTTCTTGCAAACTAATCAATTTATTCACGTATTTTCGAGTGGAACATCCTATTTTTGTCGTATGCAATTTGAACTTAATTCACCTTTTTCACCGACAGGAGATCAACCTCAAGCTATTGCCAAATTAGTAGAGGGCATTCGTACAGGCGAACCAGCACAATGTTTATTGGGAGTAACGGGTTCAGGTAAAACCTTTACGATGGCTAATGTCATTCAACAGCTCAATCGACCCACGCTCGTACTCACCCATAATAAGACCTTAACGGCTCAATTGTATGGTGAGTTTTGTGAATTCTTTCCTGATAATGCTGTTGAGTATTTTGTATCCTATTATGATTATTACCAACCAGAAGCTTATATCACGGTTACAGATACATTTATAGAAAAAGACTTACAAATTAATGAAGAAGTTGATAAGCTTCGTTTGCGAGCTACATCTTCTTTGTTATCAGGGCGGCGCGATGTCATCATTGTGGCTTCTGTTTCTTGTATTTATGGAATGGGAAATCCCGATGATTTCAAGATGGGAATCATTCGTATTCAAAAAGGGATGACGATTACGCGAAATACTTTTTTATATGAATTGGTACAAAGTCTTTATTCTCGAACAGAAACAGATTTTAAACGAGCCACTTTTCGTGTACGTGGAGATACCGTCGATATTAATTTACCCTATGTTGATTATGGTTGTCGGGTTACTTTTTTTGGTGATGAAATTGAATCTATCGAACGTTTAGAAGTAGAAACAGGGAAACGAATAGAAGAAATTGAAAACGCCGCTATTTTTCCTGCCAATTTATACATTGCACCTAAAGAGCGAATGAATGAGATTATCCATGAAATTCAAGATGAACTTCATGCACAGCAAAAATATTTTGAAAAAGAAGGACGATTATTAGAAGCCAAACGTGTTTATGAGCGTACGACTTTTGATATTGAAATGATGAAAGAATTGGGGTATTGCAATGGCGTAGAAAATTATTCTCGGTTCTTTGATGGTCGAAAACCGGGGACGCGTCCTTTCTGTTTATTAGACTATTTCCCAGATGATTATTTAATGATTATTGACGAAAGTCATGTGACACTACCTCAAGTACGAGGGATGTGGGGAGGAGATCGTGCGCGTAAATTGAATTTGGTTAATTTTGGTTTTCGATTGCCATCTGCTATGGATAATCGCCCTTTAAATTTCACAGAATTTGAAAGCTTAATTAATCAAATTGTGTATGTCAGTGCAACACCAGCAGATTATGAATTGGAGCAAACAGGTGGAGAAATCGTCGAACAACTCATCCGTCCAACGGGATTACTTGATCCACCTATAGATGTTCGTCCTAGTTTGAATCAAATTGATGATTTATTAGATGAAGTCCATCTTCGTATTGAGCGAAACGAACGAGTTTTGATTACTACTTTGACAAAAAGAATGGCTGAAGAACTTGCCAAATACATGACCAAGCTAGATATCAAATGTCGCTATATTCATTCAGAAGTAGATACCATGGAGCGCGTAGAGATTTTGCGTGATCTTAGATTAGGTGGTTTCGATGTGTTAATTGGAGTTAATTTATTACGAGAAGGTTTAGATTTACCAGAAGTATCGTTGGTTGCCATTTTAGATGCCGATAAAGAAGGATTTTTGAGAAATAATCGTTCTTTAACCCAAACGGCTGGACGGGCCGCTCGTAATTCTAATGGTTTAGTAATTTTTTATGCGGATAAAATTACGGAGTCGATGCGAGAAACCATTGACGAAACGAATCGTCGTCGTTCGATTCAAATAGCCTATAATGAAGAACATGGAATTACGCCAACAACGATTATCAAAAGTAAAGAAGAAATTTTGGCGGCGCGTTCTATTCTAGATATTCGAGGAAAAGAAGCGAATGCTTATGTTGAACCTGATGAACCAAGCATTGCTGCTGATCCTATTGTGGGTTATATGACGCGTGAGCAAATTGAAAAAATGATGGCAGAAACAGAACGCAAAATGAAAAAGGCAGCTAAAGAACTCGACTTTATGTCGGCAGCACAATTTAGAGATGAATTATTTGCCTTGAAAAAGAAATTGAAGGAGGCAGTATAGTAAGATAAAAAATTTAGAAAGGCTTACATTAAAAGGGCTTATAGATTATATAATCTATAAGCCCTTTTAATGTGAATAATTCAAGACCGCATTATTGAAAATGAAAATATATTGTTTTTTTGTAAATTATATTGTTATATTTGTAGATGTATTATATATAACAATTTTGTAACATACTAAAACTGAGAAAATGAGTCAAAATTCCTTAACCGTTTACGTCGATAATTTACCAAAATACTCAATCATTATGTGGTGTGGAACCTATAGTACTGTCCCCCAAGGATGGGTTATTTGTGATGGTACAAATGGTACTCCTAACTTAACAAATAGATTTCCACTTGGAGCTTCAAATTCAGATCGACTTAAATTCAGAGATGATGGTATTCATCAAACATATGATAACAATTCTAATACTGGAGGTGATTTTAATGTGCAGATTGAAGCTAGACATGTACCTGAGCATTTAGGGTATCCTAAAAATACCTCTGGCAGAGGTTCAAGTAGTAACTGTAGTATTATCGATATACAAAATGGGCCAGATAGAAATGCACGTGGGATGGATAAACTCAATGTAGTTCCCCCTTATGCTAAGGTCTATTTTATCATGAAAAATACATAGAACAATGGAACCAAAACAAATCAAAGGAGGAGTATTAATTATTGGATCATTATTATGGCAAGATGGTTCAACAAATGAGCCATGGGATCATGTTCGAAGTAATTGGAGAAAACAATATATTGATGAAAATAACCCTATAAAGGTAAAAGTTCCTATCCGTTATGGTAGATATTCATATAATACTCCGCTACCGATAAAAATTAATAAAGTTGGTATGGGGTATCCATTAACAATTTTAGGGCATTCTAATTTTACCAATGAATTATATACGATGGTTTTGTCAAAAGCTTACGATACTTCTGAAAAATTAGGGACTGCATTTGTTTATCCTCTAAAGCAAGATATCTTTACGCTAGATGATGTTAAAGCTAATGTTAAAGCACTTTCGAAAGCTGAAGGTATATATATAAATGATACCACTTATTTTAGAAAAAAATGGGGTGCAATTTCTGTTTGGATTAATCAAAATAGAGATAGCGATTTAAAATATGAAATAATTAATTTATTTCAAAATAAAATTGCGAATCCTGATTTTCTTGAAAAATTTGAAGGTTTTAAAGGCGATCCTAGTTCAATTCTTAATGAAGATGGAACATTAGGGTTACTTGATATTCCTACTGTTGATCCCAGTCAACAACAATTAATAGATAATCTTGATTTTATTCTCACTGCTGTTACTGTACCAAAAAACAAGAATGAAGAGGTGAAAAAATATCCTGATTTTGATCAAATAGGAAAATTTGCGCAACAAGATGTACGACGATATTTCCAAAATAATCATAAAAATGAAATTGTTACTTTTGATGACAAAAAGATTAATGAAAAATATCGTTTGGTTTAATTTTACATCGTTTTAATGATGCTAAAACCTCTCATGTTTCTATATGGCATGAGAGGTTTCTTAATATTTTCTTGATGAAGAGAATCCTAATTTTCAGTATTATCTTCTTCTTTTATCGTCACAGTACCACCACAACCTTCTATCATTGCAAGAAATACAGCTCCAAGTTGTACCTCAAAGTCAGCTTGTAATTCAATGTAATCAAGTGCATCATAGGTGACATCTGCCCCATTTTCGATGGTAGAAGTGGAATGAATGTAGGTATCAGATTCAAGTACATAAGTTGTCCCCATCCCATGTGTTGTTCCTTCGACTACATCTGTAGGACAAGCATTTGGATCAATAATATTGAGGGTATAATCCTCCACTTCCCCATAAGTAAATGAAGTACAAGGACTGGGCGCAGAGTTGAATTGCATGATGATACGCATACCCACCATACCAGTTACAGCAGAAGAGGGTACTGTAAAACTACCTGTCTCCACATTTGTGGAAGCTGCCCCAGCATCAAAAACTAATTCATCAAGATCAAAGAAATCACCATCTTGATTATAATCAATCCAGATTCGGAAGTATTCACTATAAATAGTACTTGTCCATTCTGGTGTGAGCGAAAAACTATACGTTTGACCTTTATCAACGGGTATAACGATATTAGTGTAATCTCCATATCCACTGTCGTCACCAGAAGTATTCGTTACACCAGCAATGGTAACTTCTTCTATCCATTCATCTTCTGTAGTATCACCACTATTTGAACAATAAGTTACTGGAATGGTAGTAAAACTAAAAACACTTGAAACTGTTCCGTCGCCACATTCATTGCTTGGCGTAACGCGCCAATAATACATGGTATTTAGACCTAATGTACTAGCGGTATAACTAAGATTAGAGGTGTTAGTTGTTTCTACGATTGTTCCAAAACCAGCATCCGTAGCGATTTCTACTAAATAACTTGTTGCATCAGTTGCGGCTGTCCATGTAAGGGAAGCAGATTGAGGGACATTAGTACTCATATCAGCAGGGGCAGATAGAGTAGACGCAGTAGGAGCATTTAACTGAATAACTAATTCTAAATCTAATGTTTTTGTGCCAGTTGTTGACATACCACTGACTGTTATAGTATACGTTCCAGCAGCGGCGGCAGCAATATTTCCAATAGTCAAAGTAGTACTATTACCAGGAGTAACTGTAGTAGCACCTAAATTAGCGGTAGTTCCAGCAGGATTTCCACTTACGGATAACATCACATCATCTGTAAAACCCAATAAAGCCCCAACATCTATTGTATAAACAGCATCAGTAGGGGCGCACACTTCTACAGAAGAGTTGGTAGATGACAGATTAAAATCAGAAATACAAGTTCCACCTGCCCCTGGATTCAATTCTAAGATACTGTTATATAAATTGAGTCGCCCACCTGTAACGGTAGGAGTTGAACCAGTTGGACTGAGTGATGGTACTTGATCTACTCCATTAAAAATAGCATCTCTAAGCTCTAAAGCATAGGTAGCTGGATTATTTTTATAATTAGTAATAAAATCATCACAAGCAGCCGCGACTAAAAGACCTACTGCGCCTGCAACATGGGGTGTCGCCATAGATGTACCTGTATTATTACCATAAGTATCGTCAGGGAGGGTAGATAAAATGCTAGTGCCAGGTGCACCAAGATCAATAGTGGTTAAGCCATAAGCAGCCCCTCCATTTTTCACATCATTGTGATCTGTATTAGTTACAGCAATCATATATTCACTAGCACAAGCAGTAGGTACATCTCCTACAACATCTATATTGGTATTCGCATTAGCTGTTGCTCCGGCACTAATCACACCTTGCGCCCCCAAATCATCGTACATAGCACACCAAAGGGGATAACTAGCAGGATTAGCATTATCGACCCCAAAAGAAGCATTGGTAGATACAACGAATGCGCCTTGAGCCCCATTAGTAGTATTGTATAGTGTACGAGCGTCTAATACATAGCCATAAGCTTCAATAACTGTAGATTCTATAGAAGAAGACCCTTGTATCGTCATTACTTTTACATCCCAATTTACGCCTGTAACGCCTTGTGCATTATTCCCTTTTGCGCCCACTGTTCCAGATACATGCGTACCATGACTAGCAGAAGTAATAGTACCATTAGAATTATAGGCATTCCATCCATCAACGTCATCAATGTATCCATTATTATCATCATCTACACCATTTCCAGCGATTTCAGCAGTATTCTTCCATAGATTAGGTACTAAATCTTCATGATTGATATCAAAGCCATTATCTATTACAGCTACTACAATTTCGTCACCTTGAGTAGTCATTCCTCCAGTAGAAATATCCCAAGCTTCAGGTGCATCTATATCAGCATCTACAGTACCACCACTTTGTCCAGTATTGTCCATATCCCATTGTGATCCATATTGAGTATCATCAGGAGAAGTCACACGGAGTGTTAGATTGGTATGATTGAACTGAGCGACCAATACATCATTATCAAAGCGAATTTGTCGAAGTAAATCATGGTGTCGAACATTATCAGGCTGGTATTGAAGTAACCAAAGATTGATACTTTGTGCCAATCGTTTATTTGGTTTTAAATCAATCGGTCGTCCTTCAAAAGATTGAAATCGATTACAAAATTCAGCGACATCTACGGATTCTTTTAATTTGACCATCACATCACCATAGATGAAATTGTCTTCTTGTTTTTGTGCTTGTAAAAATGAAAGTGAGTTTATAAGAAAAATAAGCAGAAGTAAGGACTTCCAAATCGTGTTTGCCATGTTGGATTGGTTTAGTAGTAATTTTTAGAATATTAAAATCAAAGCACCATCAATTTAAGCATTTTTAAAAATAATCCACTTATAGCTTGCGTTTATTTTAATGACTAATCTTAAAAAACACATATTTTGAGGTAAATTCAACCGCCAACTAATAGCTTCCTTTGCGCTTTTTATAATTCCTTTAGAACAAGTCTACATTATTCCCGTTTATAAATATCGTTTAGTATACCTTACAAAAAGTATATTATTTCAAAAATAGACCACAATCAGAGAAGTGATGATAAATACTGCCTTATTAGGAGAAATTTGCGCTTTATCAGGTGCACCAGGTTATGAACAATCCATTCGAGCTTTTGTACTCGATTATGTCAAAGATTTTGTTGATGAATGTCGAGTAGATGCGATGGGAAATGTTATTGCCATCAAGAAAGGACGTGAAGCTAAACGTGTAGCGATAGCAGCACATATGGACGAAATTGGTTTCATCGTCACCCATATTGATGATGATGGTTTTATTCGTTTTCATCCCCTTGGTGGTTTTGATCCAAAAACATTAACTTCTCAACGGGTTATTATTCATGGTAAAGAAGATGTAATAGGAGTCATGGGTTGTAAACCTATCCATATCATGAAGGCAGAAGAACGAACAAAGGTAGTGCCTATTACCGATTATTTTATAGATACGGGGCGATCGAAAGAAGAAGTAGAAAAACTCATTAGTTTAGGTAATCCAATTACTAGAGAGCGAACGTTAATCGAAATGGGGGATTGTGTCAATAGTAAATCTTTGGACAATCGTGTTTCTGTTTTTATTTTAATTGAAGTTTTACGTCAGCTCAAAGACCAAGAAGTTCCTTATGATATTTATGGTGTATTTACCGTACAAGAGGAAATTGGAATTCGAGGAGCTATTGCTGCATCGCGTCATATAAATCCAGATTTTGGCTTTGGTTTGGATGTTACTATTGCTTATGATTTACCAGGGGCGCAATCGCATGAAATGGTGACAAAGTTAGGCAAAGGGACTGCGATCAAAGTGATGGATGGAGCAACGGTTTGTGATTATCGAATGGTTAATTATTTAAAGGAACTAGCCACAAAAAAAGAAATTCCTTATCAAATGGAATTATTGCCTGCTGGTGGAACAGATACGGCTGGTTTGCAACGTTATGGAAAAAATGGTTCTATCGCTGGAGCAATCTCTATTCCGCTTCGTTATCTGCATCAAACCATTGAAATGGCACATAAAAATGACATTCATCAATCTATTGAATTACTTCGGGAAGCATTATTGCATCTCGATCAATACGATTGGTCATTTCGTTAATTTTGAGTGAAAATCATTATTCCAAGTGTTTATACCGCTACGCCATTCGTATACACAGGCAATTGAAAAAAGAAGGTCGCTCCTTTATTCGGTTGGCTGATTACTTCTATGGTAGAGTTATGAATATCTAATATCTTTTTTACAATCGCTAAACCAAGCCCAGTACCTAATTTATTACCTTCAACGGCTTGATTTTTATTATAGCGTTCAAAGATAAAGGATTGTTCATTTTCGGGAATACCTGGTCCAGTATCAGAGACTTTAATTTCAACACTTTTATCCAGCGCATGAAGTCCAATTTTTACCGCACCATCTTTAGGAGTAAACTTCAAAGCATTATCCATTAAGTTTTGCATAACCCGTTCTACCAAAGCAATATCTGCAAAAACAAGGGGGAGTTTATCATCCATATTCAACTCGATTTTAATGCCTTTTTTATCAGCTAAAATTTGATACTTATGGAAGACATCTTGCGCAAGTTCGTGAATAAAGAAAGGCTCTTTTTGCGCTTTAACTTGATTGGCTTCTAGTTTAGATAATTCAAATAATTGACCCACCAGTTTATTGAGTTTGTCATTACTATCTAGAATAATAGAGAGATACTTTTGGCGATCTTCAGAAGAGATCGTTTCCTCCTTCATCTGTAAGGTTTCCACATAACCACGCATGATAGCAAGCGGCGTACGTAAATCATGAGAAACATTCGCAATTAATTCTCGACGAAGTTTTTCTACACTTTTCAATTCATCAATATTGGCAACAATTTGGTCTGCCATAGAATTAAAGGTGGTAGCAAGAAGGGGAAGGTCGTTTTCTTCAGCATTAGCTACTCTTGCTTGATAATCGCCTTCTTTAAAACGGCGTACCGCCTCAATGATTTGTTGAAGATTACGCGTTAAATACCAGATTAAAAACAAGGCTAACGCCAATGCTCCAAATAGGGTTAAAAAGAACCAAAACGATCCCAAACGCAAAATGTAACTTCCCAATAAAGTAGATGCCACCGACCCTTGTTTCTCACTCGCCAAAATAATATAATAATAGCCTTTTAATTGCTCTTCCTCCATAATCGGAGCAGCAGAGAACACCTTGCAACCACCAGGATTACGGGGGTCATCTCCAAGTACATAGTTTTCGCCTTTGTCAGCAATAAAATCTTTTACAGGAGCAAGATTAACCTGCTCTAGTTTCACTTTTTTATAAGGAGCAACATAAGTTATAATCTCACCTTCAGGACTCAATAAATAAACCTCCACACTTGGATTAATTACCATCATGGATTCCATTACGGTTTGGATTGCCGTTGTATCTACTTCTCCTTCTGGTGTAAAAGTAGTAACATGATCGACGGTAAATTGAGCGAGTTCAGCATTCAAACGTTGATTCGTTTCTTGGAAATATTGCTCTGCATAATAGGTGTTCATGTAAATGAAAATGACACCCAAAAGGATGAGCATCCCGATAAAAAGTGCAGCAATTTTCCAGTAGAGTTTGTTCATTAAATTGTTCATGCCCCAAGATTTGTAGGTGAATGAATATCTTCGTTAAATCGGTAACCTACTCCCCATGTCGTGAGGATGTAAGTGGGTTGGTTCATATCAGGTTCGATCTTTGCGCGTAGTCGATTAATATGAGAATTTACCGTATGTTCATAGCCTTCAAAATCATAACCCCAAACCAAATTGAGGATGCGATTTCGATTATAACTTTTACCAGGATTGGAAGCTAATAAACTCAATAAATCAAATTCTTTAGGAGATAATTCGATACGCTGTTCTTTGATGGTTAATTTTCGTTTATCTAAATCTAAAACCATGTCGCCATATCGTAAGACTTGTTCTTGCCCTACAGATGCCATTTGTTCTTGTAAGATTTGCGTACGTCTAAAAATTGCTTTTACACGCGCCAATAATTCTCGAATACTAAACGGTTTGGTTAAATAATCATCAGCTCCCATTTCTAAGCCTAGTACTTTGTCGATCTCTTCGGAACGTGCCGTTAGCATCAAAATAGGCGTGGTAATATTACGTGCGCGAATACGACGACAAACTTCCATACCATCCATTTTAGGCAACATTAGATCAAGGATGATAAGGTCATAAGTATTGTTTAATGCTTTTTCTAGTCCCTCTGCTCCATCCAAGCATTTGGTCAATTGACAATCAATATCTCCAAAATGAATAGATAATAAAGCTACAATTTGTGGATCATCTTCTACTAGTAAGACTTGGCGCATATAAGTTGGTTTTAGTTTGACTTTTCAAATTTCACTAACTTGGAAAGTCTAAGGTTTCCTATTGTTGTAATTGGAATAGTAAAAATAAGATAAATAGATCACAGAACTATCACAGTTTAATAAAGAAACAAAAATCTTCCCAACTTTCGACGATTTGTCTGTGCAAGGACAAATAGCTCAAAAAGGGCACTTGTGATACTCTTGTGATATTCTCGTGAAGGCTTGGTAATGTTTGGAGCATAGTTTTGCAGTATACTTTTTTAGCTAAATAAAACTATCAATTTTTAAGTAATTAACCACACACATAAAACCTTACATTATGAAGAGAATATCTTTTACCCTCCAATTTATGTCGTTTTTGATCGCCTTACTCGGAACCAACTCGATTTATGCACAATGTGAACCAGCGACTTATGTTACTACAGCTGATGGAAAATCAGTTATTTATACGTGCCCTGGAGATGAGAATGCAGATGAATATACCTTTACCAATGATGCAACTGCCGATGCTAATTATGCTTATGCCATTACTGACGATAACAATATTATTATAGGTGTCAATCCAACAGGCGTTCAAGATTTTGAAGGTGCAGGGGTAGGGAATTGCCGTGTATGGGGATTCTCCTATACTGGCGAAATTTTAGCAGAAGCAGGAGATAACGTCTTTTCCACTTTTTTCTCAAGTGGGTGTTGGGGCATCTCTCGAAATTTTGTAAATATCGTTCGAGATAATCCTGATGGTGGAAATGTATTTATGCCTTCAGGTGAAACAAGTAAAGAAGTATGTACCACAGATGGGTATGATAATGTGATTCAGTTTCGACACAGTACAAACTCAAACGCCGCTTATCGTTATGTTATTACGGATGATAACAATAATATCCTTGGTTTACCCCCTGGAAATAGTTTAAACTTTGAAGGTGTACCTGCGGGTATCTGCAGAGTTTGGGGTTTGTCTTATACTGGAACAGTGACCGCACAAGTAGGAGACAATGCAACGAACACTTCCTTAACAGATGATTGTTTTGATTTGTCTGACAATTTTATTGAAGTTATTCGTACAGATGTAGATGGTGGATTAGTATCAGGAACGGATAATGAAACGATTTATAATATTTGTGTAGGTGATGGTCAAGCAGATGAAATCACTTTTAATCATGATAATAATTCAGATTCTTTTTATGGGTACATCATTACTGATGATAATAATCATGTATTAGCATTACCTATTGGTAATATGGCAAATTTTGAAGGCGCACCAGCGGGCGTTTGTCGCGTATGGGGAATTTCATACACAGGAGACTTAACGATTTATACTGGCGATTTAATTACAGATAAAGCTTTGAGTACCGATTGTTTTGATTTATCTGAAAATTATATTGAAATCATTCGCGAAGATTGTATTGATATGGGCTGTATGGTAGAAGGGGGAGCTATCTTTCCTGTGGGGACAACTATGGTCAATCGAGCGGTGATTGCCAATAGAGCCTCAGGCACAATTTCCGTTATCAATGCCGATATGAATACTGTGATGAACTCTTATCCAATGCCAAATGGTGGACAGCCCATGTATGCTGTTCATAATAAAAATAATAATACCGTTTTAGTAGGTGATTATTTTGGTACAGTAGCAGCTTTTGATGGAATTACGTATGATTATTTAGGTTCTGCAACCGCTGGATTTGGCGTGTTTCACATGTGGATCAGCCCTGATAACCAACAACTTTGGGTCAATAATGAAATTGATAAGACTATTTCTGTGATTCACCCCTCTACATTAGAAACCATTACGACTTTTCCGATTCCTTCTGATTTAGATGCTGATGGTTTTAAGCCTCATGATGTAATCGTTGATCCTTCTAATGCTTATGCGTATGTTACGATGATAAGTAGTGCTGAAGTGAATTATGTGGTGAAATATGATGCACAAACATTCCAAGAAGTTGGTCGTGCAGCAGTGGGAGGTGATCCTCATGTATCTTTAACAGGAATGAACAATATGTTGTATGTCGCTTGTCAAGCCTCTGATGAATTATATGTTTTGAATCGTAATGATTTAAGTGAAGAAACCATTTTAAGTGTTCCCAATGCACATGGTTTAGGTATGAATGCAGCGGGTACTTATTTATACATCGGTAATATAGCAGATAGTGGAACAGATGCCACTTATACACTTGATGTGATGACAAATACACTTGTTGGTGAAGGAATAGATGCGCCTTTTGCAGTGCCACATAATTATGCGGTGAGTAATAATGATGCTCAATTATTTTTGACGCATAGTGGAGGAAGTTCAGACAAAGTAAGTGTCTATAATTTAGCACCAACTCCTACTTTAGTTGCAGAATTAACAACTGGATTAAATCCTTTTGGTTTAGTGGCGTATTCGTATGCTTCTACAGAGATTGATATTTGTGCAGGGGATGGACAAAGTGATGCTTTTGATGTGGAACTTACAGGCAATACGGGTAATTCTTCTTGGGTAATTACAGATGCAGATGGAACAATATTAGGTCTACCTCCAGGTCCTCCATTTGATTTAGAAGGCGCAGGAGCAGGGGTATGTTTAATCTGGCATTTGAGTTATGAAGATATGGTAGCTGGTTTAGAAGTAGGAAATAATGCTTTAACAGATTTAGATGGCTGTTATGCGTTGTCGAATCCTATTACTGTGAATCGAACTGGAGTTGATGGAGGAACGGTAAGTATGCCTTCAGGAGATACAGAACGTTATATTTGTGCTGAAGACGGAGTAGAAGATATTGTGATGTTTACACACAATAATTCTTCTGACGCTAATTATCAATATGTGATCACAGATGAGAATAATACGATTTTAGGTTTACCACCAAGTAATAGCCTTGATTTTGATGGGGCAGGAGTAGGTATTTGTCGCGTATGGGGCTTGTCTTATACAGGAATGATTACAGCACAGGTAGGTGATGATGCGGCGGCAGTAGCACTAACAGATGCGTGTTTTGATTTATCAGATAATTTTATCACTATCATTCGAGATGTTCCACATGGTGGTACTGTTAGTACAGATGCAGGAGAAACAGATGTGACTATTGTAGCTGGAGATGGGAATGCTGACGAAATTTTCTTTGCACATGCAGATGCGAGTAATTCCAATTATCAATATGTAGTAACAGATGAAAATAATACCATTTTAGGTCTTCCGGGAAATAGCTTAGATTTTGAAGGAGCGGGTGTAGGTATCTGCCGTGTATGGGGCTTATCTTATACTGGTTCATTGATTGCAGAAGTAGGTGATGATGCAGCAGCAGTGGCTCTATCCGATGATTGCTTCGACTTATCAGCCAATTTCATCACCGTCAATCGAGTGGCAAGTTTAATAGAAGATACACCTGGTTTTCAGGCTATCACGATTAGTGCTATAGATCAATCAAAGGTATCTATCTATCCCAATCCAACTCAAAACACCAGTAATTTAGAATTTTATTTAGATCAAACACAGTCTTTAGATATTCAAATTATTACTATCAATGGACAAGTGCTCGTACAAGAAAAACTAAATGGTGTACGTGGTTTTAATCAGTACTCAATTAATGCTTCTAGCTGGCAGAATGGCGTGTATTTTATTCAAGTTCGATCCAATAATAGCGTTATTGTCCAGAACCGATTAACGAAAGTAGGTTATTAATAATCGTCTAGTATTCTATTTCTAATAATGATGGGTGTAGCAGGGAGGTCTTAGATCATATTACCTCTCTCGCTCATCATTTAACTTAAAATGAGCATAAATTTTTAGACGATCCATCTGCGCAATCAGCGTGACTTACTTTAGTAGGCAAGTCTGCGGGAGAATTTTCCCAAAACCGTTTCTCCTAACAAATAAACACAAATCTAATCAAGAGTGTACTGCGTGTGTCAAAGGCTATCTTCTATTGGGAGGTAGCTTTTTTAATTAAAGGTAAATATCTATTGTTCTTTCTTTTCAAAAACTTGGTTAATCTCTTAGCAACACCATTTTCTTGAGTTGACTTTTATGCGTGGCTACTTGTATTTCATAAAAAAGAAGACTTGCCTCTGTACCCAAATTAGTACGATCCAGAAGGAATTGATTTTTGCCAGCAGGGTAGTGGGCAGCAGTTTGGTAGATGAGTTGTCCTTGGGTATTGTAAATATTAAATTGAACTTTATTTGCTTTTTCTAAATAAAATGGAATTCTCGTTTGTGTGATAAATGGATTTGGAAAATTTTGCTCAAGCAAAAAAGAAGGAATTTCTGTTGGTTCTTCTAGTTGCCATTGGATATCCATCACTTCAAAATCTATGGAATAAGCTTCTCCTTTTATAGCTCGATTAGAATAAGTGAAAACCTCTTCTAAAATAGTGCTTTGTTTTGCTTCAAATTCTAAAACAAATAGCGTAGCTGTATCTGTTGTTTCAAGTAATAAAGCATGATTCCAACTTACTGATAATAATCCTTCTTCGACTTGTGCTAAACCAAAATTACCATCGTTCAGATTATACAAATTAGTACCATAGCTTATATCGTTTAAAGCTAAATAATTGGGATCAAATTGAAATCCAAACTGAAATCCAAGTATAAAAGACATGTCTTTTGCTTGTATGGGAACGCGATAGGTATATCCTTTTTCTAAAACTTGATTTGTAGTAAAAATACTTAAAACATCTGTTTGATTTCGAGCTTCGGTCTCTCCTGCAAATTGATTTGGAGCAACACTATTATTCACATCTCCCATTTTGATGGCAATGAAATTGGTTTGGAGTTCATCTGCTGAAAGCGTAGTACAAGTATGTCTTTCAGGAAAAGGCACTAAAAATGGATCAGCAGGATTTGGAAAAACAAAACTTGCATCTATAAATCGCCATGAGTTCACATTAGGAAATGCAGTAATGATATTTAAAACCAATTGACGAACCAACACAATATCAAAGGTGGTTACATTTCCACTATTATTGACATCTGCTGCAATGATTTTATAAGGTGAATTCAAATCTTCGATCCCTAAAATATGTTGCTGAATAAGTACTATATCATAGGTAGATACGCCATTGCTAGGGTTCACCGTTTTAGTTGGCGTGATTTCATAGTTAGCTCCAGTTGCTAAGTTAGAAAATTCATATTCCCCTAAAGCATTTGTGGCAACAACAGCACTATCTCCAATGGATAATTTTAAATCACATAATTCTACAGGTCTGCCTACTTCATCTACTACTTCTCCAGCTATAGTCGCCGTACTATTATTAGTACAAGCTCCTGCATTATCTTGGATGATGACATAGGTGGAACAAGAAGCACTATTGCCTGCGCCATCTGTTGCAGTAAGCGTAACCAATTGTGTACCTACATCTGCACAGGTGAAGGTGTCGGGCGAAATACTTAACATTAAATCAGCTGCATTGGTGCAATTATCTGAACTTCCTGCATTCAATTGATTTGGAGAAATGGTGATTATTCCATTTGCCATCAAAGGAATACTTACACCATTTAAACAAATAACGGAAGGCGCAATTCCATCTTCTACCGTAATGATTTGAATACAAGAATCTATATTTCCACAGCGATCCGTTGCAGTATAAGTGATGGTGTGAATTCCTTGAGGATAAATTCCACTGGCATCTGCACCTGAATTTGCAGCATAAGGCGAATCATTAGTAAACGTTAATAAACTATCACAATCCGTTGCAAAAACAGGTGTTAAATTGATCCATGATCCACTACAAGTCAAACTGGAATCTGCTACAATAGTATCTACTGGACAAATTAATTGTGGTGCAATTGCATCTGTTAAATAAATGAATTGTTGGGCTTCATAACGACCATTGGTAGGACTTACATTGGGGTCATAAACGCACCAATCAACCACCGTCCAATCTCGAATAATAAATGGACAAGCACCAGCTGTACTAAAATTCTGATCGGTATGACTAATGGCTAGCGATCGACAATCTGCGCCAGAAAAAATAGGTTCTCCTGTAGAAGAAATAGAAGAATCGCCACTACACAAATCAATGGTAATATCTAAGGGGAAACTTACCTGCAAAGTGGTAGTATCTTGAATGGTGATGGTTTGAATACAAGTTTGAGTTAAACCATAAACATCTTCTGTATACCAAGTACGTTCTACAGTCCCAACACCACAAGAATTAAGCATGGTACTATCTGAAAAGATAAGCGTATCTAAAGTACAGTTATCAAATGCGAAAGCCTGACCCGTTAAGGTCAGGTTAGTTATATCATCTATGCAATTTAAGGTTATATCATCGGGGCAATCGAGGGTAGGGGGGATGTTATCATGAACGGAAATCTGTATGATACAATCATTATACAATCCATTGATATCATATACTCGCATATCTACTGGAACGGGCGTATTGCCTATATCCAAACAATCAAATTCTACATATTCTCCAAAAGGAAAGGTGTCGCGCCGTACTTCAAAACGATCAATTCCACAATTATCAAAACTTCCCTCATCTAACGTAGTTGCATAAATTCGGGTCATTCCTGTAGGTAATAAACTAACACTTAAACTGACTTCACAAATTGGTGCGGGCGGATCATCATCAGCAATAGAGATATTCATAGTACAAACGCTAGAATTTCCACAATCATCTGTAGCAGTATAAGTGACTAGATGTGTGCCAATAGGCACATTGATAAATGGGCCATAGCCTGTACCAAATGCCCAAGAAGGAACTATATTTACATTGGAGCAATCATCAAAAGCAGAAATGGTAGGTAGTGTCACATCTGCTGCACAATCATATGGTTTAGTGCCTAATAAAGTATCGCTTGGACAATTTATTATCGGAGCAGTTTGGTCAGCAATATCTAAAATTTGTAAATCTGTGATTGAATTTCCAGCACAAAAATCAACGACTTTCCATTCGCGCAATACCTTTTCGCCTCCGCCACAAGTAGGTACGACTAAATCGGTATAAGTGACAACTAATTCACATTGCCCTGCATTATCTATTGGTTTGCCAAAAACAGTAGGTTCGCCAGTGATAGAAAAATCATTGTAATCATCTTGTCCGCAAACTAGTTTTGGAGCATCAAAACCATCTCTGTTGTCTGGAAATTGAACATCAGATAAAGTGACACGCTGTAAGAAAATCTGTTGTACACAAGTATGTGTTAAACCAGCCTCATCTGTTACCGTCCAAGTACGATCATAGCGTCCTGTAACGACATAGCCATTATAACCTGTATAGCAATTTAAGTCCGTATAAGTGTCAAAATAATCTAAATGGGTACTATCTAAACTCGTACAATTATCAAAAACTACTGGATAACCAATGCTATCAGGATGTGGAGCAGTATTACAGGAAATGAAACGATCGACACACTGAATTTCAGGAGCAATATAATCCATGATATTGATCGTAGTAGAGCAGTAATTTCCATTGGCAGTATTTACCACATGTGCCGTAAGTGTTTGTCCTAATTGAGCGCAGCTTACGGTATCTCCAATCATAAGTCCATTTCCATCAAATACTTGTACTTCTAAGGTGCAAGCAGTAGGCATATTTTGTAGAAGATCATCTGCTTCTACATGCGCGATTCCATTATTGTCTAAGGCGATATTTACGGCATTATTACAAACTAAAACACATTGTGCTTTTAAGGTGGGTGTGCTACATACCAGTACTCCCCACAAGATGCACCAGAGCATATTGGAGAACCATCTTCCAATGGAAGAAATACGGTTTTTGGTATGTATTTTTTCTTTTAGCATAGAATGCTGCCCATTACATTGTTAAATGTGTTAAAATCTAACAATAGGCAATCTGCTTTTTTAAAAAGGGGGAATTAAAAAAGAAAAACATGCGCTTGCTCAAATAGGAGCAGGCAAAATTATTTTAGAAAAGTCCTAAAGGAAATTAAGGGGAAAAAGGAATGATTTAATGCAGTATTATGAACCAAATGAAAAGATTTGGGATGATCTTTAGGCATACTGATCCACAACGGCTTAAGGGACTTTTCAGTACTTCAAAATTACGGCTATTTCAAGGCTTAGTAAATACCACAAATAGGGTATATTTAAATAAGGTCGTGGCTCGACTACATTCCTTTATAGCGGAATAGATGTCTACTAAAGAATTCCCTTGATTGTCGTGCAACGACTAAAAGAATACTCATTTTTTATGATGAAACTTGAGTTTACCTTTTTTAATAAAAAACGCCCCCCTCCAACATTCTGGAGAGAGGCCATCCCAAAAACCGTATCTTTAGTCGAGAAAAAATTTACAACTCGACTTTTGAATTAATCGCTACTAATTCAAAAGCAGTGATACAGGTTCAATTTATATATGAAGGCAAATTTCATTTTGAAGTCATCAACTTTTTAGCGGACAGCTTAAACAATTATCTAACCCAAGTTGCGTATCGTGAGAGAAAAGAAGGAGAATTTCAAGAAAATCTGTGATTTTTGTGAAATATGACGCTTTTTCTCTCCTTGAAACGATAAACCGCAACTTGAATTATCTATATTCCGCGGCACGATCTACTTCCTTCCCACCAAATTCAAACCCTACAGTTACTTCATGTGATCCAGAATTATATTGCTGAAAACGCTGGAATGATACATCATAAGAATAATAGATATTCACTAAGCTTACTTTTGTTCCTAATAATAATCCCATCGCGCCACCTGCGCCAGAACGGTAAGATAAACCCGTTGTGATTTTCCCTTCTAAGAATTTTGCTAATACATTAAAATCAACAGTTAAAGGCGTATTTCGTACTTTACGAATCATCATAGATGGTTCTAAAGCAAAACTCATATCGTCAATGTCAAAAACATGTCCTAGCATAAATGTATAATAATCAAATAAGGAAGATTCTTGTGTACCTGGTGCAATGTCATCTATTCGTGAACTAATTAAACCTGGGAAAGATAATCCAATGGTTGTTTTTTCTTTTACTTTTGCAAATGCTCCTAAAGAAGCATCAAAGGTAGAGCGACCATCAATATGGTCATCAATTAAGAAGTTTTGTACAATATTTGGGTTTTCGTAAGTAGAAGAAGGAAGTCTTGTTTGAGCCCACTCAGTAGAAAATCCAATAGATAATTTTGTAGAAGGTAATTTAAAACGAAACGCATAATCCAATTGTAAGCGAGTTCGTGTTAAAGAAGCAATAGTTTCTGAAAAAATCATACCTCCAATTCCAAATGTTTCTCCAAATGCTCCATTATAGGTAAGTGCATAACTCTGTGGATTTCCTTCAAATCCTACCCATTGCATACGGGCATTCATGTGTAATTTATGATTTTCATCAAAACCAGTAGCAGCAGGATTCACTAAAATTGGATTGATGTTATAGTGATTGTAAATTGCCTCATTTTGAGCAGAAAGTGTTTGGAAGGCACAGAAGAATGTTATGATTAGTATTAAATTTTTCATCTTAAAAAAGAATTTGATAGGTTTTGGGAATGTTTAAGTTGTTGTTTTTTCAAAGGGGTGGTAGATTGGTAATGGATCAAATGCCCATCACCAATCAAATACATTTATTTACTCACGCAATACGGTGATATGGCCTTGACGTTGAATTTGAGTTCCATCTGCCATATTGATAATTAATACATAGAAATACCCCCCTTCTGGTAAAGGATCATCGCTTCTGCTCGTAGCCGTCCAAGTATTATCATAATTCTCTGTTTGGAAAACCAATTGCCCCCAACGATTGTAAATTTCGATAGAGTTATTTTGATAATCCGTATCTTCTAAACAAGCGATTAAAAACTCACGGTTGGTATCTAAATCTGGTGTGATAATATTACGTTGCGATAAACAAGGAATATCCGTTCCATCAAGTGTAACATTCACTACTTCATCACATCCTTTTTGATCGGTAACAACGATCCAGTATTCTCCATTTTGTAATCCTTCACATTCAGGGCCACTACAATCAGAATCTGTCCAGCTATACGTATAAGGAGCAGCACCGCCAGTTGCATTTAAGGTAATCGTACCATCTGCAGCCATTAAACCAGTTGGGTGACTAACCTCTGTTTCTACTGAAACACTTACTTCTTCAATATCTACTGATAAAGCAAGGCTTTGTCCACTAGCATCAGATACTGTTACATTATAAGATCCTGCACATAAGTCACTAATAGCAGAAATACCAGACATTTCTGGAAAATCTTCCCAAGTATACATATATGGAGGAAGTCCACCATTTGGAGTTAATTCAATGAATCCATTACATAAATCTTCACAAGAAGAATCAGATTCGATAGCTATACCTACTTCAGATACTGATCCTATATTCACAATTGCAGAAGCTTCACAACCAAATCCATCTATTACAACTACTTCACATGGCCCAGCACAAAGATTTTGTGGGTTGGGTACCGTAGCGCCATTACACCAGATGTACGTTAAGTCTGTTCCCATTGCAATCACAGTAGCAATACCATCACAAGCGTTTTCAGAAGAAGTCATCTGATTCATCGTTACACTTAATAAATTCAAATCAGAATTAGCGATGATGTCAAAAGATTGAGACATTTCTTGAGCTTGATCATCAGAAATAACTACGGTGTATGTTCCCGGTGCAAGATTGCTGATGTCTTCTGTGTCAGCACTGAATCCATTTGGTCCTGACCAATCAAATGTTACATCTCCAAATCCACCTGTAAATACTAAGTCAATCGCTCCTGTAAGATCATCTGTACAATCTGTATCAGTAACACTAGATGCAATCATATCAATACCGAGTGGAGACACAATACGATCAACTACAAGTGGGCCAAAGTTGGCGAAGCAATTATTTGCATCTGTAATAGTTAAGAAGTAAGCCCCTTCCGCTAAATCTACAATATTTCGATTGTTTGAAGTAAAGCCATCTGGTCCTGTCCAAGAGAAATTGTAAATAGGTGTACCACCTTCTACTTCTTCTAAAGTGATAGAACCATTGTTTTTATTCGTTTCGGATTCAATAGCAGAACTAATGTTTAGTGCATCAGGTTCTGTTACAGTGAATGTTCGTGTTAATTCTTGGTCATTATTATCAGTAAGTGTAACGGTATAATCTCCTGCACATAATCCACTAATCGTAGTAGAAGGATTTGGTGTAGTAATGGTCATGCTTGTACCATTGTCCCAAGTGATTTCGTATGGGAAATCACCACCATTAAATTGTACAGAAATAATTCCTTCACAAATTCCATTATCTTGATGACAAGTATTATTAGTAATATCAGAAGAAGCAACACCTAATGGTAAAGGCACATAGTCTACCACATTATTTTCTGCTGTTGCAATACATCCATTGGTATCTGTAACCGTTACACCATAACTATCAGCCTCTAAGTTGTTTGGATCTTGATTCGTGCTGCCATTACTCCAAATATATGTGTAAGGTTGAGTTCCTCCTGTAACAGTAATATTAATCATTCCTAAATTAGGAACTTCTTCATTCATAATATCATCTACTGTAATCACAATAGTTGACGTTGGTTGAGCAACAACATAAGAAGTTGAAGAATTCAAACCATTGGAGTCAGTAATATTCAAGGTATACGTACCAGCAGCTAAACCATTGATATCTTCTGTACTTGCAGAAAATCCGTTTGGTCCAGACCAAGACCATTGATATGGAGCAGTACCACCAGTTGTAGCAACTGTAATTGATCCATCATTATCACCGAAACAGCTTACCGCAGTAATCGTCGAGTTAGATACTCCAAAAATACGTCCTACTTGATAAGTACCTGTTTCACTACATCCATTTGCATCTGTTACTACTACAGTATAAGTGCCAGAACTTAAACCAGCAATATCTTGTGTACTTGAAGTAAAAGTCGTTTGATCTGTCCATGCGTATGTGTAAGGTGCTGTTCCACCAGATACATTTAGGTCAATTGCACCATCTCCACCATTAATAGATTCAGGTGTTGCATTAGCATTAAGTACAACTTGTGATCCTTGTCCAATAGTAAATGATTGAGAAGCTGTATTTCCAAAAGCATCTGTAATTGTAATCGTATAATTTCCAGCAGAAAGTCCGCTTACATCTTCTGTTGTAGCTCCTGTACCCGACCATGCGTATGTATAAGGCGCCATACCTCCATCTGCAACTACATTGATCGCACCATCAAAACCTCCAAAGCAAGTAGCATCAGTTACTGTACTAGCATTAGCATCAATAGTTAATGGTGGAGCAGCAGTTGTTATTGTAAATTGATTGGTTGCTGTACAATTGTTCGCATCTGTTACAGTTACTAAGTAAGTAGCTGATGTTAAACCAGCAATATCTTGTGAGCTCATTCCATTGCTCCAATTATAAGTATATCCAGGAGAACCCCCCGTAGGTGTAATATCAATTGCTCCATCATTAGAACCAGGAATTGATTCTTGAGTTGTTGTTCCTGTAACACCTACCGCCGTACCTGGTTGTGTAATCGTAAATGACGATTGCGCTTGCATACCTGTATTATCTGTAACAGTTACATTGTAAACTCCTGCTGTTAAACCAGCAATATTAGCAGCATTTGCTTGTGCAGGACTCCAGTTAAAGGTATAAGGTGTTTGACCACCAGAGACATTTAAGTTAATACCACCATCACTTCCACCAAAACAAGATACAGGATTGATTTGCGTTGCTGCTGAATTAATACTTAAAGGAGTGCTCAATTCTGTAATTGTATAAGAAGCAGTTGCTGTACATCCGTTTGCATCTTGTACACTCAAATTATAAGTACCTGCCGTTAATCCACTGATATCTTCGCTTGATGAAGTAAAGCCAGTTGAACTAGTCCAAGAATACGTATAAGGCGCGGTTCCTCCAGATGTTGTTACATTAATCGCACCATCAGAACTACCCGTTACAGATTCATTTGTTTGGTTATCTAAAGCGATATTGATAGCTGAACTAGGTTGATTAATCGTGAAACAAGCATTTGCAGTATTATTATTTGCATCAGTAACAGTTATACAATAAGTACCAGCAGCTAAACCATTAATATCTTCAGAAGTAGCATTATTATCCCAATTGTATGAAAATGGTGCCGTTCCTCCAGAAAATACTAAATCAATTGATCCAGTTGCTTGTCCAAAACAAGTTACATCTGTTACGATAGTAGAACCAGCAGGTCCACCAGGGCCAGATGGATTACCAATTGTTAATGAAGTTCCAACAGTAGCAGAAGTAGTAGCAGTACAATTATTTGCATCTGTTACCACAACGGTATAAGTAGCAGGCGATAAACCCGTCAAATTTTGAGAGGTCGCACCACCTGGTGTCCATGCATAAGTATAAGGAGCTGTTCCGCCATTAACAGTAAGATTAATTGTACCATCACCTGCGCCACTAGTAGTTTCATTAGTTGATGTAGTAGAAAGGCTAATTGCGCTCGGTTCGTTTACAGTAAAAGTAGCAGTATCGGTATCGCCATTTGCATCAGTAACTGTTACAGCATAAGTTCCTTGTGTAAGATTTGTAATGTTTTGAGTTGTTTGTGTTGTGTTCGACCAAGTGTATGTTAATGTTCCGTCCCCGTTATTTACTGCTAAATTGATAGCACCATCATTGCCACCATTACAGTTTACGTGTGTGATTGTTGTTGCTGATTCATCAATAGAAGGAGGATTTGACATAGTTGAGCAAGCTAAAGTAACTGATCCATTTGCTGTTGTAAATGGAATCATGCTTAACATGTTTGTTGCAGGATCAACTGTTGTTACTTCTATCAAAGTAGGAGTAGCTTCAATATTGATAGGAGATGAATCTCCTGTAGAACCAATGATATCAAAGCAGATTTCAAAGATAGGTGTATTGTCAGGTAAAGTAACACCTTGAGATAATGGATCAGACCAGATGAAATTAATACGATTTGTACTACCTGATGCCTCATTAAAAGCATTGGTACCTAAAGCGAGCAAGCTTGCATTCGCATTTTGAATTCTTGTATCATCTGTTGTATTAAAGTCTAAAACGGTATCATCATAAACAATTGTCCACTGAATACCTATAATGTTTTCAAATCCAGTTACTGTAAATGGTACACATACTTGAGCCCCATCATTTGGACAGAAGCTTACATCATTTGCAAAAGCATTAAATCCTCCAGCATTGGCAACTGTTACACTACCATCATTTGTGTTAACAATTACACCTGGTCCGTCACTATCAGATACTTCAATACCTACAGGATCATTGGTAAAAGAAAGCGGACTTACTTGTCCTACATTACCTACAATTTCAAAACAAATATCATACAATACTGCGCCATCAGGTAATGTTTGTGGTAAATTACTAGGATCATTCCAGCTTACCCCTACTTGACCTGGAGCAGTATTATTAAAACTACCACTAAATAATGCGATTAAATTGGTATTAAAATTTTCTACATGATCAAAGGTCATGATAGTAGGATCCCAATTCATACTCCATTGAAAGCTCATAATATCATCAAAGCTTTCTACAGATACTGGCACACATACAATATCTCCAGGATCACCACTGATATCTCCTACGGTTACACTAACTGTATTTACACCGCCACCAGTACCTGTAATATTTACAGTACCATTATTAAATATTATTTGATCTGTAGGTTGCATCCCTTCTTGAGTAACCTCAATATTGGTAGGTGTTCCATCAAATGAAATAGCACTGCTTGTTCCTCCTGCGCCTATTAAATCAAAACACACTTCATAAATAACGGTGCCATCTGGTACGGTAACACCTACATCAGACGAAGTAATGTCTACATTCCATGAAAAAGTTAATGTACCTGAACCTACTTGGCTTGTACCAAAGTTTCCTGCTGTAAGCTCATTTAAATTATAAGCTTGTGTATGAGAATATTGTATCACAGAAGGATCCCAATGAATAGAGTGCTGAATACTGACTAGGTCATCAAAACCTGAAACAGAGATTTGAACACATTCTTCGGTAGCAGTAGGACCACTTGCTGTGGTAGCAGTTATCGTTAGTGGCCCCGTAGTTCCACCGCCGCCGCCGCCGCTTACATCACCAACAGCCCCATCCATATGAGGAACAGTTGGAGAAAGTAACTCAGAAGCACCACCAGCACCTACACCGATAATCTCACAGTCGAAAACACTGCAATCAATATCAAGTATCGAGCCATCTGTGCTGCCACCTAACATAGTAAATGGAATAGAAAAAGCTGTAACAGGAGCTACATCAGAACCAGCTAAAGTAACTGGTGTACCAAGTAAAGAATTCCAAGAAATACGAATTCCTTCGCCTACTACATAAGAAGCATTCACTACAATGAGACTTGGATTGGTATTACCTAAAACAACAGTTCCTCCAGAAGGACTAGATGCTACAGGTTGAATAACAGATTCGTCAAAGGTGATTAGAAATTGGAAACCATCTAGGTTTTCAAAATCTTCAACTGAAATGAATACATCGAAATTGTCTCCAGTATTTGGAGTACTTGCTAGGGGGTCAAAAATAAAAGTTGGAATGGTTTGGGCCGTTAATGCGCTACTGAAAAGTAAACACACTCCTACCATGATGGAAGTAAGAATTTTATTTGCCATGTCCACGGAATTTGGGAAAATACTAAAAAATATTATCGGTTATAATTCATTAATTGCGTATAATCAAAATGCTCACTTTTCAGTCGATAGAGATATGTTCCACTAACTGGCAGTAAGCTATTATCAATTCTCCATGTGTTTTTTCCTGTCGTAAATTGCTTTGCTTGTTGAAAGACTAATCTTCCAACGGTATCGTAAATCGTTAACTGTATATTCTGCGTTTCTACTATTTCGAAGGGGATCAATGTATAATTTTGGAAAGGGTTGGGTTGGTTGCTATAAATGGTTGCAACGCTTGGTGACGGCGCGTTATCGGTACTTAGTGGAAAATTCACATCTACTAAACCACTCTGAAAATCAACATCCATTAATTGTGAAGCTGAACTGATCACTTCAATTACAAAATTAGTACTAGAAGAAGTATTATCTTCTACAAAATTGATAGGACTAGAAGATCCAGGTTCTCCTATTACTTTGAATCGTAAACGGAACATTACTTGTTCATCTTCAATGGTATATGCATCACCGAACCACTGAAATCGTAATTTTCCTGAATCAGATATATTAAAATTATCTCCTGTCGAAGGCAAACTGAAGTCTTCTTCAAAGAAAAAGAAAAGTACATCTTGATCCCACTCAATAGCAAACTGAATACCAATGATGGGATCCATGTTTTTTGCTACTACATCAATGTAGACATTTTCATTTTCGTCTGCCTCAATTTGCGAAGCAAAGATGGTCGGTTGTGCCTCGGAAGGCACAACAAACCACAATAGCAAAGCAAAATATAACAGTAATTCTTTAATCA
>JAHDES010000080.1 GCA_020628645.1 Saprospiraceae bacterium
GATTGCTGCCTCTAGTGGTTACTTCCCGTTTCAACTAGCTTATGATAATGTTTTATCTCGGCTGATAAATTTACTTGTCAAAAAAATCATCCCGTGAAAATTGAAAGGGAATTGATCCAGATACTTCTGGAGAAAATTACATTGAAATTTTGAGGGATAGCTTTAGATTTTTTTGACTAAATTTTCTGCCTTACTACTAATTTTTTACGCTTTTCTTTATTCTAATTTCATCACTTGATAGGCTTACCTATTGCTATTAGTGTAGTCTGGGTAAGTCTATCCTAAAACTATGATTTTATCATGAGTACCAAAACCTTATTACCTTCTATTCAAGCTACCCCGCATCTGGATAAAGATTCGGGAGAAGTTATTCCAGCCGCTTACAGAGCAGGAATCCCTCGTCAATATCGCTTTAACGCCAGCACGGGAAATCTTAACCTCAATGGAGAACAACGAATCACAAAAGCTGGAGAAACCATCCAAATACTGCCTTTATCTGTTCGCATCTTCAAAGACAATCTTTTTGAAATGGGGCGTAAAACTTGGACGGAATTATTTTTCCTCAATCGGGCGAATCAAGTTTGTCATACCTTATTTCATGGCTATAGTGTAGAGAATTTGCAAAGCCTAGAAAGTGAATTATACTACGAGAATTTAGCCTTAAATCAAGTCATCTTGAAAATCACGCCTGAGCAACGCCAAAATAAAGCCTTAAACAGTAAATACTACATTGCTAAATTTGATTTTGAAAAAGCCAGTGAAGAACTATTGAATACCCAACAAGCAGCCATTGCGGATTTTCAATTGTATAGAAATGAAACGGTAAATCCAGAAGCGGAGGAACTACTAGCATTAAATTATGCCCCTCCTACTCTTGCAACAATTACATAAATGGTTTATCTCCAATAGGAGGGGTTCGTCCTCTCCTATTTTCTAAAATTATAGGATAAATTTTCTGTCACTTTTAGCTGCTTAGAGCTAAAAGGAAGTCTATTCTTTTTTGATAGTATTTTAATAGGCAACCCAAAGGCTAGACCCGTCCGTCCTCCGTCCTAACTCCGTCGAGACTCCCAAGTTTTAACATTTCCAACTGAACTTGCGAAAAAGGATAACGAACTAGATAATCCGCAAGATCACTCCCCTCCTCTCCTTCTAAATACTCTAAAACATCTGTCACAATTATAGGCGTGATATATTGTAGGGCTTCTGCTTTTTGATGCCAGTAACTGTAGACCCCCTTGTCTGGAAATAAAAGAACCTTTCGATTGCGTAATGGATAAAGACGTGCTGCATTTAGATAGCTCATACTTCCAATGGCCATCCAAATCAATTGAGGAAAATAAACACTGGCAATAATGGCTGTCTTTGCTGATTCTACCAAAGCTATTTTTTGATTAGGCTGGGCCTCTTTTAATTGATGTAATCCAAAAGGAATGGGATATTTAGGACTATTAACAGTGTAATTTTTTAACCACTCAGGAATCGCTTTATTTCGATTTTTATAGGCCCGTTCTAAAGCAACATGTACCCAGTTCGTATATCGCTTGATGCCCTGATTCCGAATTTGCTTTTTAAGGGTTTTTCCTTTTTTATTAAATAGAACTACTTGCCCTCCTCGTACCTCTTCGTTTTCATCTACTAACCAAAATATACTTGCTCCGAGCCAATAGTTGGAGCTACCAATGTAAAACTTTCGAGTCAGTTGAAGTGCTCTTGTTTTTCCAAATAGTTGGATCAAATATTGTACAAATCGATTTTGTTCATAATGACGAAGACTTTGCTGGAGTATATCAAATGGAAGATTAATTGAGTTTACTCGATTTTGTCTATTGGATGCTCTTTGTACGTTGCCCTCTCCCCTACCCTGCTTGATTGTACAATATGCCTTTTTAGCATAACCATCAGTATAGGGATTTAAATGATAAGCACATTTATTGCTTCGATTACAAAAACCATATTCATAAGGTAATAGCTTTTCTAAATGACTATCCCAATAGCGAGCATAGGCTTTTTTTACGCCACAATTTGGACAGCTATACCTACTTTGCATCCCTTGATATTTCTGTAAATGATAACGATAGTGTTTTACCATCTCTATATTTTTTATGTAAATTAACAACTATGTTTATGAGCAAAACCCGAAATAATTCTCTTATTTTCTAGTATAATTTGAACTGTTGTATGAAGTAAAAGTCCTTTATCTTATGTCATCAAGTCTTTGTGTCCTGATACCTATTAACCTACAATACTTCCAACTGCTGAGTCGAAGGAGTGATATATGCCACTAACCCAATATTCTTTTTTTGAACCTTTACTCCAATACGATTTAGTCGTTTATGAAAATGTAGTTTGATGAGTACCTTCTTATGGGTCGCTTTACAAAACTGCACATACTGTTCATACAATTGCTGAAGTTTCATCCATTTTGTACTAGAGGAGATATAATGATTCTCTTTTAGAAACAATTGAACACTATCGCTCCTATATTCGTATTGCTGCAATTGTTTTTTGACAATTACCGATTCACTAAAACGAGCTTGTCGCTGTAAACGAGCTACCCCTTCTAACACCCAATTAAAGACACCCGATAGTTCTTCTTGGATAATTTTTCGTGCTAGTCCTTTGTCTTGTTCTGCTTCTGGAATCGTCACCTCAAAGGGGATAATTAAGAAGCGTCTAAAAAAGGCTGGACTATGTTCTACTACTGGGGGGAGTTCATTGCAATTAAACATCAGACGCGCATATTGACTCAAAATAAAAGGACTTCCATAAGGTAATCTTGCTTCTACAGGTTCTCCTGATACTAATTGCTTGAAAACGCTTGAACTTAAGCGACCATTCAATTCAGTACTATAATTGAGTAATACATCGGCTAGCTGCGCCCGATAGTAACCTGATTCTGCTGTTAGGTTTTGTAAGGAATAGCTACTGATATTTTCTTTTCCCAATAGGGCCTGTACAATTTCAAAAAAGACACTCTTGCCATTGGCTCCACTTCCATATAATAATACTGTTTTTTCTAATTTCAAATGTGGCATAAAGACATAGGCAATGTATTCTGCTAAAATATGCTGTACCCCTTTATCGGGTAATACCTGGTCCAAATAGGCTCTAAATCGAGGAGCTTGTGCTGTAACCTTATAGCTAAACGGTAACTGATAACGTAAAAAATCGCTGGAATCAAATGGGCTTAATTGACTGCCCTTCGGTCCAATTGTAAATGTTCCATTTTGTAAATTGATTCGAGTGGTGTGATCGTATGCTTTCTTTTGAGGGGGAAGGGCAACTGCTTGAAATTGTTTATAGAGTAATTCTTGAAAAGCGAAAAAGCGGGCTTGATAGGGATCTATTCCCATACGTTCTGCAGCTTGTCCTAAAAATTGTTTGAGCAATCGTTCATTGATGGACTGCCAATAGGATCCATTATAAAAGTAAATACCATTGTACCAATCACATAGGGCATAGCCCTTTGAGCGAATGATCGCTAACATTTGCTCTATGGTACAAACCACATAATGCTGTTTTTTCAAACGTTCATTGCTCCGCTGAAATTGAACCAAGCTACGAAAGTCTTGCACCTTTATTACTTCCAAGAGCCGCATGAGTTGTTCACGGATAGAAACTTTCTTTTTGTTACTAGTTGTACAAAAAGCTAAAGCATTGACCGTTTTGCATAGGACTTGAAGTTCATTCATCTTTGGCGAGTCATTTGAGATGAACCATCTCGCCTATTCTTTTCTTGTCGTGTTTTAAATTGGGTAAGTGCCTTGATTTGAAAATAGTATTTCCCATTTTTACGCTCATAACCTAAGCGACCTAAACATACTTCATGGTAGACTTCTGATGGTCGTAAAGCTAGGAATTGAGCGGCGCTTTTAAGATCAATAAGTTGATTATCAATTTGCTTATTCTTTATCTTATCATTTGGAAGTAGCGCAAGAAAATCTTGAAGTTCTTCTTGTAGGATTGCCCTAAATTCAGCAATGCTAATATAGGGGAGTTGATTTGATTTCATAGTTTCGATTTTATGGGCCCAACATTTTAATCTTATATGTTTTAACTACATATTAAAATTATAGTAAAGATATAATTGATTTATCCTATGGGGTAGTTTGTTGGGGTTACCTCAAAGCTGATTTCTTTTTATACGGTAAATCTCATTTATCACTAAAAGAATTCAAATCACGCTCGATCAATCGTACGATTTCTCCCAATTGCAATTGTCTAAAATAGGGTAAGATTACTTTTAAATCTGACATGAGATGCCGATTGTTTTTGCTAAAGGGATTTTTAACTCGCTTGTAAATATTCCCTCTAATGATCGTTTTTCCGATCTCGCGATTCGTTAGAAGCTGTACAAATCGTGCAATATCCGTCTTTGGAACTTCCTCAAAGTTTAAATCCAAGGCGACCAACATATAGTAGATTGCAAAATACTGTTGGGCAAGAGTATATCCTTTGGATGGATGTTCTGGACTCGTTTCTTCAGGATATGGAATTTGAAATACGAAAAAAGCTTTATAATGTGCTAAATACTTTATCAAGCCTGCTCGATCTGCTGTAAATAACAATTGAGGTGCAAAGTTGGACTTGGGGTCACTTTGGAGCGTCTTTGTGTACTTGTCTTTCCATTTGGGTAGATATGTCTTTATAAAATCTTCTAATTGTATGGATAAATCATTGAGTTGATCGAAAGCAAGGGTCAAATCATCTATCCATCTTGATGCTTCCCATCGTATCCCCTCTTCATCAAGGATAATTTTTTGTGTAAGCCGTTTTTGCATGTAATCCAAGTAGTCTTGAAAATGCTTTCGTTTAGTTTTGCGCTCTTCTTTTTGATAGACGACTTCTGCATGATATTTTAAGAATAGTTGCTGCAGCTGATGGTTTAAAGCTTGTAAATACTGTTGATAGGAATACTGTTTTACTTCAGATCGATCGTTTTCTACTACTTCAAAGGATAATATGTTTTGAACTTCCTGAAGTTGAAGTACAAGTTTTTTGGCATTGGGGTCATCAGGCGACAATAGCTGATACCTTTTGAGTAGCTCTTCTTTTAGAAGAACAAGCGTTTGCCTCTTAATCATTGCTTCTATACTTTTATTTGACTGTAC
Organism: Saprospiraceae bacterium; assembly: GCA_020628645.1. Taxonomy (GTDB): domain Bacteria; phylum Bacteroidota; class Bacteroidia; order Chitinophagales; family Saprospiraceae; genus JAHDES01. Next base: position 5,115 of record JAHDES010000080.1, read on the forward strand.
GATATTTTCTGTATCCTAATTTACTGGAAAATACCTATAAGTTCAATACTTTCAATCAAATATATAGTAGTAACAATTCACATACTTAAAATGCTACTCGACTTCCTCCTCTTTCAAAGACACAGGTACAATTTCTCCCACACCAATCTTCATCTGGAAAACACGTATAAGGGCCATCTATGACTACACTTTGAACAGCTTTATCGGAAAGTGCATACATACCATTAGCTTGTAATTGGTAACGAATTTGAACCAATTGTCTTTGTTTCTTTTTTGATAAACTACTGTTTGCTCTTTGTATTAATTGAATCGCTTGTTATTCCAAATGATGAACTAGACGAATTTGATAGGGACTAGGAAATGTAATATTATTGATTGGAACGATCATCTTTTACTTTTTTAAAGGTATTTATCAATTTTTGGAGTTGTCCGTTCAGCTTATCTAAATTCGCCACCAAAATGATCAATAAGCTAATGATACTAATCAAGCCATTAACTATATCTTCAAAGGCTAAAAACCAACCTGAATTAAACAACCAGGCTACACTACTCATCATCAATTTTATACTATCAGTCATCTATCTTAATTTTGTAAATTACGTTTGGTTCGTTCTTTTCGCTCATAATAAGAGGGCCCATTTCTGGCTGTTTTACCTTCGTAACTATATTTACTCCAATAATCTAATGCCGTCAATTGACTGGCTCGACCACCTTTCGTTCGCCTTGCTTGAACTACTTGTTCTTGCTCCATGATTATCCGTTTTTTGCAATTTTGCCCTGATAATTTCCCTCTCTATTTTTAGCTGTTAAGCCTTTAAATCCATATTTGAACCAATATTCCATTGCTGTTGTCCGACTTGCACGACTGCCTTTACTTTGCTTAATCTGAAAATGTTGTAGCTGTTCCATACCTACCTATTTCTAGTTATTTCACCATTAAAGTTCAGATATCCATTTTTAGCAATTTTTCCTTCATAAAACAAGTAAGCATTTCGCGCTATTTTGCCATCAAAAGCAAATCGATTCCAATAGATCAAAGCTGTTTGACGATTGGCTCTAGTACCTTTAGAGTGCTTAGTTGAGATAATTTGTCCCCGTTCCATAGTTAGCCATTTCTTGCAATTCGCCCATCAAAAAACAGAAAGCCATTTCGAGCGGTCTTGCCGATAAAATTACCATCAACATTCTTTGCTGTAAAGCCTTGATAAGTATACCTTGACCAATACTCCATTGCTGTTGTTCGACCTGCACGACTGCCTTTACTTTGCTTAATCTGAAAATGCTGTATCTGTTCCATTCTACTTTTTTACTAACTACTAAGCAACTAAAATCGACTGACCAAAGACCGAATACCAGTGACCAAAAGCTACAAAACAAACCATCTACTCCACCATTCTTTCAACCAAGTCCAAAAAGAAGAACGTAAATAGTCCCGATACAATACCTGAGCACCTTCCACATCATCTGCATGTAATCCTTGTCGTGATCCATCATAATAGGCATACATAATTGCTTCTTCCACCTCACTATGCCCTAATCCCAACACATGCCCTACTTCGTGTAAGGCTACTTGAAATAAATCAATTCCTTCTTTAGGAGTAGTCCCTTCAAATGGACTGTACCATTGTTCGGCATCATCAAAATGTATGTGTCCACTCAATTGACCCGACCTCGTCGGAAAGGCATGAGCTAGTATCCCTTTCTTACCATCAAAGGCAAAGGGACAAGCACCCAGATGACTATGCTGTTGAGCACCAAAATAGAGTTGAATGTGTACCTCTGAGACTTCTTCGGTTTGTACAAAGGATAGGGGGTGCAGTACTGCTTCCCAACGTTTAAATACTTCTTCAAATAGGTGTACAAGTACTGCTCTTGATAAATTGGAGGAACCGTAACCTAAATACCAAAATAATTTCCCATCTATTGGGACTAAAGCACGTTTTCCTTCATCTAATAAACGATACTGTCCAATCTGATCAAATCCACATCGATACCTATTCATCACTACACTAATCTATAAATTTAAGGGAAAAGAGGGGGGAAAATATTTATAACGCAATTAAGAGCGGAGCATCATCCAATCCAGGTATATCCATCATCACTTAAAGACCTTTCTTGTTTGAAGGAAAAAAATAGCCCAGTAAGTCGTTCCTGCTGTTTCAATGCCACTAGTTCCATCTACTCGACTTACCAGACTATTTATTCTTTATTCCTATTTTCTAGCTGTCTTTTTTAGTTCCCTCCTAGTTAAGGCTAGAACAAGTCGTCAGCTAATTCGGCTCTTCTTCTACCTTTGGATCACTTGCATCATTATCTCCAATAGCAACTGCATTGATCGTGGGTTCTTGTATTAAGGCATCCGTTTGTAACATATCTGAACCACTCAACATCTCCAACTGATCTCCGTCGAACTCATACGTCGCTACGACATTAGGACAAGCCCCATCTTTAGGAACTGCTTTAACTGTATAGATAATGCTTCCTGCTCCTGCTTCAAAACTCGGTTGAATGGTTAATATTCCATCTGGTAAGGTACTTGGATCACCATGGAAAATAGTTGTACCATTGCTCGTTTTAACCACTAATTCTGCCATCGCATCAATCGGATGTGGAATAAAAAGCACCGTACTCATCAATTGTTCTGGACTAAAATCATGCAGGCTTCCGTCATTCTCGACATCTACTTGAATACTTGAAAGAATACGCCCATCCGTCGCAGAAATTTTGATAAGATTATCTGCTACATCAACTTGTAAATGATAACCTAAATTCATCATTGTTGTATAAGCTATACCGCCTTCTCGCCAATCATTGGCATCATTTGTACCCATGAACTCACTTACGATCATCCCATTAGCATCCTTAATTTGATACAAACCATTTTGAGCTAGACTAGCTAAAGCAGTCGTATAAGCATGATCCTCCTCTACCATCGCTTCTACTCGAAGCAGTGGACAAGCTGGGTAAATTAATGGACTATCTCTTAGATAGCCGTTGGGTACTTTAGAAAGCCCCGTATAAACGATTTCTGTTCGATTGACTTCATTGGTTCCATCCCCACAATGAGTTGGACATTCAGAAGGAGGGGTAAAACTTGGAGCTGGTGGCGGCGTTACACAAGTACCACATTCGCCTTCATAGACTGGCAAGCTACAATCGCATGTGCCAATATATTCGCTTGAACTAAAATAACCTGTATAAGGATCAACAAAGAAGGCGTACCAATAGGTCTTACAACAATCGCATTGGGGTAATAATACTTCTGCATGGCAAGCACTCAAGGGGATACGAGGTTGTACACATACCACATCTTCTATTGCACCCTCTTCATCGACTTTGACCCCAATTAGATTTAAGGCATAGGCATTGCCATCTGGATCGCAGGTCCAATCATAGTTCCAAGTCAACAATCGCGCACAATTACAATCATCCCCTAATAAAGTTTGTGCCTGATACGGCTTCATCTTTTTATAAAAGTCTCCATTGGTAACTTGTAATTTTTTCCAATCCACATAAGGCGTACCATCGGGAGCTTCAACAATCGCACTAGCAATACCATCTCGTATGAAGGCATTATACCCACTGATCCCTCGGCCCGAACGATAAAAACTATAAGTTATCCCTTTGGCAGATAAAGCGGATCCAATCGCCTGAATCATTTTAAACTTGGTCCGCTGTCGAACTTGCCCTAGGGTTCTTGGGTTAGAAACCGTCTCTGGTAATTTAAAGGCAACTGTTCTTCGTCGATAATTTCCATTTCCTTCTTTGACCATCTGCTGACGAAAACCAATATCTCCTAATTTTCCTCGGGTAAAATTCATTCCTTTGACAACAGCCATATTCAAATATGGACTGGGCTTATAGCCACTCGCTAAAGCACCAAGAATGAACGCCAACATGAATAAAGGGAAATTTCCAAGAAATAGGGCAAACAATGCCAGCCCTGCGGCAATATAAGAACTTCCTTCTCGCAACATCTTTCTACACTTTTTAATTCAACTAAATATTTTTATCAAAACAAAAATATGTAAAAACTGTATAATTGTCAATAAATTTCATCTATTTATATTTTTTAAAAACAAATACATGTGTGTTGTTTAATCCTATGATCCTTCATCTAAAAGGTTTTGAGAATGGTCTGTTAAGGTATCCAATGTTTTATTACCCACCAAAATCTGCATTTCTTCAATAGCGGATTCATTCAATATTTGAAGGCGTTGCTTTTGGTCGCACCCCCATTTCATTAATTTAGCATTTAAACTTTGCAAATTGGATAAAACTAGTAGCTGTTCATGTGTGGCATGATCTCGAATATTTCCTTTTAAGGTAGGATTCGCTTGTTCCCATTCTTTTGCACTCATTCCAAATAAAGCAAGATTGAGAAGGTCCGCTTCTGAGGCAAAATAAAATCCTTCCGATTTGGTATATTGTATTTTAGGTGGGATAAGATGTTCTCGTACGGCTTCTGTTAAGATTTTGTAGTTGGCTTTTGCCATAATACGATGAACATTCCACTGTAAATTTTTCGTTTCTGCCTCTTCTTCTTTCAAGCGTTGAAATTCCCTAATTAAATACAACTGAAACTTTGGACTTAACCAATAACCAAATTGAATTGCAATATCTTTATGGGCATAAGTACCACCATATCGACCTGCTTTAGCTTGAATACCGATTGCATTTGTTTCGGCAATCCACTTTTTTGCAGATAACTTAAATGTATTTAAACCTACCTTTTCTTTAATTCCGTCGAATCCGACGGAATTAAAATTAGGGTTGTTTAATTGTTCCCAAACGCCTAAAAATTCTACCGTATTTCTATTTCTAAACCAGCTTTCTATTGAAGATACTCCTGACTCAAATCCTTTTGCAATATCAGTAATAGAAATGTAGTCTGTTTCTGCTTGAGTATATAAGGATATTTCTGTTCCTTCTACCTTTATTTTTCGATTTTTCACCATATTTAAATCATTTATAATAGAAATACTCTGCTATTGTTCCCTTAAATATCTTTTCTTTTTGACATAAAACTTGTTTTGAATCCATTGTTCACTAGACAGGATAAATGAGTTTCAAAGAATATTTATTTTTAAACCCATTCAAATGGGTGGGATTAAAATCTGAATTGCACAATTCTTTGCGTAATACTAGATAACCTTAGACTACCCTACCCTACTTGAACAAAACATGAATAGATTAGAACTTTCGAATGGCTTCTTTAAATTCTTCTGAAGTCATCGTTTTGGCTAAATCTCGATTGAATAATTCGATATCGTTTTTCTTTTTCTTTTCTGTAATTACACTTTCCATAATCTCCGAAAAAAGCGTATCTCTAAATTCTCCACTTTGCCACCACTTGATAAATGCTCCTGCTTTATAATTGGGATTGGTATGTTTAGTGAGTTGCTCAAAGCGATTCCAAGCTTTTTCTATGAATACATCTTCCCATCCTAAATATTCTGAAGAAGGCATTTTCTGAATAATTTGTCGATAAACAATCCCTGCTTTACAGTTTTGTTCACATAGAAAATCATATGCTATCTTTTGAGAATAACTCAACTTTTTAATATCTGCTTCATTGGGAATAAAGTCGGTTAGTTTTTTTTGATCCTTCTTTTTTCTTGCTTTTGCTAATTCTCCATCTTCTAAATGAAAAACGAGATGGGTAATCTTTTTACCTTGCTTGATGTATTCTAAATCTTTAATTTCTAAGATTAAAGATTCATTAACTCCTTTAAGAATTGGTTGAATCACTCGAATTTTGAATTGAGTAAAAAGAGGATATTTTCCTTCTATGCCCAGTATGTTTTTAAGATCATCAACTGTAATTTTCAATTTGGTGGTCTTGGAAAATGCCTTTAATCGATCATGATGTGCTTTAGCCATGATTAAAAAACGGACAGCATGCCCACTTTTTATTCCTTTTGGGATGGCTAAACTGACAAAATCTCTCAAAAATCCTTTTAGATGTGGACGCATCATTTTATTAAACTGGTATCGATATAATGTATTTCCTTGTGGTACTTCAATAGGTTCTAAAGCATCAAAAATGGCAACATATTTAGGTAGCTTTTGCCCCCTCCATTCGATGCTAGTTTGAAATTCTACATAATTCGACTGCATCATTTTCTTAACGAAATCCAATACCTCTTTATGAATACTTCCAGAACGTTTTGCCCCTTCTTTTCGTATAATGGTTGCAATATCCTTTAAACTAATAATACCCGTCATGTCATCCTCTTCTTCAAAAGGGTTCGTTTGACTAACTAATAACAAGAACAGGCACAATTGACGTGCTGTAGTAAATCCGATCCTTGCTTTTAGTGCAAAATCGTTCGTTAAATGAGCAACAGGTTTATTTATCCCTAATTCTTTAGGTTTTTTTTCCATATTATGGCTTATTCAATACAAATTATGGGGCAAGATAATGTTTTTTCTTTAAAACAATTACAATAAAAATTCATCTGTAATTACTATTGCCTGAATGTGTAATCATTTGGAGTTTTATGTGATTTGAACAATAGCTTTTTTTATTAAAGAAAGGAGAAATAATGCTTTATTTACTACCTGAATGTGTAATCATTTAGCCAAATAAATAATTTTTGTCATTGCCTGAATGTGTAATCACATCCTCCTGAACATGTATTTATTTCCTCCTGAATGTGTAATTATTACTGCCTGAACATGTAATCATTAAAAATCCTGAATGTGTATTGACAAGTTCCTGAATGTGTAATTATATCTACCTGAATGTGTAATCATTAAATCTTCTATAAGTCTGAATTTCAAAATATTAAAAACTACACAAATCTTAAATATTAAAAGTATTAAGAATAAACCATTAAAATCATAAATATAACTTAAGATTTTTTTAGTATAAATTTTGTTAGTGCTACAATGTATGTGATTTGCACATGTATTGTATGTACAAAAAACGTACAATACATGTGTTTATAGTGTACATTGCATGCTGTAAAATTAAATATAGCTACTCAAATTTCAAGTTTGCTCATAAGCAATTAGTAAATGTACACGACTTCATTTTTTTCGAAAAAAATCTTAAATAAAGACTTTTAAACGATTTTAATTTTAAAAGCTATAGTTTTATGCTTAGAAAGAAAATGAGAGCTTAAAATGCGTTATTTGGTGATCTAATCGAATTTTAAGCCATGACTTATAACGGAAAATTGTATATGGACATTTTTGTAAAGCCCAAATTTTTAAAAGTGGACTATTATTTTATAAACTCCTCAAACGTAAGAATGTCGAAAACTAACCATTAAAATCATTATCAATAAAGAGATATAATGTACAATGTATGTTTTTTGTATGTACATTGTACGTGCTTAATGAGTATAATTAATGTACTAAATATTCAACAAACTAAATAAACTATTGGCGAAATTATTTGAATAGTTTAAGCAGCTATTTTTCGCAAAATTTCACCTATTAGCTTGAACCTCAAATGAAATTCCCCAAAAGAATAAATTAGAATAGAAGGGGAGGAGCTATTCTTGAGTTGGTAGTGTATTGATCCCATACCCGTTTATTTATTTAGGATTGTAGGATAACGACAAATGTTGTATTCATGTCTAGAACTAAAATGTAAACTAGGTCATAATGGAATTAGCCTAAAGGTTTATTATATGTACATTGTATGCACAATGACACCTTAATTAATGTCCTTTAAGTGTACAATATCTGTCTTCAATTATAATTAATTCAACATATAAACCACTATCTTTTAATTCCTAAACTTTCAGTTTAAACACAAGAGTATTAGAAACAAAATCCCAAATATCTTATTCGCTGAAGAATTGTAAAAAAAATAGAAAATAAAGACTTTTAAGAAATTTTATTATAAAAAACTATATGTAGTGCTTGAAAAGAAGAGGAGAGCTTAAAATGCGTTATTTGGCAATCTAATCGAATTTTAAGCCATAACTTTAAGGGGGAAATTGTGTATATGTATTTTTGTAAAGCCTAAGTTTTTGAAAGAGGCTGACTATCATTTTTAAACTCCTCTATAAGAATGTCAAAAACATGAGTCATTAAATTCATTTACGAAAACTCATTTATTGAAGAGAAATAATGTACAATGCATATCTTTTGTATGTACATTGTGTGTGTTAAACAAGTACAATTAATGTGTACAAGCGTATATAAAGAAAAAGAATTGGTGAAACGGTTTGAACAACTTAAGCAGATGATTGCCACGCAATATCTTCATCTCAAATAAAATTCCCAAAAAGAAAAATTAAAAATGGGAGGGGAGGAGCTATTCTTGAGTTAGTAGTGTATTGATCCCATATTAATCTATTTATTTTATCTATTGTATGATAAAGATAGAGGTAGATTTGTGTACAGGAGAATCTTTATGCTGTTATGGAATAGAATAGGGGAGTCTTAACTAAAAAATTATTGGATTATATGGATCTTAGAATATAAAAAGTAAAGTATTGGAATGAAGATTACATGAGCATGCTGTTTTAATTTGCAATGCTATTGTGTACTATTTGTATGTACAACAACATTGCAATTAATGTCTTTTAAGTGTACAATGTCTACCCTTTTTCAATTCGACTTAATTCCATATGTAGCCCCCCAAGTATAATGGCAGATTTTGATAAACCTGTTTTCTCTGATGCCTTGACCAAGCGATCATAGAGTGAGTGAGGGATACGGATGTTGAAGCGTTTTGAAGGATCTTTCTTTGTAATTGCAACTTTGCTTTGCTTTGTTTCTTCTTGATTATTCGCAATTTTAGCACCAATATCTATTGCTTCTTCAATCTTCATTTTATTTGTCGTACTTACCTTAGGACGTTGTCTTTTCGCCATGTTTTACAGATTAAAAGTTGAAAAATTGGATAAACTCATTAAAAAAAGCTTCAAATCGCTCTTTTTCTGCTTTTCCTTTATTTAAAAGGCTCTCATAAGTGTAAGGGTTAGAAAGTTCTCTTACATCTCTTAATTCATGTTTTAAAAGTGGAATTCCAAGGTCTTTTACAAAGGATCTTGCATCTTTATCATCAGTGGGTCGCTTTCCTGTCATACTCAAAAATCCCGCATACTGGTAAGGGCGACCCTTTTCTTGTTTATGTTCTCTAATAGCTTCAATCATCCGTACAAATCCTAGTGTACTAAGATTATCAAGTTCGCCTGATTTTATTGGAATGAGTACGGAATCACACATTGCTAGGATGGAAATGATCATTTTGTCATCCTTTCCAAGTGTAAATCGAGGAATATCAATGAAAATCATATCATACTCTTTTTCATAATCTTGAATTTCATCAAATAAAAAAGCAGGATCTTTCTTTAAAATTCGATAGGGTGGGGGAGTGGATTGATACAACTCCATATTCTTTTCAAATTGCCGATACTCATAAGCACTGGCTTGGCTATCACAATCAAGATAAATGACTTTTTTTCCCTTATTTAGAGCCAAACTGGTAGCTAAAAACAGACCAGTTGTGGTTTTAGAAACTCCTCCTTTTCGATTGGCTACGGAAATAATTCTTGCACTCATAAGTAATTTGAAGATGATTTTAAGTTGATAATTAGTTTTCTTATTGTATGTACAATTTGCGCACCACAAATGTACGTAAAATGTGCAATAAGTATACAGTTAATGTACAAAAAACACAAATTAGGTTCAAACCATTCAATAGTTGAACTTTGATTTTGTAAATCAGCATTTTTAACTATTTGGTTTATAAGGAAAGAGCAAGGTATTACTATACCCAATAAACGAGCTTGTTAACCATACATTTAAGAGCAGCTTCGATAACTTCCCTATTGATCCGTTAGTTTCCAAACCATCTGGATCGACCCTGAATTTGATGCCACTCAATCGACTTCTTTATTTTATTACAAGTTTTGGAAATCCCAACAACTAGATGGAAGACTTATGATGCTAAAATTTTAGAGCCTAATCTTCTCCTATTTAGTACGCTCTGAAGTGGAAGAACATACTCACTTTACGTCTTCAAATAGTGCATCTAATTCAATCATATTATCAATCAAATCAGTAGAATGTTTATTAGCTAGCAATCCGAATGTACTAATAAAGGTGATGAAAATCTGTTTTTTTGTTTTGGTAATCGCTCGAAAAATGCTGCGCTTTAGCCTGAGTTTATCAGTATACGACTTAGTGGTTTAGATGTAGTGTTTTGTACACCTATAACTTCAAAGTCAATCTGTTCTGAGAAAACGGTACGAACTAAAAAAGTTTTACCTACTCTTCTCCGACCAAAAACGGCTACCATTTCTGGCTCATTGGAGTGAAAAGCCCGTAGTAAAGTATGCTGTTCTTGTTGTCTCCCAATTATTTTTGCCATAACTTTCAGTTTTATAAGTTACGAAATGTGTCAAAAAAAGTAGATTTCGTAACTTATAATAATTTATTTTTAGATTTACTACTTAAATTCCTTTCATCTGAGCCAAACTATCTAAATGGAAATTCGCATCACTTAATAATCGTTGAACGACTCTTGCTCTTTTTATGAAAGAACCTAATTTCTTCTTCACCCGTCATGCCGATATCTCTATACATTTGGATGGCTTCATCAATGGTAATCAAGGCCTTTAGAATTACTGATTTACACAATTCAATTTCGCAAAATAGTTGGCCAACTCGATGTTATAAAGCTTCGAAAGAACGGATGCGTTTGCCAAACAAACTGTACTCTTTTAATACGTAATATCAGCTACCCAAATCTGTTCAGGTCGAGTAGGTATAATTTCCTTGACCCAATTTGGATATTAAATTACTAGGTTTCAATATACCATATTTTTCTATCCAAGCCGCTATGGATTATTACTAAGCATGCCATGTAATTCGGATAACTCCGTCATTGTTTTAGATTCTTTGTAGAAATCTTCAATTATTTTTGATTTTGTTTTTTCCCGTAGTAGGGCTTTTTTGATGTTGACATGATAAAATTCACTTTTAGCGGTCAACTTTTTTCAGGGTGAGACAAAAACATAAACCTTTATTACTTAACATAAATTTTATTATAATTCTTTATAAGTATTTGATTATCAATTAATTATAATTTTTTTGTCTAAATATTGGTAAGTTTTGTTCAATTTAATTGCTGAATAAAATGTTCCATGACCGAAATTAATTATTATTTGATTTTCACGATGCTCCTTAAATATATTGATAATCTACACTTATATTTATTGGTAAGAATTTCTTTTCACTGATAGAAGAAAATATGTTAATCACTAACGCAATACTAGGTGAATTAATCCAAAAATAGACTACATGTAAAAATATAGTTAATTTGCAAGGAAATCGGAGTGTGTAGATTTACGCCTATCCTTTTTCTTAAAAATAGTCTGACAGAATGAGAAAAAAATCAATTTTTGAAAAAGCTTTTTTAGATGCTTATTTGGCACATTTCAAGTTAAGTACAATAGATGGACTTGAAACTAAAAGAGAAATGTTGAATGATTGGTTTCAAGCCTATAAATCAGGAAAACTTCCTAGCCAAAATGAAACTTCGATTGGGGCAGACTTTATCAATGATATTTTTGGTGATATTCTGGGGTATAATTATCGTAATCCTAGAAACTGGAATTTAGAAAAAGAACTTAAAACATTGACTGATGGTAAAAAACCTGACGGAGTTCTTGGTTATTTTAATCTAAATGAAGAATCTAGTAAAGGGGTACACGCAATTATAGAATTGAAAGATGCAAATACAAATTTAGACGCAGCACAAAAAAGACAAAACAATAAACAAACACCAATTGAACAAGCTTTTAGCTATGCACCAAAATTTGAAGATCGTTGTAAATGGGTTATTGTGTCTAATTTTCTTGAAATTAGATTATATCAGGCTAGTAATGCCAATCAATTTGAATTGTTTACTTTAGAAGAATTACAAAAGGAAGATGAACTTAAAAGGTTTTTCTTCTTACTTCAAAAAGAACATCTGTTAATAAAAAAGGGGACTTCACGAATAGAAAGATTAATCGAAAAAAGTAAAGAGATCCAATCTCAAAAAAAACAAAATGTATCATCACATATCCTTGATAAAATATATAATCTCCTCATCAAATTTAATGGTCTTGCTTACATCAATCCAAATATTATTGCGAATGCCAAGCCATTTAATAATACGAATGAATATGTATGGCATTATTCTAAATTTACACTTCAATCTTCCGAAGAAGGTATCTTTGATCTTTTTAACCAAATCAAAGTAGAATCCCAAAAGATTACTATAAGTAAGCAGCTCAAAGAAGAATTACAGCATAAAGGAGTAGTAGAATATCAAAAAAAGATTGAATTTATTATCCAACGATTGAATAATTACCTTGTATTTAATATCGAATGCTATGAAGATATTGAAAAAGTCAAAGATTATATTAATAGAGGAAACGTAATCGGGGCAAGCTTACGATCAGAATTGAATGATTATGCTGGACAATTAAGAAAATTCTCAATAGATTTTACGAAACATGATCATGTATGCAATTGTTTAAAATGTTGCTATAATCGACTTGATTTTACCACTGTATTTAAAAACTTAAAAACTAGAGAAGGTAGTCCAAAGTATTATACTCTTGAAACCGCCTACTTTCACTATATTTTGGGTACAAATAATTTTAAAGCGAGTTATCTCATTTATAAAAATATCGCTGAACAAGAAAAAGGGAAAAATGAGTTTCGCTATTTCATAGCAAAATTTAATACCTATCGGCTTCACAATCTAATAGAAAGTAATTATGTTCTAGAGGATAGAAAAGAAATAATGGACTCTATTAAAGCTATTGACTTGGATTTACTATTACATGAATTAGATGTTATTGATCTAGACAAAAGAAAAGCCTTAATCGAATTAAAAGAAGAAACAGTAAAAAGTAAAATTACAAAATTGATAGATGAGAAGATTACTTCCTTAAAAAAAGTAAAAGCTTCTTTTGAAAGGGGAAGTAATGGATTATTTCCAAATTATACCTTCCAGTTGAATCAGCCTTTAGCATCTTTTAGCTCCCATTACGCTAAAAATTATATCTTAGGAGATACCTTTAGAGACTATAAATCCTTATGCAAAAAAATTATAGAAGGATATTTAATAAGTTATTCTACTCATGAAGCTTATAAAGCACACTTAAAACAGTTTGAAACTTACCACATTAATATTCTTCTATTCAATCTATTTCCTGCTTCAGTTAAACAGTTATTTAAAGATCATAAAATTGATAAGATTCTTATTTCTGAAAAGGCAAGAAAAGATTTAATTGAAAAAACAAAGAATTTTTTACATGCCAATCATGGAGATAAAATATGGAGTGATCCTCTCGAAAATCAACATTTGACACAAGCACTTACCAATTATCATTTTAAACAAATTTATAGGCATATATTTTCTAACTTATTTTTCTTGCTTAATAAGGTGGAGCTTAATAAAGAAGATTCTAAGGATTTTATATCTATTTTGATCGATTTTCTTAAAATTGAGATAAATAGAACTTATATAAGGTTTGAAGAATTAGCAGAGTTTATTTTATCTTATGGAGATCATTTTACATATGAAGAACTCATTGATATTCTAAAGATTTCTATTCAAAAAGGGTATTTGTTTAGTAATGACTTCATAAAATCAATTTGTTTCTCCATCCACGAATTTTATCCAAACCTTAAAATAACTGATGAAGTTTTAATCCAAAAAGTAATACTAACAATAAAGATAGATCAGCAGAAATACGAATATTTAGTGCCGTTTTGGACAATATGTAATGATTCCAATAAGGTGGTTGTGGAAAAAACTTTCATCGAAGAATTAGATACTAATTTTGCTCCCTATCTATATCGCAAATTGTTGTTCAATAAAATAATAGATGTAGATTTCAAAGATTATTTTAATAAGCATATTAAACATATTGATAAGACAAAAGGTACTGGTGCGTATAAATTATGGAATGGAGAACCAGAACTTAATAATTTAACTTTTATCAATTTCACCTTACTAATATATGGTTTAGATATTGATCCTAGTGATACAAGAATTCAACAACTTTCCAAGTTATGTGATTGGCAGGAATGGGTAATCAACTTAGAAAATTTTGATTATTCTAAGTTTAAATCTGAATGGATACTTATCTATAAGCATGAATTCATACTAAAACGATTTGGGCAAGTTCCCCAACTAAGAGATAAGGTGAAAGAGGCTTTAAAAGAAGAATATCATGAACGATTAGCTGAAATATACATAAAATATTTAGCTTAAAGAGGCAATAAGAATCTTCACTTATATTTTATCCAAGAAATATATGATTTGTCATAAATAATAGTCGCGTTATCATCTCTATCGTAAATAAAAATATATTCTTGTGTTGATCCAACATAGGATTTAGTACTGTCTGTTCTGATTACAGAGTCTTTAAAGGAAAAAGAAACATGTCTATTTGATTGTCCTCCCTTTATTTGATCCGCTTTACAACTATTCTTGCTAAAAAAGAAGATACTTAAAAAGAAACCAATGACTACTAGAATAAGCGAATTTCTTATGAAAGGATTTTCTCGAAAGAAGCTATACATAAGAAGAGAACAAAAAATTGCCCATGTCCAAAGTAAAATAAAATGAGAGATAGTATCTCCACATAGAAAATTATCGCCAACCATTAAGTATGTAAAAATAACTAATAGCAACAGCATAACTACCATACCATGCTTAAATATAGCTACTACAGAACCAATTTTTTCTTTCCATGGAAGTTTTTTCCAGTTTTCCCATTTTAGTCTATCTAATATATCTGCTAAAGAGTTTTCAGAGCTTAACTTAAAAGTTGAAGTTATCACGACATACTTTCCCCTAAGAATTAGAGCATAAAGGAATACAATAAATATTATTATGATAGTCGAAGTCAAAAAAAATGATTGTAAACTCGGTAAGAAAGAAAAGATAATCTCACTACTATTCAGGAAAGGGTAAATATTTATTCCAAAGTGAAAGTAATAAGTGTACAAATTTAAAAACCCAAAGAATATAAGAAAGATGGAAAGTAGTGGTATGATTTTGATAAGATGCTCGTATTTATCCATTGGTATTTGACTTGTCTA
Organism: Saprospiraceae bacterium; assembly: GCA_020628645.1. Classification (GTDB taxonomy): domain Bacteria; phylum Bacteroidota; class Bacteroidia; order Chitinophagales; family Saprospiraceae; genus JAHDES01. Next base: position 20,193 of record JAHDES010000080.1, read on the forward strand.
AACAATATATAGTGGAATCAAATGTAAGAAATAATATTAAATAGAAATAAATTATTAGGGAGAACCTCAGGATATGTAAATCTTTTAGGAGCTTAGCCAAAATTTTGTGGGGAGTAAGCAGGATTTTGTGTTTGAGGCTGAAAAATCCTAACTGAGCTTAGCCAAAATTTTGTGTTTGGTACTGAAAAATCCCAACTCAATTTGTAGGGATTACAAAATACGCTTCTCAAAAGTGATACATTTTCCATCCCCTCCTACAGGTCTAATGGATGATTTCCATTGCCTACTTTCCTTTTCTCCTCATCCATCAGAAACACCCTGCATTCGGTCAGGAATGGGTGTAGGGA
>JAHDES010000003.1 GCA_020628645.1 Saprospiraceae bacterium
ACAATTTTATGGAGCATCTTTTTATTACCACTTACTTTTCCTAAATTTATAGCGAAAGAATCTTTACTGATTTGAGAATATTTCACATTTAAATTAAGATAAAAATGCCATTATTTGACGAGAATAGTCCCATGGAGTACGACGCTATCGTAGTAGGAACAGGTATAAGTGGTGGCTGGGCAGCCAAAGAACTTTGTGAGAAAGGCTTAAAAACACTTGTTTTAGAAAGAGGACGTAATGTAACTCACATAAAGGATTATACTACAATGAATGATGACCCATGGGATTTACCCAATAATGATCGTCCTTCAAATGAAATGCTAAAAGATTATGAAAAACAAAAAAGGACAGGGTATACTGTTCGTCCCAGCCATGTTCACTGGTTTGTTAAAGATTCTGAACATCCATATGATGAAGTAGAAGGTACGCGTTTTGATTGGATGCGCGGTTATCATGTGGGAGGACGATCTATCGTTTGGGGTCGACAAAGTTATCGCTGGTCAGATATTGCGTTTGACTCAAATGCCAAAGAAGGCATTGCAGTTGATTGGCCGATTCGATACAAAGATATTAAACCATGGTATGATTATGTTGAAAGATTTGCAGGGATTAGTGGTCAAAAAGAAGGTCTTCCTCAATTGCCAGATGGAGAATTTTTACCTCCAATGGATTTAAACTGTGTAGAAGAAAAACTTCGCGATAGTATTAAATCAAGTTTTCCAGAACGCACTTTGACTATTGGTCGTACCGCTCACATTACAAAAGGGAATATTGGTACTCGAGGAATGTGTCAATCCCGTAATCGTTGCATGCGAGGGTGTCCGTATGGGGCATATTTTAGTAGTAACGCCTCTACGCTTCCTGCAGCTGAAGCAACAGGAAATATGACACTTCGACCCGATTCTATCGTACATGAATTAATTTATGATGAGGAAAAAGGTAAAGTAACTGGTGTACGAGTCATTGATCGAACTTCAAAGAAAACCTATGAATTTAGATCCAAAATTATCTTTTTGAATGCTTCGGCTATTGCATCTACATGGATTTTGATGAATTCTAAATCGAAGCGTTTTCCAAATGGTATAGGGGCGAGTAGTGAGCAATTAGGACATAATATTATGGATCATCACTTCCGTGTAAGTGCTTATGCATCTGTAGAGGGTTTTGAAGATAAGTATTTCAAGGGTCGTCGTCCGAATGGTTTTTATATTCCTCGTTTTAGAAATATTAGTGCTGCTACTAAGCAGAAAGATTTTGTGCGCGGTTATGGCTTTCAAGGAGGAGCAAGTCGTTCTAACTGGATGCGAGGAGTAGCCGAACTTCGTTTTGGTGCAGATTTTAAAGATGAGTTATATAAACCTGGAGGATGGAGTATTGGAATGACCGCATTTGGAGAAATTCTTCCTTATCATGATAATAAAATGATGTTGAATTATGATAAGCTTGATCAATGGGGCTTGCCAACGATAACTTTCCAAACAGAGATAAAAGAAAATGAAATTGCCATGCGTAAAGATATGGCAATTACAGGAGCGGAAATGTTGGAGGCTGCTGGTTTTAAAGATGTTAAAGCAACCGATCGAGGATATGGAGTAGGTTTAGGAATTCATGAAATGGGTACTGCGCGTATGGGAAATAATCCCAAAACATCTGTTTTAAATAAATGGAATCAAGTTCACGAGGCTAAAAATGTATTTGTAACAGATGGTGCTTGTATGACCTCTGCTGCTTGTGTAAATCCTTCTTTAACATATATGGCATTGACTGCACGAGCTGCAGATTATGCTGTAAAAGAATTAAACCGTCAAAATCTGTAAATTATGAATCGTAGAAATGCTATAAAAAATATTGGAATCGGTACAGGCTTGGTGGTTAGTGCAGGAGCTTTAACAACTCTGTTTTCTTCTTGCGAGACAGAAGCTGCCGTTGCTGCTCCTGATTGGACACCTACCTTTTTATCAAATACAGATTCTCATTTATTGGATGAATTAAGTGATATTTTATTACCTAAAACGGATACCCCAGGTGCTAAAGAAGCGAAAGTAGTGCGTTATATGGATCAAATATTAACTAATATTTATAAAAAAGAAGAACAGGAAGCTTTTAAACTGGGTTTAACTGGCTTTAAAAATCGCTTATCTAAAGATGGAACTAGCACTGAAAAGGCAAATCGAGATCAACTCACTAGTTTTTTAACTAAAAATATGAGTAACCTTTCTGATGAAGAGTATACTAAAATAGGTAAAATGCTTCAAGGAGAAGTTCCTGATCCTAAAGCTGAAGGAGCAGCAGATCAAGATTATTATTTCTATAACTTTATGTATGCCTTGAGAGATTTATCTATTGCGGGTTACTTTGGTAGTGAACTCATCGGCGAAAATCATCTGGCTTATCTGCCCGTACCAGGACCTTATGAAGGATGCGTTCCTTTAAGTGAGTCAGGAGGGGTGGCATGGTCATTATGATAATTGATTTAAAAGCTATTCAAATAGATAGGATTTGAAAGACGATATTTATTCAAAAGATTTTGTCGAAAATCTATTTAATAGAATGTCTAAAACCTATGGAACAGTAAATTATCTTTCCTCTTTTGGTTTTACAGAACCTTGGAGAAAACAATGTATTCAAGAAATTAACTGGCAAAAAGGGGGGCGCGGCTATGACTTAATGTCTGGTATGGGAGAAACTTGGGGAATCATTCAACAACAAAAAGCACTACATTTAATTGGCTTGGATATATCACCTGAAATGAATGCCAGAGCTCGTACTAAAATTAAGGAACATCCACATTGGAATATCCACATTGGAATATCCAACTTTTAGAAGAAGACGTTCTAAATAATTCTATTATTTCGTCCCATGCAGACTTTGTGGTTTCTGCTTTTGGATTAAAAACTTTTTCTACTGCTCAATTGGAAAAATTGGCTTTTGAAATCAATAGAATTTTAAAACCAAATGGACAATTCGCATTCATTGAAATTTCAGAACCAAAGTGGTTACTTTTGCGATTACTATTTATGTTTTATTTAAATTGGATTATCCCTATTATCGGTAAATTATTTATGGGTAATTCTATGGACTATAAAATGCTAGGTGTTTATTGTTCTAAATTTAAAAATTGTGAAAAATTTTCTACCCAACTTAAAGCGAATGGCTTAGAAGTACGTTACAAAAAATATTTCTTTGGCTGTGCCACAGGTGTTATGGGATACAAAAAATAGAACTAGTTTTAAGACTTTATCAAAATGAAACGAAGAACCTTTGTACAAAATTCTCTTGCTATATCTGCCGCTACTTTAGTTAGTACAACTACAGCATGTGCCAAATCGAATAAAAAATCTCATGAAACTGGACTCAAGGGTAATATCCAACATTCTGTTAGTCGGTGGTGTTACGGTAAATATTCTTTAGAAGAGTTGCTTCCTATTATGAAAAGTATGGGTATGCATGCTCTAGATTTAGCAGGACCAGATGATTGGCCAACCTTAAAAAAACATGAAGTTGACTGTTCAATGTGTAATGGGGCAGAAATTAATTTAATAGATGGATGGAATGATACCCAATTTCATGAACAATTAATTAAACAATATACTGAGATGATCCCCAAAGTTGCAGAAGCAGGTTATAAAAACTTGATCTGTTTTAGTGGAAATCGAAGGGGAATGACGGATGAAGTAGGATTAAAAAATTGTGTTAATGGTTTAAGTAAAATCATGCCTTTAGCAGAAAAAAATGGCGTAATTATAATTATGGAATTATTTAATTCTAAAATTGATCATCCAGATTACATGTGTGATAATACGCCTTGGGGAATTCAATTGTGTGATGCCTTGGGTTCTGAAAATTTCAAATTACTATACGATATTTATCATATGCAAATAAGTGAAGGAGACATTATTCGCACCATCCAAGATTTTCATCCTTATTTTGCACATTATCATACAGCAGGTGTCCCTGGTAGAAATGAAATTAATGATACGCAAGAATTGAATTACCCTGCTATTATGAAAACGATAGTCAAAACTGGTTTTAAAGGGTATGTTGCACAAGAATTTGTCCCTACCTATGAAGATCCTATTGAATCGTTACGTGAAGCTATAAAAATTTGTGATGTATAAAATCTACAAGAACCGCTGATAAGCCTTAAAAAGGCGTTCTGGCAATTCGTCTTTGCAGGCTGCCAAATAATCTTGATACGAGCAAGGCAATAAGCGATGTCGTTCATGTTTCTTTTTTGTTTTTACTGGAATTTGCATCCACCAACGACCACTCTTTTGGCTTTTCCAAAAAGTAAGTTGATGCTCATATTTTTTGATATTAATAATATATTCTACCATGTCTTCCGTAGAAACTGGAAAGTCATTTTTTCGATGATATACCCCCTCTATAAAATACCACACTAATTGAGCAATTAATTGTGCCGTTTGTTGCTGAAGATCATTTTTAAGATCATACCCATAAAATCCTATAGAGCCTAATTTATCGCTCATACCTGCATACCAACTAATTTGGCAAGCTTCTTCTGCTAAAAGCCCATTCGGATTTGGACGAGATTGTGCCATCGCTTCTGCAAATCGAATAGCAGATAGATTAAACGCCAATAAATCTGCATCACGTATAATTGGTTCTACCTCCTCCATATTAGCTCGAACTTGTCCAAGTCGAACTAAATCATAATGCCTATTTTTAAAATACTTGTATACTGCTGGAGAATTGAAAAGAGATTGATAAGCAATAGCACCTAAATGAAATAATTTACGCGATTGTATGATTTCATTGAGATAATTTTGTTCGTTTTCAAAATTTAAATCAAAAGCGATTCGATCATCTACCACAACAAGATTCGTCAATTGCTTTTTAGCATAATGAGCTTGATATTGTGCTTTTATAAGATCTGTATTTGCTCCTAGAAGAATGGGAATGATATTTCCGTCAAGTAATTCTTTTAAAATAGCTGTAATAAAAGGAACTGAATTATTTCTGGCATTTCCTAAATCTACAATTTTCAAATTGCCAAAATGATGAAATAAAGAATAAAGATGTTTTCTAATTTGATTAGCACAATCACCATTCACTCCTAACAAAGCAATTCTACAATTGGATAAGCTATCATTTTGAGGAGAATAAACTGTTATATGATGACCAAGTACAACATCACCTGTTCGATCAAATGCTATTTTTTCTAAAGAAATAGGAGATAACCAATTTTCAAGCATATTTTATAAAAGTGGCTTTTTTGATCAAAAAAGAAAGCACAAACATAACTTTAATTGAAAGCAATACCTAAGTTCAGAAAAAAATCTTTATATTTGATAACCAGAAACTAACGAAACTTGTGATTAAATAAAATTTATATATGTGAAAAATATTTGTAACTTTTATTTAAAACTCAAGTCAAAAGGTGTAGCATACTTATTGAGGAAAGAGACTTATTATTAATCCAATCTCTTTATTTCTCTCGTAGATACATATCAAGAAGAAGAAGTATTCACAACAACCAAACAGTGTCAATTAAATTGACGTTTTATTGATGCTATTTGAAACATGTTGATTAAACTCTAGTTTATATCTGATAAAATGTAAGACTAAGATACGAGTTCCCATAATCCCACATGTTCATTTATCATTACAAATGTATTATTGTTATAATCTATTGATTGCTAGACAAAAGATAAGCGGGCTTATACAAAAAAAGTATAAAATTATTGCCCTAAATTAAATAAAAAGAATACATTTGTACTTTGTCGTAAAATATATTATAGAATAATATTATATTAGAATTCGAATTACCTATTTATTAATTTCAAAGTAAAACCCTATGACAAGGAAAGTATCAGTTCTACTAGCATTGCTAATCGGACTATTTGCATACGCTCAAGCTCAGGATGATAACAGCCTGAAAATAACCTCAAAACCAGACGATATGTGGGAAGTGGGTATACACCTTGGCCACAACTTCCTATCTGGTGATGTTGACTGGAATTCCAATTTCGGTGTTGGACTTCACTTACGTAAATCAATAGATTATGTGTTTTCTATCCGTTTAGATGCAGGATATTATGCTATGGGAGGAGAAGAAGATGAAAACAGAAGACCTGCAGATGCAGCAGTTTATGGATTTGCTTCTAACTGGATGCCAGACTATTCAGCTTCAGCTTTGGCTGGTGATATCAATGCTGTAATTAGCCTCAATCAAATGAAAGTTGGACGTACTGGGAAAATCAACCCCTATGTATTTCTTGGTGCAGGTTTAGCATCTTTAAACTCTACCGTTACTGACGGAACACGTGAAGTGGATGTATTTAGTGATCGCTTCGATGACAACTGGAATATTTCTACATATCTTGATGGTGGTGCTGGTATTGGTTTTAAAATAGCGGATAAAATCAGTTTATCTATTGAGCACAAAGTTACTCGTTTCTTAGGTCGTAGAGATGACTTAGTAGATGGTGTAGAATTTAGAGGTTTCAATAGTATTACTTCAGAAGCCGATTTAATGAACTACACGAATGTTCGTCTTGGAATTGCTCTTGGAGATTCTAATGAAAAATCTGCTCCATTATGGTGGGCTAGTCCGCTTGATTTAATGGTAGAAGATTTAGCTGAAGTAAAAGCTCGACCAAAATTAGATTTAACAGATACAGATGGTGACGGCATCATTGATATGATCGATCAAGAAGTAAACTCTCCAGGTACTCCAGTAGATACAAGAGGTGTTTCTTTAGATAGTGATGGTGATGGAATTGCCGACTATAAAGATAAAGAGCCATATTCTCCTCCAGGATATAAAATTGATTCTGAAGGTGTAGCTCAAATACCTGAGCCAGATTTATTAGATGAAGGTGATGTAAATCGTATTGTAGATGCTAAAATTGCTGCAATAGATATTCCACAACCACAGCCTCTTGACTGGTTCTTACCAATGATTAATTTTGATAATAATAGCTATGCTGTTAAAAATTCTGAGTATTCAAAATTACATCAAGTAGCTACTGTTTTGAAAAACAACCCTTCTGTACGTGTATTAGTAAAAGGATATACAGATAAAACCGCAGGAAACTGTTATAATGATTTATTATCTTATAATAGAGCTCAAGCCGCAATTGATTACCTAGTAAGTAAGTATGGTGCTGACCGTAGCCGCTTAGTATTAAACTGGGGTGGTGAAAATGATACTCTTGTACCTACAAATGGTAAAAGCTTAATCAATCGTCGTGTTGAATTTAGTGTAGCACAAGGTGAATCAGAAATGGGTCGTCCAGATTGTGGTGTTAATAAAGCAGGACGTGGTGGTTCTAGCTACTCTGGAAATAAAGAAGCAGGTTATTAATCAATAATCTTCTTTAAAAAATAAAAAGAGGATGTCGATTTAAATCGACATCCTCTTTTTATTTTAGCAAAACTCTTCTAAGAATTAACGCTCTTCCAATCTTTTCTCTTCTTATAATATTTACGGTTTACAACTAATAAACCAAAAGATTCACAATCTTCTTTTGTTTGTTTAGCATGATGATCACCATGAGCTCGCAAAATAGCACGTGAGTATTTACTATCTAATTGGCGAAACCATTTGAATCGTTGATGGATATAAACATCATGAATTAAAAAATAAATTAATCCATAAATAGAAATACCTACTCCTATGAAAAAAAGCCAGAAATGAGGAGTTGCAGAACCTATGATGTAACAAGTTGCACTAGGGATTGCAAACACTAAAAAGAAAAGGTCATTTTTCTCAAAAAAGCCATCTTTTTCATGATGGGGCTGATGATGATCTGCATGCCACGACCATAAAAAACCATGCATGATATATTTATGAGCAAACCACGCTATAAATTCCATCCCTACTACTGCCGAGAGTGTGATAAACGTATAATAAAGAAATGAATGCACAAGAAAATAATGTTTAGTTTGTTTAAAAACAGTTGCTTTTCTAATTAGAGATTCCAAAACCTAATAGCCAGAAAAAAGCAAACTGAAGTATTAACAAGGCAAAAGCTACTTTGTTTGTAGATTTTCCTATTAATGCGTAAAAGCAAACTAATAGAGTGAAACCAATACCAAACCATGCTGCATAATTTTGAAATGGTACAACATCATTTTCCCAAGACCAAAAGCCATAATACATAGCAACAGGCTCAATTAATAAATCTAAACTTACTAGCAGTAACGCGCCTAAAAGTGATTTCAAAAGTAAATGCCAATTTGGAAAAATATGATTGATTGCTATTCCTGAACAATACGTTACTAATATCCAGTTTACACCAATCATAAAAGGCGTTCTATGCCATTGTAATCCTAAAACTCGTCCATATTCATAAGAACCAAAAACTAAACCTGTATTTACTCCTATCATTTCAATACCAAAGCCCACAAAAAATGCAATACCTAGAAATAATATTGCTTTGGGTGACCAATCAGTATGAAAAAAAAGGGTTAAAGTAAGGGAGAAAAGTAAATTGACAGGAGTTAATAATATAAACTGTTCATGGAAAGGAATAAGTATTCCTAACAAACCAATAAAATAAACCAATGCCAACACCTTGATTGCTCTAATAGAATTGGGCTCAGGATTTAACCATTCTTGCAATTTAAGCGGTAAATAACTCCTAGATGTAGATGAATTAACTTGCATTATCAGGATAAATGATTTAAAAATTAACAACACGCTTGAAAAGAAAAAGTTGATAGTTTTTCGCCTAATCTCTAAACTTCCAATACATTATCTTCTGCTATTACGAAAACTCGATCACCTCGTTTCACCTCTATCACTGCCATACCCGTAAATTCTCCAAAGGCAGGTAAAATAGCCTGCTGTTTCCCAAAATAATAACAAGCAAGTCGAACACGTTGCCCTTGACCATTTAGATATACACACGGATGTATATGCCCACAAATATTATACATTTCTTGTGGAATTATATCTAAAGGGTGATGAGTGAATAAAAAAGGTGATACCAATAATTCTACATGTATTTTCATTAAACTCTTTGCATAAATATGCTCAGGTAAGATATCATGATTACCTAATACCAATTCAAACTGTATGCCTTTAAATTGCTGAAATAAGTGTTCTAACTCTTCCCATTTTGTATTATACGTGCTATGAAATAAATCCCCTAAAAAGATCACACGTTTGGGTTCATACTGTAATAATAAACCTATCAATTTATCCCAATTAATCGTTCCCACTTGTTCAGGTACAGGAATTCCCGCCCGACGAAAATGAGTAGCTTTTCCCAAATGTAAATCTGCTAGTAATAACATTTGATGCTTCTCCCAATAAATCGCTTTATGAGGATGAAGTTCTAATTGTTCGTTTCGTAAATTAATCCGCATAGATTGACAAAATAAACGAAAATCCGTCGTATAATAGTTATTTTATGGTATAATCCGACACCACAATAAATTTATTTCTAATTTTACAACTTTATTTTCCATTCAATTATTAACTCCTTTTGGGTTAAACCAAAATAGAGTAAACCAGTTTTTGCTAGAATGAAATTTCAACAAATTATACACCTACTACTTTTCTTATTTATAATTTCCCCAATTATTTTAATAGGACAAAATTTACCTGATGAAATTAATTTATCAGAAGATGGACGACAATTAATTACAGGTAATACGGACGTCACTGGTTTATACAATGAGTCGAAAGTTCGTACTATACGTCTTAATTTTTCTCAAACAGATTACTGGCAACAATTAGAAAATGGGGCAGAAATTCTTGCCAACTTGCAAGTGGATGATGATAGTTTTTCAGATGTTGCAGTTCGATTTAAAGGGAATACCACTCTTGATGGTGCATTAAATAGTGATAAAAAATCCTTTAAAATTACGATAGATGAAGTCCTTGACGGACAAGATGTTCGTGGATATTCTACACTCAATTTACACAACGCCTACCAAGATCCCTCTTCTATTCGAGAAGTTTTTTATGCCAATGCTTTACGCAAACATATTCCTGGGGTAAAAGCTTCTTTCATACAATTATTTATCAACGGCCAAGATTGGGGACTTTATACCAATATCCAACAACTTAATGGTGATTTCCTAAATGAATGGTTTCTATCCAATGATGGTACTCGATGGCAAGCCGACCAACTCGATGATGAAAATTGGGGAGACGGAACGGCTGCAATGAACTATTTAGGAATGGATACAAGCACCTATCAACAATATTATGATTTAAAAAAAGCAAATAAACCCAATCCATGGGAAGATTTAGTCACTACTACTTTCGCATTGAATGAAATGCCTCTTTCTAATTTAGAAGAAGAACTGCCGAATTACTTGGATGTTGATCGGACGCTTTGGTTTTTGGCATATGAAATTTTATTTGCAGATGAAGATAGTTACATTTTTAAAGGAAAAACAGATTACTATTTGTATTGGGAAGTCGAAACAGGTCGTATGACTCCTTTAGAAGTAGATGGAAATAATGTTATGAATCCTAATAATGTTGGTTGGAGTCCTTTTTACAATGAAGAAAATGAAAATTATCCTTTATTAAATCGCTTGTTGAGTATTCCAACTTATCGACAACGTTATTTAGCGCATTTGCGAACACTTTTAGAGGAAGTTTTTGAACCCAGTTTTGCTGCCACTCAAATTGACGAATATATTTCTGAGATTGATTCATTTGTACAATTTGACCCAAAACCACTCTATGAATACAGCGATTTTTTAAATGAAATTCAAATCCTTAAAGACTTTCATCAAGTTCGTTATGATTTCTTACAATCTAATTCTGAAATAAATCAAATAGCCCCAACAATTAGTGCAGTTAGCTTGATGGTAAATGGAGAAGAATGGGCAGGCGTTACGGCAGATGATGAAGTTCAAATTCAAGCAACTATCTCACATTCGGCTGGTATATCAAAGGCGCATTTATATTATGCTCCCGATTTTGTGGGGGCATTTGACAAGGTCATAATGTATGATGATGGTACAAATGAAGATTCAATTGCAGGGGATGGCATTTTTACAGGTACAATTCCAGCGTTTAGTAATGAAACTTGGGTACGCTATTATGTTGAAGCCATAGCAAATGATAATGCTCAATCACAATCCTACCTGCCAAAAGGTGCAGAACACAATACGTTTATTTATCAAGTTGGTTTAATACAATCAGGAGATCGAGAAATTAGTATTAATGAATTGGTCGCATCTAATTCCAATGTTGGAAATGACGAAAATGGAGAATTTGATGATTGGATTGAATTGCATAATCTCACCAATAGTACGATTGATTTATCGGGTTATTTTTTAAGTGACAATTTTGATAATTTAGATAAATGGGAAGTGCCTTCGGGTGTAACAATTCCTGCCAATGGCTACCTCATTATCTGGGCAGATGAAGATGGTTCTCAAGGTGATACCCACGCTAATTTTAAATTATCAGCTGCAGGAGAATCTGTCTTTTTAGTAAGTCCTGATCTACAAGTAATTGATCAAGTGACCTATACCAACTTAAATACGGATCAAGCTTATGCTAGAATTCCTAATGGAACGGGGACCTTTGTCAAGCAAACACCTACGTTCGCTGCAAATAATGAAGATGCCGTTTCAACAACTTTTGTCCATGAACTTGATTCGTCCTTAACTGTTTTTCCTAATCCTGCTACTTCTTTTATATACGTAGTGGCAAAAAATCAAACAGCATTTACCTTTGAAATTGTTAATAGTTTAGGTCAAAAAATACTAACCAAAGAAGGACATTTCACCTATAAAATAGATACTTCGCAATGGGAGGCAGGTCTCTATTTCGTGGTTTATAATGGTCATGCGCAAGCTATAATAATTGGACAATAAAGCATCTATTCTGTAGAAAACAAGCATAGTTTTTCTTCTCCATCTGGAGAAATAATTCCTTTTTTGTGTAAACCTAGTTTTTGAAGTAAACGTTGAGATCGTTCATTTTCTAAAGAAGTGATCGCATAAACAGGATTTATCTGCCAATGTTTTTCACCATAGTTCAACATTGAAATAGATGCTTCATAAGCATAGCCTTTTCCTTCAAACTCAGGCAATAACCCAAACCCAATATCGGCATGTTCTAAGTAATCTCGTTTAGCAAAACCACAAATTCCTATCGCTTGATTGGTTTCACTTAAGACCATTTTGAAAAATCCAAAGCCTTGTTTTTTATAATTATCAATCATATTCGTTTGAATATATTGAGCCGCATCTTCATTTGTTCGGACATTTCGATCACCAATATATTTCAACCAACCTTTACTATTGACCAAATCAAAGATAAACGAAACATCTTCTAATTGCACTTTTTCAATCCGAAGTCGTTTGGTCTTGAAAAGAAACATAATATAACTTTAAAAAAAACGAAATAAAATATAGCCCATTAGCAAGATAGTGATTCCAACTACATCAATTTTCATGACCTTTTGCAATTCAGGATTAATTTCTTCTTTGATCAGTAGATAAAGTATTACGAAAGATACCATACTGATCATACCAACTAAAACAGCCATTGAATAATACAATTGACTAATCGCAGAAAAAACCATCAGTCCACCTATAATGCCAAATAAAACGGCTCGATGTCTTAGTAAAAGTTCATAATTCTGATTAGGTATACTTATGCCATAGGACGAAGAAATTTTTTGGGGTATAAAAGCCAAAATACAAGGAAGTAAATTAATAACTCCAGCAATAAACAAGCAGATTCTAAAGATTAATTCCATGAGTCAATTTTTATTTCTTCTTCTTAACTCAGCGCCTCTCATAGGCATAGCATCAATTCTACCATACAATGCGGAGGGAAGTAGAATGTCGTTTTGATTTAATTTTATGCCTCCATCCAATCCAATCAAAATAAGTTGAAAATTTTCTGTTTTTAAAGAAAATTGCTGGTATAAGAGGCTAGAATTAATCCAATTAGAGAGTTCCTTTTCGAAAGTATAATTAAGGTATCGATATTTATCAGGAAGAATTTCAAAAACAACTAATTTGCGATCTGCTAAACCTTCTTCTTGTCCTTGAAAAAGCTCAATTTGCTTTTGATAATTGAAATTGTTTTCATTTTCTGCTATGATCAAGACGATTCTATTTTCCCACTGTAAACTTTTTAAATCAATGTCTTGTGCAAATAAATTATCCATCGTAAAAAAGGCAAGTGCAAAGAAAGAAATTGTAAAATAGTAAAGGTGCTTCATTACATATTTGTATGGCGTTCCCAATAATTTTGATCTTCGATTTCATTCAAAATGAGCAAATAATTATGATAGCGCAAATCGCTCATTCGCCCTTCTTCAATGGCTTCTTTTACCGCACATTTAGGTTCATTTCGGTGGGTACAATCTGCATATTTACAATGTTCAGAAAGTGCAAAAAACTCTTTAAAGTTATGCGCTACATCCATAGGTTCTAAATTATTAAACGAAAGGGTTTTTATCCCAGGCGTATCTATGATGTAACCCCCAAAATCTAGTGGAAACATTTCTGCAAATGTCGTAGTATGCATTCCTTTACCTGTATAATCAGATAAATCGCCCGTCCGCAATTCCAGTTGAGGTTGAATGCCGTTGACCAAAGTGGACTTACCCACACCTGATTGCCCACTAATGAGGGTCGTTTTATCTTTGAGCAATTCTTTTAGTGGTATAAGACTTTCTTTATCATAGGAAGAGACGAGCATCGTATTGTAGCCAATATCTTTATAAATGTAGGATAAAGCTTCATAGTATTCTACATCATCTCCCGAATACAAATCTTTCTTATTAAAAACAATGGTACAAGGAATATCATGGGGTTCTGTCATCAATAAAAAACGATCAATGAACCCTTGTTTAAGTAGTGGCTCTACCATGGTGACAATGACCACAGCTTGATCTATATTACTAGCGAGTAGATGTAGATGATGTTTTTTTCGGGGCGATTGACGAACAACATAATTATTGCGAGGCATAATTTTTTTGATCATGCCTGTTTGTTCTTCGGTATCTTCCAAGATTATTTTCACTCGATCGCCTACAGCAACGGGATTGGTTAATTTCATTCCATCAAGGCGAAATTTACCCGTGATTCTACAATTAATGGTTGTTTCTGTATCGAGTAAGACCTGATACCAACTTCCAGTTGATTTAATTACAGTTCCTTCTTGCAAATGAGAATATTAAATGTATAAAATGAATAGTAGTTTCGGAATATGCCAACGTAAATTTAATAGATTAAGTTCATTTGTTTTTAAAAAGGTAAAAAATTACTGCCTATCAAAACTTAATTATACAGATTTAACCTATATTTAAACTTGTAAAAGAAGGTGATCTTTTATATGTTTTTGTAACTTAGCTACTAATAATCAATGAATTTTGCATTAAGCAAATTAATCAAATACTGTGAACAGCACAGCACTCCCCAATCAAAAGCACTTTATGAACTCGAACGCGAGACGCATCTCAAGACTTTAGCCCCTCAAATGATGTCGGGGCATTTGCAAGGAAAGTTATTAACATTATTAAGTGCATTAATGCAACCAAAGGCGATTTTGGAGATCGGCACCTTTACAGGATACGCTGCTATTTGTCTTGCAAGTGGCTTACAATCAGGAGGTAAGCTTTATACGATAGAAGCGCAAGAAGAATTGCGCTATATTGTGGAAAAGTATGTGGAAAAGCTCGATTTGCAAGAAAAAGTAGTGCTCTATACGGGAGATGCAAAGCAAATTATTCCTACTCTAGATGAGGTATTTGATCTTGTTTTTATAGATGCTGGAAAAAATGATTATGCACAGTATTATGATTTGGTGTTTGATAAGGTGCGACCTGGAGGATTAATCATTGCAGATAATGTACTTTGGAGTGGAAAAGTTACACAACAAGTAAAAGATCGAGATACTCAAACAATCCACAATTTTAATGTCAAAATTCAAGAAGACAAACGAGTCGATAATTTAATTTTACCACTACGCGATGGATTAGTTATCGTTCAAAAGAAATAATAAAAATTAATCTACAAAACGAAAGATTATGGTGATTAAAATGGTTTCAATGATTTTAGGAGGAGGTGTTGGTTCACGATTATATCCTTTAACCGATGAACGTTCCAAACCT
This sequence comes from Saprospiraceae bacterium, assembly GCA_020628645.1. Lineage (GTDB taxonomy): Bacteria > Bacteroidota > Bacteroidia > Chitinophagales > Saprospiraceae > JAHDES01. Next base: position 15,075 of record JAHDES010000003.1, read on the forward strand.
GCCGTGCCGATTGGAGGAAAATATCGCTTGATAGATATTCCTATATCCAATTGCTTGAATTCTGGTGTAAAACGAATGTTTGTTTTAACGCAGTTTAATTCGGCTTCTCTAAATCAACATATCAAAAACACTTACCATTTTGATATATTTTCTCATGGGTTTGTAGATATTCTTGCAGCAGAACAGAACAGAAATAATGATAATTGGTACGAAGGAACGGCTGATGCTGTACGTAAATGTATGAAGCATTTGCACAATCATGATTATGAGTATATTCTTATTTTATCAGGAGATCAGTTGTATCAAATGGATTTGGAAGCATTTGCTAAATACCATATTCATTCTAAGGCTGATTTGACAGTAGCGACCATTCCTGTAACAGATAAAGATGCTTCTGGCTTTGGTATTATGAAAGTCAATAAAGGGGGCTATATTGAAAATTTTGTAGAAAAACCCGCAAAAGAAGTTTTATCAAATTGGACATCGGCTGTACCTGAATCTTATGCAAAGCAAGATAAGCACTATCTCGCTTCCATGGGAATTTATATTTTCAGTAAGAAAGCCATAAAAAAATTATTCGCGGATAAACCAGATGCAACGGATTTTGGAAAAGAAATCATTCCAGAAGCGATCACAGGTGGATATACGGTAGCGAGTTATCCCTACGAAGGTTATTGGGAAGATATTGGAACGATCTCTTCTTATTTTGACGCCACCTTAGCGCTTACCGACAATATTCCCGATTTCAATTTATTTGATAATCAAAATATAGTTTATACACGTCCACGGATGTTAGCACCTTCTAAAATTTTTGGAACTCGCTTTAAAAAAGCAGTTGTTGCTGAAGGCTGTATTGTACACGCAGCCGAAGTAGAACGTTCAGTTATTGGTATACGCTCTCGTATTGGTGAAGGCTCTGTGGTGAAAAATGCGATTGTTTTTGGAAATGATTCTTACGAAAGCTTACAAGACTTAGAGGAAGAAGAAAACATTCCAATGGGAATCGGTAAAAATTGTCATATCGAAAATGCGATTATAGATAAAGATTGTAAAATTGGTGATAATGTCATCATCAAAGGAGATCCTTCACTGGAGCGTCTTGAAACGGATCAATATGTAATTGTAGATGGTATCATCGTTATGAAAAAAAGTGCTACAATTCCATCAGGTTCAAAAATAGGGGCTGTTGAAATTGCTTCCTAAGATCAGTTAAACAATTACTATTACTTCCTTTTTTAGTTTGTAAAGGAAGTAATAGTTAGTCATTTAGATTTGACTTAGTGGGAACTTTTTCAAGTTAATGGAAGTAATATGAAGAGTAAGTATTTACCATTCGCTAATACTCTTCACTATGGAAAATATAAATTTAAGAAGACTACAACTTGATGATGCAAAACAAATTGCGCATTTAATCAATAACAAAAAAATCTGGGATAATCTACGGAATTATATCCCTCATCCCTACCATGAAGAAGATGCCATTTTTTTTATTAATCTTACCTTAAAAGAAACACCTGAACAAACTTTTGGTATCAAATATAAGGGCCAACTTTGTGGTGTAATCGGATTGATAATTCAAAATGATGTGTATGAAAACACGGCTGAATTAGGTTATTGGATCGGAGAAGAATTTTGGAAAAAAGGGATCGCTACTAAAGCTGTAGCCTTGATTAACGACTATGGGTTTCAACAACTCAACCTTCGTCGAATTTATGCAGGTATTTTTGAATTTAACTCTGCTTCTATAAAAGTATTAGAAAAAAATGGCTATCAACAAGAAGGCATCTTTCGACAATCCGTAACTAAAAACGGGCAAATATATGATGAATACCGCTATGCAAAATTGAAAAATACCATTTGAATTCTTAATATGTAATTACTTTTTCACAACAAAACACCTCTTTTTTAGTGTTTAAAACTAATTTGTAATTAACTCTTTCTTTTTGGAATGTAATTTGCTATTAAATTTAATGTAATTTGAAATTACATCAAAACAACTGCTCAAAATAAGCTACTCTCAACGAACACTTACCCTTAAAATACTAACAATCAACTGATTTTATCTTTTATTTCTTAAATATGCAAAGAATAGAAGCGCACAATTCCCTTTTTGAATTCCCTCTTTAATAAATTTGAAATTCAAAACTTAAAATTAAAATCCCAACGTATGAAAAAGTTATTCTTTTCTTTCCTCATCACCTGTATGAGTTGTTCTCTTTTTGCAAATGAATATGTCCTACAATTGGCTGCTTTTGATCGTACCGTAGATCAATCTTATTTTGAAGGCATCCAAAACGTTCAAGTATTTAAAGATTATAATGGCTTTTATGTATATTATATAGATGGCTTTTCTGATAAAACAACTATCGAAAATCAATTAGCGGAATATAAATCCATGGGCTTTAATGCTATTGTGGGCAATATGACACAATGGCTTCAATGCAAAGAAAAATGTGGAAAAGTAAGCACTCAATATTATGATGAGGTGATTACTCCTGTCGAAACGTATGATGTAACAACGACAGAAAAAACCTATGTGCCTAAAGAGAAATACGATTATGAGCGTGTACGAACGGTCCTTTTAGATAATGATAATTATTCGTTAGAAATACAAGGACAACAAATGACGGCGTATGAATTACGCTGTTATTTAAATTTAAGAGGAGTATCTAACTGCCGTATTTCATTTGCTTATGATGGAAATGGAAATATGCTGAAATCAACAGAAGGATTAGTGGAAGTACGTATCTATGATGAAGCAAGAATGACCTTAGATGTGGAACAAGAATTTAAGAAAATAATCAATCGTTCTAATTCAATTAAGTATTCAACAAAGGCAACACCTGCCCCTAGTCAAATCCTAGCATCAGGCGTACAATCGGAACAATAGACAAACTTAAAAAAGCTATCAAAAAAGCCCATTTCAAATAATTTGAAATGGGCTTTTTTGATGTTAAAGATAACGAGATTTAATTCCCTAAAATAAGGGGTAAGCCATCTCCATTTCCACCAACCACTACTACTTTAGAGTTGGGAGAATTTGCTAAATTAAGAGTCGCTTCAATTCCTTTATCGCGTAAAATTTTATCCGTCAAACTGGCATTTAGAATCTTATTCGCATCTGCCTTTGCTTGTGCTTCGATTACTTTTCGCTCTGCTTCTTTTCGTTCTTGATCGAGAATATACTCATACTTAAAGGCAGCTTGCTCCGCTTCAAGTTTTTCTTCGATGGCATTTTTTACTTTTGCAGGTAATTCTATATCTCGAATCAATACTGCCTTCAAATCAATAAAATTCTTTTTCAAGGTTTCTTCTAGATCCTTCTCAATCATCGTTTGTACTTCATCTCGTTTGGTGGAATACAATTCTTCTGGGCCAAATCGTCCAAAAATCTTACGAGCAGAGGAACGTATTTCAGGACGAACAAGTGATACAATATAATCTTCACCAAATTCTTCATGTAGATCACCAATTTTATCATATGAAGGATTGACACGAACGGTCATATCAATGGTAATATTCAAACCATTATTGGATAAAACGGTCATTTTTTCATCCAACTGTTGCTCTCTTACACTATAACGATACATGGTATTCCAAGGAGCGATAACGTGAAAGCCAGGGCTATAAATATTTTCTTTATCCAATCCTCCTCCAAAGCGTTCAAATAAGACGCCTCGATCTCCCGCATCAATGGTTAAAAAAATGCTATTGGATAATCCCACCAATACAATTAAAATAAAAAAGGCTAATGCTGCCAAAGGTATTAATCTATTCTGTTTCATGATTTTGTTATTAAAATATTCCTTTTTTGAAGGTTAAATTTGTTTTCTCCAAATGAAGTTTTCTATTCAGACACTAATAATACAAAATTTGGCGCACTAAGTTGGATTTTTTAGATAAAGTTGAAAAAATGAAGGCTTAATTTCTTAAATAGATAGATATGGCATTGTCCGAGTTCAGACATTTATAAATAAAACCCCTTAAAATTAATAGTGAAACTGAAAGATTATGTCTGCCAGAATTTAGTTTCCTTCGCTTTAGCGATGTATTTTTGCAAACATATTTTTTTGGATAAAATAGATAGGAGGATGTCAATCGTCGCTTATATTGTTGTAGCAGGATATACTATCGCACTGACCTATATTACGGTTTATTGTGTTTTACAATTTCATTTGTTGTTTTATTATAAAAAACATCATTGGACAAATGATACTAATTCATTTCTACATGAAGAAAAAGATGAAAAACTTCCCTTTGTAACGATTCAATTACCCATTTTTAATGAAATGTATGTGGTGGATCGCTTGATTGACAATATTGCTGCATTTGATTATCCGAAAGATCGGTATGAAATTCATGTTCTAGATGATTCTACAGATGATACCCTTGAAATTTCTCGTAAAAAAGTAGAAGAATATAAAGCCAAAGGCTATCAAATAGAATTACTCCATCGTACCGATCGAACTGGGTTTAAAGCAGGTGCATTAAAAGAGGGAATGAAGCGAGCAAAAGGGGATTTTATTGCCATTTTTGATGCTGATTTTTTGCCAAGAAAAGATTTCCTTCGTACGACTATTCCTTATTTTGAAAATGAAAAAGTAGGGGTAGTACAAACGCGTTGGGAACATATCAATCAGGATTATTCTATGCTTACGCGTTTACAAGCTTTGCAATTGAATGTTCATTTTACAGTAGAGCAAACGGGGCGTAAAAGTGGTAATTGTTTATTGCAATTTAATGGAACTGCTGGTGTTTGGCGACGAGAAACGATTGAAAACTCAGGCGGATGGGAAGCCGATACCTTGACAGAAGATTTAGACTTAAGTTATCGGGCTCAGTTAAAAGGATGGGAAATTGTGTACTTAGAAAAATTTGGTTCTCCTGCTGAATTACCTGCTGAAATGAACGGCTTAAAATCACAGCAATTTCGCTGGATGAAGGGCGGCGCAGAAACGGCACGTAAAATGTTGCCAACGGTTTGGAGTTCTAATCTCAATTTTACCCAAAAGATGCATGCAACACTTCATTTGATGTCGAGTGCTATTTTTGTTTTTGTGTTTTTGGCAGGGGTATTTAGTGTGCCACTTTTATTTGCACTAAACACGCTAGGCTATGATACGCAAATGTTTGCCTTATTTTTAGCAGGCTTGGTTTCGGTAGTAGCGATTTATTTTACAGCAAATGTGGATGCGGAATTAAAACCAGAAAAATACATCCGAAAGGTGTTTAAATTCATCTTTTTGTTTCCGATCTTTTTATCCTTGTCGATGGGACTGAGTTTACACAATACCATTGCTGTTTTGCAAGGCTATATTGGTAAAAAATCACCTTTTGTACGTACACCCAAATTTAATATCCAAAACATCAAAGACAGTTTTAATAAACAGCATTATCTAGCCGTAAAGATTTCGTGGACGACCATTTTTGAAGGACTTTTAGCCGTGTATTTTTTATTTGGAATTGTGGCAGGCATCTATCTACAAAATATGTCTTTCATGTTTTTCCATACCTTATTGATGTTTGGCTACGGAACGATTTGTTATTATTCTATTCGCCATCTTCGGTTTAAATAACTCAAAAAAGGAGACGACTTTGTGGGAGTGATGAAGTGTAGATTTAGGCGTTTCCTTTATTAAAGGAGTAATCATTTGAAAACAGCAATTCCTTTTTCATCTTCTAATTTCGCTTTGCTATTTATTGGCTTGACCTATATTTTAGGTTACCAAGTGCAGCAAACGGATTTTTATCCTTTGATTATTGGATATGGGGTATTTTTTGGAGCTTATGTGTGGGTCTATCGGCAGATTTCAAGTATAAATGAGATTCATTTTTTTATAGGAGTAGCGATTTTACTACGTTTGATCTTACTATTTTCATTTCCCAATTTATCCGATGATATTTATCGCTTTATTTGGGATGGGCGACTTATCAATGCAGGCGTTAATCCCTTTACACACTTACCTTCTTATTATCTAACGGCAGATGCTCCAAGTATAAATGGCATTCATGAAGTCTTATTTACTCAACTCAATTCCCCCGAGTATTTTACAATTTATCCGCCTATTTGCCAGGCAGTTTTTGCGATCGCTACTTATCTATTTCCAGAAAATATATGGGCAAGTGCTTTCATAATGAAACTATTCCTTGTAAGCTGTGAGATAGGAAGCATTTTTTTAACCTTAAAATTAATAGGCATACATCAAGCAAAAGGAAATGCTACTCCTACAAAAGCGGTTTTATTGTATGCTTTAAATCCCCTAATTCTTTTAGAAATATCGGGCAATCTCCACTTTGAGGGAGCAATGATTTTCTTTTTATTAGCGGCTTATTTTTTGTTAGAAAAAGCTTCAAGTACTGAAAAAAAAGGATTTTTTATTCTATCCTCAATTTGTTTTGCTTTATCGGTGGCAAGTAAATTATTACCTTTGATGTTTTTACCTTTTCTAATTCGATACTTAGGTTGGAAACGGAGTTTTCTATATTATTTAATTGTTGGAGTAAGTTTATTGCTTTTGTTTTTTCCATTAATAAATGGCGTATTCATCGCTAATTTTGGAGATAGTTTAGATTTATATTTTCGGCGTTTTGAGTTCAATGCTAGTTTATATTATGTTGCAAGATGGATTGGATTTCAATTCGTAGGTTATAATCTCATTGCGAAAATTGGGCCTTTCTTTGCCCTACTGACGTTGGTCAGTATTCTTACCATCACTTACAAAGGAAAATCATTTAGTTGGCAACGCCTTCCCCTCTTTTTCCTAGCTGCTATAATGATTTATTTATTGGGTACTACTACGGTACACCCTTGGTATGTGAGTTTGCCGATTGTCTTTTGTGTTTTTACACGATTTCGATTTCCGATTGTTTGGTCGGCTCTCATTTTTCTGACCTATATTAATTATAGTTATGTAGAATATTATAATAATTTGTGGGTGGTGGCGTTGGAATATCTTCTTTTAGCCGTTTATTTTAGTTGGGAATGGAAAAAACTAAGAGTAAATAATTAAAAATGTACCTGTGAAAATCCTTTAAATCTGTGTTTTAAATATTATCACTTAAAAAATTCCCTTTCTTTTTTTGAACCCTTTCCAAAAACTGGTTTATAAAGAGGCGTACTACTACAAAAAAACTATATTTTCCATCATTGTAGCACTTTTAAAAATTAGTCTTATGAATAAGTGGATTTACATTCTACTCTTATTTTCTTTCAATAATCTTTTTGGAAATAATCCTGAACCAATCTATCATTTGAGTCAAGTGCTTTATTCCGTAGAGTATTACCAAGAACAAGCGGATTTATGGGAAGCGATCACCCTTGAATCACCTCAAAATGAAGAGGCATGGTACAATTATTATCTTGCGGCGAAGCATGTAACACGATTGAGTAAACGAACAGAAGCCTACGATTTAGAAGCCATTTTTTATGCCCTTGAAAAAAGCATTCCCAATACTTATACCTATCACTACATGCGCTACAATCATTTTAATGGCGCAGATGAATATATTGAAGATGCAAAAAAAGCAAATGAAATAGATCCCAATCGCTATGATCCTTATCCAGGATTGATACGCTATTATGAAATGCGTCGCGAAACCCAAAAAGTGGCAGATTACTGTAAGGGTTGGATTGAAAGTGGTAAATACTCCTCTGGGGTTCTTGCTTGGAATTATAATGTATTAATGTCGGTAGAAGAAAATGCGATATTGGTAACAAATGGCGATAATGATACTTATCCTTTGTGGCTACTCCAATATGTCAAAGGAATCCGTACAGATGTGCAAGTGATGAATATCCATCTCATGCAAGTAGAAAGCTATCGTAATTTATTTTTTGAAGAACTCAATATTCCAGTTTATACGGATGATATTGCTTTTTCCAATGATCCTTATTTACGATTAAAAGAACATTTAGTAACACATACGAATCATCCTATTTATTTTGGGACGACGACTTCGCAAGATTTTCGAGAAGCTAATGGAAATGAATTGTATCCTGTAGGTTTAGCCTTGAAACATGCAAAAGCTCCTTTTGATAATATCGCTGTTTTACAACACAATTATGAACAACGCTTTTTGTTGGATTATTTAAAAATTGATTTGGAAAAAGATATTAGTTCTTCCATTGTCAATCAACTTAATTTGAATTATCTACCGCCTTTTTTACTCTTACATCGCCACTATAAACAACAAGGGGAAGAAGAAAAAGCAGAAAACTTAAAGCTATTTAGTGTACGAATTGCAGAAAAAGCGGATCAAAAAGAAATTATCAAGCCTTTTCTAGATGAAGAAAGCTTAGAAAATATGAAAACCACGACAACGCTTTCTATTAAAAAACTAGAACGTCAATTCCATCCTGTAAAAGGAAAACTTTATGCAAACGAAACGGAAATAACAAATGAAGCTTATGACATATTTTTGATTGATTTATTACGTAATAAAGAATTTGAACTGCTAGATAAATGCAAAACACAAAAGACCGATTGGCGAAAAAAACTACCTGTAGAGGCACTTGGTATTGCAGATAAAATTTTCTTTGAGAATGGTTTTCCTGATAACGAACGTATGCCCTTACAAAACATCAGCTATGAAGCAGCACAATTATATTGTCAGTGGCTGACGAGAGTGTATAATAATTCTATCTACAAAAAGAAAACATTTCAAGAGGTTGTTTTTCGCTTGCCTACAGAGGCTGAATGGGAGTATGCTGCTCGAGGAGGTCGTGCAGAAGCACCATATCCTTGGGGAGGATATTATTGTAGAAATGCAAAAGGTTGTTATCTCTCTAATTTTAATGTAACCGATGGGGTAACTTGGGAAAAATATACGGGTGATGCAAATGATGGGGGCTACTTTACAGTACCAGCAGTCTCTTATTTTCCAAATGATTATGGCTTATACGGTATGAGTGGCAATGTAGCTGAAATGGTACATGAAAAGGGGCTTGCTAAAGGCGGAAGTTGGGAAGACACACCTGATAAATGTACCATCGGATCAAAGAAAAATTATGACAAGCCCAGTCCTGCCATCGGCTTTCGGGTGTTCATGGAAGTGATTCGCTGAAAATAGGATTGTCGAATAAATTCGACGAGTAACCCTTACAGACAATAAAAATATTTAAAATTCAATCTGATGAAAAAAATATTCTATCTCCTTGTTTTTATTATTAGTATGTTCTCTATTTCCGCTTTTCAACTTGTCGAAAAAGACATTTATAGATTCCCGGGTACGGTGAAAATTGTGGATAACTTCTATTTTGATGTGCATGAAATTTCTAATCTATCATGGAAAGAATATCTTTCTTGGATGGAAGAAAAAGAAGGAAAAGATTCGCCTTTTTATCAAGCAGCTTATCCTGATACTTTAGTTTGGATGAATAAGGAATATACTTATGGTGAACCATTTATGAATAATTATTTTCAACATCCTGCTTATGACAATTATCCTTTAGTGGGCGTTAGTTATCAACAAGCCAATGATTATTGTGCTTGGCGTACCGAACGGGTAAAAGAAATGTTCAAAGCTAATAAGGTGAAATTCAGTAAAAACTTTAAGTATCGTTTACCATCTGCTTTAGAATGGGATTTGATCGCAAGAGCAGAAATAAAAGAAGATAAATATCGAGAAGTGCGTCGTAGAAAGCGGAAAGAAAATTTTAGTCATTGGAATCTTTTCAATATGCGATCTAAAAGCAGAGATTTGGAGCGAAAAAATAATCCACATCTTGCTCAATTTGAATATTCTTCTAGTACAGCTCCTGTATCTTCTTACATTCCTAATACTTATGGCGTACATCATTTATATGGCAATGTAGCCGAAATGGTTGCTGAGGAAGGAATTGCGAAAGGAGGAAGCTTCATAGATTACTATGAGGAAATATACCCTTCAGGAAAAGATGCTAGTTATACCAAACCTACGCACTGGCTCGGTTTCCGTTGTGTTTGTGAAGTAATGGATTAATTAACATGGTAAAAAAATTATACAAATGAAATCACCTTATTATAAACTTTCTGTTTTTCTCCTTTTTGTTATTGCCATATGTATGACATCTGCTTTTCAATTAGCTAAAAAAGATCCCTATCAATTTCCGGGCACAGTGAAAATAGTAGACAACTTCTATTTCGATATAAATGAAGTTTCCAATATTACTTGGAAAGAATACCTTTCTTGGATTGCTGAAAAGGAAGGAAAAGTTTCGTCTTTATACCAAGAAGCTTATCCTGACACCCTTGTTTGGATGGATAATTTCTACGCTTACGGAGAACCTTTTATGAATAATTATTTTCGACATCCTGCTTATGACAATTATCCATTGGTTGGCATTACTTATCAACAGGCTAAAAATTATTGTGCATGGCGTACCGAACGAGTTAAAGAAATGTTTGAAGCTAACAATATAAAATTCAATAAACCATTTGAATATCGCTTGCCCAAAGCCATAGAATGGGAATTAATCGCAAGAGGTGACTTTAATAAAAAAGAAAAAAGAAAAATGAACAAAATCAGGAAAAATAGTGTAGAAGGGAAATGGCTCAACTATAACTTAGCTTATCATAATTTAGATCAATCAACAGATAGTCTGGCACGCTATAATTATGCACGAATGACTGCACCAATTACTTCCTATTTTCCCAACACATACGGTATATACCATTTGTATGGCAATGTAGCCGAAATGGTTGCTGAAGAAGGTGTTGCCAAAGGAGGGAGTTTTGTGGATTATTATAAGGAAGTATATCCTTCTGGGAAGGATACGAACTATACAAAACCCACGCACTGGTTGGGCTTCCGTTGTGTCTGTGAAGTAATGGATTAAAAATAAATGGCATTATTTAAAAAATCATATCACCGTTTATCCGATGAGCAATTGATGCCCTTAATTGCTAAAGGAAGAGAACGTGCCTTTGAAGAGTTGTACAATCGTTATCATCAGCGAATGTACAACTACTTTTATCGTATGCTTGCTCAAAAAACGGAATATGCCAATGATGCTACACAAGAGCTTTTTATCAAAGTTTTTCAAAATGCGTATCGTTTTCAAACCGATAAAAAATGCAGTACGTGGCTTTATGCGATTGCCTCCAATCTTTGTAAAAATGAATACCGTCGATGGTCAAAACGACCTATTCTTAGAGAATTAACACAAGAAGATGATCGTGGTATACAAGAACAATTTTCGGAAGGAAGTGATCAACTGCTTTTTCAAGAACACCTCCAACTAGCTTTAGATTCGCTTGAATATAAACATCGAAAATGCTTCATCTTGCGCTTTCAAGAAGAACGTTCCATTCGAGAAATCAGCGAAATCACCCAATGTCCAGAAGGAACCATTAAATCGAGAATCCATTATTGTCTGAAAAAATTAGCCCCAAAATTAAAATTATTTGATCCCAATCAAAATGAGTTAGATTGGCAAGAAAGAGGAACTACTCGAAAATCGAAGCAATTATGAATCGACAAGAAGAACATATAAAAAATACCTTCCAGCAATTCTTTAAGGAAGATCAAGTAGAAGCACCTGATCACATAAAATCGAATGTGCTACGTCAGTTTCGAGCAGCGCATACGGCTACTTCAAAACCTTTTTATCAGCGAGTGCTTCCTCTTTGGCAAGTTGCCGCTGGATTTCTTTTACTAGTAGGGGCTTTTTCATATTTATATCTTCAAAAAACAGGAGTTATTCAAGAAGTAGCTGTTGAAGTACCCAATCGTGTTTACATCTGTCAGACCGATACCATCGTAAAAACACAAGAAAAAATTGTCGAAATAGAAGTACCTAAAATTATTTATCGTATCCAAGAAATTAGAATTCCAGCTCCACCAGCAGAATTCGTTAACTCCACACCTATTGAAAATCGGATGACTTCTTCTAAAATTGACATCAATCAAATTCCCCCGATGGGTTCACCGGTGTCTATTGGTCGTAATGCAGATGATGAAGCTGCTCTCATGGATTTATTTGTAGAATTGAAAGAACGAGATTAATTTTTTAGAAACTTAGATAAATCCTGTGAAACATAAAAAATATAAATCGCAATTTTTGTCAAAGAACTATTTTTTAAACCTAATCCAAAAACCCTAAATTCGTGCTATTAACTTTCTCTTAGTTTCCTTGTTTAATTTTTAACTAAGTATTTGAATAGCATGAGCAATACACAATTTTACAATTTAGTCGTTTCCAACATCACGCAAGAAACAGAAGATACAGTTTCAATTAGTTTTAGTATTCCAACTGATTTAAAAGAAACCTTTCAATATATTCAAGGACAATATCTCACCCTGAAATTTAACATCAAAGGAGAAGAAGCAAGACGAGCTTATTCAATGTCGAGTAGTCCTCTAGAAGAAGAAATTACAGTAAGTGTAAAAAGAGTAAAAAATGGTTTGGTTTCTAATCATATTCACGATCAAGTTAAGAAAGGAGATTACATCGAAGTAATGCCTCCAGATGGTCGTTTTTATACCAAATTAGATCGCGATCATAAAAAAACGTATTATTTTTTTGGAGCAGGAAGTGGTATTACCCCTTTAATGTCGATTATCAAAACGATTTTAGAAGAAGAACCTCAAAATACGGTCTATCTTTTTTATGGAAATCGCAATGAAAATAATATCATCTTCAAACAACAATTCGATCAGCTCCAACAACGTTATGCCGATCAATTTTTTGTGGATTATATCGTTTCTCAACCTACCAAAACCAAGGCTGGAGGCTTAGGCGGCTTTTTCAAAAAACCAACGATTAATTGGAAAGGTAAAGTTGGGCGAATAGATGCTACAACTACAGCCACTTTTTTAGACGAACATCCTGTTCGATATAAAGAATGTGAATATTTTATCTGTGGCCCGGGTCAAATGATTGATACAGTTGAAGCCTACTTACAACAAAAAGGAGTGGACAATAAACACATTCATACAGAGCGATTTACAGTTGCATCTTCTGATAAAAAATCAGTAGCTGGTGTCGCAGGAGCTGCGCTTAGTGTTCAATTAGATGGAAAAACCATTACATCTACAGTCCCCAAAGGAAAAACGATTTTGGATGTATTGATTGCTGAAAAACATGATCCGCCTTATTCTTGTACGAGTGGTGCTTGTTCTAGTTGTATGGCAAAAGTTTTAAAAGGAAAGGTAGAAATGGATGCCTGTTTTGCACTCGATGATGAAGAGGTCGAAGAAGGTTTTATTCTCACTTGCCAAGCCCATCCTACTACCGACGAAGTAGAAATCACTTTTGATGTGTAATAAATAGTTTTTGAAGTTTACTAACCCTTAAACAGTCTTTAAAAAATATATTAAGCTGAAATCAATCGCTTTTTCTTACTTTTGCAAAGATTGCGAAAACAAGGCTGTTTTCTCTATTAATTTCTAGTAAACACCATCATACTATGTTTCCAGATTTGTCTTATATCCTTCACTATCTTTTTGGCACACAACCTGATAATTGGACTTCCATTGTAAAAACATTTGGATTGTTTTTAGTATTTGCATTTTTGTCAAGTGCTTTTTTTCTTTATTTAGAATTAAAACGAAAAGAAGAGGAAGGGCTTTTTCAAGCTAAAACAATAGAAATAGAAGTTGGTAAACCTGCTAGTATTCAAGAATTGATTGTCAATGCTATAATTGGTTTTTTACTGGGCTTTAAAGGAGTTTACGCCTATCAAAATTTTGCAGAATTTCAACAGGATGCGGCAGGGGTTTTACTTTCTGGAAAAGGCGTATTTTGGGGAGGTTTGTTAGGAGCTTTAATAATAGGTGGAATCAAGTTTTGGGAGAAACACAGAGAACGATTAGATAAGCCAATCAAAAAACGCCTTACGGTACATGCTTACGATCATATTGGTGATATTACCATTGTGGCAGCAATTTCAGGAATTATTGGAGCAAAATTATTTGCGGTTTTCGAAGATATGGAAACCTTGATGAATGATCCACTGGGCGTACTTTTATCTGGAAGTGGAATGGCTATTTATGGGGGCTTAATTGTAGCCTTTGTAGTAGTGTATATCTATGTAAAACGATTGGGTTTAAAACCCATTCATGTTATGGATGCCGTTGCTCCTGCCTTAATGGTCGGCTATGGTGTAGGACGTATGGGATGTCATTTTTCAGGAGATGGGGATTGGGGAATTCCAAATACAGCAGAAACACCGAGTTGGTGGATTTTTCCTGATTGGGCATGGGCCTATGATTATCCTAATAATGTTTTGAATCAAACTAGAGGAAACGTCATTGAAGGTTGTGAATTTTTATATTGTAATCGACTCGCCGAGCCTGTTTGGCCCACCCCTATTTACGAAATCATCATGGCGTTTATTATCGTAGCTATTTTATGGTCGTTAAGAAAGCGTATTAAAATTCCAGGGATGTTATTTTTTATCTATTTAATTTTTAACGGTTTCGAACGCTTTTGGATTGAGAAAATACGGGTGAATGCAAAATATGACTGGGGTTTTATTCAACCTACACAAGCCGAGGTCATTTCTACTTTACTCTTCTTAACAGGAGTTATTGGTTGTTTTGTTTTATGGAGAAAAAACAAGGCTTTGTCTAATTAATTTTCAATCTCGTAACTAGTTGAGTTATATTGCTGTTATAGTAAAGAAAAGCTTTTCCTTCCCAGAGGTTTTTTTTAATTTTATGGTACTTCTAAAAGAACTACTTATTTAAATATTCAACAGCACTCACATTAATGAGAAGAGATCAATTAAGTGTAGCATTTTTTGTTTTTCTAATGTTCATGGTATTTGGCGGTAAAGTTTCCGCTATTTTACCCTTGGTTATCATATATTTTGTCATCCGTTCTATGATGGGAAATACAGATAATCGTAGAGGACGTGATACTCGCCGCTATGACGAACGTTCACGCCGAGCAGCAGATCAAGAAAGAAGACGCTACCAAGAACAACGTCGTTATGATGAAGAACAAGCAAGACGACGACGAGCCGAACAAATGCGAGAAGACTATAATCGTCGCCGTAGAACTGCCGAACGCGAAAGAGCTACTCGTCGTACCACTCCACGTGTAAAGAAAAATCCTTATAAAAAAACGGGCGTAACCAAATTTAATGATTACGACTATGATGGTGCAATTGAAGATTTCAAAAAAGCACTTGAAATTGATGCATCCGATATATCTGTTCATTTTAATCTCGCCTGTTGTTACTCTTTAAATGAAGATAAAGACAATGCCTTTTATCATTTGAGCAAGGCTGTAGCATTGGGTTATACCGATACTAAGAAAATCATGGAGCATGATGCGCTTGCTTATTTACGCATTCAGGATGAATTTGAAGCCTTTAAAAATAATGGTTTCCGTATTGTAGAATCTTCCAATAAAACGGAAACTAAAAAAGAAAATTCTAACTTAATCGAGCAACTCAAACGCTTACAAGAATTACGCGAACGAGGGGTATTAACAGAACAAGAATTTGTAAAACAAAAAGAAAAATTATTAGGATAAGCTACATCCATGAAAAATAAAGTAATTGCAGCATTATTGGCATTTTTTGCAGGTGGTTTTGGTGTACACCGTTTTTATCTTGGACAATCAGGTTTAGGCGTGTTGTATCTCTGTTTTTTCTGGACTATGATTCCATTCTTTGTGTCTTTCATTGATGCCATTCTTTTTTTAGTAATGGATGACCGAAATTTTGATCGAAAATATAATCTTCAATACTTAAATGATGAAGATTTTAGACGATATGATACCGATTTTGAACGAAGACGAGAACGACAATATGGTCAGCCTAAACATCGTGTAAATGATTATCGTCGAAACCCTCCTCAATACAAAAGAACTTCAAATCCTTCTCCTTCTCGGCGTAAAACAAAGCGTGTTGTCCCCAATCCATATCGTGATAGTGGTATAGAAAAATTTAAAGATTATGACTTTTTAGGAGCGATTGAAGATTTTGAAAAAGCATTGCAAGTGAATGATAAAGATTTGACGATCCATTTTAATTTAGCTTGTGCTTATTCGATTACTGAGCAAGAAAAGGAAGCCTTTTATCATTTAGATCAAGCTGTAGCACTAGGCTTTAATGATTTTGAGCGTATACAAAAACACGATGCGCTTGCTTTTTTGCGCATTCAAGATGAGTTTGATGCCTTTAAATCTAATGGCTATCGTTTATCTGAAAACTTAGTTATAGAAGAGGAAGAACCCGCTGGTGATTTCAATCCTGATTTATTGGAACAACTCAATAAACTCCAAATTTTACGAGAACGTGGCGTACTAACCGAAGAAGAATTTCAAATACAAAAAGGGCGATTACTCCGCTAAAATTTCCTGAAACCCACTACCAATGAAAAATAAAAATCAGACGGCTATTCTTGCTTTATTTTTAGGTCTTTTTGGTACACATCGTTTTCATTTGGGCCAACGTGCACTTGGTTTTTTACATTTTGGGTTTTTCTTAGCAGGTTTCATTCTGATGTTAGTGATACCCAACCATATTCCAATTAAAACAAGTTTCCTTAGCTTTTTTTTCGGACTTCCTATAATTGTTAGCTTTATAGATGCGATTCTTTTCTTGTCTATGGATAAAGAAGATTTTGATGCAAAATATAATAACAAAGGTATTTCAGAGACGCATCTAGAGGAAACAGAAAACATTGAAAACAGAAAAAAGATTCAGCAAGATCGAGACAATTTTATAAAACAACAACGTCAAATTCGAGTACAACAAAAGAACCAAAAAGTAACAACAATAGTCAATCCCTTCGAAAAAAGTGGTTTGCAAAAGTTCAAAGACTATGATTTTGATGGGGCTATCGAAGACTTTGAAAAAGCTTTATCTGTCAGGGAAAATGACCCTAATATCCACTTTAAACTCGCTTGCGCTTATGCTACTACAGAACAAGCTGATGAAGCATTTTATCATCTGGATCGCTCGGTAGCATTGGGATTCAAGGATTTTGAGCAAATAAAAACTGCTGACGAACTTTCCTTTTTACGCTTACAAGATGAATTTGAAAATTTTCAAAATAATAATTTTAGGCTGTCACAAAAAATCCTAAAAAAAGAAAAAAACCTCACAGAATCTTCTAATTTACTTGAACAATTGCAAAAATTAGCCGAACTTAGGGAAAGAGGTTTGCTTACAGAGCAAGAGTATACCCATCGAAAGCATATTTTATTGCAATAACCCCTCTCTTCAATTTCTCCCAATACAACTGTCACAGGATAGCCAATTTTTAGATGAATTAATCTAAAAAAAGCTGCTTCTTCTATTCAAATTCTTATTTTTGATCGAAGAAAATAAAATTAAAAAAGCAAAGCATTTTAAATAATTCTTAACGCATTGAAGCGAACGTTTTTTGATTAAGAATCGTTTTAAAATTTGAAGACTACTATGAGAATTGATGATTGAAAATTACACAGCTGAGGAGTGCATCAACAAATGTGATCCTTTTTAAATGAACTACTATGATAGCCAGTACATTAATTTCGAATAGTATTATTCCCTTACGTACTTCTGATACAGGGAGAGAAGCATTGAGCTTGATGCGTGAATTCAATGTAACCCATCTGCCTATAGTCAATAATGAACAATTATTAGGTTTAGTTTCCGAAGAAGATATTGTTAATCAAGGGATTGATGAAGATATAGGTTCGTATAGTCTTACCCTTAATCGACCTTATGTAAAAGGGTCTGATCATATCTATGATGTGATACGACAACTAGGGGAGCATCATCTTACCGTTATTCCTGTTATAGATTATGATGATAATTATCTTGGTCTTATCACACAAGATAATTTATTGCGATTTTTTGCAGAAGCAGGATCGTTTACAGAACAAGGGAGTATCGTAGTTTTAGAAATTGCCAAGCGTGATTATTCACTTGCAGAAATATCGCGTATTGTGGAATCTGAAAATGCAGCAATTTTAAGTTCATTTGTTACCACGAATTTAGATCGATCCGTAGTAGATGTCACCTTAAAGATAAATCGTAAAGAAATCCAACACATCATTGCTTCTTTTGAACGATTTAACTATAAAATCAAAGGAACATTTTCCGAAAATGACTACAGTGATGCTTTAATGGATCGTTATGATGCCTTTATTGCTTATTTAAATGTATAAGCATTAAGTTTTCATTAGCCCTTTTTTACAACATACTCTGTATAAACCCTTTTTGAATCAGCAACTCCAAATTGGTCATTACCAATTCACCCATATTGTGGCATCGTAAGAATAAATCTGTCTTATGGTGTAAACTCAATTCTTCAGCCAATTGTGTCACTTTTTCAGGGGACGAAATAGTATCTTTTCGCATCTCATCTAATAAGTTATTCAGTCGCCGCCTTCCTAAACGTACTCTATTAGCAATCAAAGAACGCTCTTCAAGTTGATATTGCTTCACGGTTTCGGAAGTCATATGCTTAATCCCTAGAAAAATAATCGGATTATTTTCTTTAAAATATTGAGGTAAATAGAAGTTTTTTCTTCCTTCATAAGATTGTTGATCAAAATCTATTGCTCGAATACGATATTGTGAACCTTCAATATCTGGAGTAATATCAATCACATAATTATAAGCACGCATATCCCCTAAAAGCCGTACAAAACAACGCTCATTAAATTTGACAAATTCTTTTGCAATTCGGATTTGATTGAAACTATTTTCTTCTTCCAAATATTTACTCCCCATAAATTGATCCCCTGGAATACCAGCAATATGTTCCTCAATCAAGGTAGCACCATCCACTAAATAGGTGATACGATTGGGTGATAATAAATGCTCTAATTCCAAACCATAAATACGGCTGGCATCAGCGCGTTTCACATAAAAATGGTCATAATTATCATTGTAACGATTGATAATTCGAACACGAAAGGGTTTCGTATTTCCAAAGGTACAGAAGTCAATTCGGTCTACAGAAAGGTGTTCCAATACTTCAATATCTCCGTCTGTTTTTAATAGAGCATAAATTTGGGTGAGTGATTTATACAATTCTTGTTCGTCAGATGCAGAATAATACACCGTTTCCCACAAGGTATCTTCTCCATTAATATCTAAAAGGGCTAATGAAGTTGAAAAACGTAATAGGTCATCGTATTGTATAGGGAGATTGATTTCTCGATTGTATTTTCGAAGGTACAATCGAAGTGGGCTTTGTATAGGATAGCTGATTTTCTTTTTAGAAGGTACATCTCCTTTCATTGGATAATCTTTTATATAAATTCTAACGAAAGATAGAAGGTTTTGGTTAGGATTTTATAAAACTTTCAAACGTTCGTTCATAAATAGGTAGAAGAATCAACCAATCATAGTTTTTGATTTTTTCCTTATAAGATTTATTTTGAATAGAATGTGGAAAATAGTCTAACACTTTTTTTGTCTTTTGGTATAATTCATTTTGACTAGAATAGAAATGTGTTTCGTGCAAGGAAGTATCGATATGCTCAGGATAAGCTAATCGTTTGGGTAATAATGGATAATTTTCAGTATAAATAGCTTCTACTACGCTTCCTCCAAAAAAATCTTGTTGATTGGTTACAAGATATAAATTTGCTTGCCAAAGTAAGGTGGAATATTGTTCAAATGAAACAGCATATCCCCAATGAATAATTTGCTCAGATAGTTCCTCTTTTGCTTTTTGAAAAATCGGTGGTTGTTTGTGATAAGACTCCCCTAATACAATCAAATCAAAATCATAGTTCTCTTTTTTTAATTGAAAAAGTAATTGGAAAAATTGTTTTGGATTTTTATCATATTCCCAGCGATGATTCCAGAGAAATGTAGGTTTTGTAGATGGAGTTGTTCTATACTGATTGAATCGTTTTAAATCTAATCCCAAAGGAAGTACTTGACTTTTTTTAGCGATCTCTTCTATCGTTTCTAAATTTTGATAATCGGGAAATTGTTTTAAAAAAGACGGCAATGCTTCTAAAAAAGACGTACGATGATAGTATGAATTAAAAAATGTCGCATCCGCTGCCAACGCACTTGTGTAATTTATAAATCCGTAATGATTGTCTCGTTTTAGAGCTACATCTTGATCTGTAGGTGACCAGGGATAGGTTAATTGATTTTCATGAAAATATAATAAAATGGGGGATTGAGTTATCTTTTTTTTAGCAATAGCCATGAAGCTTGTTATATCTAACATATCTGTAGCTAAAATAAGATCTGCTTTAAATTCAATATTTAAATATTGTTTGGCAAGTGTAATTGCTGCACCATGCATGCGCCATTTCCAATGTCTTCCTTCTAGTTTTAACAGATGTATATCATGCTTACTTTTAGTAGCAAAGGAGGTAGCCCATTGTTGATGACTTGCAGTAAAAAAAGGTTCGATGAGAAGAATTTTCATCAGATGACTTAGCTATAAAAAACAAAGCTCGATGAAAATGCTTAGTCTTTCATCGAGCTTCATTTATTTAGGATATAGATATAATCTTATACTTTTTCTATAATCAAAGAAGATGCTCCACCACCACCATTACAAATAGCAGCTAATCCCACACTCGCATCTTTTTGTTGTAACACATTATTGAGTGTAGTAACAATTCGAGCACCTGATGCGCCAAGTGGATGCCCCAAAGCTACTGCTCCTCCATGTATATTGACTTGATCTTCCGAAAGTCCCATTTCTTGATTAAATGCCATAGTTACAACCGCAAAGGCTTCATTTACTTCAAAATAATCAACATCTGAAGTTTGCATACCTGCTAATTGCAATGCTTTTCGTGCTGCGTGCGGAGGAGCTGTTGTAAACCATTGAGGTTCATGAGCAGCATCTGCAAATGCAACAATACGCGCGATGGGAGTGAGTCCATGTGATTTAACTGCATCTTCACTTGCCAATACCATTGCAGAGGCTCCATCATTTATCGTACTTGCATTTGCGGCAGTTACTGTTCCATCTTTGGAAAATGCTGGTCGTAATTGAGGAACTTTTTCAAATTTTACGCGTTTGTATTCTTCATCTTCTGAAACGATAATTGGATCTTTTCTACGTTGCGGAACAGAAACTGGCGTTATTTCATGACCTAAAGCACCATTTTCTGTTGCTGCTGCTGCTCTTTGATAAGATTGAATAGCGAAGCGATCTTGTTCTTCTCTGGAGATAGCATATTTAGTGGCCGTATTATCGGCACAAATACCCATTGCCTGATGATCGTAAGCATCCGTTAAACCATCTTTCTGCAAGCCATCTACTAATTCTCCGCCGCCAAACTTGTGTCCCCAACGCGCTTTTGGAATGTAATAAGGAATATTTGACATACTTTCCATTCCTCCTGCTACAATAATATCTGCTTGTCCAAGCATAATAGCTTGTGCTGCAAACATAATCGATTTCATCCCTGAGGAACATACTTTATTTACGGTAGTACAAGGTACTGTATTTGGAATACCTGCGCCGAGTGCTGCTTGACGAGCAGGGGCTTGTCCAAGGTTAGCTGAACATACATTCCCCATTAAAACTTCTTGAACTTGATCGGGTGTTACTTTTGCGGATGTCAAAGCTCCTTTGATGGCAGTTGTACCTAAAACCGTAGCTGAAAGGCTGGATAGTACGCCTCCAAAACTACCCATAGGAGTTCGTGTAGCAGAGACGAGATATACTTTTTTCATTATCTTCTAGAACGTTTGTGGTTATTATTTCTTCTGCCGCGTCTATCGCGGTCATTTTTATCATTTTTATCTCTTCTTCGACGATTCTTAGCATTCGCTAGACCATCAATAAAGGCATCTTCTTTTAAAGCTAATTTCCCTTCAGAAAGTGTAACTAGATCCTCTTTGATAATGTCATCACTTACATAATGTTCTCTATTCCAAGTACGATAAGCAAGTTTCATATAAGAACCAATTACACCGATAAACCCATCTTTTACGGGGCCTTCTTCCATTTCTAAAGCTCTGTTTATCATTGTTTGGACATTATGTCCATAATGGCGAAACCGACTTGTTTTACTTGGATAAGGAACTTGACTTGGTTTTTTTCGATAGTCTTCTGGTAGCGGTGCTTCACCACTAGGAGGAAGAACATTTATATCATAGTCTGCTATACGAAAAACATGTTTCCATAATTTTTCCCGGTAATCCTCTAAATTTTTACTTTGAGGGTGCATTTGCTGCATCAAATTAATAATCCTTTCTACAAAAGCTTGACGATATTCGTCGTCTTCTATAGTTTTTGCATAACCAATTAGCATTTGGACATTACGCCCATATTCGGGAATAATAAGCTCAGATTTTTCTGAGTTGTATTCCATATTATGTACATTCATTATAGATATGGTTTATCTCTTAGCAATAAAACAAGCTTTCTCTAAATTAGTTGCTTTGTAAAAAAGGCAATTCTTGAATAAGAAGGCAAGGATATAGATTGAATAGTTTTTAATATTACTATCGTTTAGTGCTGGCTATTTGATTGATGATAGAATCTTATCACAGAAAAAGCCCCTGCATGTAATATTAATGGCGAAAATATTAAAAAAGTATGGTCTTTTGAAGTTTTCTCTATTGATTTCTTACAAAAATCATTCTACAGTTACGGATTTTGCTAAATTTCTTGGTTGATCTACGTTACAACCTCGCATAATTGCAATATGATAAGATAATAATTGAAGCGGAATAACTGATAATAAAGGAGTTAGAGGCTCATCTGTATCGGGTATTTCAATACAATAATCTGATATTTCTTTAATCGCCTTATCTCCTTCTGTTACAATAGAAATCACTTTACCTTTACGGGCTTTGACTTCTTGAACATTACTTACAATCTTTTCATAAGCTGAATGATTTGTAGCAATTACAATAACTGGCATGTTCTCGTCAATCAAGGCGATAGGACCGTGCTTCATTTCTGCAGCAGGGTAACCTTCTGCATGGATATAAGAAATTTCTTTTAGCTTCAAAGCACCTTCTAATGCAATAGGGAAGTTATATCCACGCCCTAAATAGAGCGCATTGGTTGCATCCTTAATTTCACTGGCAATATATTGAATTTGGTCATTCTTATCCAAAATCTCTTGCACTTGTGAAGGAATATTTTCAAGCGAATTCAACAATTGCAAATAATAAGAACGAGGAATCGTTCCACGTTTATACCCTAAATGGATAGCCATTAAGGTAAGAAGAGTTACTTGTCCTGTAAATGCTTTGGTAGATGCCACGCCAATCTCTGGTCCTGCATGAATATACGATCCGCTGTGTGTAGTACGTGCAATAGATGAACCTACTGCATTCACAATTCCATAGATAAGTGCATTTTTATCTTTGGCTAATTCTAATGCTGCTAGGGTATCAGCAGTTTCACCTGATTGTGATAAAGCAATAATTACATCATCTTCATTGATAATAGGATTTCGATAACGTAACTCTGAAGCGTATTCCACTTCTACAGAAATACGAGCTAGTTCTTCAAATAAATATTCTCCTATCAAACCTGCATGCCAAGAAGTACCACAAGCTGCTACTATAAATCGTTTAGCATTGGCAATACGCTCATAGTATTCTGTAACACCTCCAACATTTACCCAACCTTCCGCAGCATTAATACGCCCACGCATACAATCTGCAATAGTCTTTACTTGTTCATTGATTTCTTTGAGCATGAAAAATTCGTAATCTCCTTTTTCAAGTCGTTCAATATTTAAATCAAGTTCTTCTATAAAAGGTGTTTGTATTTTGTCGTCAATCGTTTTTATTTGTAAATCTCCTGATTTATTTACTACGGCAATTTCTTCATCATTTAGATAAACCACCCGCTGTGTGTATTCTACTATAGGCGTAGCGTCAGAAGCTAAGATAAATTCATTATCTCCTATTCCAATAACTAAAGGACTTGCTTTTCTAGCTGCAACAAGTTTAGATGGTTCTTCTTTATCAATGACGACGATAGCGTACGCTCCTACCACCTTAGTCAAAGCTACTCGAACAGCTTCTTCTATGGGTAGTTGTTCTCTTTTCTGAACTTCTTCAATCAAATGGACGAGGACTTCTGTATCCGTATCACTTTCGAATTCATGCCCTAATTTGATTAAAGCTTCTTTTAGCGTAGCATAATTTTCAATAATCCCATTATGAATTAAAGATAAACGTTCATTCCCTGAAACGTGAGGATGTGCATTAATATGATTTGGTTTACCATGCGTAGCCCAGCGTGTATGTCCCATGCCTACACTTCCACGAGTTACTTTATCTTTCGCATATGTTTCTAAATCTTTAACCTTTCCCTTTCGTTTGTATACCCGCATATCACCATTAAGTATGGCTACTCCTGCGCTATCATAACCACGATATTCTAGTCGTTTTAATCCTTTAATTAAAACAGGATAAGCTTGTTTATTTCCAATATAAGCAACTATTCCACACATAAATAAAACGATTTTGGTATTAATTTAGACTCCATTTTTTTGAAATAGGGTACAAATTATAATAAATTTAAGCGTAAACACATTTACGTAATAGTACGAGGAAAAGTTATAATTTGGTATAGGTAATTCTAAGTTTAACTGGATATGTACTGTGATTAGCTCCATATAATACTACTCTTGAGAAATCTGAAAACTTCGCAGATGGTTGAATGATCATTTCATCTTCTATTACTCCATCAATAATATCTTGTAAATGAGCGGACAAATTCATGGTATATGTAGAAATGCCATTAGCGTCTGTTTCTACTACACCTCCAAAATCGCTACTTAATGATGCTTGAAAAAGGGCACTTGCAGCATCTTCAATAAGGACAAAATTAGAATCTGTGGGTTCTAATAATATAATTTGTTCCGTAGGAGGAAATAAATTGGGTTGTACATCTAATTCAGCAATTGTAAAAACCAATTCTGCTTTATTAATGATAACATCTTGGAGGTCATTAATGGTGGGTAATTCAATTCGTATAGAAGGGCCATTCATTCCTTGTAGAAATAATAAGCTATCTCCCATTATTTGATTATCTAAAAAACCATTTATTTCTCCTGAAGAAAAATCATGTTCATATGTATTAACTTTAGCACTAAACTCAGTAAAGTAACACCGAAATTCTTCATGATCATTATCTTCAGTTTCTGTATAATAAACAGTTAATCTCGTTTGAGGATCACGTAAGTCAAAAGAAGATAACACATTAGTGGGCAAACTAGAAGTAAGTAATAACCCATTAAACTGATTTACAAATTCATCGCTTGTAGCTAGTGTCAAGCTATCAAAATTAAAAATTTCTTGCCCTAATATATCATCTAAGCGTATCCGAAGTAAAGGCTTCACTTTCAGAGTAGTAGTATCAGAACCAGTATAATCAAGGATTGTGACACTATCATTAGGCATAGGGGTATAAGAGATATTAGCTAAAGGAACTGCATCTGTATTAAAAGATTGGTTAGAGAAATAATTAATATCTGGATCAATCAATTCATTAATACGATATATTTCTAAACCACAAGTCGCACTCGTATCACCATATACACTTTGACTTGCATAAGCAAGACTTAATACAATAGAATCATAAGTGGCTCCTTCAAAAACAAGACCATCAAAAGGAGGTATTAATCGTAGTTGAGCGTATATTTTAGCATCAGTTTGTCCAAAAAAAGCATCATCATAAAGTCCTACAGGAAAAGCACTTGGTTCTATATTAGGACTATAAGTCTGGGTAGAATCTTGATAAAAAGTAGTTGTTTGTATAGAAAATGTATCGGTAAATTCAACATTAACTAAATCTTCATCTAACAAGTCCGTATCCAAAGTGGCAGGATCATTACATGCTCCACTAATTAAAATAATTATTAAAAAAAAGAAGGGAGCAGATTGAATTAGTTTCATAATTTGACGTGAGCTATGTTATTACTCCAATATGTTTAATAATCTAATCTATAGATTGATAAAGGGTAAGGAATGGAGCGATTGCTTTTCCTTACCCTTTAATAGTATCTTTTCTAGACAAGAAGGTTGTAATATGTAGAATTATTTTTTATTCTACTTCTTGTTCCAATAGTGATTTATAAAAGTCAAGATATTTAGGTAAATATTCTTCAGTTGGCTGATGATCTAAAATAGGTGTATCTAAACCACCAAAAAAGGTGAGATCATCTTCTTTTAATTCCTCACTTCCTTTGATAATACCATCACAAAAAGCAGCTGCGCCTTTATTTAATGTTATAGCATTATCTGAACCATAGGCGGCTAAATCTTCGGTGTTAAGATTATTAATAGACGCTTTCTCAAAAAAATCTGGTTTAAAATTGTCAGACATCATTTGATCGTAGACAGAATAAATGACTTGTGAATTTTGGAATAAAGGTTCATTCTTATATGCTGTTTTTAAATACAAAGGAATTAAACTGGTCATCCATCCATGACAATGCACAACATCTGGTGCCCAGCCAAATTTTTTGACGGTTTCTAAAACGCCCTTGCAGAAAAAAATCATTCGATCAGCATTATCTTCAAATGGATTGCCATCAGCATCTTCAAAAACAGATTTACGTTTGAAGAAGTCTTCATTATCTAAAAAGTAAACTTGCATTCTTGCACCAGGAAGAGATGCCACTTTTATAATCAATGGAAAATCATCGTCATCCACAATAATATTCATACCAGATAAGCGAACAACCTCGTGTAGACGATGTCTGCGCTCATTAATCGTACCAAAGCGAGGCATTAGCACACGAATCTCCATACCTTTTTCCTGCACATATTGAGGAAGTTTTCGAGCAATTTCTGCTATTTCAGAAAGTGCAGTATAAGGCTGCATTTCTTGTGTGACGATTAATACTTTCTTTTTACTCATAGACGTTGAACGTATTTTGGGAGGGGATTATTCGTCTTTGATTCTATCAACAACTTTGTTTGTCATTAAAACGAACCCCTGTCTGTTTTTTCTTCTGGATTGAGTGTTTTGTATAAGATATAGTACAACCACTTAACAGAATTAAAGTTGCAAATTTAATAAAATAAAGCGACCTTTTTTAATTATTCCAAGCTTTTAGGCATATTTTTGCGAAATAAAAACAAGTATATTTGTTTGATTTTTAGAGAACTGTCGACTGGAGGTGTACTTTTTATCCTTTTTTTTGAATTCAAAAAAGGGACGCATTACACTTTCTTATGATTTATACTATGCTACTATTTAAACGAGTTGAAGATTTACAAAATCATATTCAACAATTAAAAGATAAAGGTCATACAATTGGGTTTGCGCCCACCATGGGAGCTTTACATTCAGGACATTTATCTTTGATTCAATTATCAAAAACACAAACTGATTATACTGTTTGTAGTATTTTTGTCAATCCCACTCAATTTAACGAACAATCGGATTTGGATAAATATCCAAGAACGATTGGAGCAGATATTGATTTATTAACGTCTGTGGATAATGATATTCTTTTTCTTCCCGCTGTAGAAGAGATTTACCCTTCTAATACTACAATCCGATCCGATTTTGATTTTGGGCAATTAGAAGAAGTGATGGAAGGTGCCTTTCGTCCTGGTCATTTTAAAGGGATGGCGCAAGTAGTCAATCGACTTTTGGAAATCGTCCAACCCGATAAATTATTCATGGGACAAAAAGATTTTCAGCAGTTGACCATCGTAAGAGACATGCTAAAACAAACTGGCATGAAAACAGAACTTGTTATGTGTCCCATTATTCGTGAAGATGATGGATTAGCAAAAAGTTCTCGAAATGTTCGCTTACTTCCTGATATACGCAAACGTGCCATTATTTTATCTCAAACTTTACAAGAAGCAAAGTCAAAATTAAGCGCGATTGCTATTGAAACTATTGAACAACAAGCAATGGAAGCACTAAGTTTACCTCATTTTAAGCCAGAATATTTCAGTATTGTAGATGGTATTACACTTCAAGCTGTGGAAAATGAGGCAGATCATACTTTCATCGTTGCTTGCACGGCTGTTTGGGCAGGTGATGTGCGTTTGATTGACAATATGATATTAAAAAACGAACTTGCGGACGTAAATTAAATGATAGAAAAGGTAGAAAAGAAAAGCTAAAAAGTGCAGTTTGACCATCGTATTTTACTTTTCTTAAAAATACTTGATTAGCAACTGATCAAAATCTTAAAGTGTTGTTAAAGTAATTCAATAACACTAAATAAAATTTTGTTTTTGTGACCTAATATTCATTTTTTCCCTCTAAACAATAAAGCATAAAGTGCAAAAACAAAATTTTATTCTTAATTTCGCAAAATTATGTGGATAACAAGATTTAAATCAAAAATTCACCGTGCTACGGTAACAGAAGCCAACCTCAATTATGTGGGTAGTATCACTATTGATGAAGATTTGATAGAGGCTGCTCAAATTTATGAAGGTGAACGTGTCCAAATTGTGAACAACAACAATGGTGAACGCTTCGAAACTTATGTTATTCCTGGTGAACGCGGCTCAGGGGTCATTTGTCTTAATGGTGCTGCTGCTAGAAAGGTGGCAGTTGGAGATGTTGTCATTATTATTTCGTACGCTTTGATGGAAGTTGAAGAAGCACAAAAATTCAAACCCATCGCTATTTTTCCAGACGAAAATAACAGAATTTAGTTCTCTTACTTTAAAGAGTAAAAAGAATTAATCAGCATATACAAACAAACTTTTTATAGCTTCTTTTGTCTACTAAAACATATTAGATATTTTTATCGTATGTTTGTTAGCAAAAGAAGCTTTTTTAGTTTTAATAAATAACCTCTTCCATTGAAAAAAATCCTACTTAATATTCTAAAATCTATCCTCTTTTTTAGTGTAGGGTTTACCATTTTATACTTAGTCTATCGCACGCAAAATGCCAATTATGTGGCAGAATGTGCTCAAAAGGGTATTCCTGATGCTGAATGTAGTCTATTACATAAGGTAATTACTGATTTTAAAGGAGCCAATTATTGGTGGATTTTGGTTGTTTTGATTTGTTTTACTTGGAGCAATTTAAGTCGTGCGATACGATGGAATATGATGATTCGACCTTTGGGCTATCGCCCTAAAATTTCAAATGCTTTTTTCTCTGTAATGTTGGGATATTTGGCGAATTTGGGATTACCTCGAGCAGGAGAAGTCGTGCGCGCAGGTGTTTTTTCAAAAGTAGAAAATATAGCAGTAGAAAAAGTCATGGGAACGATTGTACTGGATCGTATTATTGATGTAATTAGTATTTTGATAGTGACTGGACTGGCTCTTTTATTAGAATACGATCGAATCTGGGGCTACTTTAGTGAAGAATTTTCATTAGATGAAAAGATCGCGGGTTTATTACAAAGTAAACTAATTTGGATTTTGCTTCTTTTAGGAATAAGTTTTTTGATCGGGCTTTTTGTATTTAGAAAACGATTGATGCAAACAGCTTTATATCAAAAAGTAGAGGGGATCATCAAAGGTTTTGTAGAGGGGATATTAACAGTTCGGCAATTAGATCGACCGCTATTATTTCTTTTTCATAGCATCAATATTTGGTTGATGTATTTTTTGATGACCTATTTTTGTTTTTTCTCTTTTGCCCCAACAGCAAGTTTGCCAATGGTAGCAGGATTAACAGTCTTTGTTTTTGGAGCTTGGGGCATTGTTATTCCATCTCCGGGAGGAATGGGCACCTACCATTTTTTAGTCGGAGTAGCACTCGCTACTTTTGGCGTCAGCGCCGATGACGCTTTTTCTTTTGCCAATATTAATTTCTTTTCCATACAAATAGGCTGTAATGTACTCATGGGATTATTATCACTTGCCTTAGTATTTTATTTAAATAGAAATTACACCCCAAAAGCGATTCAAACAAATAACTAAATTTATGCTTGCCCATCTTTCTTCTAAAATACATGATTTTAATAGCATCAAAGCTGTATTGGCAAGATGGCAATTAAAGGAGTATCAAGTTGTTTTCACCAATGGTTGTTTTGATATTTTACATTATGGGCATATTCATTATTTGGCAGAAGCAAAAACCTTAGGGCATAAATTAGTAATTGGTATCAATTCAGCTTCTTCTGTAGCGCGTTTAAAAGGCGATCATCGTCCTATTCATGATGAAAAGTCTAGACAATATCTCTTAGCAGCATTACAATTTGTAGATATTGTCATCCCTTTTGAAGAAGATACCCCTTATGAATTGATTCAAATCATACAACCTGATATTTTAGTAAAAGGAGGGGATTATACTCCCGAAGAAATTGTCGGATCAGATATCGTTTTAGCAAAAGGAGGCGAAGTAAAAATCTTACCATTTATTGAAGGCTATTCGACTACAAAAATTGAAGCGAAGATTCGAAATATGAAATAAGAGCATAGTAGTTATGACTTCTGCTATGGTATGTGTATATTTTACACATGCATAACACTACTAAAAAACCTACTTTAAATCAAGTTGTTTTTTTTCCACCTATTGTTTTTTTAGTCTTTACAACGATTTATAGTCTTTATGATAATGCCCAATTTATCCAATTAGCAAAAGCAGCGAATAATTGGATTCTAACTACTTTTGATTGGTTGTTTACATGGAGTACGTTCTTCTTTTTAGTGATTTTAGCTGGTGTTTATTTTTCTCCTTTAGCAAAAATAAGGATTGGAGGAACAGGAGCTAAACCTTTATTGTCGAGGTGGCGCTGGTTTGCAATAGCTACTTGTACAACCCTTGCGACTGGTGTACTTTTTTGGGGAACAGCAGAACCATTGTATCATTTACATCAAGCACCAATTGGTCTAGGTTTGGAAGCAGAAAGCGCCGAAGCGGCGACTTTTGCCATGTCTACCATGTTTATGCACTGGACCTTTACCCCTTATGGAATTTACACCATAACGGCTTTAATTTTTGCGATTAGTTATTACAACTTAAAACAACCATTTAGTATAAGTTCGCTTTTGTATCCTATTTTAGGGAAATCAGCACATGGAGCTATTGGAAAACTAAGTGATATTATCTGTTTATATGGATTAGTGGCTGGAATGGCAGCATCTTTAGGTGCAGGAATCTTTGCCTTGATGGGCGGTTTAGAGACTATATTTGGATTAAAACAGACAAATTTACTTTTAGGAATAATTGGTTTGGCTGTAGTTGTGACCTTTGTATTATCTGCAGTAAGTGGTTTACAAAGGGGAATTCGAATTCTATCGGATTGGAATATTAAAGCGTTTTTTGCAATAGGCATATTCGTTTTTCTTTTTGGACCAAGCGTATATATGCTCAAAAGTGGAGCGAATGGACTAGCAGATTATGTGGTTCATTTTTTACCAAGAAGTACCAATATCGGAGCAAATTTAGAAGATAGCTGGACACATGCTTGGACCGTTTTCTATTGGGCGAATTGGTTTGCTTGGGCGCCTATTGCTGCTTTGTTTTTAGGGCGATTAGGTGTAGGGTATACTGTTAGAGATTTTATTCATTTTAATTTAATTTTTCCTTCGCTGTTTTCGATGATTTGGATGGTAATATTTAGTGGTTCAGCACTTTATTTTGATGGAGCATCTGATGGAAACCTATTTCAATTATTAAGTACCCAAGGAGAACAAAGTGTGATGTATGCTATATTTGATGAATTACCCCTCGCTAAAATTATCAGTTTTATCACCCTTTTGACCATTTTTGTATCTTATGTAACAGCGGCCGATTCTAATGTATCGGCGATGAGTGCGATGAGTAGTCATGGTATTAGTCCAGAAAATCCAGAAGCTCCCTTATGGATAAAAGTAGTTTGGGGGAGTTTAATTGGTGTAATTGCATGGGTGATGATCACGGGCGCGGGTATAGATGGTATACGTTTGTTGAGTGTACTCGGTGGATTTCCAGCTTTATTTTTAATAATAATAGTAGGGCTGGGCTTGGTGAAATTATTTTTGAATCGAAAAGAATTAGTAGAAAATTAAACCGATTTCATCTTCTTTAACTGATAAAATATACCCCGATCTAGTGGTGACCAGAGTGCAGTACGCACGCCAATTATAAGTAAGCCATGATTCACCCAAAAATTACAAGTATTAAAAGCATGATATTTTCCAACAGCATGATAAAAATTATCATTCGGCGTATAGCCTACATCTGGAATTAAACGAACTGCCCCGTCTTTGATGGCAAAATGGCGCGTCATATATTCACATAATTTGAGAAATTGAGCATCCGAAAGATAAAGCTGGGCAAACATTTTACTGTCATCAGGTAATTTATCATAAGAGGTGATATGCATTAAAGTACGGCTAGGCACGCACATGGCTTTGAGCGCGACATAAGGACTCAACTCTGCCCATGTAGGCGTATCCAAATAAAAGCCTTTATCACCCCATCCTACACCAATATATTGACCTTCTTTTAAAGGTGTTTCATAGATGCTAGAGTCAATGATTTTACTCCAATCAAAAAGGTGATTTACAGCAGGAATAATGAAATCGGTATGCACTCCATTGGAGCTAATGTAGACATCAACCCCCTCATTAGGATTTCGAAACTTACTATTGACAGGAATAATAGTCCCCAATAAAATCAATAAAAAATATACTGCAACGATAGCAATGACACTTAACAGTACCCATGCTACATAAAGTAGAATTTCCATTAGTTGGTTTGTTTACTCTATCAAAAATACAATAAATCTATTTTTTGTAGATAATTTTTATGTTAAGTTATTCAGTTTTCAAATTTATGGAGGTGTAAATACGATTTTAATGAATCCGTTCGTTTGGTAAACAGGTCATATCCAAAAAGATTTTTGTTTTCAACACTATGGAAGAAATTGGGAAGTAAAAATTGGATACGTTATGAATCTTCATATACCATAGTATTCTTTCACCTAAATAGAATACTATGTTCTTTAAAATCTTCATTTACATTTTATCTTTCTTGATAAAGAGGATAGACTATGTTTCCTTCTCTTATAAACCTATTCTTTTAACACAATTTAAACTATTAACTTCAATGAGAATCGTAAACGTATTATTAATTACAGCAGTTGTAATATTGAGTTGGGGCTGCAATAAAGATGTAGATTTAGATGCTCGAAAATTTGGTATATTCTCAGTAGAAGAAAATGGTACTAGTGTCATTGCAGAAGGAACCATTGGTAGTCAAACACTGGATCATTTCAATACCTTGCTCGAAAATTATCCCGATATTGATTTAATTAAAATGACTGATATGCCTGGATCAAATGATGATGCCACCAATGTACTTTTAGGGCGAGCCGTTTACAATCAGGCTCTTAGTATACATATCGAAGATAATGGTGAAATTGCTTCTGGAGCAGTAGATTTATTTTTAGCAGGACGCGAACGGACAAAGGGCGCAAACACTAAAATAGGTGTACATTCATGGGGTGATGGAAATTCAGAAGCAACTGATTTTCCAGAAGATTCTTCTGAACACGATTTATACATCAATTATTACAAAGATATTGGGCTTTCTGATGAAGATGCACGTACTTTTTATTTCTTCACAATAAATGCAGCCCCAGCAGCAGATATTCATTGGATGACGGAGGAAGAAATTGAAACCTATAATGTGTTGACACAATAATAAAGGAGGATAAAAAATGCCATGAGTGATTATTCTCGTGGCATTCAATAATCAGAAGTTACCTATTTCTATATTAGATAAGTCTTTGCCATTTGGATAGCGATGGCAATCAAAATGATACCAAATACTTTACGGAGCGTATCCGATACCTGTGGAGACATTTTTTTAGATAACCAATCTATTGATCGAAGAATAATAAAGATCAACAATAGATTGATGAATATACCGATTAATATACTTGAATTATCAAATTCTGCTTTCAATGAAATAATAGTCGTCAACGTTCCTGCACCTGCCAATAATGGAAAAGCAATGGGTACAACACTTCCCGTTCCTCCTTCATCGTGATGATTTCTAAAAATACGGATACCGAGTATCATTTCTAATCCGATAAAAAATATAATCAAGGCACCCGCTAGTGCAAATGAAGCGACATCGATACCAAAAATTCCTAAAATAGCCGCTCCGAAAAATAAAAAGGTCACCATAATCACTCCAGCCGAGCCAGTAGCAACCATAGGATTAATTTGAATACCTCCTTTTTTCATATCAATAATCGCGGGTAACGTTCCAATGATATCAATTACCGAAAAAAGGATTAAGCTGACCGATAAAATTGCTGTTACGTTCATAAGGCTAAAATTTTAAATAGTTTTCTAAGTAATCTAAGTTGCGTATCATGAACGTCAATAAGGAAAATTTTGAAATAAATCGACGTGTAATGAGATTTAGCATCAAAATGAGACGTATTGAGGTTCTAAAAATGATAAATCGCAACTTAGAAATAAACAATACGATTTTAATACTGACAACAAATTAACATCATTTAGCACTAATTTGCTCCCAAAAAATCAATACAGCGTCATTATTTATTAATATGCTTTATATTTGTGTCAATATGCAATTGAAGGTACTACTATAAATATGAAAGAAAATCAACTTGACCCAATAGATGTGCTTATCCTAAAAGAACTGACTTTGGACGCTAGAATACCTTATATTCAATTGGCTAAAAAACTCAAAGTTTCGAATACCTTAGTACATCAGCGCATCAAAAAAATGAGAGCTTCAGGCATCTTAAAAAAAGCAAGTATTCAACTAGACGCGTGGAAAATGGGCTATGAAACAGCCGCCTTTACGCAAATCATGCTCACGGATGCAAAACATCATCGAAAAGTAGAAGAAGAACTCTTTAAAATTCCTCAAATTGTAGAATGTATCAATATTGCTGGTCGATATGCATTGATTGTAAAAATAGTAGCGCGCAACAATCGACATCTCCGCGATATTATCTATGAAAAAATACAACCCATTGAAGGCGTAGAAGGAACAAATACGACGGTATCTTTTGAAACTGCCTTTGCCCGAAATGTCCCTTTGATATTAGAGTAAACTATTTTGAAAATACTTTGTCCTTATACACAAAGACAAATAAATAAGAATCTGTATCTTTACTTTATGTTACAAGCTACTGGATTAAGTTATACGTATGATGGAAAACGAAAATTTGAGTTTCCAGATATAAATTGCCAAAAGGGCGAACAATGGCTCATTTTGGGGCAATCAGGTTGTGGAAAAACTACCTTACTCCACTTATTGGGAGGGTTACGCCCCACACAAACTGGAACAATTCAGGTAGGCGATACTAAATTTAGTCAATTATCATCTGCGGCATTGGACCGTTTTAGAGGACAACATATTGGTATTGTTTTCCAACAATCGCATTTTGTATCGGCATTGAATGTAGAGGAGAACCTAAAGCTTGCTCAATCATTGGCTGGGCATCCCAAAAATTTGCAAGCTATCAAAAGCATTTTAGGAAAACTCAATTTATCCGATAAACTCAAATCAAAAACTAAAAACCTTTCACAAGGAGAGCAACAACGCGTTGCAATAGCACGTGCTTTGATTAATAATCCTTCTGTAATTTTGGCAGATGAACCCACTTCTGCCTTGGATGATGATAATTGTATAGAAGTAATTCGCTTATTAGAAACACAAGCGAAAGAAGCAGGAGCGAGTTTACTTATAGTAACACATGATACGCGTTTGAAAGAACATTTTGATCAACAGATTCTACTTTAACCAATGAATATATTACAACTTAGCTGGAAAAATTTGACAAATAAGCCTTTATCTATGCTACTCAGTATATTGCTGTTGGCACTAGGTGTAGGGATGATTTCCATGCTATTTTTATTGAATACGCAAATGCAAGATAAATTCGATAAAAACCTAGCAGGCGTAAATTTAGTCATTGGCGCAAAAGGGAGTCCATTACAGTTGATTTTATGTAATATGTATCATATTGATGCGCCTACAGGAAATATAAGTCTTAAAGAAGCACGTCCTTTTCTCAATCCAAAACATCCCTTAATTGATAAAGCTGTACCGCTCTCTTTAGGTGATAGCCATGAAGGATATCGTATAGTAGGAACGACTCATAGTCTATTGGAATTTTATGATGCAAAAGTAGCAAAAGGAAAACTCTGGTCATCCAATTTTGAAGTGACGATAGGAACAAGTGTTGCAAAATTATTAAACCTCAAAATAGGGGATACCTTTAAAAGTTCACACGGTTTTGTAAAAGATGATAATCTGATTCATGAAGATGGTGAGTCTTTTCGAGTAGTAGGAATTTTTGCGCCAAGTGGCTCTGTACTCGATCAATTGATTTTAACCAATACGCAAAGTGTTTGGCTAGTTCACGATCACGACCATAGTGCACACGATCATGGCGACCATAGTCATGAAGGTCACAATCACGATAGCCATGACCATAGTGAGGACGATCATGCCCATCATCATCACGATCACGATCATGAGGGACATAGCCACGATGGACATGATCACGCAGGACATGACCATAGCCATGCGGAAGTAACTGCGGTAACTCCTGTTACTATTGCCCAATTATTGGAAGAAGATGATTCAAAAGAAATTACTTCTTTATTGGTGAAATTCAAGTCCAACAATTATCAAACGCTCAATATGCAGCGGAGTATTAATGAAAATACCGATATGCAAGCAGCCACTCCTGCTATTGAAATTAATCGGGTGTATTCCATGCTTGGTGTAGGGGAAGAATTTTTGCGGTGGTTAGCAATTATCATCATTTTTGTGTCGGGATTGAGCGTGTTTATTTCTTTATTTTCGTCGCTGAAAGATCGAAAATATGAGTTGTCTTTAATGCGTGTAATGGGAGCATCTCAAGTTAAATTATTTATGCTGATTATCTTAGAAGGTTTATTATTGGCATTCATCGGCTATGTGTTGGGAATGCTACTAAGTCATGGTGGAATGGAACTATTAGCCAATTATATGCAAGAAGCATATCGTTACACCTTTACAGGAAAACAATTTCTACCAAAAGAGGGGCTACTCTTTTTAGCTACTCTGTTAATTGGTTTTATAGCAGCCTTAATTCCTGCAATCCAAGCCTATCAAACGAATATTTCGGAGACTTTAACGAATGGCTAGTTAAAATGTACAAGATTCTATCTCAAAAGAAAATATCTTCAAACAAGTCGAAAAGATTATACTATTTTTGCAGACAGAAGCTGAAAAGCTCAATCGTAAGAAAAAGTAATATCCTAAAATCTTCTTTTTGAAAGCTAAAAAATCATACGGTCAGCATTTTCTAAATAATGAACTCATCGCAGAGAGTATCGCTTATGGATTGAAATTAGAAAATGCATATACCAAAATCTTAGAAGTAGGCCCTGGTCAAGGCATGCTCACGAAGTATTTATTGGAACGAGAAGAAGAATTGATTGTAGTAGAGGCAGACTGGGATATGGTGGATTATATTAAACGTAATTTTCCGACTTTGAAAGGACAAATTATCTCTGAGGATTTTTTGAAAGTACAATTAGAATTGTTTTTCAAAGATGAGTCTTTTGCCTTAATTGGAAATTATCCCTATAATATTTCGACGCAAATTTTATTTAAAATGCTGGAATACAAATCCCAAATTCCAGAAATGGTCGGGATGTTCCAAAAAGAAGTGGCAGAACGTGTGGTTTCCAAGGAAGGAAACAAAACCTATGGAGTGATTAGTGTTTTGGTACAGGCCTATTATAAAGGGGAATATTTATTTTCTGTGAGTAAAGATAATTTCACTCCGCCACCAAAGGTAGAATCTGGAGTCATCCGACTAGTTCGAAAAGAAAATCAAAATTTAGGCTGTGATGAAAAATTATTTAAACGCGTAGTTAAACAAGCATTTAGTCAAAGACGGAAAATGCTTCGCAATACCATGAAACTTTTTGTTAATACACCCGAATTACAAGAAGATCCTTTTTTCCAAAAACGCCCTGAAAAATTGAGTGTAGAAGATTTTATTTACTTGACCAATTGGGTCGGGGAACGAATGGGGGCGTAGGATTGTTATGCTATAAATATTCTTAAAAATTTACCTTCTTTGACAAATTCCGTAGCCAGTTCAAAATAAAAGAGAGAACGACCAAAGAAAGTAAACGATTTTAGCTTTCAATTGATTTTTTACGGAAAAAGTCAAAGAACCAAAATTGAGTAAAATGAGTTTAGAAACACAAATCATGCAAGATTTGAAAGCTGCCATGAAAGCAAAAGATCAGGTAGCCCTTCGTAGTATTCGTGCCGTAAAAGCCGAAATTTTGAAATTTAAAACAAGCGGTACTGGCGAAGAATTAACGGCAGAAAAAAGCATTAAATTGATCCAAAAAATGGTCAAACAACGTCAAGATTCACTAGATATTTTTGAAAAACAAGGACGTGAAGATTTAGCCGTCACGGAGCGTGAGGAAATTGACATCCTTCAAAATTATCTGCCTGAGCAAATGGGCGAAGAAGAATTGATAGAAGTCATTAAAGGTATTATTGCACAAACTGGAGCAAGCTCTATGCGCGATATGGGTAAAGTGATGGGCATGGCATCAAAGCAACTGGCAGGTAAAGCGGATGGTAAAACCATTTCTGGCGTAGTGAAAAGTTTATTGGGGTAATTTTAGTAGACGTAAGACTTAGGACTGCTTGACGTAGGACTTAGAGCGATAAATTTTAGACTGCTAGATTTTTAGATATTAGATCGACTGATGAATTTTAGTTTAACGCCGTCATTTCTATGTTAACTATGTTTCTATGTGTTTGAAAAATCCCTTTATTATAAATAATTAAAAACGGCTTCATTTCTATTTGAGATGAAGCCGTTTCCGTTTTTGGAGAAAAACGCTTATTCTACAACATATTTTTCTACTGCTTGTAATACTTCTTTTGTTACGCCTGCATTATGTACATAAACGATGACCGTACAATTTTCAGCTACCCAACCATTGCCTAAAGTATAGGAAAAATCTTTTTCAATTACTGAACCCAAACTAAGGGATTCCAAAATATCTTCTCCATCAAAATTGGTAACGACATCTCGCATGACATGCTTGTGGACATAATTGGGATCAGGATCAGGTGAACTTTCTGGCGTGATTTGTAAATCTGTAATATTATTTTCCGTAATCATTACGGTTATTCGAGGCGCGTCTAAATTAACTTCTTCTTCTACATGAATATCTGCACTAATAGCTACGGTTCTATTCGCTTCATTATAATCTAATTCTAAATCAATCTTTACTTGTGGTGGATTTTGCAATTCTTCAGCAATACGACCTGCCCATGCCGATTGAGGCAACTGCAAATCATCTTCTCCAGTAAATAATTGACGATTCACTACTGCCGTTGGAAACCCCAGTGGAATACCTAATAAATTCAATAAATTGTCAGCATCTTGTGATCTAAAATCCCAAGTACTTTCCGCATAAGGTGTTTCAAAGCCTCCACTAGAATGAATGGATACAGCTATCAAGCGATCTCCATGAATAGCAATCAAATCTTCAATGGCTTGACTTCCACCTGGGCATTGAACACAACGAACTCCCGTAAATTCTTCTATAATCACCTGACGCATTTGGTCATCTAATCCTCCGCCAGTTACAGGAGTGCCATCGCTTCCTGGGTTACTGATATCAGGGGGAATTTCTTCACAGCCTAGCATAAAAATGAGGCTTAAACAAAATAATAGGGAAACTATATTTTTCATTATTACTATTTCTTTTCTAGTGTTTTAATTTTTTTAAAATGTAGAAGTCACCGTCATTTTCACCCCACTAAATGCAGGTTCTAAACGACAAATACCTCCAGTACAAACAACTCCTTCTACTTGTTTGACATAGCTCAAAGAAAATCGACTTGATTTATAGGTATAAAATATATCAAAGCGCGGATAATGCAAGGCTAATTTTTCTCCATTGCTATCAGAAGGAGAATTTTTTCCTGGTCCTACATTATACATATCTGATACTGTAAATGTCCAATTTGGTGCTATACTAAATTCTGCCAACGCAAAAATCCAATCCCCATAATCATGTTTCACTTCTTTTCCACCAGAATCCGAAGAGTTCATAATCATATATTGTCCTTCAATCCGTAGTGACTTTTTACGATCAAATTTGTACAACCATTCTACATAAGGGGTGATCGTTTCTACTAATGGTACACTAGGTTTAAATTCGTATACTTCTTGATTGTAAGTTTGCAATTGAAGCCCACCCAAAATTTGCCATTTGCGTTTGTATTTATAGGTGATTTCGGTATAAATTTCTCGGTATAATAGATTATCATTCAAATCTGTGATATTGGAGAAATTTACATTAGCCAATAATTTTCTAGAAAAACGATAGCTCGCATCCAATTGTACTGCTTGCTCTCCCATAAATTGAGTAGCTGCGTTATATCGAGCATTCAACCGATAGGTATTAATTCGAGTTAAAGGAGGTAGGAAATTGACCAATCCTCGATTGAGTAATTCTTGTGGACGTGTACGGAAGATGAAATTTTCATTTCGCTTGTATTCTGCGGTTAAACCAAAACCTTTATTGGCAAAACTCAAACTTGTATAAAGAGCTGTTCCAGCATCATTTAAGAAATTGATACCACTAGGAATGTCTGGATCGGTCAAAGGATTCGCCAAGGTTTCAGCACTTTTATAGGCTGCTTCTATATACCAACTAAATTTACCTGCTGTTAAGGTATTATAAAGGGTAAATGCATAATTATTATAGGAAGGGGCATAGACATAAGAACTATCTATATTGTAGTAGGTTTTTATGTCCGAAACAATCAAGTTCATCGTAGCATCATCCAAGGTGCGACTTACTGCTCCAAAACCAGGTGCTATCGACCAATTAGATTCCTCTCCACCTGCTAAATATCCATCCACACTAGCTCCACGAATCACAGAATCATATAAACCAAACTGTTGTTTTTGTTTACCAAAAAAACCTTTAATTACCCAATCTTCCGCTAGATCATAACTCAATTCCGCACCAAAAAGGGCATTATCAATACCAAGTGGACGTTCCTCAAAGGCACGATAAATAATGCCACTACCAATCTGTCCATAAAGGTAACCAACTGCAATTCCAAGTTTATCTATTTTTTTACGTACATACCATCGCCCTACGCCTTGACCATTAAATGATCCTTGTGGATTAAGCAAATTCGAGTTGTGAAAAAAGTCGAATCGGATGCCCATATCAAAGCCCCAATTGTTATAATTAAGGTTTAACCAACTCTCGCCTCCAAAAAGCTGTCGATCATATTGAGGGGTATTAGAAGCTCCAATTAAAGTGTCGCGTATGAAAAAATTAGCATTGGTTTCGATATTACCCGTTAATCGCCCACCATTATTATTCTCTTGGGTGTATGCCAATTGACACAATAGCAAAAAAAGAACCCCTATAAGCCATGTCCATTTCATGTAAAATTGATTTTGTTTTGTTTGGAAATGCTTTTTGTTTTAAATTTGAATGTGATTTTAATAAACCCTTAATTTCACTATTCATTCCCGTTAAAAATTAGTTAAAGCAAGTCTAAAAACGGCATCCCATTCAATTTTTGATTACTTTGAAATTGTTTACTCGTCAAAGCTACTGATGATTTACGGGTTTAGATAAAAATTAGCTAGAAAATATTGTCTGTTAAAGACGAATTGTATTATTCTAATACAAGAATAACCCAAAATTGAAACAACCTTTTTCTACTATAAAAATAAAATATTAATACATCATGAATAATGCATTGAAGCTTTTTGCTTTAGTTTTAGGTCTCGGCGTTTCAACTACACTTATCGCACAAAAAACGCTCCCAGATATAAAAGTAAAAACACTTGATGGTCAAACCATCAATATCCAAGAATTTGGCAAGAATGGAAAAATTACTGTGTTGAGTTTTTGGGCGACTTGGTGTTCACCGTGTAAAAAAGAACTAGATGCAATTGCAGATATTTACCCTGATTGGCAAGAAGAATATGATATGGAATTAGTTGCCATTACTATTGATACAAGGCGAGCTTTAGCTAAAGTAGCCCCTA
The DNA here is from genome assembly GCA_020628645.1 of Saprospiraceae bacterium. Classification (GTDB taxonomy): domain Bacteria; phylum Bacteroidota; class Bacteroidia; order Chitinophagales; family Saprospiraceae; genus JAHDES01. The sequence continues at coordinate 56,938 of JAHDES010000003.1, forward strand.
TGGTTGAACTAAAAGGCTGGGAATACACGATTCTTTCGGATGAAAACCAAGAATTGCAAAAAGCACTTAATTTCCAAACGGTTCCCCAAACATTTTTAATTAATCAAGAAGGTGAAATTGTTTATGCCCATTCTGGCTATATTCCTGGTGATGAGTATGAACTAGAAGATAAAATAAAAGAATTAGCAGATAAATAAAAGTATAGTCATATTTACTGCACAAATAAAATCAGATTAGGCTGTATCTTTTTAAGATGCAGCCTTTTTCTTTCCATATACATTCAAAATCATTCCTATAATAATCAACACTATTCCCGAAAAAGCTAACCAATTATAAGTCTCACTAAAAAAGGAATACCCAATTATCAATGCCCAAACTAATTCCATGTATTTGAAAGGGGCGAGAATATTTGCTTCCTCTATTTGGAAAGCCTTTGTCATAAATATTTGTCCAATTAATCCTAAAACACCTATACTAATGACAGATGGCCATTCATGTGGTAAAGGAATTCTCCAGTGCTGAATAAAAGATAAACTTACACCGATGGATATCAACATGAAGTAGTTGATAATCGTCAAATAATGCTCTCTTGTACTGAGGTAACGAATCAAAACAAATACAAAACCTAGAAAAAAAGCAGAAGTCAAAATTAATAACAGACTCAAAAAATCAATTCGGATATCAAATCCCTTTAGCACAACTACTCCTGAAAACGCTATACCAAAACTTAACCATTGGAGCCATCCTACTCTTTCTTTTAGAAAATAAGCTGCAAGCATAACCCCAAAAATTGGACCTAGATATCGAATCGAGATTGCAGAACCCAAAGGAATGCGTTGTAAAGCCCAGAAAAAAGTAGCCAATGAAATTACACCAACTAGTCCTCTTAAAAAAAGCCATTTAGGATGATTGCCTTTCACACTTATGTTATTCAGTAACATGTAAGGAAAAATAAAAATAAATGTACCAAAAGCCCTAAAAAATACCACTTGCATTGGATGGAGTGCACTCAAATTTTTGGCGGTAGCATTCATGATAGAAAATGCTAAGGTGGCGATAAGAATGTAAATAATTCCCTTTTTAATCATATACCTATGATACAATAAAAAAAGAATAGAAGTTCGTTCTAGCTACAAAAATTGAATTTATTTATACTTAAAATTTTGTCAAACATCCAACATATCAAAACTATCTACCCAGATTGTGGTTTATAAAAATGAATTTGAACGATAAAATACTTATCTTTAGTGTTCTTATTGATAAAAAGAATTGAAATTTCATAGCATATGAAAAAAGCTTTACTCCTCTTAATTGTATTTCTGGGTTTTGGGTTACACATCCAAGCACAAGAATTGTCGGTAGCAGATACTCTATTAGTTTTTGATGGGAATGATGAATCTGTATTTGAATTAGTTGGGCATACTGAATTAACAAACAATACAAATCAAACTCAAACTTACGTATGGGTACGTGAAATTATAGAACAACCAGACGGTTGGAATAATGCTGTTTGTGATATTAATCAATGCTATTTTCATACTGTTAGTACTGCAGAATTCGATCTTATGGCAGGAGAATCTGGCTTGTTAGACGTCCATGTCCGCCCATTTGGAATAGCTGGTAAAGCTATTGTAAAACTCACAGTTACAGATGTAGATAATCCTGATGTATCTATTTGTGTACAGTATGAATCTACAATAGGTACAGTTAGCATAGATAATCTTATACAACAAGATGTTCAGATTTTCCCAAATCCTACCAGTAATGTATTCGTTATGACAGAAAATAGCATCGTTGAAGAATTAACAGTTTTCAATATTATTGGACGTCCAATTCGTACTTTCAAAGCTCGCAATGGACAACAATATGATGTTCGTGATTTAGCAACAGGATTATATCTTGTACGAATGACCGATAAAGATGGTAAAATCATCAAAACGGTACGAATGACTAAACATTGATAAAAAGTTTCGCACTTTAATCCTGAAAAAGGCTAATTCATTTTCCATTGAATTAGCCTTTTTTGATAGGGGAGTAATACTAATCTCCAAAATGAAAATACATTTCATATTTGTTTTTGGACTTATTATAGGAATCATTTTTTGGTTCACCCAATGCCAATCCTCAACAAATCAAGTGATTGTAGAACAGTTTATGCCCCTTAATGATACCGTTAAATACATGGGCATACAAACTTGTCGTTCGTGTCATAATGATATTCACCATACTTTTCAACATACAGGCATGGGGCGTTCTTTTGATAAAGCCACGCCTTCCAAAAGTGATGCTACTTATAATACGCATTCTTTAGTGTATGATGAAAAATCTGATTTTTATTATCGTCCTTTTTTTAAGGATAGTGTTCTTTATGTAAGGGAGTTTCGTTTGAATGGAGGCGATACAATTCATAAACGAACTGAGCAAATCGCGTATATTGTAGGGTCAGGTCAGCATACCAATTCGCATATTATTAATACAAATGGCTACATTTATCAAGCTCCCATTACTTTTTATACACAAGATCAAAAATGGGATATGGCACCAGGATATACAGGTGAGAATTTGCGTTTTAGTCGATTGTTAAGTACAGAATGTATCACTTGTCATAATCACCTACCAGAACAAGTGGGTGGCTCAATGAATAAATATACTGAAATGCCCTCAGGTATAGAATGCGAACGCTGTCATGGTCCAGGGGAGGAACATGTACGCCGAAAACTAAAAGGAGAATTAATTGATACGGCGACTCAAGTTGATTACAGCATTGTAAATCCTCGGCACTTAACTCGTGATTTACAAATGGATCTATGTCAACGTTGCCATCTTCAGGGCGTCGCGGTTTTGCAAGAAGGAAAAACGTTTTTTGATTTTAAAGCTGGCATGCAATTAAATGAAGTGATGAATGTTTTTCTTCCTCGTTATACCAATTCTCACGAAAAATTTATCATGGCATCACAAGCAGATCGCCTTAGAAAGAGTCCCTGTTATGTGGAAACGGTTGAAATGAGTTGTATTACCTGCCACAATCCTCATAAAAGTATCGACATTACACCTGCTGCACATTACAATCAAATATGTTCGGATTGTCATCAAGAGAAAAAGTGCCTTATTTCGGAAGAAGTTCGTGCAAAAGAAGCCAATAATTGTGTGGGGTGTCATATGCCCAAATCAGGTAGTATTGATATTCCTCATGTTAATATCACAGATCATTTTATTAGTCGTCATACCGCTAAGTCTATCCCAAAGCATACCATTTCAGAAGAAGAAAAATCGTCTATTGCTCAATTTTTAGGTTTAGAATGTTTGACCGATGAAAATATTAATTCCTTAGAAATGGCTCGTGGATATATCGCTTTATTTGATAAATATGTAGATGCGCCTGCGATGTTAGATTCAGCTTATTTTCATTTAAATTTATCAAAGGATAATTCGTCTTTAGCCTTTAAAACATGGATTCATTATTTTTTTGCAAGAGAAGATTATCCAGCCATTTTAGAAAAGGCAAAACAGTATAATCCTTCAATGACTAATGATGCTTGGACTGCCTATCGAATTGGAGAAGCTTACTACCAATCCAAAAATTATCCAAAAGCACTATTGTGGTATAAAAAAGCAACCCAATTAATGCCCTTTCATCTTGATTTTCAAGAAAAGTTGGGAACAAGCTATATCCAAGTTCAGTACCTACAAGAAGCTAAAAAATGTTTTGAGTTTATTCTCACAGAAAATACTAAACGTCCTATTGCATGGACCAATCTAGGTTATATTTATGCTTTACAAGGCGATTTAAAAACAGCTATTAATCATTATGACAAGGCAATTGCTTTAAATCCTGATTATGAACAAGCCTTATTAAATAAAGCTGCCATTTTACAAATACAAAAAAAGGAAAATGCTGCACAAAAATTAATCAAACAAGTTTTACACATTAACCCTACTAATGTACAAGCTCAAAAAATGATAAAATGATTTGATGATAAATTTACGCTTCACCCCAAGCTCCTCCGCCTGGTGTTTCAATACGAACGCGATCCCCTGCATGAAGCCTTTTTGCTATAATCCCTTCAATAAGCTCTTGTTTTCCATTTTTTCGAATAATCATTTGCTGACCACATTTGCCATTTTGCCCTCCGTCTATTCCATAAGGAGGAATTTTACGATGCTGACTGATTAAGGTGAAATCTACGTCTTCTAAAAATCCCATTTCTCGAATAATGCCATCTCCTCCATTCCATTTTCCGTTTCCACCTGAATTTGCACGAATCGAAAATTCTTTTAAACGAACAGGATAATGCAACTCTAATTCTTCAGGATCTGTAATTTTGGTATTCGTCATGTGCTGATGAATGGCAGAATGTCCCTTAAAGCCATCTCCTGCCCCCACACCTCCTCCAATCGTTTCGTAATAGCCAAATTTTTCGTTGCCAAATAAAAAGTTATTCATTGTTCCCTGACTACAAGCCGCCATCTTGAGTGCCTTGAGAAGTGTATCTGTCAACCGTTGGCTAACCTCTGTATTACCTCCAACAACAGCAGGATTTTCTTCATCATTTTCTTTAAAGTCGGGATGCAAAAAAGAGTTTTTAGGAAGGATAATTTCTATATTTTGAAGTAAGCCTTCATTTAATGGGATCGCCTCATCACATAATAATCGTAAAACATACAAAACCGCGCTGTACACAATTGAAATATTGGCATTCAAATTATTTGGATGCACAGAAGAAGTACCTGAAAAATCAATTTTCATTTTATCCCCTACCTCTATTTGCACATGAATTTCATGCCCATCATCTAAGGCTTCTATTGCACTAAAGGTTTTATTTTGAAAAGAAGACAATTGTTTAGCAAGTGCGTCAGTTGCCAATTGCTTGATTTGCTTCATATAATAATGAACAGTAGGCAAACTGTATCTATTTGCTAAGCGAATAAGGGCTTGTTTACCTGTTTCCAAAGCAGCTAAAGCAGCTTTTAAATCAGCAATGTTTTCAGCCAAAGCACGCGTTGGATAAGGGGCATTCGTCATTAAATGCGTTATTTTATCCCATTGAGGTATTCCTTTTTTTATTAAATAAGTAGGAGCGATCACTACGCCTTCTTCTATTAATGCTGTCGCATCTGGAGGCATAGAACCTGGTCGCTTACTCCCTATTTCTGCATGATGGGCTCGATTAATGACATAAGCAATTAAATCATTGGAATCCGTAAAAACGCCGCTAATCAATGTAATATCAGGCAAGTGTGAACCCCCAAACTTTGGATGATTGGTGATAATGACATCGCCCTTTTCAATGCTCAATTCTTCTAAAACTAATCTTGTACAAATACCTAAGCTTCCAAGATGCACGGGAATATGTGGAGCATTCACTAATAATTCAGCATTTGCATCTAAAATGGCACAAGAAAAATCTAATCGTTCTTTTATATTGACAGAAATAGCCGTTCGCTGTAATTGCGCGCCCATTTCATTGGCTATTGCAAAAAACCGATTGGTAAATAATTCTAGTGCAATAGCATCTTGTTTTATTTCTTTCTGTTCTTCTTTTACAGGATGGTGAGTTAAAACGATTGTTTTATTGTGAGATACTTGAGCTGTCCAGTTTTTATCTATAAAATTAGTAGCATAAGCATTCATCAAAATGGCAGTTCCTGTAAAAGAATCTCCACTTTGTAGATGATCCCAATTGATAAGAGAAGAGGAATTTTGCGTTGATTGATTTTTTGATTTCAAGCTTGATAATTCATCTTTTTCCAGATTAGATGTCGTACTGGCAATCACTTTAATACTTTCTAATTCAATTGTGCTGTCTTTCATCCAATAGCCAAAAAGTTGTTGATACTGAGTCTCGTATTGTGTGGCTAGAGTAGCTATATTTTGAAAGGGGATTTCTAAAGTGTTCGATTGTCCTTTTGTTCTTAAATAGCAAAAAACTGCACGAATTTGAATGGTATTCGCTGCTATTTTCTCTTCTTGAAGAGCTTCAATAGCATCTAGTGACAATTCATCTATCCAATTAGAAATTTCTGTCAGACATTCTTCTAGAGGTTGAATAATCTGACGTGTTTTTATCCGTTCTAAAACAGCATTTCCAATACCATAGGCACTAAGTAATCCTCCTTCGTAGGGAAGAATAATCTTTTTCATTTGTAGCATTTCGGCAACTTTACACGCATGTAAACCTCCTGCCCCTCCAAACGCCACTAAAGTATATTCACTTGGGTCAATTCCTTTTTCAATAGAGATTGTTCGAATGGCGTCTGCCATTTTCTCATTAGCAATTTGTTCTAATCCTTTTAATAATTCTTGTGTAGAAATGGGCTGTTTTGTGGAGGTATAAATTTCATCTTGGAGCTTTTTCAAAGCTTTTTCAGCAGCATTTTTATCAATAGGAATTCCCATTTGATCTGGCACAAATTTTCCCAAAAGTAAATTTACATCTGTAATCGTCAATGGCCCTCCTGCCCCATAACAAGCCGGGCCAGGCTGCGCACCTGCACTCTCTGGCCCTACATTCAATTTTGTACCATCAAAATAACAAATAGAGCCACCACCTGCTGCCACGGTCGCTATTGCTAAGGAAGGAGAAGCTAAAACAGCGCCGCCTACTTTAGTTTGATATTGATAACTAAATTGTTCATCAAAAATAGCTGTATCTGTACTTGTTCCGCCCATATCCAAACCAATTATCTTGTTATATCCTAAGGATTGTGCGATACGAACTGCTCCGACTACTCCTCCTGCTGGACCACTTAACAAACTATCTTTTGCTTGAAACAAACTTGCATCTACCAAGCCTCCTGCACTCGTCATTACTTTGAGTGTACTTTCGGGTGACAATTTAGATTGAATTTGCTGTAGATAATTGGAAATAATGGGATTCAAATACGCATTGACGACGGCTGTTTGCGCGCGTGTTAAGAGTTGAATAGCTGGAAAAAGATTAGAAGAAGTAGAAATGTGTAAGAAGCCTTCCTCTTTTAAAAAATTGGTGAGTTCTTCTTCGTGTTTAGGATTTTTATAGGCATTTAAAAAGGCAATGGCAATCGATTGAATATTATTATGATGGAGTTGTTGTATAATTTTGGAGATTTGAGTTTTATCTAATTTTTTTAGAATAGTGCCATCTGCCGCAATACGCTCATCTATTTCAATAACGATATCATAGAGTTGTTCTCGTTGAGGAATATTCAATTGAAATAAATGTGGTCGTTGTTGCGTACCAATTTTTAGTAAATCTTTAAATCCTTTCGTAATTAAAAGGGCTGTTTTTACGCCTTTTCGTTCTAAAAGGGCATTTGTTCCTTTGGTTGATCCTAATTTGAGTTGTATCGTAGGAAAAGGTTCATTTAATTTGGTAGCTGTAATCAATCGCGTAGCAAGAATGGGGGCTTCTTCATGAGCTGTTAATTCAAAATCAATCGCTTCTTGGAGATCAATATTTTGATCTAAATACAATATTCCCTCTTGGAGATTAATTCGTTTGACATTCGCTTTTTGTGTACCAATTTGACATTCGTAGCCTTCAAAAACATCTCTACTTACGGGCCATTTATGAGTGATTTGATATGTACTATCTGAAATTTGATGGAGCATACGTCCCCTCAATCGACTACTGCTCAGTACTTTAACTCGTTTTCGTTCCTTTGAGGGAGAAATCGCAATACAATCTGTAAATGTACCTCCTGTATCTATCCATATTTGCCAAAATGATGTACTCATAAATTTATCGTCTTGTCATCAAGTTATATTGTCGCTTTTTAGCGCCAAAGGAAGCAAAAAATCGAGCCAATGAAGGAATCATCGAACCCTCAAAATCAAAACTATATCCTCGATTCAAATACTGTTCTACAATAGAATGAATCAAAAAGTGAGTTGCTCCTTTTTTACGCCCTTCTTCGTTGGTACGAGCGGTCAAATAAATCAATCGTTGATGACTATTTATAATGAAACAAGCAGCTAATAAATCTCCTTTATGATCGCGTACGCCAATCGCCTTCCCTTTTTGCCTTTTTTCTAGTATAAATAATAAATCTTGAAGCATTTCAACATACTGTCTATTTCGTTTTTTACTTTGTTCAATTGGATTTTTTTTATAGAAATCGAGGAATAATTCCGTTGAAATTCGTGCTATGGCTTGTAAGGTTTTTTGTCCTTTTTTGACATTTCGTTTGGTATTGGTAGAATAGCCTTTCCAAAGTTCTTCAGAAGAAGATGGGATAGAAAGTACATAATTCGTTTTTTCTTGAAATGTGAATTTTGGGATGTCTACCTTTACATGTTGCTCATTTAATTGAGTCCTTACACGCCAATAATACCAAGGAATTGCTTTTTGAAATGCTTCTACTAATTTTTTGTCTAAAGGGATTTGACTAAAAACACCTAACTGCTGTGCATAAAATGGATGATAAATTTGTGCCAATCCGAAATATTTTCGATTAAAGGGTAAAGGAAAAACCGCTTCATAATTATTTAAAACTAAGGCATTCCATCTTCCTTTACAAATCGCATCTAGATACCAACTGTAGCCGTAGGGCATCCCATTATAAGCTTGTGTGATACAAGCATCCCATCTTTCGAGATCAATGATTTTTCTAGGTTTAAATGCGATCAATTTATTGAGTACTAGATTATATTTCAAAGGTAGAAACATTTTTCTCAAAAAAAATCAATTTTCATTTATGTAATCTGCTTTTCATTTGCATCCTATAGATAAACCAGAAAAAAATTACACCCCATTTAAAAACAACTATAAATACCCAGGCAATATCTACTGGTACTTATATTTTACATCTACAACATAAAAATGGCTTTCAAAAAAGTGAAATCGTCGTTTTTGGCGGAGCTCAATATTAAAAAAATCAAACCCATTATAATGAGAAATATTATTTTATTACTAAGTCTATTTTTGATTACAACATCCACTTTTGCACAATATACATTAAGTGGTATCATCACAGATGAAAGTGGCGAAGCCCTCATTGGTGCTTCTGTTGCTGCCTATCAAAAAACAGTATTCATAAAAGGTACTCTTACTGATATTGATGGACGTTATGAACTCTTACTTGAAGAAGGTGACTATACACTAGAAGTAAGTTATACAGGCTTTTCTCCTCTACGAAATAGTATTAAACTAAAAAAGAATAAAGCATTGGACTTAAAATTAGGTTCAGCTGGGGTAGTATTAGAAGAGAGTGTTGTTATTGGTGGTTATGGAGTTTCCAAAAAAAGTAGAAAAAAAGCATCTAAAGCCGCTAGTTCATACGATATGAGTACAATTCCTATGACGGGTATTTCACACTCCTCTACGCGTATCGCTTCTTCCCCTTCTGATATGAAAATTGTAAAAACAGACGCTACTATCGAATCTGGACAACTCACTGCTGGAGAATGGAAGGATTTAGATAATTGGGGGTTTTGGGAAAAACTTAAATCGGATGAAGCCTATAGCAAATGGCAAAAACATTGGGGCTTTTTCCCAAATGATCGCTACGCCGTACACATCACTAATGAAGCAGGTCGTCCCGTAGCCAATTGCGTTGTACAATTAATTCAAGAAGATGACACCGTCCTTTGGACAAGTAGAACAGACAACCAAGGACGAGCCGAACTTTGGGCGAATCTTTATGGACAAGATGCAAAAGATAATTTACGTCTCAACATTATTCACCAAGACAAAAAGAGTACTTGGACTACCCTAAAACGATTCACTGATGAAGGAATTGGTCATTATACCATTTCTACGGATTGTACTACTCCTGAAACAGTAGATATTCTATTTGCTGTGGATGCTACCAGTTCTATGGATGACGAAATTCAATACCTAAAAGCAGAATTATTAGACGTTATTAATCGTGTCAAAGAAGATAATTCTTTGCTTAATCTTCGTTGGGGAAGTGTATTTTATCGTGATTCTACTGATGAATATTTGACAAGAGTTTCGCCTTTTTCAGATGATGCGCAACAAATGATTGATTTTATTAAAGCACAACAATCTGGCGGTGGAGGCGATTATCCTGAAGCTGTTGATGAAGCTTTGGATGTTGCCTTAGCCCAAGATTGGAGCGATGATGCCCGCGCTCGAATCCTGTTCTTACTATTAGATGCACCTCCTCATGAAGGAACAGCAACCAATAAACGTCTACAAAAAGCAATCAAGAAAGCGGCTGAAAAAGGAATTAAAATTATCCCTGTAACCGCAAGTGGCATTCACAAAGACACTGAATTTTTAATGAAATATTTCGCTGTAGCTACTAATGGTACTTATGTATTTTTAACGGATCATAGTGGAATTGGAAATCCGCATTTAGCACCTACTGCTGAAGAATACAATGTGGAAAATCTAAATGATTTATTAGTACGAGTGATTACTGAAAATACAGAAATGGTAGCTTGTCAAGATTGGACACCTACTATTGTACAAGACGTAACCCCAATTGACCATTTTACACCTCCTACTCCCAAGCAACTCAAACGAGATAAAGATTTACTACAAGAAGTGGTCATTTATCCCAATCCAGCAGAGACTTTTTTATTCGTCTCCTTAAAAGAAAAATTTGATCGCTTATCTGTGATTGCAACAAATGGCACTTTATTGTGGGATTATACAGAACTAGAAGAAGGTACGTATAATTATAATGTAGAAACCTTGACTGCAGGTACGTATTATATTCGTTTTCAAAAAGAAAATAAAACGATTACGACTTCATTTATTGTAGTGAAAGATTAATCCATTTCGTTCTTAGACAAATTGTGTGGAATGAAAAATGTGACGACTCGATAAATCTATGATTTTGAGAGACAAGCGTTTTGAAATTCCATTGAAGTCACAATTTGTCTAAGAACCATCAATCTTATACACCCGTACATAATCAATCAGAAATTGTTGGGGCCAAATGGATTCATCAATCCCATATTTACCACCCCAATTTCCCCCTACTGCTAAGTTTAAAATAAGATGAAACGCTTGATCGAAAGGCCATTTCTCAGGCGTTTCATCTATTTTAGCAAAAGTGTGGTAATGGATATCATCAACATACCACTCAATTTTATTAGCTGTCCATTCTACTGTATACGTATGAAAACTAGATTCAGCATCAGGTACATAAATACTTCCTGTTTTATGCGTACCGATCATGCCATTAAACGCTTGTGTATGTGGCGTTCCATAAATGGTATCAGGTTCATACCCTACATGTTCCATAATATCAATTTCACCTGAGCGAGGCCATCCTCCATAAGGGCTATTTGTGGGTAACATCCAAATTGCTGGCCAAGTCCCTTTTCCAGATGGGAGTTTAGCGCGCACTTCTATTCGACCATATTTAAAATCACCTTTATTTTTACTAATCAAACGAGTAGAGGAATAATCACTTTTATTTATTTTTTCTTGATGGGCTTCTATAATTAAATATCCATTTTTGATACGAACATTTTTCTCTTTTCCTTTTGTATAGTATTGACGCTCATTATTACCCCATCCACAGCCAGCGGGTTGGTCACATGCATCTCCTACATCATAGGTCCATTTTTGGGGATCGGGTAGGCCATCTTTATCAAATTCATCTGACCAAATTAATTTTGTGGGAGAAGATAATGTCTTTTCCTTTAATGAAGTTGTTGTTTCATTCGAAGAACACCTTAGAAACAATAAACTACTCATTATTAAAAAGAGTATAAATCTAAACATCATGCTATTATTTTTATTTCAAAGGCAAATCTAACTGGGCCGGCAGTAAACGAAATGAACGCCGGTGATAAGGGGTAGCACCATGTAACTGAATCGCTTCACGATGTTTTTTAGTGGGATAACCTTTATTATTTTCCCAGTCATAGTCAGGATGTTTTTCTGCTAATTCTAGCATGTATAAATCTCGATAGGTTTTTGCCAAAATAGATGCAGCTGCTATGGAATAATATTTCCCATCTCCCTTTATGATACAATGATGTGGAATATTTTGATAGGCTTTAAATCGATTACCATCTACTAAAATAGACGTGGGTCGAGTTAGTAATTGATCTAACGCACGATGCATCGCTAAAAAAGAAGCATTTAGAATATTAATTTTGTCTATTTCTTGATGATCTACTTTTCCAACCGCCCAAGCGATGGCTTCCTTTTCGATGAATGATTTTAATTCCATTCGCTGTGCTTCTTTCAATTTTTTTGAATCATTCAACACTTCATGTTCAAATGTAGTTGGCAAAATCACTGCTGCTGCAAAAACAGGTCCTGCCAAACAGCCTCGACCAGCTTCATCACAACCAGCTTCTATTTCATTGATATTTAAATAGGCGAATAAACTCATAAAGATAAATATACACCTTTACGGATTAATGAATAGCTTTGTGATCTCAAAAAAGAAAACAATTGTGTCTTCACCTATTCGTGCTCATCTTGCTTTATTTACAGTTGCCTTAATTTATGGTGCTAATTACACTATTGCAAAGGTCGTATTGGATGATGGCTACTTGTTACCAAGAGGTTTTGTATTGCTTCGAGTAATTAGTGGACTAGTATTATTCCATATTGTACATGCAATATTTATTCGAGAAAAAGTGGAACGCACAGATTTCATGCAGTTGTTTTGGTGTGGCATTTTTGGTGTGGTAATCAATCAAGTTTGTTTTTTTAGTGGCTTAAAATATACCACGCCGATCAATGCTTCATTGATTATGACTACAACGCCTATTTTAGTATTGCTAATTTCATCTTTTGTCTTAAAAGAGAAAATCACATCTCGTAAAATATTAGGAATCATTATTGGAGCAGCAGGTGCTATTTTACTTATGGTTTATGGTCGAAGTATTAATTATCAATCTTCTCAAATTATTGGAGATGTACTCATTTTAATTAATGCACTTTCTTATGGCTATTATTTGGTATTAGTAAAAAAATTAAGTGAAAAATATCATCCTATTACTGTTGTAAAATGGGCATTCACTTTTGGGATATTATTTGTCTTTCCTTTAGGGATAGGAGAATTGTTGCAAGCTAATTGGAGTAATTTTAACATTCGGATTTGGGGAGCAATTGCCTATGTCTTAATATGTACTACTTTTTTAACCTATCTTTTAAATGCATATGCCCTATCTAAGGTCAATGCTTCTTTAGTGAGTTTTTATGTTTATTTACAACCTTTTTTTGCTACCAGCATTGCATTAGTACTTGGAGTAGATCAATTAAATAGCTATAAGATATTTGCAGCCAGTTGTATTTTCACAGGCGTATACTTAGTAAGTAGTCGGTTAAAAGGTTAAATTGACGGTTTTATCGTCTTTTTTTGAAACAAAATTCCATAAAAACAAGTAAAGTTCCTTCATAAATTGATTCTTTCAATTTTACATTGTCCCTCCTACAAATAGTATTGATTAACTAAATCAATACTGCTTCCTATTAGAATGAAGTGGTTGAACGCTTTAATTGTGATAGAAATAAGTCATATAATTAAAACAAGTCAAATATTAATGTCACAAATTACAAGTATTGATAATTTATTGATTTCATATATTTAACTTATTTAAATAAATATTCACCGAACTATTGTGATTATAAAATAATTTATATGTTTCTACGTGTAAAAGAGATAGTTAAGCAAACACATTATCACAAATTTTAAATTATCCTTTTTATAAATATCTGTTTTTCAGTATATTATGCAGTTTTGATATATTTTAAAATTCTATGCACTTACATATTTTTTTTGATTTTTATTCCGTTGTAATATACATCATTCGATAAGTTTTTATGTATATTTATGCGAAATTAACGAAGAACAACAACTATGGCTCAACACAATTTCAATAACCCAAATACTCTTCCAAGTCGACTTTCCGAGTACGAGTACATGTCACAAAAGGGAACGGTAGGTTTCTTTGAGGAAAAGGTATTTTTAGACTTCGTAAAATACTACGAACAAGAGGATGCACTTGATAAAGCACTAGCTGTTATAGATCATGCTTTAGAGCAACATTCCTACTCTGCCAATCTACATGTGTACAAGGCTCGTATGCTCATGGAATTCAAAGAAGAATCTCAAGCCTTAGAATTTTTAAATCGCGCACATGCTTTATCTCCATCAGATGTTGACATACAAATCTTACGTTCCGAGGTACTGACTTTTCTTGGGCATCATGAGGAAGCATTAGTTGCTATTGAACATGTAAATCAACAAATAGATCAACTCCCAGAACAACTTTATTTGTGTAGAGCCTACATTTATGAACAACAAGCTAATTTTGACGCTCTCTTCCTTGAATTACAACAATATCTTTTGTTAGATCCACATGATGAAGAAAGCCTAAAACACATTATGTTTTGTGTAGAAGTCACCGAAAAATATAAAGAAAGTGTTCAATTTCATCTAACGCTAATTGATAAAGCCCCATATTCTTACATGGCTTGGTGTAATTTAGGTCATGCATATGCTGCTATAGAAGATTATGTAAATGCCGCTGATGCTTTTGAATACGCTTTTTTGATTAAGGGTAAATTTGTACATGCATATAAAGCATTTGCAAAAATGTGTTTTAAATTAAAGGACTATGGTCGTGCACTTCGGGCATTTGAAGACTTATTAGATCAGTTAGAAACACCTGATGCTGATTTATTAACCAATATTGGAGAATGTTATGAACATCTCCATAAATTTGAATTAGCACATATTTTCTATAATAAGTCAAAAAAAGTAAATCATCAATCTTCTTATAATTATTATAGAATTGGAGAGTGTTATGTCAAGCAACAACTTTGGTCTAAAGCGATAAGTGCATATAAAAAAGCCTATAAGCTAGATGATCGAAAAGAAGAATTTCAACTGGCACTTGCCGATGTTTACTTTCAAATTGGAGATGATGAGAATGCTAAGTTCTATTTCCAAAAAGCCGTAGATACTGCTCCTGACACTCCTATTTGTTGGGTTCAGTATGCTAGTTTTTTAATGGATATTGGTGCTTTAGAAGATGCGCTTGCCGTTTTAGAAGAAGCAAATGATTATGGCATAAATGCCCATCTTCTTTATTGCAAAGTTTCCTGTCTATTTCTAATGAATAATAGATTGGAGGCGATCCAATTATTACGACAAGCTCTTGATGATTATTATAATCAGCATGATATTTTATTTCAATTTGCACCTGAAATTGAAGGAGATTCAGATATAGCAGCACTCATAAATTTATACAATCGAAATTAACCCTTTTATATCTTAAATCTTCTCGCAACAGCCTCTAAATATTAACTATTTAGAGGCTGTTGCTTTATATACATATATGAAAAAAAATCAATGGCATATTTTTTGACTACAGTATACTATACTCCATAAAACAAGCTCATTTAGCCTGTTTCCCCATTTTTTCCTCCCTCATATAATTTTCAACTTAAACTATGCCCATTTACTATCTAAGTTAAGCTAAAACAATCATGAAAAGTTACACATCTACATTCATCTTTATATTTATACTGTTGTTAGGAATTACTTCTTGTAGGAATAAACCTGAAACTCCTGAACATGTAGCCATTTCTAATCTAGATACAAATGATCAAATTGTGGTAGGAGAAGAAATAAATAGTTTCATCCAATCCAACCCTTCTAAATTTGATGTATTAAGTTCTGAAGAATACAGTTTAGCATATGAATACCTTAACTCTTTTTTACTTACTCTAATACGAACTGCTGAAGTAGAACGTAGGAGTGCCTTCGATTGGAAAGTGATCATATTAAAAGATGATAGTCAAACTTCTGCTTTCACTTTACCTGGAGGATATATTTATTTGTATACAGGATTATTAAAATTTTTAAAAAACGAAAGTGAGTTAATAAGTGTGCTTGCACATGAAATTTATTATGCAGATTCTGATTTAGCTGCCAACGCTATATTTGAAGTTATGGATGGAAACATGTTAAGTGATTTATCGCTTAGAAAAGATGTAGGTGATATATCTCAGGAACTATTTAATTTTAGAGATCTTTTATTTGATGAACTCGATATAATAAAAGCAGATAATTTTTCTATTGATGTGATTTGCCCTTTTCAATATGATGCCAATGGTCTTTACTCTTTAATGTTAGAAGCGGGAGGCTCAGGATCTTCTTCTATTGATTGGTTTCAAGTGCGTCCTATTACGACCATTCGCATGAATAATCTTATTGAACGAGCTGCTATTTGCGGAGTCGATGAAGCTACTTTTAATGAACGTTATATGGAATTTCTTGCAAGTTTACCTTAACACAATGTCTTCATAACTTTGACTTAAGGGGTATTTATTTAGCTAAATCTTACGGATGTTTTTGAAGCCCCTTTTATTTATCCGTTTATTTCATTATATTTGCAGAGAATTCATCTCTTAGGAGAGGGAACACGACAAGTGATTCCCTCTTTTCATTTTAAGGAAACTACCAAAACGTGATAACGTCAAAAATAGAACAACTTTTAAAAGATAAATTTCAAGAAGAAGAATTTATAGATTGTTTTATTGTTGAAATAAAATTTAATGAGAAAAACAATAAGCTAGAAGTATTTGTTGATAGTGATTCTAGTATGGATTTTTCCAAGTGTAGAAGAATTAGTCGCTATCTGGAAAGTTATATTGATGAAGAAGGCTGGCTAGGCGAAAAATATACACTTGAAGTTTCTTCACCTGGAATTTCTCGTCCCCTTAAATTAGTTCGTCAATACAAAAAAAATATTGGGCGAACCTTAAACCTCATCCTAACCCCAGATAACTCAAAAGAAAAAGGAAAACTCATTATAGTAACCGACGAAGCGATCACTATTGAACAAGAAGTAAAAATTAAACAAGGAAAGAAAAAAAGAACTGAAATTCACCAAAAAGAAATTCACTACGACCAAATTAAAAAAGCCGTCGTTCAAATATCATTTAAATAAATAAAAAGCTGAGAACATTTTATATTATTCACTTATCAAGACGTAAAATATGAATTTAGTAGATACGTTTTCGGATTTTAAAACGGGAAAAAATATTGACCGTCCTACCATGGTTCGGGTATTGGAAGATGTATTTCGTACCCTCATTAAGAAAAAATATGGCTCAGATGAAAATTTTGATGTCATTGTAAATACTACAAAAGGAGATTTAGAGTTATGGCGTGTTCGTGAAATTGTACCTGATGGTGAGGTGACAGACGATAGAAGTCAAATCTCCATTTCTGAAGCCTTATCTATTGATGAAGATTATGAAATCGGGGAAGAATGTTATGAGCAATTATACTTAGAGGATTTTGGTCGTCGTGCTATTATGGCTGCACGTCAAACGCTCATTTCTCGGATTATGGAATTGGAAAAAGATGAAATTTATCGTAAATATTCTGAGCGTGTTGGCGATATTGTTCTCGGCGAAGCTCATCAAATACTAAAAAGAGAAGTTTTGGTTCTGGATGATTCGACAGGCAATGAATTAGTGCTTCCTCGAAATGAAACAATTCGTGGCGATTTCTTCCGAAAAGGCGATATGATTAAAGCCGTAATTAAAAAAGTAGAAATGCGAAACAACAATCCTATTGTTGTTCTTTCCCGTACTGATGAAATGTTTTTGGAAAAACTACTGGAACAAGAAGTTCCTGAAATAGAAGATGGCTTAATTACCGTCAAAAATATTGTGCGCATCCCTGGAGATCGTGCTAAAGTAGCTGTTGAATCCTATGATGATCGTATTGATCCAGTAGGTGCTTGTGTAGGTATGAAAGGTTCAAGAATTCATGGTATCGTTCGAGAATTAAGAAATGAAAATATAGATATCGTTAATTTCACAAACAATCTTTCTTTATATATTCAACGAGCTTTAACACCTGCTAAAATCACTAGTATTGATGTTGACCAAGACGGTGCTCGTGCTGCTGTTTATCTCGATCCAGATCAAGTTTCTTTGGCGATAGGTAAAGGAGGGACAAATATCAAACTAGCAGGTCGCTTGACAGGTTTTGATATTGATGTATTTAGAAACACTGAAGAATTTGAAGAAATTGATGATGTCGATTTAGATGAATTCGTAGATGAATTAGAAGGTTGGGTCATTGACGAACTTAAAGGCATTGGTTGTGATACTGCTCGTAGTGTATTGGATTTGAGTAAAGAAGAATTAGTCCGTCGTACAGATTTAGAAGAGGAAACAGTGATGGATGTACTTCGTATTCTTGAGTCAGAATTTGATGAAGCACAGTAATAAATAAAAATAAATGAACTATTTATTGTTTTTTTAGGTTAGTGCTATTTTATGTAACCTAAAAAAAGAAACTTGAATAGTTCATTTATAAAAAATGATGCTATAAATCTCATTTTATTAAAGATATGCCTTGTTATTAGGAGCTAAATTGAGATTTTCGCTTTATTTTCAGTAGTTTATAACGCTTTTTATACTCAAACTATTGAGAATAAGGAGTTTTAGGTTAACTTTGTATCCAATTTGGATAAATGGCATGTTTTGATGCTATTAAAGCATTTTAAAAATGCTAATTATTTATCCACTCAATTAATAAAAGATAGATTTCATTACTATCTATCTTTCAAAAGTAAAAGTCTTTGGCAATTTTATGTTTTAACTAAAAAAATAATCACCTTATGTAGCTTTAGAACATTGTAGTATACCAAGACTTTTGCGACTTTATTTTTAACCACTTTCTAGATTTGTGAAAGTAAAATTGAAGAATGGCTAAACGCTTAGTAAAAGTAGCAAAAGAATTAAACGTCGGTACATCCACTATTGTAGAACATCTCAATAGTAAAGGTTTTGATATTGATAATAAACCTACAGCAAAAGTAACCGACGAAATGTATTCGGAATTACTCAACGAATTCCAACGTTCTATTGCAATTAAAGAAAAGGCAGATCAACTTATTATTGGTACACGCCCCGCTCCTCCTAAAAAAGAATCTGTCAAAGAGGAAATTACAAATCCTATTCCTACCCCTCCTAAAGTTGTTAAAGAAGAAGATACTCCTCCTCCTATTATTGAAGAACCAACTCCAACTCCAGTTGTAGAAGTTGTTGAGACTATAGAAGAACCGATTAAACCAAAAGTTGGTTTAAAGGTTTTGGGTAAAATAAACTTGGATCAACCTAAAAAGAAAACACCTGCTCCTGAACCCGAACCCGAACCTGATTTAAAGGAAGATGTGAAAGAAAAAGTAGAGGAGGTACTAGATAAAGATATTGTTAGTGATGAGGTCAATAGTATTAAAAACGAAACACCTTCCTCTGTAGAAGAAAATATCCCTGTAGAATCTAAACCTATAGAAATCAATTCAACTGAAAAAGAAATTGCCGAAGAATCCTCTGATAAGTCTCAAACTATTCCTTCACCAAGTACTGAAAAAGAACAACTTCCCAAAACCAAAAGTGAAGAAGAAGGAGAAGCTGTAAAAGATAAGCCTCAAGAAAAAGAAATGATTCGTGCTGCCACACCTGAGCTACGTGGTCTCAAAATCTTGGGTAAAATTGAGATAAAAGATAAACCTAAGAAAGGAGCTAAATCCGATAAAGATAAAAAATCAAATAAAGAAGGAAATAAACCTTCTGATAATAAAGATCAACCTAAAAAACGTCGTAGAAAACGTAAAAAGGTAGTTCAATCTAGTGGAGATAATAATTCTAATCAAGGAAGAGGAAACCGGGGTGGCAATAATCGCGGGGGAGGCAATCGCGGAGGTAATAATCGTGGGGGTAATCGTAGAGGAGGCCCCAAAAGAGATGAAGTAAAAGAAGTTTCTGCTAAAGAAATCGAAGAAAAAATCAAAGCAACAATGGCGCGCCTCCAAGGAGGTAATAAGAAAAAACGCCAACGTCTTCGTAGAGAACACCGAGAAAATATTCGCGAAAAACAAGAATTACGTGAATTAGAAAACGAGCCAACAGGCTTACAACTTACAGAGTTCGTTTCTGTATCTGAATTAGCTAGCTTAATGAACGTTCCAGTTACAGAAGTGATTACAACCTGTATGAATCTAGGAGTCATCGTTTCTATTAACCAACGTTTAGATGCTGAAATCATTGAACTCGTCGCAGATGAATTTGGGCACACTGTTGAATTCATTTCTGCTGAAGAAGAAGTGGAGGAAGAAGAAGAAATAATAGATGATCCTGCTGATTTAGTCCCTCGTTCTCCAATTGTTACTGTTATGGGACACGTTGACCATGGTAAAACGTCTCTCTTGGATTATATTCGTAATGCAAATGTGGCTGATGGTGAAGCAGGAGGTATTACACAGCATATTGGTGCTTATGAAGTAGAAGTAGGTGAAGAGAAAAAGCGAATTACTTTCCTTGATACACCTGGTCACGAAGCCTTTACTGCGATGCGTGCCAGAGGTGCAAAAGTAACGGATATTGCCATTATTATTATTTCGGCAGATGACAAAATAATGCCACAAACCAAAGAGGCGATTAGTCATGCACAAGCTGCTGGTGTACCAATGGTTTTTGCCATTAATAAAATTGATAAAGATGGTGCTCAACCTGATCGTATCAAACAAGAATTAGCAGGAATGAATCTGCTCATCGAAGAATGGGGTGGAGATTATCAATCTCAAGATATTTCTGCTAAAATGGGTACAAACATTGATGAATTACTTGAAAAAGTATTACTTCAAGCGGAATTATTAGAATTACAAGCCAATCCTAGTCGAGAAGCATTAGGAACGGTCATCGAAGCATCATTGGATAAAGGGCGAGGATATGTTACCAAAATTTTAGTACAAAATGGTTCACTCCAAATAGGTGATCCTATTGTTGCTGGAGAGCATTCTGGTAAAATCAAAGCCATGTTCAACGAACGCGGTAAAAAAGTGAAATCTGCGGGGCCATCTACTCCTGTTTTAGTACTCGGATTAAGTGGTGCACCACAAGCAGGAGAGAAGTTTAAAGAAATGGCTAGCGAACCAGAAGCGCGTCAAATTGCTTCGCGTCGAGCACAAATCACTCGTGAACAATCAAATCGTGCCAATAAGCGTATTAGTCTAGATGAAATCGGTCGTCGTTTAGCTCTAGGTAACTTTAAAGAACTTAACTTGATCGTAAAAGGTGATGTAGATGGTTCTATTGAAGCCCTATCGGATTCTTTAATCAAACAATCTATTGAAACCGTACAAGTAAATGTCATTCATAAAGCAGTAGGACAAATTATTGAGTCAGATGTCCTTTTAGCTTCTGCATCCGATGCAATTATTATTGGTTTCCAAGTTCGTCCATCATTAGGTGCACGGAAACTAGCAGAGCGAGAGGGGGTACAAATTAAAATGTATTCTATTATTTATGAAGCCATTGAAGAAGTACGAGCTGCCATCGAAGGAATGCTTGAACCTACACAAGAAGAAAAAATCATGGGGCAAGTACAAGTTCGAGAGGTTTATAAAATTAGCCGTGTAGGTACAGTAGCTGGTTGTTATGTACAAGAAGGACGTATAGCTCGTAATAGTAATGTAAGAATTATTCGAAATGGTATTGTCATCTATCCAACTAAGGAAGGTGTTGTTGGAGAATTAGCTTCTTTGAAACGTTTTAAAGATGATGTCAAAGATGTGAAGAATGGAATGGAATGTGGGGTAAGTATCAAAAACTACAATGATATCAAGGTAGATGATATTATTGAAGCTTACGAAATTGTAGAAATCAAACAGAAATTGGGATAAATATTATTCTTTTAACTGTTAAAAATATAGGCACTATCTTCCAATGAGGGTAGTGCCTTTTTTGATAGCCCAACTTTTTTTCCTATCATAGCATTAGAAAATCAACTAAAGTTCAAAATCATGCGCTATCTATTTCCCTTATTTTTTCTTTTTTCTAATCTAATCATTGCTCAAAATGATACCTACCAATTGATCGGAGCAATGCTTGCTGAAACTCCCATTGAAGAAAATTTACAAGAATTATGTGATGAAATTGGAGGACGTGTTACGGGTTCTAAAGCTAATGAAAAAGCTGTAGAATGGAGCTATCAAAAGTTTCAAGAAGCTGGAGTATCCGTTCGAAAACAAGCTTTTGAAATGCCTGTATTATGGCTACCTGAATCTACACAAGCGAGAGTAAGTGGTGCTTTGGATTTTCAACCTAACATTGTTGCTAAATATCAAACCCCTCCAGGGAAATATCAAGGTCGATTGATTTATGTCGGTACAGGTACTCCACAAGAAATGGAACCCGTTCTGGAGCAAGTTCGAGGTAACTTTGTATTGGTAGAAATGGATCTATGCTTAGATATAAATGGGCTTTTTGCAGAATATGCAGCTGCTACTACTGTTGAAAACGCAGCTCAAAAATATGGTGCAAAAGGAATCATTTTCATGTCTTCTCGCCCGAAGGGATTATTGTATCGTTTCATTACTTCTAAAGCAACTGACAATACTATGCCCCAATTCGTCATGGCACGTGAAGATGCTAAACGCTGTATGCGTACCCTTCAATTGGATAAACAATTAGCTATTAATATTGATATAAAAGCACAAACAGGTGATGCTTTTACCAGTGAAAATGTAATCGCAGAAATTCGTGGCTCAGAAAAACCTGATGAAGTCGTGGTTATTGGCGCACATCTTGATTCATGGGCCTTAGGCACTGGAGCAAATGATAATGGTTGCAATGTAAGTATGATGATTGATATTGCTCGTCAAATGAAAAAATTGGGTATTCAACCTAAGCGGACTATTCGATTTGCTTTGTGGAATGGCGAAGAGCAAGGTTACTTTGGTTCATGGGCTTATACGCGCGAACAAGCTAGACAGTTAGATAAACACATTATGGCATTGTCAATTGATATTGGAAGTGGCGCATTAACTGGTTTTTTTACAAACGGACAAGCTAAGTTAATCCCTGCTTTAGAAAAAGTACTCGCTCCTGTACAAGCTCTAGGAGAATTTACTCATTTGAATATTCCTATCGTAGGCACCGATAATTTTGATTTCATGTTAGAAGGTGTTGCCAATTTAGTTGGTAATCATAAACCTGCTTCCTATGGTATAAATTATCATGCTTCTTCTGATACTTTTGATAAAGTAGATTTAAAAACTCTTAAAACAAATAGTGCTATCATTGCCACACTTGCCCTTGGTTTTGCAAATTTAGACGAAAAAGATATTACTTGGAAGCGACAAAATCGTGCGGAAATTCAAGAAATTTTTGATGCAAATAAATTAGAATTTACCATGCGTATGTTCAATGTATGGACACCTTGGGTAGAAAAAACAAGAGGTAGGAAAGAGTAATTTTTTTGTCTGAAATCAAGAACAATTTCCATACTACGCTATTTATTATATGTATAAAATTGTAATTTTCATTTTTTTTTGAAATAGTTATAATTTCAAGAATATAAATATTAAAGACGTATACTACAATATGGAGTTGCAGGAAGGAAAAGACCGATTCATTCAATCTTGGGGTACATTAGGCTCTAGTTGGGGCATCAATCGTACAATGGCACAAATTCACGCATTATTACTTATCTCACCTGAATCGCTTAGTGCAGAACAAATACGCGACGAACTCAAGATTTCAATGGGAAATGCCAATATGAATGTTCGTGCATTAATTGATTGGGGATTGGTTTATAAAGAACTCAAACCTGGACATCGTAAAGAGTACTTTAAGGCAGAAAAAGATATGTGGGAAGTCGTCAAAAAAGTAATTATTCAACGAAAGAAAAAAGAACTCGAACCCCTTACCCGTGTACTTAATGATGTATCCAATGTAGACGGTGATTCTCCTGCTGCTGAAGAATTTGAAAAGGTCATTCGAGATATTAAAGTCTTTTCTAGTAAAGCCGATTCTACCTTAGATCGTATTACGAATGCCGATTCCAATTGGTTATTTGGTTCTTTTATCTCAATGATAAAATAAACCTAAAAGCTTGGTAGGGTTTCTTCTAAATAGTTGGTATAAGGTATCGCTACCATTTTTCCACTAATTTGAAGTAGATCAACATATTTTTCTATTATTTCGATTTTCAAATCGAGTAATTGCTGTTCTTTTTTCAGCAAAATCTCCTGTAATTCTAATAAAATTAAGGGATCTTGATCAGCTTGTTTTTGATATTGCTCTAAGGCATAAAACGCTTGACTTGATCTTATTTGCTCTCCTAATGCTTTTCTTTCTGCGAAAAGTAATTGAAGTTCTTTTTTATGTTCCAAAAGTTGAACTTGAATAGTTTGTTCCAGTATCGTTTTTCTATGTGTATTTTCTAATTGTTCAAAACGAATATCATTTAATTGCGCCAAATTATTATTTGGAAAAGGCAATCTGATTCCTATCCCTACTGAGAATTCTTGCCATGGCACTAAGTCTTTCCTATTCGCATAACGCAATTGAATATACTCAATTGTATTTTCATTTTCTGCTTCTTCTAATTCATAACTAGCTTCATCTTCTTCTATACGCATTTGACGATCTTGTAAGGCTGGATGATTACTTTCTATACTATTTATCGTTTGAAAAATCTCAGCAATTCGTTCAAGGGAAATGAAATTTGATGTATCTAATTGTGTATTGGTTTCTCCTAAAAAAACACCTAATTCTTCTTCTATTTGTTGCACTTTTTGGTTTAAACGATCAATTCTATTTTGATTTTCAAGAACGGCTTCTTCTGCTTTTACCAAAGATAATATGGGAACATTTATCATAGCAGCAGCTTGTTTTCGCAATACCGAGTACCGATCCTCTACTAATACTTGATATTGTTCTTGCCACTCCAATTCTTGCAATACCTCCCAATAATCCACCATAGTATTATAGCGATCATTCAAGGCATCTGCTATACTTATTCTCGTACTACCTGCCATTCGATTGATCTTCTTTTGATGTAGATTATTTTGGGCAGTACGTTCTTTTGCTTCATGAAATCTTGCTCGTAAGGTATATTCTTGACGACTTAAATCAAAGCGATCTGTTTCTGTACGAAATTCCAATTCATCAATTACAGGCAATTGAAAATATTCTTTTTCTAAGAATGCTACTTTTTGACTATCTAATTGAACGGCTAAGGAATTTCTAGCACTTGCTAAAATTGAATTGGAGGATATTTTCTCCTGACTTACGCCATAGAAGGGTACTATCAAACATATTACCAAACAATATAAAAAGGAATTTTTACTCACTTCTTCGTTGATTGCGTAAGAAAAGGAAGATAGGAGTTATTATCAGTATTCATCAAATTAAGCACTACTTTTTCCTTCTGTAAAAAAGGGTTTTCAGGAGGCAATTCAATTAATACTTCTCTACCATACATTTTATAATCTTTTACTTTTCGAAGCCGTTCTGGAATTTCTACAATTCGCGTTCCCAACCCCACAACCGCTCCATTTCCTTGTTGCGTCGGATGCAAGCTAGAAGAAATCTGAAGGGTATCGCCCAAATTCACTTTTAAAATCAAACTTTCATGTACATAAGCTTTCACTAAGGTAGGCGTTCGTTCATAAAAAGAAATTAGGGTGCTAAAAGACGATTTATGTTCTCCTTCTATTCCATGAATATTTCCAATCAATCCATCGGTAGGTGCGTAAATAGACAGTTCTTTTTGTTCATCAGCAAAATACGCTTGTTCATTTTTTAATTTATCAACTTCTACTTGTACTGGAATTCCCAAAGCTGCAATTTCTTTTTTATACTGTTCAATTTGCACATCTAAGGGTGCTAAACTCCATTCCAATTCTTTTTGTAGACTAACAATTTTTGGGTGTGTTTGAATTATATCCTCAGAAGGATTACTACTTATACTTTTAAGATCTTTAATGAGTTGTTGATTGAGTTGTATTTCGTTTTGTATGGTTTGAATTTGATGGGTGGTCTCTGCGATTTTTTCATTTCGTCGTATTTCTAATTGACGGATTTCATTTTCGAGATTTATTTTTTGTTCTCGTTGCTTGAGTTGCAATGTTTTAATATCAAAGTCAATTTCTTTTGTTTTCAATGCTAAATCAGCATGTTCTACAACCATTAACAAATCGCCTTTTGCAACTTCCTGCCCAGGGGTCACCAATACTTCTTTAATCAAAACGGAACGATCTTGATTAATTTCTGTCTCCTTATTGTCTGCAAAACCATAAAAAGTAGTGGGTTGTTGGACATATTCTTTGTTGATGTAATACACCCCCAATAGTCCTAAAATAGCAACAATGTATAATGGATTAAAAAAACGCATTTCTAATTCTTCTCAAATATTAAATAGTTTCTATCGCCTCTGTAAATTCTAATTGAACCACACGCATATTCTCGACCTCTCGCAATTGATTCACCAAATTCCATCCATCCATTTCTTGATTCAATTTTAATTGATACTCATATTCTACTAATTTTCGTTTTTTGTCACTATTGAATAAACGATAACGTCGTACGGCATATTTTCGACAATATTGTTTCAATAAATTTTCTATAGAAGAAAAATTATCTGCATCTACTGGAAATTCAAATTTCAATGTGCCAATCAAATTTTGTTGATGACTAAATTTTGTCCATCGTAAGATAAAAGCTATGATACAAAAACCTACCGTTCCAATTAAAGCAATGACAAAGCCGTACACCCCACATGCAATACCTGCTGCTAAAGATGAAAAAATAAAGACTATATTTCTTGGATTCCGTAATGTTGTCCGAAAACGGATAATAGAAAGCACCCCTAGCATTCCTAAACCTGTAGCAATACTATCTCCAATGGCTTGTATCACTGTCGCTGCCACAATAGAAATAAGTACCAATGCTTGGATAAAATTATCTGGTCGTATAACATCTCTTGTCGTCTTTTCATACGTAAAGACAATCAAAGAAGACAACAAGAATGCAAATAGAACGGTGAAAAGAATCGTTATAAAAGTAGGATTCTCTGAACTACTTGCTATGGATTCAAAATCAAACATAGAGTTATATCATGCTTACGAACAGCAAAATTAGTTATACAGGTTTCTAATCGAAGCTCTATTTTTTATATTAAAATAGTATTGAAGATACTTACTTTTCGGCTTAGATTAGTTAACACTAAATTAATATTGAACAAAAATAAAATTATATCTGATACATCGCTGTGATTATGACGATTAAAAATGGAATAAGCTATGCAAAATGAAATATCCTTTTAATTCTTTACCCATCTAAACATAAGAACTCAACATTTTTTTAGTACATTTATTAAACAAAACCAAGACACCCCTCCATGAGAAAATGGATCAATCGATCAATGCGATGGTATCTCGCACAACGCTACAAAGGCATTGCGAAATACATGAAACACCCTCATCGGTTTCAACGCGCGCTCTTGACCCAGATTATACAGGCTACTAAACATACAGAATGGGGAAAACAATATCAATTCCACAAGATTAAATCTCTTTCTGATTTTTCTCAACAGCTTCCTATCACTGATTACGAACAACTGAAACCTTACATCCAACGAATGATGATGGGAGAAAAAGATGTTTTATGGAGTGGGCAGGTTAAATGGTTTTCTAAATCTTCAGGAACAACAAGTGATAAAAGTAAATTTATTCCCGTTACCAATCAAAATTTAAAACGATGCCATATCAAGGGGACTTGGGATACCATGTCTATTATTTATCATCAACTACCTTATGCCACTCAATTTGAACATAAAACTCTATTGATGGGAGGAAGTTGGGAGCATTATAAACCCTATCCTAAAACTCGATATGGTGATGTTTCTGCTATTATGATTCATCATATGCCTGCCGTAGCACACCCTTTTTTTACCCCTGATTTTGAAACCGCTTTACTTCCCGATTTTGAGTATAAAATTGAGAAGATGGCACAAATTGTTAGTCAGGAAAAAGATATGGTAATGATCGGTGGCGTTCCTACTTGGACAGTCGTTTTATTTAGAAAAATTCTTGAAGTTACAGGAAAAAAAAACATACTAGAAGTCTGGCCTAATCTTCAGGTGTATACTCATGGTGGGGTGAGTTTTACGCCTTACCGAGAACAGTTTAAGGAGTTTTTACCTTCTGATGAGATCAAATATTTTGAAATTTATAATGCCTCCGAAGGTTTTTTTGGCATACAACATCATCCTGATGACGACGATATGCTGTTACTCTTGAATAATGGTATTTATTATGAATTTTTACCTGCTGGAGAATGGCATAAAGATCATCCGCAAGCGATTCCTTTAGAAGAAGTGGAATTGGGTATAAATTATGCCTTAGTGATTACCACCAATGCTGGTCTATGGCGTTATGTACCTGGAGACACGGTTCAGTTTACCTCTAAATATCCTTATAAAATTAAAATTACAGGCCGTACTAATCAATTTGTCAATGCTTTTGGTGAAGAAGTGATGGTCTCAAATACGGATAAGGCATTGGCTGAAACTTGTCAATCTTTAAATAGTATTGTAGCCGATTATACGGTTGCTCCCATCTATTTCAATACCACTAAAAAAGGAGGGCATCAATGGCTAATTGAGTTTGAAAAAACGCCTGCCAATTTGGCTTTATTCAATCAACTTTTAGATCAAAATCTACAAAAAATCAACTCCGATTACGAAGCGAAGCGTTATAAAGATATGGCACTTGAACAATTAAAAATAACGGTATTACCTCCCAAAACTTTCCAAAAATGGCTTCGTTCTAAAGGAAAATATGGTGGACAACATAAAGTGCCTCGTTTAAGCAATAGTCGTAAATATGTAGATGATATTTTAGGATTCTCCCAACGACAACGGCAACAAGTATAAAATAAAAAAAGACAGTACCGCCGAAGCCATACCGTCTTGGTGAATAAAGCATTAATCTTTAGTTCGTTGAAAAATCAAGCTTGATTAATAGCTTTTTTTAACGACAATTTTTTTATTCAAATAATTATACCCATTCGTAATTTCCAAAAAATAATAGCCTTCTAAATACACAGGAATATTCGTTGTTTCTTTGAATTGCTGTGTAGCGTCGGCATTGTCATAAGCATATACCAATCTTCCTGTTGAACTAAATACTCGTATCTTTACTGCATCTGCCGCTGCTTGTTCAAACAGTAAATCGTATGTACCTGTCTGCATATTGATGGCTAATTCTAATTCTTGAAGTTGTAAATCATTTACGACAGACAAGCCCAAACCTCTTTGCAATTGCAAATATTCCCGTTCATCTGGTAAAATATCTTCAAAAATTGGATTCGTAATTAAATCAACTGATGGATCAATCCATACTGTTTCTTCTTTAGATGCCTCTGGTTCTTGTTCTACAGGAAAAGAAGGAGTTACTTGTAGATACGTTCCTTGCGCTACCACAGCAACACAATAGAATAGCAGTGTTAGTGTAAAAACAGGTGATTTCATAAGTAAAGTTGGTAATAGCTATTGAAATGTTTACATAATTACTTAATGATGTAAACTAATACTAAAAGACAGGACACTATAAAAAGGGTTGCAATATTCCTTCCAATTATTTTCTGTAAAGCGAACTAGTGTTGAGGTATTCAAATACTTTTTCTGTTACTAAAAATTGGACAGAATGCTCTTCGCGGATACATTTTCGGATGTAACTTGCCGAAATTTGCATCAATGGTGCATCAAAAAGGTGGACATG
This sequence comes from Saprospiraceae bacterium, assembly GCA_020628645.1. GTDB lineage: Bacteria > Bacteroidota > Bacteroidia > Chitinophagales > Saprospiraceae > JAHDES01. The sequence continues at coordinate 86,459 of JAHDES010000003.1, forward strand.
AGGATGATCTGCCAGATCACCTAGGGCATAATTAGGACGACGATAAACAAAAATTTGGTGGTATTTTAAAATGAGTTCATAATTTTTCCACTTATGAAGGGTCGCTAAATTATCGCCTCCCATAATAAGGACAAACTCATATTCGGGATGTTTTTCTTTTAAATAGGTAAGGGTATCTATCGTATAAGAAGGTTTGGGAAGGTCAAATTCAATATTAGATGCTTTTAGATGAGGATTGTCTTCAATTGCTAAACGTACAAGGTGTAAGCGATCATAATCACGGGCTAGACTACTCTTTTTTTTATGTGGATTTTGAGGAGAGACGACGATCCAAACCTGGTCAAGATCAGTTTGTGTCGCCATGAAATTGCCAATAATTAAATGCCCAACATGAATGGGATTGAACGAACCAAAAAACAATCCGATTTTCATAAAATGATTATTCCTTCACAGAATTATTTAGTGATTCTTCAAATGCTTTTGTCAGTTCGTCGATTTCTGAACTTTCTTCTTGTATTAGTTCATCATCAATGAGCCATTGTCCATTCACCTTAGAAAGAGGAATAGATTCTGGGATTTTTTCTCCTCCTTCCACATAAACGAAGGTGCATACAGCCGTATTTTCTTCCGTTTTACATTGTAATGCAGTTATTTGAAAATCAATAGGCTCTCCTAAATCCATGAAAATGACTTGGCTGATGGTATCAATCATCTCTTTCGTAGCGACTGTACTATATTGTTTAGCTTTTTCAAATTTATTATTATAAAAATTTTCCAGCCAATATTGTGCTACTGCTTCCGGTGTATTTTCAATTTTTTCAGCAACATCAGAATTTGCTGTATTATTCGTACAAGATAAAAACAGTATTAACAAACAGCCACAGATAAAGCGCATAGGATAATGGATTTTATTTGGCATTAAATTAGTTGCTCAACATCACTGGCATTACAAGCATCAAAATTTCTTCGCCATCTGGTTCTTCTGTTGGTAATAAAATACCTGCTCTTGTCGGTGAAGATAATTCCATTTTAACCTCATCAGATTCTAAAACACCCAACATTTCAATTAAAAACTTCGCGTTAAAACCAATGGTAACAGGATCGCCATCGTAAGTACAAGCTAATTGCTCTGTTGCTTCGTTTGAAAAATCTAAATCTTGAGCAGAAATCGTCAAGCTACCATCATTAATATTTAAAATAACTTGATTCGTCGTTTTATTTGCATAAATGGCAATACGCTTCAAGGAATTTTGAAGGTCTGTACGAGCAATAGATAAAATATTGGGGTTATCTACAGGAATAACTGCATTATAATCTGGATAACGCGCATCTATCAAGCGACATACTAAATTGACCCCATCTGCACTAAAGAATGCATTCGATTTATTAAAGGACAATTTTACTTGTCCTCCTGAAGGTAAAGCATTTTTAAGAAGATTTAATGCTTTTTTAGGAACGATAAATGAAGTAGAGACTTCACTTTCTACTTCCCCAAAACTATATTTCACTAATTTATGGGCATCTGTTGCTACAAAAGTTATTTTGTTAAAATCAACCTGAAAATATACTCCTGTCATTGAAGGGCGCAACTCATCATTGCTGGTAGCAAAAAGAGTTTTATTAATTCCTTGAGCAAGTACACTTGATTGTAAACTTACCGTATCTACTGAATCAGGTTCAGGAATGGCAGGGAAATCGGAACCATTTTCTCCAGCTAGACGATATTTCCCGTAAGCAGAAGTAATTTCGATACCAAAATTTTCTTCATTTATAGCTACCGTAATAGGTTGTTGAGGTAATGCTTTTAAGGTATCTAATAAAATTTTAGCAGGAATAGCTACCGTACCATTTGCATCAGACATGACATCGACAATAGTAGTAATGGATGTCTCCAAATCTGTCGCCGAAATCGTTAATTGATTATCTTGGATGGTAAATAAGAAATCTTCTAATATAGGTAAAACAGGATTAGAGCCAATTGCACCGCCTGCTAATTGAAGATGTTTTAATAATTCGGTTGAGGATACACTAAATTTCATTTACTTTGGCTTAATATAGTCGAGGAAATATTAATATTTTATGTGTTGATAATCTGAACAATTAAATCGTCAGCAACATACAAAAATACATCATTCCAAAGACATATTTTTAGGAAGTATTCCACAAAATGTGGATAAGTCTGTTTATAAGTATACTAACTTTTCAGTTTTTCGTTACTTGCATGACGATCTTTATCGCGTCGTGTCTTTTTTTCAAGATTTTTTTTCAATGCTTCCGTTAAATCTACTCCTGTTTGATTAGCTAAACAAATTAATACAAAAAGTATATCTGCCATCTCATCTGGTAAATCTTCTTTGGCACTTTCTTCTTTTTCCTTTGTTTTAAATGATTGTTCGCCATACAATCGAGCCATTAATCGGGCTAACTCCCCAACTTCTTCCATTAAAACAGCGGTATTCGTCAATTCATTATAATAACGAACACCAATAGTATTGATCCATTGATCCACAATCGTTTGTGCTTCTTTTATTGTCATAGTTTAAACCCGTTCAATTATAGTTGCGATTCCCATTCCTCCTCCCACACAAAGTGTCACCAAGCCTCTTTTCAAATCACGACGTTCTAACTCATCTAATAACGTTCCTAATAACATCGCACCAGTTGCGCCTAGTGGATGCCCCATAGCAATAGCTCCTCCATTTACATTTAAATGTTCATTATCAATATTCATATCTCGTTGAAACTTTAAAACAGGCGCAGCAAAAGCTTCATTCATTTCCCAGAGATCAATATCTTCTGGGGTTAAGCCTGCACGTTTAAGTGCTTTTTTTGCAGCGGGAGTTGGCCCTTGCAACATAATAGTTTGTTCTGTACTTACCGTACCTATTGATATGATTTTTGCACGAGGCCGTAATCCAAGTTCTTTTCCTTTGGCTTCATTACCAATCAAAACAAGGGCAGCACCATCTACAATACCCGACGAATTCCCTGCGGTGTGATAATGATAAACTTTCTCCAAAGTAGGGTAGCGTTCCAAGGCAATCGTATCAAATCCATTTGCTCCCATCTTTGCAAAAGATGGCTTTAGTTTTTCTAAATCTTCTATACTCGTATTGGGTCGAATGTATTCATCTTCTTTTAAAATAGCCAGACCATTTCGATCATAAATGGGAATAATTGAACCATTAAAATATCCTTTATTCCAAGCATTTGAAGCGCGTTGTTGCGACTGTAAGGCATATTGATCTAGTTCTTCTCTGGTATATTGTTCTTTTGTAGCAATTAAATCCGCAGACACCCCTTGAGGAATATAAGCTGTACGGATGCGAACTTCTGGGTCATATAATAAAGCACCTCCATCACTTTCCATTGGAATACGGCTCATGCTTTCTACTCCTCCTGCTACGATTAAATCTTCCCAGCCTGAACGTACTTTTACTGCTGCGAGATTCACCGCTTCTAAACCTGAAGCACAAAAACGGTTAATCTGAATGCCTGGCACTTGCTCACTCCAACCCGCATACAATAACGCCGCTTTTGCGATATTCCCGCCTTGTCCTTTAATGGGCGTCACACAGCCTATAATGGTATCATCTACCTGTGCCGTATCAAAGGCATTTCTATTTTGCAATGCGGTCAAACAAGTCGTTAATAAATCTACGGGTTTCACTTCATAAAGTGAGCCAGATGTTTTTCCTTTTCCACGAGGGGTACGGATGGCATCAAAGATATAAGCGTCAGTCATTAATAATTATTTGTCACAAAAATACGATAATTTTTGGCTACATAATTCTTCTCAGGTAGCTAATGTATGATTCCAATAAGGTTGAAAAATCTGATAATCGATTTACTTGATTGAACTTCTCGTCATTTATAGTTCTAAGTACCGCAATTGTCCATTTATCTTCATCTATTTGCTCTAATTTAGCATCAAAAATTTCGATTCCTGTCCAACTACGAATAAAATGAATAGTATCTTTTTCCATATAAATAAACCATTTATCATCCATAGAAAGTGGAATTCTTCCATATTCTAAATTTAATTTATCATGATGAAGAAGCTCTATTTTTGGATACAAAACTTGACTGTTATGTGCACTCAACTCTTTTCCAATTTTCCAATCAGATTTTTGGGCTTTGATAAAATATCGTTTGACAATAATTCCTTCTCCGATTTTTTCTTCATTTCTCCTTTTCTTAAATAATTCTACTTTTGTACCAGTATTTGCAGTATTAATATTTAAGTTTTCGTAATAAGCTTGAGTATAAAAAAGAAGTTTTTCACCTTCTATGTTAATTAATTTTCCTCCCATTAATTTAAAATTAATAGTAGCATCTTCCAATTTAAAATAATAAAATTCATCTTCTTTAAATAGATAACCTGCAGCCTTTCCAGAAGACACAATTTTTACTTCCGTATATTCTTTCATTTTTTAAAAAAATTTAACCTCCTATTCTAAATGTATAGGTATATTTTACGACTATGGCGCGACTATCACTAAAAGGTAGAAAAGGATTTTCTCTTCCTCGATCTCCATTTAAAATATCGTTATACACAATGTATAAATCATTTCCTTCACTTGGATTGTATCGAAAGCGCACATTTCCAGAATAAATTTTCGCTAATGAATTGTATTGAATAAAAGCCGCCAAAGACAATTTCGTATCCAATAAATATTCTGCTTTCAAGCGACCTAAATGTGCAATAAACACTTGATTTTTCTCGGTAAATTTGGCTCGATTAAATTGATAAAATCCCTCAAATCCTAAATGTTTATTCAATCGCCAACGTGGAAATAAACCTACCGATACCAAATCGCCTCCATAAAATCCACCAACTGTTACATCCACAACTGTTCCAAAGAATTTTTGAAATGGCGTACCGACCCCCACATTCCATTGCCAAAAATCATAGGTTCCAACATCCACGACTGCATCATCTGATAAATCAAAGGCCTCTGGTACATATTCTTGATTGTAGGAAAAAGTCGTTCCAGCGAACCAACCTTTTTTGGAAGATAGTTGGAAATTTGGAGCTATGCGAAGCGTCTCTAAAGTATCGGTGGTATTATTTACAAAAGAGGTGGCTTCAATTTGTGCTTGCCAATTTTGAAGTTTGGCTTCTGTGTCTAAAAATTTCCCATACCCTAGTCTTCCGTTAAGATTTGTGGTATTTCCTCTTAGTTCAAAGCCAATTCCGGGATCGTAATCTGCCCCTGAACGCGAATAGGTCATTTTATAAAAAATGCCATTGGTATTTCGTCGTTCCCAATCTAAAAATAATCGTGTGGGTTCAAGTGATAAAATTTCGTTTGAATTTTCACTATCTAAAGTTTGAGCAAATCTAGCAGTCAAATAATCAAATCCAAATAAACGAAAAATACCATCTAAACCATAAGCGGTATTATAATTTCCATTAAAATCGACTCGATTAGTTAATATTCCTCCAACATTGGTGTACTGATTAATGACCTGACGACGTAAACGCAAAACGGTAAAATTTTCATTATTCATGCCTTCCGCGCCATCAGCGTACATATTCATAAAACCCATATCAAATTTTCCAACACGCCCCACCAATCTTGCCCCACCGAAAATACGGATCGGATTACCATCTTCATCTATCCCAATTCGTCTACTATAAAATAAACGATTGAAGCCATCAAAATTGAAATTAAAAATACTGGCACGTTCTTGAAAAAAGAGGCGTTTTTCTGGAAAGAATAAAGAAAAACGGGTCAAATTCACTTGTTGATCGTCTGCTTCTACTTGCGCAAAATCTGTATTTAAAGTTAAATCCATCACCAAATTAGAAGTAAGGCTATATTTCAAATCTAAGCCAGCTTCAAAAGTCGGTTCATTAATAATATCATAAGCTGTTTCTTCTGAATTCAGTTCTGCATTTTGCTGAAAACCACCTAAAATATAAGGCGCTAAATAAAGGGGTTTTCGAGGCTTAATGTCTTTGAAGATATATTCTTGCATCAAGGAAGGTTTCCATTGGCTTACTGGGCCATATTGATTGGAGATATACGGATAAATATTCACTTCATTCTTGGCTGCTGCATACCACCAATTGGTAATGCCCATACGTACTTCTCCATCTTTTTCTTGAAAGCGCAAACTCGACCAAGGCACCCGCATTTCGCAAGTCCAAAGACTATCTGAAACAGTCGTTTTCACATCCCAAAAAGTATTCCAGTCAATACTTACATCGCTATCAGCTTGACCATCATTCGATACTGTTCCATCCCAACGAAAACCTGTAGGCCCAGTGAAGAAGGCAAGGCCATTTTCTTTATCATTATAACTATCAATCACAAAACCAAAATAATCTGTCGTAGCATCAAAAACATCTCTTTTGAGAGCTGTATTTCGTAAATATTCGGGTTTGCTTAAATAATTTTTACCTGATAAATAAAGATAATCATCATCGTATGCTAACCGTATTTCTGTTTTTTCAGTAGGGGGTTCGTTAAAATTTGGAACATATTGACGAACAGGTATGATGGGGATGTTTTTCCAGAAAGCTTCATCTACTACTCCATCAAATTTTAATTCATCGTTTTTTAAACGATCAACTACTTTCGGGCTTTCCGTTTGACAAAAAGCATTTACAATAAAGAGACTTATAAAAAAGAGTAAAAAAATCCGCATAAATAATGCTTTTGATGGTTAAATTACTATCACTAAATACCACATTAAATAGAAAGATTTCTATTTACTAAAGTAGTATCTGAATGTTTATTTTTTTGGATAAAACACAGCTTTATCAAGATAAATTCCTTTAAATCAAGATTTTTGTATCCGTTATAAAAGTCATTTTGAACTATCTCGTTTTCCAATTCAACAAATTTTAGGTAAATTCATTTTTATACGTTTGTGGTCAGAAAAATTAGTATGAAAAATGCCTTTATAATCCCTCAAAAAATCAACATAATCCCGCCTGCCATCGCCGAATGCTCAAAGTCGGGCAGGTTTCTTATCATCAATTATTTATGATTTTTATGAGGGCATCATTTTCATACGGGTAATTTTGTCCGCCTACTTACTAGTTCTTTCATTAAGTCGTCAAAAAATGAACTATATTTTCTCTATTATCAGTTGTTGTATTCTACTTTTACATTGTCAAGCTCCTGCTTCTAATCAACAAGCTGCTATTAATCATCCACCAAGTATTAAAATGCGCGGCTTGAGTTTTGTTGCTCCTCCTCGTCCATTTACCAATAATCCTATGACAGCCGTACAAGCAGTTGCTGCTGATTGGCTTGCGATAATACCGTATGCCTACACTCCCAAAACAAAATCTGCTGTCTTCTACAATCAATCGGACTGGCAATGGTGGGGCGAACGTCCTGAAGGAACAAGAGAAAGTATTCGCCTTGCAAAAGAAGCAAATTTAAAAATCATGCTCAAACCCCAAGTTTATATCCCAGGGGGTTGGACGGGAGGTTTATATTTTGAGACGGAAGCACAATGGCAAGAATGGGAAAAATCTTATGAAGCATATATTCTTCTTTTTGCCGAGATGGCAGATTCTATGGATGTTGAATTGTTTTGTATTGGAACAGAATTTAAGCGAATGGTAGATGAACGAGAAGATTTTTGGCGGGCTTTAATTCAAAAAACCCGATCCATTTATAAAGGAAAACTTACCTATGCTGCTAACTGGGATGAGTATGAAAAAGTTCCTTTTTGGGATGCGCTTGATATTGCAGGGATCAATGCCTATTTCCCTCTTTTAAATCAAAAAGAACCAAGTGTGAAAAAATTGGTCAAAGCATGGCAACCCCATAAACGAGCTATTCAGAACTTTCAAAAACGTATTCAAAAACCCATTGCTTTTACAGAATATGGTTATCTCAGTGTGGATGGCTGTGCTTACAATACTTGGGAACTAGAACCCAAAGTCAAAAGCATTCCAATCAATGAACAAGCACAAGCCAATGCCTTAGCTGCTTTGTATACTTCTTTTTGGCATGAGCCTTATTGGGTCGGTGGTTTTTTATGGAAATGGTTTCCCAATAATGAAGGACATGAAGGATATTACAAACGAGATTATACCCCTCAAGGAAAAATAGCACAACAAACACTCAAAACTTGGTTTGAAAAAGCAAATTAAGGTTCTGATTAACTAAAATATTAATTGAGTTCTTGCTCAAAGAAAGTCTTTACCTCAAGCCAATTGTCTACACGAGTGTATCGCTTTTCTTCTACATTATGAAAGGCTGTAAATAATAATCCTTTCCCTATAAATCCTTCAAAATTAAATGCATTATCATCAATCATATAATCTGCATTAATGATGCTTTTATTGCCACAAAAAACGATATTTTTCCAGTGGAGATATGGGAAATGTTCTGCTAACCAATCATACTTATCTTCAAATGAATTACGGAACTCCATGGCTGCTGTAGTAATAAATACTTCATAATGTTCTTGTAGCCATTTAATAACTTCTACCGCATTTTCCATTACTTCTAAGTCTCGAAAAAAGCCTTTTTGAAAATAGTGATTCCGAAATTCCATGACATTAGGAAGTTGATAGATTTTCTTTCCTAGATACTGTTCAGGTTGAAGACGTATTCCATAATCTTGTTCATACAAATCTAAAAATTTAGGTTTTACATTTGCCATCACACCATCCATATCTATCGCTATTCGTTTCATTTGTTAGTATTTTTCGTTTTTAAACTTTTATGATTTGAGTCATTAATTTTTGGAATGCTTTTCCTTTTTGATAAAGATGATCTGTATAGGCGGTCGCTCTAAATTTAAGATGATATACTTGATCGTTGCGGTATTCCAATTCAATTAAGATATTGCCATACAATTGATTGATCTTTGATTTATCCTCAAATTGTATCCGTGGTTTTAAATAATGTCGATCTACACGCTCTACCCAATTTGCTCTATTATAAGTGCGACTATCTGAAATTTGGATATGATAATTTTCTTTTTGCACCCTTTTTTTCAATATATCCAATAAAAATTCTGCCTCTTGTGATGTGTAATTTGTTTTATAAAAATGAATTGCAAAACCTTTTGAAGATGGCGTATCCAAGAAACTAATCGTATTATCAAGTTTTGCTGTCTTCGAATTATAAATCGTGTATTGTTCCTCAATCCATGTAAGCATTCGCTGACATAGTACTCCTTGTTCCCAACGTTCAAGATCCAATAAAAATCCTGGAGATCGTTGAATGAGTGTATGCAAAACAGGCTTCGAAGAAGTACTTTCCTCCGAAGCCTGAAATATCTTTTTTATGGAATTCCACCAATCTGACAAGTAAGAGAAGCGGTTTTAAAGTTCAGGTAATAATTCAGGTGCTTGACGAAAACCACGAATGGACTTTTGAATGTTTAAATTTTCATCAATTACTACAAGAGTTGGATAAGCACTTACCCCTAAGACGCGTGTCAATTGATGGGGTGAATTACGTCGATTTTTAGGCACATTAGGTTTATACCCTGGATTTGCATATTCTTTTCCTTTAAAAGCAACAGCTTCTGGCGATTCTGCATCAAATTTTACAGGATAATAATTTTCAGCTACATGTTTGATGAATGCTTCATCTTTGAAGGTCATTCGATCCATCATTTTACAAGGACCACACCAATGTGTGTAAACATCCACCAACATTTTCTTTGGTGCTTTTTCATTTAGTGCTAAGGCTTCATTCATGGTTAGCCAATTGAGTTCACCTTCTTTAGAAACAGCTTCATAACTAGCTGCTCCTGATCCACCACAGGATGTGAATGTAATAATAGCTAGTGCGTAGAGTAAATATTTCATGTGTTTTAATTTTTAAATTATATTACAATTTCAAAGATACCAATTTTATGCCAGCTCTGGCGAGCAAGTATTGACACAATAAATAAGGTATCATAATTAATAAACGTGGATAAGGGATTTGTAATATATCTCCCTTAAATTTATTTAAGCCAATAATAGAATCTGAACAAACGAATAAAAACACTGCTAATATCAACAATTGAAAAATGGAATCGTTGATTTGTCCTTTTAGGTTTAAACAAGTAATTGCCATCAAGACAATAACTGTGCTATAAATAACAACTGGAATTCTCAAATCTTCTGGAATACCATCCCATAAATAATAGCTATACGCAATCAAAAATAAAATAAAAGGAATTATTAGCCATTTGTTTTTTTCAACAAATCCATTTCCTTTTGTGGATAAAGCTAAAAATGCTCTTGCATAAAACAAATGCGTTATCAAAAAACTTACCAAACCCAAAAGAAAAAAATGTTGTTTGGAAGCATCCTCTTCTACAAACATCAAAAAGGTATCACCTCCAATCGAAAATACAAATCCCAAAAATAAATACAGATGAAATCGATTTTCTAATTTCGTAGCCAAATAATAAACGATAGCTATCGTCGTAATTAATAAAGGTTTGCTTAAAAAAATGAGATTGGGGAGTCTTAAAAATTCGGCAGACAAATTTACTATTGTTAAAACTCCAAAAATCAAAAATCCTAGTTCTACTTTTTTTTGCATTTTGTAAATCTATAAAAAGTAAGCGCAAAATTCTCCTACAAAATAAACTTAAGTTAGGACGAGCAAGAATTAATCAATAATTTTGATGGATAAAAAAATCATTTTCAAATGAACCACTTTCTTTTACTTGCTTCTTTTAGCCTACTATTTACTGCATGTCAACAATCATCAAAATCTTCTATCAATAGTAAAAAAGAGATGGTTCAAGAAATACGATCTTCTATTTCTACAGCTCAACAGCTTATTGTTGTCACTGCAAAAAACGACAGTATTATTACTGGTCAGTTACGAAAATACGAAAGTTCAGACAATTCATGGAATCCAGTCGGTACAGCTCATCCTATTACACTAGGAAAAAAAGGCTTAGCTTGGGGTTATGGCGAACATCCAACCCAAAAAGGCTACCACAAACAAGAAGGTGATGGAAAATCTCCCGCTGGAATATTTTCATTTGCTGAAGCTTTTGGTTATGCTCCTAAAACGGATAGTTTGGTACAACAATTTCGATTGCCTTATGTCCAATTATCAAAGGTGACACAATGTATTGAGGATAGCAATAGTCAATATTATAATCAAATCATAGAAGGGGATGAAGTCGAAAAAGACTGGACAAGCTCCGATTTTATGCGTAGAGATGACCATTTATATAAGTGGGGATTTTTTGTCAATCATAATGTTCCAGCTCAAGCAAAACGTGGCTCTTGTATTTTTTTTCATCTTTGGCGTGCATCGAATAAACCGACCTTAGGTTGTACTGGGATGCAAGAAAAGGATATTCTTGATCTTTTAAAATGGCTTGATCCTGAGAAATCGCCCATCTTAGTTCAATTAACGGAAGCGCATTATGCTGTTTGGCAAAAAAAATATGGCTTGCCTAAATTATAGCGCGTTTGAAATCAACCCTTATGTTTAATCAATGGTTTTCGTATCTTAGTAACAGACTTATAGATCGTTAAATCAAACTAATAGAAAACACAAGCGTTTTTTTATAAGTCCATCAATTTATTTGATGTTATTTTTAATTAAGTAGCCTAACTTATTTGCCCCGACTAAAGTGCGGGATTAAACCTTGTCGAATAACTGCATTCATCACAAAAATTGTAAATAACTGACTAAAAGGAGGTTATGCACGATTTTTTGGTGAATCTTAAAAGCAGTTATTGACCAAATAATTAGGTGAACCTACTTAGAACAAACATGCTATACCATTCACGATTAATTTATTGTATTTTCTTCTTTGTATTTTCTTTTTCTGTTATGGGACAAGATAAATCTACCTTTTTAATAAAAAAAGCAGATGGTAGTTTAGCCCTCTCTCAAAAAGGGGCCTCCCATTTTGCTGGTTTAGCCCTTTCTTGTTTACAACAGGAATATCCTAACAAACTTAATCAAGTACTTTCCGATAATCGTCAATTACAAGAACCACACGTTCTACATCCTGCTTTTTATGGTTGTTTTGATTGGCATTCTTCTGTGCATGGGCATTGGATGCTTATCAAAATACTAAAAGATTTTCCGAAAATACCTGAGGCGAAAGAAATCCGAAAAAAAATCAATGAAAATTTAAGTCCAGAAAATATTGCTGGAGAAGTCGCTTATTTCAAAAATTGTAGTAAATCTTGGGAGCGAATGTATGGTTGGTCCTGGCTCATGAAATTAAGTGAAGAACTTTATTTTTGGAAAGATGAACAAGGACAACAATGGTCGAAAAATTTACAACCCCTCACGGATGCAATTATTCAACGATACATGCAATTTTTGCCTATACAAAGCTATCCTGTTCGTACGGGTGTTCATCCTAATACTGCCTTTGGGCTTTCCTTCGCTTGGGACTATGCGCAATTGAGCGGACATTTAGAATTAAAAACCTTGATCGAAGAACGTGCTAAAGATTATTATTGGTCAGATGCAAATTGTCCTGCTGATTGGGAACCTAGTGGAGAAGATTTTTTATCGGCATGTTTAGAAGAAGCCAATTTAATGCAACGAGTTCTAAAAAAAGATGAATTTGAAGTATGGTTTAATGAATTTCTACCAGAAGATAAATTAGAAAGTTTACTTGAACCAGCTGATGTTTCTGATCGTTCTGATCCAAAAATTGTCCATTTAGATGGGCTTAATTTAAGTCGAGCATGGTGCTTTTATAGAATTGCGAGCCAAATTAAAAATGTTGAAAAAAAAGGAGCACTAATAGAAGCTGCTGCTTTACATTTGGAGGAAACTGTCCCCAATATTGCAAGTGAACATTATGAAGGTAGTCATTGGTTAGCTTCTTTTGTGGTGTATGCTTTAAGTTCTTATTAGAATTGATCTTAAATTAAGTCCTTGGTTTATACATATTATTTATATCTTTAATGTAAATATCGTTCTATTAACTTTTACCAAAATGAATAAAAAAATGAGTACAATACTCGGTATTTTAGGAGGGATTATCGCTTTGGCTATTATCATTTTTAAAGGAATGGATATGTCTAATACTATTCCTGAAGATCGATCTCCTCATATAGAAACAACATCGCCCTCTTCTGGAAATTCTAATTCTTCTTATGATAATAATTCTACTAATACACCTTCTACAAGTACCACCACTAAAGGTATAGAGGATACTAGTACTTCTACTCCTTCTACTACGAATACTTCTGGTACAGTAAATGTGGATCAAAAATGGCTTTGTATTCCTTTTGAACGAGTGGGGCTTATTCAAGCAAAATTTAATGAAAATGATTTAAAACGTGTTTGTGGTACAGAAAATGTAGTTCGAGAAGAAGTTGGTAGAGAGTGGGGTGAAACCATTCCGGGTACAATTGTATACCCTAATTCTCCTTATCAAATCACCGTTGAATGGAGAGATGGAAGAGCCTATGAGGTGATTGAAAAAATACGAATAGAAGGCGATAGCGCGCAGTGGCAAACTCAGCAAGGCATTCATATTGGTAGTACCTTGAATGATTTAGTTGCGATTAATGGCAATTCATTTGAGTTTCATGGTTTTGAATGGGATTATTCGGGCAAAGTTGCTAGTTGGAATAATGGTACTATTAAAGATGGAATTACTATCTTTTTAGCCCCTGAAAACCCAGCAGCAGTATTTCCTCATTTGTTAGGGGATGATGTATATTCTACGACTAATCCTAAAGCATTAGAAGCAGAGCTTCGCGTAGGAGCAATGGAAATATTAATGAATAAAGGAGTGGTATTTTAAAAATTCGCGCGAATGGCTGCTGCTATTTCTGCAAAACGTGCGTGATCAGTAGGCAGTTTTGCTTTTGCAAAATTAATATCTCCAATTGAATTAATTGGACTTAGATGAATATGTGCATGTGGTACTTCCAATCCAATTACTGCAATGCCAATCCGTTCACATGAAATAGTTTTTTCAATGGCTTGGGCTACTTTCTTGGAAAAAAGCATAAGACCTGAAAGCGTTTCATCATCCAAATCAAAAATATAATCTATTTCTTTTTTAGGAATTACTAACGTATGCCCTTCTGCAAGTGGATTGATGTCTAAAAAAGCGAGATAATTTTCATTTTCTGCCACTTTATGGCAAGGAATTTCTCCAGTTACTATTTTTGAAAAGATAGAAGGCATGACTTATAGTGTGATATCTAATATTTCAAATTCAATTACACCTCTAGGAGTATGTACCTCCGCTACATCACCAATTTTTTTACCGATTAATCCTTGACCGACAGGAGAGTTTGAAGCAATTTTTTTAGCTTTTAAATCAGATTCTGCTTCTGGTACAAGTGTATATTGCAATTCTTTTTTTGTTTTTACATTTTTGATACGTACGGTCGTTAATAAAGAAACCTGCGAAGTATCAATTTGACTTTCGTCAATAATTCGTGCAGTCGCTAGTTTAGTTTCAATTTGGCTAATTTTTAATTCTAGCATTCCCTGCTCATCTTTAGCTGCTTTGTATTCTGCATTTTCGGATAAGTCTCCTTTTTCTCTTGCTTCTGCAATGGCTGCTGCAATCTTCTGGCGTTCTGTAGTTTTCAGTTCCTCCAGTTCCTTCATAATTCTTTCGTAGCCGTCTTTGGTTAAGTAAGTCTGATTTGACATAATCTAAATTTTCTTATATGCATAAAATAGGCATCTCCTTTGACTATACTACTACCTTCTAAGGAGTTCATTACCCTTTGAACTTTTTTATTAAGCCATAAATGTAGTAGAAAAATGATTTATACTATGAGATGCGAAAATGAATTTGAATAACGCTAAACCTATTAAATTAGTTGCTAAATCTACTAATTTTTAAACAAATTCTCTACTTTCTCTTTATAAAATAAGAACGCTTCTGATGTAATTATCAGAAACGTTCTTACCTATTTATTTACTAAAGGTATAAAATTAAATTGAATTTATACTGTTTTCAACTCCTTATTCTTCTAAAGATTTAGACGAATACCAATATTATGTGTACCACTCCAAGGATTAGTAGCTCGATAAGCATAATCAAAGCCAACTTTTGAGTCGCCACCTTTTTTGAAAGGAACTTCAAGGCTTAATCCAGCACTCAAACCTGTGTATACAGGATCTTCTAAACCTCCATTTTGCCCCTGTCCCATCGTATATTTATAAGCTGCACGAAGCATAAACATTTCATTTAATGCATATTCTAAACCAGCTCCCAATTGATCTTGAGAGAATGAATTGGAAGTAAAATTCGCAATGATTGTAACACGATTACTTGGGAACAAAATATCATATGATCCTCCAATATTCAACGCTGAAGGAATCTCGAAAGCTGATGTTCTTGTATTCACAGCAGTTTCATAAGGTAAGCCATTAGGGCTTGCTGTTTGGAAGGATAGACCTTCTCCTCTAAACTGCATTTTTGATCCAATATTTCTTAATGAAATACCAAACTTAAAATTATCCTGTTCACCTGTTACGTATTGTACCCCAGCATCAATAGCAAATCCAAAAGCACTTAAATTAGCAGTTGTTTCAGATATAGCTCTAAAAAGAACACCTACGCTAATTTTATTTTCAAATGTATGCGCATAACCTAGTCCCAAGTGGAAAAAACTAGGAGAAAAAGTAGCTCCTGTTCCTTCAGGTTGATCTGTTGTAGTAACATTTATATCTCCAAAATCGACAGCCATTAAACTTAAGCCAAAAGCCCCACTTTTTCCGATTTTCTGAGATAACCCAAATGAATTTAGGCGAATATCTGTGCCTTGCAAATAGGTTGTATTTCCTAAAACAAATTGCGATTTATTAATACGTCCAATACCTGCAACATTTAATCGCATTGCCTCTACGCCTGTAATATTAGCAGTATTCATGGTATGCAAACCTGCACTTCGTGCCCAAGGATTCATTAATAATTCATAGGCACCAGCTTCTCCTTGTCGATCAGGATTTCCTGCAAAAAGGAAAGAAACGATAAATAGAGAAGCTATTATAGTTGATAAAAATTTCTTCATAATAATCTTAATCATTTAAGTGTTAAGAATAGTTGTAGAGCTTAAGCTCTACAACTATTTCTAATATTTTAAAGTCCCGATGCGTCAAATTTACGTGCCACTCCAAACCATTTAATCACACGCTCACCAAGTCCATCTGCATTGATATGAATGAGATAAACGCCACTTGATACAGGAATTCCTTTATTGTTTTTCAAATCCCACTCAATAGCTGGATTAATTTGACTGTTCAATACTCCTGCATTTGTAACTGATTTTTCAATTTCAGTTTCATTTCTATTATATTGACGGATAAATTTACCATCTAATGAATAGATGGTCACGACACATTTTGCAGGAAGATTGGTAATTTTTATAACATTAGAGAATTGATCAATTTCATAATCTGAAAATCCATAATATGGATTAGGTACAGCATTGATCATATCTAACTGAGAATTCACTTCTTCATCTGTAGAATTTGCAATGGTTGCTTTATTCTCTAATTTAAATCTATAGGTAGGATACCCATTTGCTTCATCTGTACCCGTTTCTACTTCATATGGATTGTCAACACGTAATTTCATCGTTACTTCGCTAGGAATTAATCCATCTGCATATGAAAGAAGTGAAGAACCTTCAATACGAATTGGCATAGCAGACCATTTAATTGGACGATAAGCACTTGCACGAATAATAACGTTAGTCGCACTTAACGAATTCCTAATATCTGCACATTCATCATATTCCTGATCTGTTACATAAATATAATGATGCCCTCCCATAATAAAACTAAAAGGAGAAAACTGTGCTCCTAATCCTAGGAAAAATTGTGAAGAAGGATTCCACATCATATCTGCTCCAACTGCTGTTAAATCTTCATATAATTCTGTAGCATCATTATCTGGGTCGCAGAACAGTGTTGTACCTATATCTGGGTCACAAGCATAAGAAGAAGCTTCCCCAAAGAAAATATTCAATCGTTTGCCACTTTCAACATCTACAGCATACCCTGGAAACCAACCCATACCTGTACCATCTCCATCTGGATCAGGTAAACCGTCGCCATTAGCATCACCTCTACCTACTGAAGGAGCTTCACGAAGTTCTAAAGAATTAGCATCACCCTCTGTTGGAATTGGATTAGGCGAAAGATTAGCATCATATACCCAAGGAGATGTTGTTTCTACTACTACACATCGACTCCATTTACTCGTATCACTTGTTAATACAATATCAACATTGTTTAAAGAGGATAATGGATTACTTTCATGTACAAAACTTCCAAAGTTACTGTTCATCCAAGCTGGGGAATAGGTAATACTGGTTGGACTTATCCGATATTCTGAGAGCGTAAATGGACTAAACATCCCCGTACCAAATTGAGAAGAAAATGCCTGAGAAGGATCTTCATCATTATGCAGTTCTCCAGGTGAAGTTGGTAAATAATTCAACTGTGGTGAAGTATCGTCTGGCAACCAGCCTAACCAAGGTGTTGCTGCTGGATCAGTGTACTCAAGAGCTTGTCCTATCGCACCATTTTCATTGGTTGTTTTTGCTCCAGCATCATCGGTTTGTGCAATAGAAATAGAGAACCCTGCTTCGGCAATTAGTTGTTCATTTAAGCGATCTATAGTTCGTTCTGAAGCTATTAAGAAGTCACTATCATCCGCTTTACGTAATTCCCAACGCACTTTATCATCTAAGCGATCATTTGACATATCTTCATCAACCATCGATAAAATATATTCTCCATCTTGTACACGTAGAGGGTCGTATACTTTCACCTCAATAGGGGCTTGACCTGGCTCATAAGTAATTTCACCATCGAAAGAGCCATCCACCATTGACTCTCGTTCTTCTGTACTAATATCTAAAAAGTTTCCTCCTGCTCCTACACCATCTAATCGTGTCACTATAGCACCATCACCATAATAAGAAAGTAAAGATTGATCCGTAATTGGTCGAGGAATAGCTGTTATGACTTGAATATTTCGACGACCTGCTAGGTATGGACGTTGTTGTCCTACCTCTGTATTTGCATTAAATTGTGAATAATTATTATAAGCATAGGCGATAGCTAAGAAATAGTATTTTCGATGATTAACTAATTTAGGATCACTTGTAGCGAATAAATCTTCTGTAATACGGAAAGTTTTTCGCACTCCTTCATTCTCTCCTTCTACTTGTAATTCTGGTATCCATACATTAGTTGGACTATCCCCAATTCCTGCGTCAGGATCAGGGTTACCAAAAGGAGACCAGTTATACAATGTACTAGCATCATTTCTTATATCACATTGAAAAACTTCTTTTGCTTTTTCTGGATCATCCAAATCAGATACACTTACTCCTGGATCTATTACTTGGAATACACGATAACCTTCAAAAACATATTTATTGTCTTCAATTGTACCCGGTGCACGAAGATCAAGTTCTTGATATTCTTCATTTCCATTATTAGAAACAGGCATTGGTCGATTTGACAAGGTAAAGATAATTTCTTTATCTAGTTCTACAATACACATATCTGGAGCATCAGGTCCATCTGTAATATCAAAACAGTTGTCAAACAAGGCTTGAGAAATATCATCCGCAAATTGTAAATCTGCAATATCTGGTCCTGGATAATTTTGATCTGCAACCCAAGGCACTCCAACAATCAACTCATTTACTGCACCTGGGTCGAGACGGAATGGTCCAGAAGCTTGTAGTGTACGACGGTCTCCGTTTTGAAGGCTTTCAGAATACATTGACCATCCATTTGGATCACTTGGTGAATCTGGAAATACAAATTTTGTAGGAATTAATCCTCCAAAACCATTTCCACCTTCTGTAATAGGTGAGCCATTTCTCCAAGAACCCGTTAAATATCTATAATATTCTACAGCACCATTAGGATCTGTTGTTGCGGGATCTGGATTACCAATTGCACCATTATTATAATAGACAAAAGAAGACATACCCAACTCTATCAAGGTATCAGGAAATTCTCCTACTGCCGGTGCTACTAATGTCGTATCTTCTCCATTTATTCTAAATACTCTAGGGCCTAATGGTCCTCTAAAGTAATCTACTCCTAAAATTGGAATATTAGTACAGTAAGTATTTACCCCACCTTGACAGGTACAACCTGGATCGCCATCTGCTGCGTCTTCATTGTATACATACATCAAACTACGTACGGTATCACAACCTACATAGTCATCTACAAAACACCCTAAATCTGGATCAGTCCACATGGCAAAGAATGTACTATCAATACTTTCCACAGCTCGATTAATTAGCTTATATCGTTGGAAGGTCATATCATTTAGTTGATCATTCGTAGCATAAGCAAAGGCTTGTACTTGTATTTCCATTTGGATAGCATCAGCATTTGTTTCTGTATGAACACCTCCTGCATCATTATAAATCCAGAAAAACATTTCATCTGGATACTGAGGTTCTGAACAACCACGAATTTCAATAATTGGATAATCCCCAAATTCAGGATCATATAAACCATTTCCATTTTCATCCCAGAAAGGAGCAAGTCCTTGTACTGTATTAGGTAATTCAAAATCATGGATAGCAAAGAAGTGTTGATTTCCTCTTGCTGGCCATCCTAGTATATTTTCAGCAATAGATTCCAATTCTACTTCAGGGGCAGGATTTGTAGTGTCTGCTGCTACTGCTGCAAAATTGGCAATATGCAGATCAATTTCTGAGCCTAGTACTTTGAATTGCTGATCCCAGTTTTCACAAGTTTCTGCATCAACTGTACCCGTGTTTGGGTCTAGTGGGCCAGGCCAAAAATCTGTATTACCTGAAGCTGTTCCATAAGTTTGTGCTGCTACTTTTAAGTTTCCTGCTGGATCCACTCCACCAAGCCATACTGCTCCAGCAAAAAGAGAAGAGACAGGTGCGACACCAGCTCCAACATTTGGTACAATATAAAGTCCATCATCTCCATCCCACCAAACATCTCCTCCAGCTAGTAAACGAGCCCTAACATTATTAATATTTTGGTCTACTTCTGAATCAGCAGGTGCACAATCCATACGATAATTGGCTGTAGCACGTTCACGCTCATGTAAATCGGGATTGATATGCCCCCATGTTGGAGCTATCACCCAAGCGATGAGCATAAGTAATAAATAATATTTTATCGTTCGCATGATTATTTTAAATTTTCAGATTAATCGTATAATTAATTTCAAAGCATTATTAGAAGGAGAAAATCGCTCCTACATACATTCTTCGTGGTAAACTAAATAAGTCAGGATTTACCAAGACCCAATTATAAGCATCTAGATAAGCCTGTTCGCTTCTATCTTGTGTATTGATAATCTGCTGTAAGGCATCTTGTCCATTTGCAGAAGTCAAATATCCATCGTCTGTAGGTGAACCTGTGGCAGAATATACATTGATAACATTACGAGTATTTAATAGATTTTGGGCTCTGAAATATACATTTAAGTATAATGGTCGTTTTCCGTTTCCTTCTTTTGCCAGCTGAAAGTCTTTATCTATTCGAAGATTTACACGATAGTTCCATGGCTTACGTGCCCCATTAATTGATCCAAGAGTACCTGCACCTCCAAATTCTTGAGGAAGAATTCTTGCTGTATAAGGTCGACCAGATACAGCATTTGCTTGTATATTTAAACCTGTGTTAGCAAATATGTCGATCCCTCCAATAGTAGGACCATTGTAGGTGTTACCAGAAGCATAACGATAATCAAATGTAACATTGATATTATGACGATCATCATAGTCTAGAGGGAATAAAGTTCTTAAATTTCCTCTACTTGTTAATCCACGTTGTGAATCAGCATTTGATCCTGTTCCATCTGCAAATTGAAGCGTATAGTTTGCTAATATTTGAACATTATTCGTACGACGTAAGTCATAAGTAAATGAGAATCCTTTTACTGTACCAAAATCTTGATTATCATACGTTGTGTAAGAAGTAATTGGACTTGCCACAAAAACATAAGGACGACGTTGAATCATATCTCTTAGCTCCTTATAATAAGCTGCTATTGTTATGGCGGATGTATTCGATACTTTTTGCTTAAATCCAACCTCATAATCTACAGTTCGTTGTGGGCGAAGATTAGGGTTACGATATAAAGTAGAACTTGATCGCGTCTCCATGTAGTAATAATCAAAAGCAGTTGCTCTTGCTTGGGCTGAAGATGGTCGTTGTACCAAAATATCATAGTGAGCAAAGAAATTAGCTTCTTCAGAAATAGGGAAAGAGAAGGCTAAACGAGGCATCCAATTCAATTGTGGCTCATAATCTTTAAATGAATTATTTACGTCAAAATTTGTAGATTTAATATCATTTACTCGACCATCCTCATAATAACGTGGTGTAACTACACTTGTACCGAGTACTAATGCCCCACTATTTGCAGCAGAACCATCTGCAAAATACCATTGCTCTCCATCTCTGTATCCTATAACATCATTACTTCCTTGTCCATTTACATACACTTTGAAGTCATCTCCAACGGCTGAAGGTTGATCTCCACTTACTTCTGATAAAGCGTAGAAATCTCGAGCATTCATGATTTCATACAAAGAATAGGGATCTTTTAACACTTTAGTATTCGCATCATAGCGATCTACGCGTAATCCTAAACGGAAGATAATATCTTTGAATGTAAATTTATCTTGTATAAATGCTGAAGCATAAATCGGTTGAAAGGAAGCTACAGGAAACGTCCGTACCCCATTCTCATCTGTCGTATTAAAAAAGTCGTCAAAAGTAACATTATCAGATTGCTTGTTCCCTAAAAAGTCATATCCATAATAACGTATTCCTAAATCTGTAAAGTCATTCAATTCTTGCGCAGAAAACATATCCAAGGAAAGCATACTTGGATCTACTGCATCCACATTAAAGAATTCATTGATTGGTGTTCCATCTATCGCTCGAACTCGTTTGAAAAAATAATTCGTTGCAAACTCATCTTCACTACTTTGAGGAGCAAATTGTTCAAACTCTACACCAGGAAAGTTAGGATCTTCAAATGTACCGATAACATTTAATGTATCTACACCTGAAAGATGACGATTGGCTTGCTGACGTGCTAAAGTCCAAAGTGTATAAGGTTCTATATTATAACCACGAATGAATCGTTGTTCATATAAAATACCAAACTGAATACTGTGTCGTCCATTTTCTGAACTTCCATTTGGCACTAAGTCAAAAGTGCTGTTAATGTTTAATGTATAATAATCATTATCCGATTTATTAAGTCTATTATAAACCGTACCTACATTAGCATGATACCCCCAAGCAGATTGTACTGGTCCATTAATTTGTCCATTTAACATCACAAACTCCACATTTCCAGTTGGATCGTTTGGGTTGATAGCATCTATATCAACTACATTATTATAATTAGCTAAAACAGAATTAATTTCGCTTCTAGTATATCCTTGAAATTCTTGTCTATAATCAGCGTGAGCAAAGAAAGTATTTCCAAAAGGTATTCCACCTGTATATTCAGATTGAGCAACAATAGGTACCCAATCATAATCAAACTTTCCTATGTATCCATAGTTAAAGACATCATCTCCATGTCGATTATCATCAAATTGAGAGGTTTCTCTTTCGTAACCTAATTGTACTGTATAAGATGCATTTTGAATAAGAGAAGCTTTCTTTTCTCCATCTGCATTTGTTCCATATGACCCTCCTCCTAGACGATGACGAAAACGGAAGTTCCCTCGATAAGTCAAATCTTCACTTAAAGGATTATTATGACTATTTAATGTTCTCCACCCACCGTTGGTAAATGAATAAGGTTCATAATTGGTAAAAGGAGTAAAGTAATTGTCTAACTGTTGTAAAGAACCACTTAATGAAATATCAATTGCATCACTTAATCGAGCATCAATTTTAGCGGTAAGATCTAGTTGAGTCCGCTCTTCAAATGGTTTATAATCTAAAGCATCTACATCCTCGTCAGTTAAAAATTCTGCAGCTGGCACAATACCCGCTGAAGTAACGATTACTGGATTTGCCTGTAACTCTGTTAATTTTTCATCTTTCACTCGATAGATAGGAGTAGCTGGCGGATCATCATCTGTTCTACCAATATACTGACCAGAAAACCTAAACCCTAATATAGATTTCCCTTCACTATTTTTAACAATAGGACCACTTATATTTGCACTTGCAAGATTATACCCAAATGCATCTAAAAACTCTGAGGTTTCTAATTCTAATCCACCAGAAAACTTACTTGAAGGCCCCTTTGATGTTGCCGAAACAATACCTCCCGTTACATCTCCATATGATGCTGGTAATCCTCCAGTAATTACTTGAAGTTGCTCTATTTCAGATTGAGGAATTACACCTCGAACTTGTATACCATCTAAATAATAAATCGTATTTTCGGTTCTAGATCCTCTTATGGATAAAGCACCTCCATCATCCGAGGCTCCTACTCCTGCTGTAGCTTGAGCAATCCCATTAATACTTTTTGTAGGTAGATTTCGAATCTGTTCGGCAGTAACAACTGAACCTTGAGTGGTATTATCTTGCTCGATTAAGGGAACTTTATACCCTGTGACTACAACTTCCGTTGCAAGAATACCTTCAGTAATTTGGAGATCAAGCTTATTGGCTTTTCCTGCCGAAACCAAAACTCCAGTAACTCTGGAAGCAGTATATCCTGTATAGGATGCCTCTACATCATAAGTGCCAGGGTCGAGTGGATTAATGCTATAATTACCATCAAAATCCGTTTCACCCCCTGTAATGAGCTCACCATTTTTATAAACGGCAATTGTACCGAATAAAATGGGCTCTCCTGTCTCGACATCCGTCACCTTCCCTTGTAATGAGGTCTGGGAGAATACCATGGTGCTACACAAAATGAATGTGAGCGAGAGTAGTAAATAACGTGCCATATAGTACTGTTTTTATTTATGACAAAAAAGGAAGCTCAACATGGGTATAAGAGCTAAAAAACGCTAGAATTATCTATTGGGCAAGTTTTAATTTGGCTAGTATTATTATTTGGATAAGTTGGTTGTTCCGTTTGTTTTTGGTTTAAGTTTTATTTTAGAGGAACAGTTATTTATCAAATAAAATTGAATGGGTTTAGTTCGTTTAAAAAAAATTGCTCCGTATTCTAGTAAGCATACAACCCTTGACCTATGTTTTGGCTCTATTTAAAATAGCCCACAATTTTAAGAAAATTGAGGCTGTTTTCAAAACAAATTAAGCCTTCCATGTCAAACGATTGACATAAGTTGGCAGATTTATCTATTTTCTCCCCTTTCATATTTTGAATATGTTTTATATCATAAAAAAAAGGAGGTAAAGTAATCAATCAATTTTATGAGAATAGCTGGTTTAGGTACTGTAAAAATAACCCAAACTCTATATTTCTTCTAGCAATAAAAACCAATAAGTCAGGTTTCTAAAATCTGAAAAAGTAAATTAATCCTACCTTACAAATATAAATTTTCTACTTTTTTGAGTAAAATACTTGCTAATCGTTCTTTTGACTCTATTGTCCAGCCTGCTACATGAGGCGTAAAAATTGTATTGGGGAATTGATAAAGTTGTTGAAATTTTTGATCTTCTTCTATTGTAAATGTCGCTGGCTTTTCATTTTCGAATACATCTAAACAAGCTCCTTGTACTTTTCCTGATGTTAAAGCGACTATTAAATCTTCCGTTGGAATCACATTTCCTCTTGACGTATTAATTATGATGAGATCTTTTTTAAACTTTTTGAGATAGTCTAAATTAGCTAAATGCTTTGTCTCAGGCGTAAGTGGTAAATGTAAACTTAAAATATCGGTCTCCTCAAAAATTTGTTCCATTTGGCATTCTTCTACAAATGGAAAATCTTCCGTATAGTTTGTTTTGTATTTATCGTAGGCTAAAATTCGCATCCCCATACCTTGAAGTTTTTGGGCAAAGGCACTTCCTGTATAACCGAACCCAATAATACTAATCGTTCGCCCCATTATTTCAAAGCCTCTATTTTGTTCGCGCTGCCAAAGTTTCTGGCGTACTTGTGGGTCTCCTTGTAAAAATTTATTGGCTAATGTGAGCAACATCCCTAGTGCATGTTCTGCTACCGCATTGCAATTACCATCTGGCGCACGAAAAATAGCAACTCCTTTTTCTTTGGCATAATCTAAGTCAATAATTTCTAAACCTGATCCTAATCGACCTACAAATTTTAGTTGCTCTGCTTGATCCAACATTGCCCGATCTACCAGAATTTTGCTATTAATTATCATTCCTTCATAATCCGAAACACGTTTTCTTACTTCTTCTAATCGTAAAGAAGGTTCATAATCACAATGAAACCCCAAATTAGTTAAACCTTCAATTAATAAAGGGTGAACAGCATCGGTGATAAGTACTTTTTTTTGCATACAATTCTATAATTTGATTTCCTCATCAATCTTCCACAAACAAGAATGTTTGTGCTACTTATTGCTAGATGTTATAATCTTCTTCACAAAGATCACCAAAAATTTGATTGATTTAGTATTCATCAAAAATTAAATTCCCTTTTTAAACCTGCCTACTATCTGTTAGTATAATTTGAAGAAAACCTGCCCGATCTGAAGATCATTCAGGCGGGTCGGGAATTAATTATTTGACAGTTGCTTATATTTTATCAAAAATCTTCCAACCTCTTTTTAGAAAAAAGTGTTTACCTTTCAACATCTATTTACTTCACAAATAAAACCACGCCTCTAATGCGAAATTTCAATTTCAAAAATCCTACAAAAATCATTTTCGGAAAAGATCAAATTGCCAAAATAGCTACTGAAATTCCTAAAGATGCAAGAGTGCTTATGTTGTATGGCGGTGGAAGTATCAAACGTAATGGTCTTTATGAGCAAGTTATTGAAGCTTTGAAAGAGCATACTTATTTTGAATTTGGGGGTATTCCTGCCAATCCTGAGTATGATATTTTGATGGATGCGTTAGCTATTGTTAAAAAAGAAAAAATTGACTTCATGTTAGCAGTAGGAGGTGGTTCTGTGATTGATGGGGTAAAATTTATTTCAGCGGCAGCCGTTTATGAAGGCGATGATCCTTGGAATATTTTACGGAAATATGTCCGTACGCAGCAAGGATTGCCCTTTGGTACAGTGCTTACTCTTCCTGCTACGGGTTCAGAAATGAATTCTGGAGCGGTAATTACTCGCGCTGAAACGAAGGAAAAACTAGCTATGGGCGGTCCAGGCTTATTTCCTGTATTTTCTGTATTGGATCCTCAAGTCATTCATTCTATTCCAAAACGACAACTCGCTAATGGAGTAGTCGATGCCTTTACACATGTTATGGAACAGTATATGACCTATCCTGTTGGTGCGTATTTACAAGATCGAATTGCTGAAGGGGTAATGCAAACCTTAGTGGAAATCGCGCCACGTATTATTGCTGATCCAAAAGATTATACTGCCGCAGCCAATTTCATGTGGTCCTGTACAATGGCATTAAATGGTTTGATACAAAAAGGAGTCCCTACGGATTGGGCGACGCACATGATTGGACATGAACTCACAGCTTTGTATGGTATCGATCATGCTCGTACTTTGGCAATTATTGCTCCTAGTTTATTGCGTTATAAACTAGAAAATAAGAAAGAAAAACTGGCGCAATATGGAGAACGTATTTGGGGAATTACAGATGGTTCGCTAGAAGAACGTGCGCAAGCAGCTATTGATAAAACAGTGGACTTCTTCCATTCTTTAGATATTAAAACTCGTTTGTCCGAATATACCGAAGATTATCAACAAACGGCTACTTTTATTGAAGATCGTTTTACTAAGCGCTCATGGGTAACACTAGGCGAACGAAAAGATATTACACCTTCTGATGTAAAGGAAATTGTAGAAATGAGTTATTAAATTTAAACACATTTTTTGCGAGTTAGGAAACCTGTCCGCCCTTTCTGATCTATTTCAGATGACAGGCGGGCTCGCCTAATACATTTTGGAGAAGTTAGGAAACTTCTCCAATCTAACTTTTTAACTCAAGCGTACCAATTCATTCAACTCGCTATTCGATAATTCGCCAATCCATTTTTCTCCTGTTGAAACAGCGAGGTTGGCGAGTTCTTTTTTGTCTTGGAGGAGTTTATTTATTTTTTCTTCAAATGTACCTTGTGTGATAAAACGATGTACAAAGACATTGCGCGTTTGTCCAATTCGATAGGCTCGATCGGTTGCTTGTGCTTCCACTGCTGGATTCCACCAAAGATCATAATGGATGACATTGCTCGCTGCTGTTAGATTTAATCCAGTTCCTCCTGCTTTGAGTGATAAAATCATGACTCGTGTCGCACGATCATTTTGAAATTGTTCTACCATTTCATCGCGTCCTTTTCGACTAACGCCACCATGTAAGAAGGGTACTTCGAAATTGAATTCTTCTTCTAACATTTGTACCAATAAATTACCCATTTCTTGGTATTGGGTGAAAATGAGCGTCTTTTCACCTGCCTCTAAAATTTTAGGCATTAAATCAAATAGCAAACGAGATTTACCCGATAAAACGGGACTATCATCCCCTTTCTTCAAAAAGTGTCTTGGGTGATTACAGATTTGTTTTAATGCTGTGATAAGTTTTAAAATTAGTCCTCGTCGATTGATTCCTTCTGCATTTTCTATGGTTTGTAAAGTGGTATCAATCACATTCTGATAAATAGCAGCTTGTTCTTTAGTGAGTTCACAAAACTGGTCTTGTTCTACTTTATCAGGTAAATCTTTAATAATAGATTTATCTGATTTTAAACGCCTTAAAATAAATGGGGCGGTAATTTTTCTAAATTTATCGAGTTGTTCTTGATCGCGGTCAATTTCAATGGGTCGTGCAAAACGATCTTTAAATTTGGATAAGGTACTAAGATAGCCCTTGTTGGTAAAATCAAAAATACTCCAGTATTCGCTCAATCTATTTTCTACAGGCGTACCACTCATAGCAATCTTAATTGGCGCTTTGATTTTCTTGACGGCTTTCGTTTGTGCGGTAGAGGGATTTTTAATATTCTGTGCTTCATCAATGACGACTAACAACCATTTTTTCTTTTGTAATTTGGTGGTTTCTGAACGAATCACACCATAGGTTGTCAATAAAACGTCTGCTTCTTCGAGCAATTCAATTTTACGATTACTCCCGTGATAAAGATGCGTCTTTAAATTTGGAGCAAATTTGGCTATTTCTTTTCGCCAATTCGTCAAAAGCGTGGTGGGAACGATGACTAATGCTTTTGCTTTTTTGAAAGCTCCTTCTTCTTTTAATTTTAACAAAGTGGCAATTACTTGAAGTGTTTTCCCCAAGCCCATATCATCGGCAATCAAACTTCCAAAACCAATTTTGGCATTTTTATACAACCATTCATAGCCATTTAATTGATAAGGGCGAAGTGTCGCTTTCAATCCATCTGGTGTAGGTGCTGCTTCACTGTTTAATAATTGTTTGATTAATTTTCTGGTAGATGAATCCAGTTCAATTTTAGCACCTTCGTATTCTTCTGTGAGTGCTGTTTGGAGTAATTGATGATGATCTAAAACAGGTGGATTTTCCAGTTTTTGGATGAGATTTTGAATTTCTTTCTCATCAAAAAAGACGTATTGATCGTTGAGTTTTACAATTCCAGAAAACTTCTTGACCATCTTTAAAAACTCTTCTGGACTCAACATTTGATCGCCTACTGCCACCTGCCAATTAAAGGACAACATGCTATTCAAACCAATAATTGAACTATTTTTTACAGCACCATCATCTGTTTCTAAAGCTAAAGAAACTTGTGGTCGAAATAATCTTCTTAATGCTTTTGGTAATAAAACTTTGATTCCAAACAAACGAATGGTAGGGACGATTTTAAACAAAATATCCACAAATGTTTCTGCATCAAAAGATAAACTCTCTCGTCCTTGTGAAGCGACGATTCGACTAATTTGCGGGAAATAATCCGATAGCATCGCCAAGTCACGTAGTACATCTATTCGTGTATGACTGAAATCTTCTTTTTTCAATACATCTTCTAGAGCAATCGGTGCTTCCAATGGTTTATTTTTATTTTCAACGGTTATTTGAACAGTAAACCAGCCTTCATCTTCATCTATTTGTAAAACTGGAATGAAATCTTTATCGGATAAATAAAAATTATTCAACCACAATTGAATGGCTACTGGATAGGTCTTATTTTCAAACGATTTAAAGGTGGAAATATCGCCATTAAAAAAGAGATTGGATACTTCATTGATTTGATAACGATAATCGAGGCTATTAAATTTATTGACAAAATAGGTCAAAAACACCGACAAAATCGCTGATGGATATTCATGTTCTTTGGGTTCATAAATATCTCTCCCTTGTTTGTAAAAAAGTAAATCTCTAGGAATTAATTCCCGTACTTGCTGTGTCAGTGCTTTTATTTGTGGGTTCAAACTAGCAGGTATCCATCGTACCTTATAACGTTTTGGGCCTACCTCTAACAATTGTGGAATAAAAGCAGCTTGTTTTGCGAGATGATAAGCCGTACGATATGCAAGATGTAGCGCTTTTAAAGAAGGGGTATATTGTGGTAATTGCGTCAACGGCACTTGTTCCAAAAAGGCAATTAAATCCTCTTCATTATCTATTGTTAATAAGGATTTAGATCGGCTATTGCGAAAGGTACAATTCAAAAAATCAAGTTCATTATCCAAGAGCAATTCAATGTCTTCGATATTATCCATGATTTTTAGTTGTGCTTCATTGGATTCTACTTTAGGTATTTTTTGAAATTGCTTGCTGATTTTGGTATAAACACGTTTGAGAATATCTTTAAAATCGCCATTGGTATAAAAAACAGGATTTTCTGATAAGATGGCTAAGAGATTTTCTTGATTGTTTGGTAATCGAGAAAAATCAATTTTTTGGTATAAATCATCTTGCCACTTAAACGCTTGTTCATCAAACGAAAATGCCTTGTATAATTGACTGGTAGATGTTATTGAGATATCTTTTTGCGCTGCTGTCGTATACCCAATTCCTTCTAAACCTTTAAACAAATCAAAATCGTGTAAATCAAAAACTAAAAATGGGTTTTTATCAATTTCATTTGCCACAATATATAAGGTAGCCGCCATGTGTTTACAAGGCACAGCATGATCAGGACAAGAGCACCCTCCTGTAATATCGTGCCATGAATTAGGAAAAATATGAATCCCTGCTCGTTCACAATCTCGATATAAATCAGTAGGTAATTTTCGATTCAATAATTGAGAAAGATACAGCGGATTGGCCGTAATAGTTTGAATAATGGTCGCTTTTTCTTGCGCAGAAAAACTGGGAATAGTAAAGGCAATATCATAAGGATAGCGGCGCGACCCTTTTACTATTGCTTTTATTTTATTCCCGATAATCTGAATTTCATATACGTTTCCTTTATTCGCATACGTCTTTCCACGTGGTAAGCGATTAGAATAATCAATATTGTTGAGGGCATTCAGCCATTGTTTGCCCCACCAAGTATTGCCATACGTTTTTCGCATCTTGAAATTTCAATTCAATAATGTGCAAAAATACAAAACTTTAAAAATACACTCTCTAAACAAGATTTTATTTTTAAACAATGCTCAAAAAAGGCTGTTGAAAAGGCATGAATACTACGACACCTTCATGGATGAAAACCTGTCTACAACTTGCTGCCATTTACAATATAGTATGGGGGGCTTGGGTGGTTCTTTTTCCACATCATTTTTTTGAATTAGTAGGAATGACTCCTTTAAATCATGAAATGGTTTGGCAAGGAATGGGGATGGTCATTGGCGTGTACGGCTTGGGCTATTGGTGGGCATCGTATGATCCAAT
Source organism: Saprospiraceae bacterium (assembly GCA_020628645.1). GTDB lineage: Bacteria > Bacteroidota > Bacteroidia > Chitinophagales > Saprospiraceae > JAHDES01. The sequence goes on from JAHDES010000003.1 coordinate 117,244, forward strand.
GCGACATTGGCCCATTATTGTAGTAGGTTTCTTAGGGAAGTTGTTTGGACCTATTGGTTTTTTTTGGAATTATTTCATCATGGAAAGTGTACCCTTTAGTTTTATTTATACTATGCTAACGAATGATTTTTTGTGGTGGATTCCTTTCTTTTTGATTTTAAAACGCGTACACACCCATTATAATTGGAAGCTTCATGATTGAATTGAGTTATTTTGAACTGATCCGCTTGCTCATTGATATGGGCTTACTTATTTTGACATGGCTTGTTCAATTAGTGATTTATCCTTCCTTTTTATATTATACTAGTACTGATTTAAAGAAATGGCATTCGATTTATACCAGAAGAATTACTATTGTGGTATTACCATTGATGTTGAGTCAACTTTTGGTAGCGATAATAGGACTTTATTTTATTATAAATTGGCAAAGTATTCTTTACTTCTTTGTTATTCTTGCTACGTGGGGATTAACTTTTTTACGCGCAATTCCGCTACATCTTGAAATAGAAAAATCTCCAAATCAAAATATTATTCAACAACTTCTACAAGTGCATACTTGGCGTACTGTTTTGTGGACTTTGGTTTTTATTTTTTCGATGTTCAAAACATTTTTCTAAAAAAATAAGTTGTCGGGAACTATTCTTTTCTATACATGGTTGAAAATGCTGTAATCAAGATTTAAACTAAAAAATCTATTTCTAACATGATGCAAAAAATCGCATCGCTTTCCTTTCAATAAGAAGTTTTGAGCTTCTTAATAAAGAAAGCTTTAAACAACTTAATCGGATGAATTCGTTCACCATAAATGCTCATTTGATGCCTCTTCCAATACAACTATTGAGTTGCCTTGGAGTGGGCGAATTGGATATTCGCTAAATACACTTTTCAATATTGATAAGAAATTTTGCTAAAACAACTTGTTCTAGCAAGGATTAGTTGATGTCTAAAATCAAGCGATCATGAGAAAGAAACGCCAAAAAGGCTATTGGCTGAAACGTAAAGAAAACTTTCAGGAACTAAAAGCCGCTAAAGATCGAGCAAAAGTGCTTCGAATCAATGAATATACCGCCCATGTGATTGTTCAAAAACTGGAAGCCAGTTCAGAATATCAAGTTCTATACTCTGTTGCGAAATGGTATTTTGAAGAATTACAAGCTTCGAATATTCAGTTATAAATAAATCTAGACTTCGCATTCCATTTAATCAATCTTCTTTTTAATAGAAGAAAAAAGCGCGGCGGAGAACCCAATTTGTTCTCCAGCGAATGATAAAATCATCACAACAAGATTACAGGAAACACGAAGTTGTGTTAAGATATTGGTTCTTAGACAAAAATTGTGATTTCAATGAAACTTCAAAACACTTGTCTCTCAAAATCATAGATTTATCGAGCCATCACATTTTTTGTTCCACACAATTTGTCTAAGAACGAAAATATTTAAACAAAGAAACTAAAGCTACAGGAGTCCATGCTTTACAGCAGCATGGCTCCTTTCCTTTTTCATCATTAAAATCACCGCCTTATGCGTGCCATAAATAAATATCGATTGTATGAACCAATTCCTTGCCTTCTGCTAAGGAACCAATCTCTTATTCATCCATCAATTCATTTTAAGACATGGCAAATCGTAAGAAAAAATGGGCGCGTGAAAAAGCTAGAATAGCCGCCCAAGAACAACTCAAAAATAAATTTAAACAACAAAAACAATTTAAAAAATTTGGTGCAGCGGCACTTTTTGAAGCATGGAAGCACACTAAATTCACCTGGGATAATCTATCAAAAAAAATCCAACAGCGTTTTGAGGCTCCTAATATTCAAGCTCGAAATCTATTTAAAAAATATAGTGATTATAAAGCTGTTCATCGCTGTTTTGAAACTGTTATTCAACACCCCAAACTCCAACAATTAAGTATGGATTCCCTAGCGGTAGTACTGCATAGTATGCAGTATTTCAGTGGGATTACTCGTCCTATAGAAACATGGAATGCTCCAAAATCAAAAAATGAATTAACATTATTTAATAGTGTTTATCAACATCTTTTTGTTCAATACACAATTAATAAACCCACAAGTCGTCATATATCGCCCTATTATTTACTTTCTCCTGAAACCCGATTTACCCGAATAATGCTCAAAATTATTGAAGGTAAAGGATTACATCAATTTGATTTAGAATGTATCAAACTGAATAGTAAGGCCAATTATTTATTCATGACGGCCCCTGATCGTTTGAGTTTGTTTGAAGCAATTTGGTGGGCAAAAATTCGCCAATTGGGTGGAAGTGAACAATTAGCCTATATTATTATTGGGCAATTGGAACCAACCGCTTGGAGACATTGGAAGGGGTGGATGGAAGATTTTATTCATTTTTGTAAAAAATGGAAAATTACAACAAATAAATTCTTAAAAGGAATACTGAATTTCACAGCTTATCAAAATTCTTTTAGAGAATATTACATCGAGGAAAAAGACTATTCTATTTATGTTCCACCTATTTATCCAGATTATCGTTTAAAAGGTAGAACGCCTGCCTCTGTACAGCGCCATTTAAAAGAATGGGAAGAACAAATTGAACTTATAAAATCTGCCGATTGCAAACATGAATTTCCTGCTATTTCAGTTAAGGAATTTAATTTTCAATATCAGCAACAAAATTTCAAAATTGTACATTTAAAAAGTTATCATCAGCTTATAGAAGAAGGTCGAAAAATGAAGCATTGTGTAGCTAGCTATGGTCGAGCTTGTTTAAGAGGTGAATCTTCTATTTGGTCCCTCCGTCAAGTGATTACTGCAAAACAATTTAAACGAATCGCTACGATTGAGCTTTGCAAAGATGAAAGCGATACTTGTTTTGTTGAAGAATTTCAATCTAAATGTAATACTACACCTTCTAAATTAGCAAAAACCATCGTACAACAATGGTCTGAACAAAACAATATTCGATATGAATTGAATGATAATTAAATGTACCTTTGCAGCATGGCAAAACAGCTCAAAAATCAAGCAAGCATCCTCAAAAAATTGGGAATTACTCAATTAAATCCTATGCAGGAGGAAGCACAATTGGCTATTCATTCTAGCAATGAAGTGATATTGCTTTCGCCTACAGGTACTGGAAAAACACTTGCTTTTTTATTACCCTTGATCGCTCAATTAAATGCTGATCGGGAAGAAGTTCAAGCATTAATTATTACCCCTTCCAGAGAATTGGCAATTCAAATTGAACAAGTAGCACGAGAAATGGGGGCTGGTTTTAAAATTAATGCCGTATACGGAGGTCGAACGGTGTCTAAAGATAAACTTGATTTACAACATTCACCTACCATATTAATTGGTACTCCTGGTAGAATCGCTCATCATATTCGTATTAAAACTTTTGATCCTCAAACAGTTTCCCATTTGGTATTGGATGAGTTTGATAAATCTTTAGAAGTGGGTTTTGAGGAAGAAATGAAAGCGATAATTGCTTCTTTATCTAGTTTGGAAAAAAAAATATTGACTTCTGCTACACATGGGGTAGAAGTTCCTTCTTTTGTTCATTTAAAACGTCCCATTTATGTGGATTATCTAGAAGAAGGTGTACAAAAATTAAAACTCAAAACCATTATTTCTCCTGAAAAAGATAAGTTGGAAACTTTAGGAGAGGCGCTTTGTCATTTAGGAAATCAAGCTGGAATCATATTTTGTAATTATAAAGCAAGCATTCAACGCGTCAGTGATTTTTTAAGTGCTAAAAATATCCCACACGGCTGTTTTTATGGTGGAATGGACCAAAAAGATCGAGAACGAGCTTTGATAAAATTTAGAAATGGAACCCACCAATTATTGATTGCAACAGATTTGGCGGCGAGAGGAATTGATGTGCCCGAAATAAAATTCATCATTCACTATCATCTACCACATCGAGCCGAAGAATTTACCCATCGAAATGGACGTACCGCACGTATGCATAATGATGGGACAGCTTATGTTCTAAAATGGGTAGAAGAACTATTACCTGATTTTATTGATGCGCCAAATATTGAAGCGATTGAAGAAGCACCATTACCAGAACCTTCTATTTGGAAAACGGTATTTATTTCTGGTGGTAGACGAGATAAAATATCAAAAGGAGATATTGCAGGTTTATTCTTTAAACAAGGGCAACTTAAACATAACGAATTGGGTATGATCGAACTCAAACAAGATTGTGCTTTTGCAGCCGTACATGCTAAACGAATTAAGCAAATAATAAAATACACCAATAATAGTCGATTGAAAAAGAAGAAAGTCCGCGTTTTTGAAATTTAACTGTCAAAAAAATAGAAAAGTAATTTTATCACAACATTTTACTTATCTTTACAGTTTAGAATAAAAAATTGTCAAAATACAACTACCACATCCATATCGTTTTTGTACCGTTTTGGTATTAATTGGACTTTTACTAGGTTCGTACCTTGGAAAAGGTGTGCATCTATTAATGGGACACGATCATGGTGACGATTTTAAATGTGAGGCAGAAGGTAATGAACGGCATTATCATGATACTATTCATCAATGGGATACTTGTATCTTTTGCCAATTAAATCTGTCTCCTTTAGAAGAAGCCGAAACACAAATCCAGTCATTTAAGTTAGACGCATTTTTATCTGTCTCCAATTTTTTTGCTACTAGTTGCTTTTCAGATGTAGCAACTCCTCATCCTTCGCTTCGCGGTCCACCGCTTTACTCCTAATCAAGTTTAGATATTAGTTCACTATCCCCCAAAGTAGTACAATTATTTTTTACCGATCTTTTTATGTAGCTCTAAAAAGTCATCTCGTTTTCTGTTAAATATCAATTTAGCAATTTCAAGTATTATTGGAAGGTAGTACTTACAGTTCAATATCTAAGCTAATATATCAGTCTACACTATCCGAGGGCGATATATCCAATATTTTTTTACTTAATTTTTCAATGCTCATTTCCCTATAAAAGGAATGATGCCTCCGTGTATACAAATTTTATCTAATAAAAATTTCTAATCTAGTCAATTCTTAGAAGAATTTGACTCAGTAAATTCTATTTATCATGACAACTATTAAAAACTTATTTTTCTTTCTCGGTCTTACAGGTTTAATGTTCTTAACTGCCTGTAATGATGATGATGTTGAGCCAGAAAATGAAGAGGAAGTAATCACTACTGTAAATTACACTCTTACCCCAGATGGTGGTGGAGATACTGTTACTTTAACTTACCGTGACGAAGATGGTGACGGATCAGGAGCTCCAGTTATCACTGGTGGTACTTTAGCTGCTAACACTACTTATAGCGGTTCACTGGAATTGTTAAATGAAACAGAAAGTCCTGCCGAAGATATTACAGAGGAAATTCAAGAAGAAGATGAAGATCATTTGTTTTTCTTTACAGTAAATGGTGCAAATTTAACAGTAGCTTATGCTGATATGGATGCTAACGGAAATCCTACTGGTTTAGCGACAACAGTAACTACTGGAGATGCTAGTGCAGGAACACTTATCGTTACTCTACGTCACGAACCAACTAAACCTGCTGCTACTTTAGCAGAAGCAGGTGGGGAAACAGATATTGAGGTATCATTCCCTGTTTCGATTCAATAAAATAGCCTTTTAGTATGGAAGAAATGCCAGTTGCATAAGATTGATTGGTATTTCTTCCTTTTTATTATTTTTGATACTCCTTTGTTTTTAAGTCACTCTATAAAATTTTGACTTATGCGTATCTACTTTATTTTATCCCTCTTTTTATTAATTTCAGTTACAAGTATAGCACAAGAGTGTTCTTATACGTTATCAGGGTATTTAGTGGATGAAGATTCAAATACACCCTTGGAATATGCAGGAATAATCATTTCAGAAACGCAGCAAGGAGTTCATAGTGATTCAACGGGATATTTTGAAATCACAAATGTATGTGCAGGAAACTACCAAATTGAATTTTCTCATATTGGTTGTGAATGCTTAAATCAGCAACTCCAAATCAAACGAGATACTGTCGTCACTTTTTATTTACACCATCATGCTGAATTGCTAGAAGAAGTGGTGGTAAGAACGAATCGCGCTGATCTTTCCACACAAACAAGTACAAGTATTTCTGAGGGCGACATTTCAAAAGAAAGCAATAAAAACCTATCTGATTTACTCGAAAATATAACAGGTGTTAGTACCCTTAAAAATGGATCAGGCATTTCCAAACCAGTTATTCATGGTTTATATGGTAATCGAATTGCGATCTTGAATAATGGTATTGCACAAGCCGGGCAACAATGGGGCAATGATCATGCGCCTGAAATTGATCCTGCTTCTGCACAATATATCTCCGTCATTAAAGGGGCAAATGCTTTGGCGTACAGTAGCAACTCATTAGGAAGTATTGTTGTTGTAGATGGAGGAAGTATAACCGATAATACTAATTTACAAGCAAATCTCAATTATATTTACCAAACAAATGGACGAGGACATACCTTTAATACTCGTTTGGAACAAAATGGGAAATGGGCCGCTTGGCGATACGTCGGCACCCTCAAAAAAATAGGAGATACGCACACCCCAAATCATTTTCTAACCAATACTGGAAAAGGAGAAGCAAATATTTCGTTTCAAATAGAGAAGAAATTTAGTACACAATGGCATAATAAATTTTACTATAGTTTATTCAATACCGAAATTGGTGTACTTCGAGGTTCTCATATTGGAAATTTAACCGACTTAGAAACAGCCCTCGCTCGCTCACGACCTTTTTTCACCCAAGATGAATTTTCTTATACGCTTAACCCACCTCGCCAAGAAGTAAAGCATCATCTTTTAAAATTTGAATCCAAATATTTTATCAATGATTTGCAAAGTTTTCGTTTTCAATATGGCGGTCAATTAAATAATCGAAAAGAATTTGATATTCGTCGTGGAGGTCGTTCGGAAATTCCTGCAATGAGCCTTAATCAATTTAGTCATTTTTTAGAAGGGAATTATAATTTACAAACTTTAAATAATTGGCAACTAAAAACTGGTTTACAATTTCGGACTGTCGATAATGCGAATGAACCGGGTACAGGTATTATTCCTTTAATTCCACGGTTCAATTCTTACACTCCCTCTGTTTTCGGAATCCTTCAAAAACAGAATAACCAATGGTTATTTGAGGTAGGTGGACGATATGATTATCGCTTCTTTTGGGTGAAAATCCAAGAAGGAACGTCTAGTAATATTGTTCGATACGACCACCAATTTCATAATTATGCTTTTTCTACAGGTGCAAAATATCGAGATAGTTCTAATTTAAAAGCAAGTTTTAATTTAGGCTACATGCAGCGCGCGCCTGAAGTGAATGAATTATATGCTTCAGGCTTACATCAAGGAGTAAGTGGGATCGAAGAAGGTGATCGTAATTTACAACAAGAAAAATCCTTGAAAGCAATTGGTTCAATTGATTGGAATATCCAAGAAAATACGCTATTACAAGCAACTGCTTACTATCATTATATTGATGATTATATCTATCTACAACCGCAAGATGATTTTCGTTTAACCATTCGAGGAGCTTTTCCTGTATTCATTTATGAACAAACAGATGCCGCACTCTATGGTGCAGATTTGCAATTAACGTATGAATTGATCCCCAATTTAGAGTTAGTAACTAAATATGCCATCGTTCGAGGTAAGGATCGTGTCAATAATAACGCCATTATCAACTTACCTTCTGATAATTTATTTACTTCTCTTGAATGGCGCTTACCTTCTTCAGACCGATTTAACGATACTTATATTAGTATAAATGGGCGTTATGTATGGCAGCAAGATCGCATTACGGCTGAACAAGATTTTGTTGCACCTCCAGAAGCCTACTATTTGATGGGGTTACAAATGGGCACTAGTCTTCCTTTTGGTACTTCAAAAGTAGATGTAAGCTTAACAGTAGATAATCTATTCAATGTTCAATATCGCGATTACCTCAATCGCCTTCGTTATTTTGCCGATGAAATGGGTCGGAATGTGAGTTTACGGGTGAATTATCAGTTGGGGCATTAAAATAAATATCTTTTCCTTAAACATATTCCCCTCCAAAACGGTATTACTTCTTGTGGTTTTGTTAATGAAACGAGATAAAAAATTATTTTATCTCGAATCCATTTATCTTTGCAAAAATTTAACCCATGAAGCAGGTATATACACTTCTATTATTATGTAGTTTTTCTTTTCTTTTACAAGCACAAGAAGGCCGTGGCGGTAAGCGAGGAGGTCGCGGTGGCGGAGGAGATCGTACGCCTATAGTGGTAAAAGGAAAAGTGATTGACCAAAATAAAGAAGCTTTAGAATTTGCTACGGTTTCTTTGTATCGATTGCGCGACAGCTCATTAGTAGATGGAACAATTACGGATCAAAAAGGCATTTTTAAATTTGAAACTCGCCCAGGAAAATATTATGCGACTATTGATTTTCTTTCCTTCACAAGTAAAACTATTTCTGATATTATGCTCACCCCTCGACAAGCTTTTGTCGAATTGGGTGAAATTATCCTAGAAGAAGATGCAGAGCAACTCGAAGAAGTGGAAGTGATTGCAGAACGTAGTTCGATGGAACTCAAACTCGACAAGCGCGTCTTCAATGTAGGAAAAGACCTTGCTAATACAGGAAATAGTGCCGCAGAAATCTTAGATAATGTCCCTTCTGTACAAGTTGATGTAGATGGAAATGTAAGCTTACGTGGAAGTGAAAATGTCCGTATCTTAATTGATGGTCGCCCTTCTGGTTTGGTTGGCATCAGTAGTACCGATGCACTCCGCCAAATGCAAGGCGATATGGTACAAGCGGTAGAAGTCATCACTAATCCATCTGCGAAATATGAAGCGGAAGGGCAAGTCGGTATTATAAACATCATTCTCAAAAAAGAAAAGAAAAAAGGCGTGAATGGTTCTTTTGGTTTAACCGCTGGTCATCCTGCGAATTATGGGGCTTCTTATAGTTTGAATTTTCGTCGAGAAAAGATGAATGTCTTTTCCAATTTTGGGGTCAATTATCGTAAATATCCTGGTGGTGGTTTTGAAATTCGTAAAACGGCAAAAGATGGCAATACGCTTTTTAGAAGTGATCGAGAACAAAATAGGGGAGGACTTGGTGGAAATATTCAATTGGGTATGGATTATTATTTAAATGAAAAAAACACCTTAACCGTTTCGGGTTTGTATCGTCTTTCTGATCGACAAAATCCAGCAAGTGTCGTGTATCAAGATTATAATGAAATGGGTATTGTAGATCGTATCAGTACTCGTATCAATGATGAAACGGAAGAAAGTATTAATCTTGAAGGAGCTTTATCCTACGAGAAAAAATTTGATCGCAAAGGACAAAAATGGACAGTAGATTTTAAATATATCGAAAGTGATGATACCGAAATAGCTGACTATACAGAAACAGATGATATTTCCTCGGATTTCTTTTTACAACAACGCTCTAATAGTACAGAAGATGAACGGAATATCTTATTTCAATCGGATTATATTCATCCTTTTTCAAAAGATAGCAAACTAGAAATGGGCCTTCGTGCTAATTTCCGTACCATCGAAAATGACTATCTCGTCGAACAATTGGATGAAAATGATACTTGGCAAGTTTATGAAAATTTACAAGGACAACGCTTTGATGATGATTTTCGCTATTTGGAAAATATTTACGCGGCTTATACAACTTATGGCAATAAGATTAATAAATTCTCTTATCAATTTGGGCTTCGAGCAGAATATTCTGATATTGAAACCGTCTCTCAAGAAGTGAGTAATCCACGCGATTATCTAAATTGGTTTCCAAGTGCTTTTCTTTCCTACCAAGCATCTGAAAAAAATCAATTTCAGTTGAGTTATAGTCGTCGTATTAGCCGCCCTCGTTTTTGGTATTTATTGCCCTTTTTGACCTTTACTGATATTAGAAATAATTTTGGTGGAAATCCTGATTTGAATCCAGAATATACCGATTCTTATGAAGCAGGGTATTTAAAGTTTTTTGAAAAAGGATCTTTTTTAACTAGTGTATACTATCGTTATATTACAGATAATATCCAACGAATTTCTGTTCCAGAAGGCGGAGGAATTGCCACGACTTTACCTGTCAACTTAGGTGTTGAACACAACTATGGTTTGGAGTTTAATTTTAGTTATGACATTAGTAAAAAATGGCGGATCAATGCTAATGCTAATCTTTACAGATCTCGCTTAGATAATACCAATTACACAGGAGAATTTGCTGGTTTGGTTCGAGATAAAGTTGTATTTAATACCATGTCTGCGCGATTCACCAATCGAATGACCATTTTCAAAGATGTTAATTTTCAAACCGACTTTAATTATCGAGCTCCCTCCAATACTGCACAAGGGCGTCGTTTAGCAATGTATGTATTGAATACGGCTCTAGCAAAAGATATTTTAAAAGGAAAAGGAACCTTGAGTCTTAGTGTAAAAGATATTTTTAATTCTAGAATTCGTCGCTCTATCCGAGATATTCCGGGTTTGTATTCTGAATCTGAATTTCAATGGCGTGCACAACAGCAATTTGTCCTCAATTTTATTTATCGTTTAAATCAGAAAAAACGCCGTGGCGGTGATCGCCAAGGACGAGGGGGAGGAGACTTTGATGGAGGAGATTTTTAGAAAAGTTCCAATACACGAATCAATTACAAGTGCAATTTTATTACACATAGTTTTGTATTCATTAAGGAGCTACCTATCTTGATGGAAGAAATACCATTTTCAATAAACACACAATTTGAACTGGTAACAATTCCTTTATATGCCTCCTAATTCCAGTACCAACTTCTTTTTGAAATTTCTTTACCGAATACGTAGAGGAATTTTCGGAACGGCGAATTGGGTGAAACGGCAACTTGATAAACGTATTAATGAGGAACAACGGGAATATTTACACACCATAATTTTCAAAAACGACACACCCGTTGGGAGAAAGTTTGATACTTTTTTGACTTGGGTAATTGTGTTGAGTGTTGTAATCACCATTTTTGAGACGGTACAAAGTTTTCAAACTCGTTATTTTTGGTTTTTCTTCATTGCTGAATGGGCATTCACTATCTTTTTTACACTGGAATATATTATCCGATTGTATGCTGCAAAAAATGCCTTGCGCTATGCAACTTCTTTCTTTGGAATGGTGGATATTCTAGCTATTATACCAACATATTTATCGGTCTTTTTTATTGGTGCACAAAATTTATTGATTGTACGGGCACTTCGTTTGTTACGAATTTTCCGAATCTTCAAAATGGGTCATTTTGTCAGTGAAGGGCAAGTCATTGTAAGTGCATTAAAAGCCAGTCGAACAAAAATTTACGTCTTCGTTTCCTTTGTAGTTTTAATGGCAATGATTATCGGTACACTACTTTATATTGTAGAAGGAGGGGTCAATGAAAATTTAGATAATATTCCAAAAGGTATTTATTGGGCCATTGTTACCTTGACTACAGTGGGGTATGGAGATGTTATTCCCGTCACCAATTTTGGAAAATTTTTAGCTTCTGTTGTAATGGTCATGGGATATGGCGTAATTGCTGTTCCAACAGGAATTGTCACTGCTGAAATTAGTGGGCGTGTATTAAATATGCGTCGTAATCTCCACAAAACTTGCGCTACTTGTGCACAAGAAGAGCATCATATAGATGCGACCTTTTGCCATCGTTGTGGAAATAAATTGTAAAATTTTTCCAAACACCACATTTTCAGTACCTTTCAAGAAATTATTGAACACTAATTAAACCGACCTAATAGATTTTCCACATATTTTTTATTTTAAAGAAAAAAAATCTGTGGCTATCAGTAAAATCCGTGTTCTATAAAATCATTACAAAACAGAAAAGAGAAAATCAATGCTCGTCAAAACGTTTGGAAGTGCCGTTCATGGAGTAGATGCCACCACCATCACCGTTGAAGTAAATGCAGGAGGGAATGTTGCTGCCGGTAAACAATTTTATCATCTTGTGGGCTTACCCGATAATGCCGTAAAAGAAGGATTTCAACGCATCGAAGCGGCCATTTCTAATATTGGTTTTCGAATGCCCCGCCTAAAATTAGTTGTAAATATGGCGCCTGCCGATTTACGAAAAGAGGGTTCTGCTTATGATTTACCCATTGCAATGGGAATTTTGGGTGCGACCAAACAAATCAATTCAGATACACTAAATGAATATATTATGATGGGGGAGTTGTCGCTCGATGGTTCACTTCGTCCGATCAAAGGAGCATTACCCATTGCTATTCAAGCCCGAAAAGAAAAATTTAAGGGATTTATTGTTGCTAAACAAAATGCGCGAGAAGCTGCTATTGTCAACGATTTAGATGTGTATGGTGTGGATAACTTGCGCGAAGCTATTGATTTTTTAAATGGCAAACTCCAATTAAAACCCACATTTGTAGAAACAAGAGAAGAATTTGAAAATAATCAACATGAATTTGCAGTTGACTTTTCAGATGTTAAAGGACAAGAAAATATCAAACGCTCCCTTGAAATTGCAGCAGCTGGTGGTCATAATGTCATCTTAATCGGTCCTCCTGGTGCCGGAAAAACCATGCTCGCCCGACGATTACCGACCATTTTACCTCCGTTAGATTTATATGAAGCCTTAGAAACGACCAAGATTCATTCTGTAGCAGGCGTACTTCCTCCTGAGGCTTCGCTAGTGGCACATCGCCCATTCCGTTCTCCACATCATACCATCAGTGATGTCGCTTTAGTAGGAGGAGGATCAAATCCGATGCCAGGGGAAATATCCTTAGCGCATAATGGTGTACTGTTTTTAGATGAACTTCCAGAATTTAAACGGACTGTTCTAGAAGTACTTCGCCAACCGATGGAAGAACGAAAAGTCACCATCTCTCGTGCTAAAATTGCGGTCGATTATCCTGCTAGTTTTATGTTGGTGGCTTCTATGAATCCTTGCCCTTGTGGGTATTATAATCATCCTGAAAAAGATTGCGTTTGCGGACCAGCTCAAGTCAAACGCTATTTGAGTAAAATCTCTGGGCCGCTTTTAGATCGTATTGATTTACATGTAGAAGTGACGCCTGTTTCTTATGATGAATTATCGGAATTTAAACAATCTCCAATTAGTAGCAAAGATATAGCCGAACGCGTAGTGCAAGCACGACAAATTCAAGCGGAACGATTTAAAGAATACAAGTCCATTTATTGTAATGCACAAATGCCAAGTCGATTGGTTCGTGAGATTTGTACCATCAATAAAGCTGGGCAAATCCTCTTAAAAACGGCCATGAAAAAATTACAGCTTTCTGCACGAGCTTATGACCGTATTCTCAAAGTAGCGCGTACTTCTGCAGATTTAAATGGAAGTGAAGATATCAAAATTGAACATCTGGCAGAGGCCGTTCATTTTCGAAGCTTGGACCGAGAGGGTTGGGCAGGGTAGTTTACTCATTTCTTATTTTTCTCTTTTCAATTTCTAGTTCTGGATATCGCTTGGATAGTTCTAGCAAATTATTTTTTTCTCCTTTTAAATAGGTATCAAAAAATTGGAGAATAAGTGATGATGAAATTTGAATCGCTTTTTGGGGTGCAATAGATCCTGCTTCATTTAGGATTGGAATATTAATCATAAATGGAATATCCATAAAATTGGAATGGCCAGCGTTTTTCAATTTAGCATTATAAAAATCAGAACGACTTTTATTTTGATAAGCAATCTCATTAAAATTAGGATGATCATCGGGCCAATCTGAAGAAAGTACCATAAATGGTTTTGAAAAAAACGTATCCACCATCGTTCCCCATTGTGTTCCATCTATATTAATACCCGCCAAAAGTTGAGTTTGTTCCAATAAGGCTTGGCCCGCAGCGGCTCCTCCTTGTGAATGCCCCAGTACTCCAATTTTGGTTACATCTAAATGATCTGCTAAAAAAGTAGATGCCTCCCATTCGGGTAGTTGTTTTAAAAGTAAATCAATGTCTTTAGCCCAACGTTTCGTAATATCGGCAGCAACATAATTTTTCAAGGCATGATTTATTGCTTGATGTTTTTCTTTTGGGGTAGAGGCTTTTTTAAAATTTTCCATGGCTTCCCAAATCATACTCGCCATTTCTTCATTATTATGTTTTTTATCAAAAGCTGAATCATATAATTTTAGTTGACCATCTGGAAATAATGAACCCATACTTTCATAGGTATGATTGATATTTAAAACAATAAAACCATGACTGACGATTTCTTCTATTAATGCATAATATCCCGTGGCATTGGAATAATAACCGTGTGAAAAAATGAGAATTGGAAATTTCCCATCTGCAATTTTAGAATTCAGGTGCGTATTTGTTCTGACTTTATCCAAATAACTGAAAGTACTATTAGGTAAACCATATTTTGTAGCAAAACCAATTTGTTCTGCTTTATCGAGATAAGGTTCTAATGGTTCATCAGTAATAGTCGAAGGATACCACACTTTAATCATTAACGATCTTTTGTCTGTTGCATCTTCTGTGATGGGTTCATCTTCATTAGTAATGAGATGTAAGTATTGAGAGCCTACTTTATAGTTTCCAGTAGGTGTCGGTAAATCAAAAATAGGAAGAGCAGTTGAACAGATAAATCCTATACCAAGCAAGAATAAAAGCAATACCCCACTTCCTATTTTACGAAACCAATTTCCTGTAAAAAACGAATAATTGTTCCATAGACAAAAAGTCAAAATGAAAAGAATGAGATAAATAGGAACCATTTGCCATCGGATACCTTCTATCAGAAAATGTGCTATTGAAACTATAACAACTAAAAAAAATAGTCCTTTATTTATAGTTGTTCGTTTTGAAGAAATAATAAATGGAAGTAAACCACCTAATAATAATAATAGAATTTCTAATACACTCATCTTAAATTGGTTGTTTTGTTTTTATGGTTTTTATTTTATGGATGTATATTTTACAGATTTTGGTGGATATGTATTTTGGGAATGTTTGATCCATTTTGCAAGAGAAATTTTCTTTTGCTGTATTATTCTATCAAAACCGTGCATCTCCAAACAAAAACTAGATTGGCCCAAACAATATGATTTTAAGGTTTATCAACAGTACTATTTTTATAATTTCATAAAAGCTTGATAATTTGAAATTTATAAAAAACAGTATTCCACGCTAATTGTGAATTAAGTGGTGTATAAATGGATTACTTCTCCACACTTATTAAGAATAGCTAAAAAGTGTATATAAAAAATCGTCAAGATGACGCTAAAAATGGGTAAAACGACGATCTTATTGACATTTAAAAAGAATAATTTCGTGACAATTCCAAAGTTATTTATCCATAGAATAAGTATTCCACTTGGTGTGAATAAGTTTGTAAAAAACTGATAATTAATGAAATGAATAAAGAATAAGATGTTAGTTTACAATTCCTTTTTATTAGTAATAAAAAAAAGAAATTCTCTTTATATTTTTTTTACACGAATTAACAGCACTAATGATGATAGGCTTTTGATAAAAAATTTATTAAAAATATTATAAAGGACAGATATGACAGAATTGTGAGATTGCTGTACAACAAAACAATTTATTTTGCTGTCTAATTGGTAAGTTATTGACTCACCTATTTTATTGAAAATATCATGCCAATTTATTACGATTTATTTTAATTCGAAATTATGAGAAATTCCATTGATACTGTTAATTCTTCTTTTGCTCGTTCGGTTCGTATTTGGTTAATGATTGGTGTATTCATGGTATTTGTCCAAGTTATCATTGGGGGGATTACTCGGCTTACGGATTCTGGACTGTCTATTACAGAGTGGGAAGTAATCAAAGGAACCTTACCGCCACTTAATGAAGCACAATGGATAGAAGCCTTTGATAAGTATAAAGAACATGCGAAGAAGCAATATGAAGCGCTTCATGCGAATATGACGATGTCAGAATTTAAAATTATTTATTTCTGGGAGTATTTCCATCGTCTATGGGCTAGAAGTATTGGATTTGTATTTTTATTCCCTTTCTTATATTTTCTTTGGAAGAAGATGTTACCTTCTTGGATGATTCGTCGATTGGGCGTTGCGGTACTTTTAGCGGCTTTAGCGGCAACATTTGGATGGATCATGGTGGCGAGTGGACTCAATGATGATACGCGGACTTGGGTGAGTGCGTATAAGCTAGTGGTTCACCTATCTATCGCCACGGTTTTATTTGCTCATTTATTTTGGACCTGGCTAAAAGCGACTTATCCTAATACTTCTGATGCTCATTTAAATCATTTAAGACGATTATCGTATTGGATTATTGGTATAACGCTATTACAGATCGTTTTTGGAGGGTTAATGGCAGGAATGCGGGCTGGATTAGTCCATCCTTATTTCCCATTTTTTGTAGAAGGAGAACGTTGGGGACAAATTTTAAATAGTACAAATGGATTAAGTACCGATGCCATCATTAATTATGAACCCGATTTGTATATCAAAGGAGTGGTACAAATCATTCATCGTTTTACTGCTTATTTATTAAGTGGTATGATTATCTATTTCTTTTGGAAAACAAGAAAAACACAAATATCTGATCGTTTAAATAAAGGACGATATTTGTTAATAATTATGTTGGGAATCCAATTTTTGATTGGTGTGATGACGGTTATTAATTGTTTTGGACGTGTTCCTTTGGTTTATGGTGTTTTACATCAGGCAGGTGCATTAATTTTGTTATCCATATTGTTGTTTATAAGTTATCAACTTCGAAATCCAAAATTATAATGTGAATTTAATGTGTGTAAATAAGATTTATGATCTATTAATTTATTGATTTACATGTAGTTGAGTTTTTTGATTGAGTTCTTCTTTTTATTATTGATAATTATTAATTTTTATTTTTCAACATAAAAAAAATCAAATATGTTAATTTAAAAATAGTATTTATATTATATTCAACTAACCTTTTTCTTCTCAAAAACACCCTCTATTTATTGATTTTCCACATGATGTGTAAAAGTATGTTGATAAACAGGATGTAGAACTTTTATTGGCGAATCAAAATAAAAGTTCTATTTTTGTTATTATACCTAAGTATACAATAAATGGATCAACTAATAGAAGAAGGAAAATTTAGATACATTGAATCAAAAGGTGGCGGAGAAAACCTCTTGCTCTTGCATGGCTTGTTTGGTGCACTCAGTAATTTTCAAGGAATTATAGATCACTTCTCTAATGATTATAATGTCATTGTTCCTATGCTTCCTATTTTTGAACTTCCGATACGAGAAGTTTCCGTTTCAGGTTTAGTAGAACATGTTGCTGATTTTGTAGAATATAAAGGCTATGATAAAGTACATGTATTAGGTAACTCATTAGGAGGACATATTGCCTTACTTTATGTTTTGGGTCATCAGGATAAAACTGCTTCTGTTACGCTAACGGGAAGTTCGGGTTTATTTGAAAGTGCTTTTGGTTCTACTTTTCCTAAACGAGGGAATTATGAATTTATCAAAGAAAGAACGGAAGGTACTTTTTATGATCCAAAAGTTGCGACGAAAGAATTGGTAGATGAAGTTTTTGATACGGTTAATGATCGAAATAAAGCTATTCGAGTAGTTGCCACAGCAAAATCTGCGGTACGTCATAATTTGGGTGATAAACTCCATCAAATACAAATTCCTACTTGTTTAATCTGGGGACGACAAGATACGATCACACCTGCTTTTGTTGGTGAAAAATTTCATGAGTTGATTGAGCAATCCCAACTTCATTTTGTAGAAGAATGTGGACATGCACCGATGATGGAAAAACCAGAACAATTTAATACCATTTTAGAGCAATTTCTTGCAGGCTTGAAATAATTTCATTTTATGGAAAAAGGCTTATTAGAAAAAACAGGGCATGACTTAAATCATTGGATTAAAATTGTCACAGCTTCCAAAATCGAAAAGCATAAAGCCATCATTGATTTTCTTAAATCAGAACATGGCTTTACTTATGGCTTTGCCAATTTTGTAGCGCACAAAGCCAAAGCCTCTGATGCAGCCTCTATTGATGATTCGGATTTATTAACTAATCAATACAAAGGTAAAGAAGCTCTTCGTCCTATTTATGATAAATTGTTAGCCATTATCGCTATACTTGGTAATGACATTACGATCACACCTAAAAAAAGTGCAGTTAGCATTATTCGCAAAAAACAATTTGCCCTTATTAAACCTGCCACTAAAACGCGTATTGATCTTGGTCTTAAAATAAAAGATAAACCCACCACCGATCGACTAGAAAACTGTGGACCCTTTGGAACGATGTGTACCCACCGTGTTCGCTTAACACAAGTAGAAGAAGTAGATGCTGAATTAACTGTTTGGTTGAAAGAGGCCTATGAAGGGGCGGGATGATATTATTTTAATAAATCCTTTAGGTGTTCAGGATTTCTTCTTACGTGATCAATTTCAACAACAAATACCATTTTTTCTATTTCTTCGATCACATAGATTATTCGGTAAGAACCTTTGATGACTCTTCGAAATGTAAGATGGTTGTCACTTATTGATTGAAGGATACTATTTTTTCAGGGCGTAGTTCTAATTTCTCAAGCTCTTCTAATAAACCTAATCGAATTTTATTTGCAGTGGAATAAGATATGTTTTCTTCAATGTATAATACGATTGCTTCTAAACTTTTTTCAGCCCGATTAGTAACAACTACTTCGTATTGTTCAGCCATTGCTCTGATTTTTCTTTCAGTTCATCTAATCGAGTAAAATTTCCTGATTTTGCAGATTTGTATTCTTGTTCAAGTTGTTTGCGAAGATCAGAAATGTTGTGCGCTTGCCCATTAATATCATAGCCTTGTTCTTCATCATAATAAGCTTCCATCATGACGTATATCGTACGCAACAATCGCTCATCAGCTGTATCTATTCGATCAACTAGATGTCTTTTTAATTGTGTAATACTCATATTATCTTTTTTACAAATTACATCAATTAAACGGTTTTTACAAAAAAATGAGTATTCATAGTAACTAAAGGAATTCTACAGATGCTATATAAAAGATTTAGTTGCTTTTTTTATTTACTTATTGCCTTGATAATACGTTGTTCATTAATCACTACATCTTTCATTAAAAGCATATAAGGCAACGTTTTCATTTTTTTATTTTTCTTAAATGCTTCTAAAATTTCTAGTAAAGATGCAGCTGTGATAAGAGAAAGATTTAAGGTATAATCAAGTTCTGTATCACTAATAAAATCATCACTAAATTCAGGAGCAACTAATAATGTTTTGACAACATTATATTCGTTTTTCTCTAGTAGTTTTTTGTAAGAATTAATTTGTCTTGTTACAGAACTAAATTTATTAAAACCACTTTCTTTACTTGTCTTACATTCTATTAAAATTACATCAGACTCAGAAATGGATATTAAAATATCC
This sequence comes from Saprospiraceae bacterium, assembly GCA_020628645.1. Classification (GTDB taxonomy): domain Bacteria; phylum Bacteroidota; class Bacteroidia; order Chitinophagales; family Saprospiraceae; genus JAHDES01. The sequence goes on from JAHDES010000003.1 coordinate 136,632, forward strand.
ATCGCATCATTTTTTGTATTGATGCTTTTTCTTAATTTTTCATTTACATTAAGACCAAGATCTATAAATATCTTTTTTGTCAATTCTTCAAATTTATTTCCTAATTCACTTTCTCGAATTCTAAAACCACTTTCTTTAAGATTAATTAAGTTCCTGTAAGCTATATCTACATAACTTTCAAGTTCGATACTTTTTGAATCTTTATAATTATTGAGGATATTAAGAACTTCATTTCCTCTAGTTGAAATTGAGAATTTTGAACAAAATTTATCAAGTTCTTCATCGCCTAAAATTTCTAAAACGTCTCTAGGTTTTATGTTATAGTCTAAAAGCAACTTTGGATTTAATACATCCTCTTTTTGAAGTTCAAATTCCTTCTTTAAAATATTGTTCGCCTTTTTATTAGCGATACTTATGTCAGATAATAATTTTTCATAGCCTTCTAGAGAAATTCCTACTTTTTCGTCTTTTTCAATATTGTTGAAATAGCTTATTAGATTATCTATTTTTTGATCAATAGTAGAACCTTTTAAGTGATCTATATTTAGACCTTTTTCTACTAGTAAATTAATTCGTTCTTTTTTTTGTGTTAAAGTACATCCTTCTTTATGAATATCAAATTTTAGTATGTTTCTTATTCCTATTCCTTCATTAATGATTGTTTTAATTTTTCCTCTCTTGTCTAATTTACGATCTATACTATGTCTACGAGCTATTAGATTTACTTCAGAATCTTTTAATAAACGAAGAATTCTTCTAAGGTATTTATCAGCAACCTCTTTATTCCTGAATTTCCTTAACAATCTAACAAATTCATCTGGAATAAATACAGTTAGATTTTTCTTGGAATATAATATGATACCTGCCGCTTTAAGTAAATCTATGATATCATTTAAATCCAAAGTTTTTAAAGGAAGAATGGTATAGTTTAATAGCTTAATTTCTTCTTGTGATAAATCTAAGTTATGGGCGAGTACGTTAAGGATCGATTTTTCTTCTGAGGTGACTTTTTGTTCTAGATTATTTTCTAGATCGTTTTTGAAGGCAGTTTCTACACAATTTCTATAAATGATAAAATCTCGTGTTCTTGAATTTACTTCATTGATATCTTTATTTTCAATATCTGCTTTTAGATCTTTTACTTTTGATTTTAATGCTCGTACTTCTTTTTCATATAATTTCCCTAACCACTCTCTGGTCATGATGCAGTTGCCATCTTTAATTAAAATATCAATTAAGATATCTAGTTGATTTACGGATGAGTTTAAATGGGTATCTAAGAAAATGAAATACTCTTCTTCAAGTAGACTAAAAACTTTTCCGAATAAATGACTATCTAGATTTTTTAGATTTAGATCAGAATAAGATGATAAAATTTTATCTACTTCCTTATATTGTTTTGGGCGATCATTAATTATTTTGTCGATGATTTTTGCAAAAGAAGTTTTTTCTATTGTGTTGAGTTTGCCTAGTATTTTTTCTAGTTTCATTTTGTTTATAAGTTTAACCTATATCTTACACGAACACATAACAAAAAAGATTCATATACAACTTTGCATACATGAATCTTTTAAGTTATCCACATACTGTTAATAAAAATGTGGATTATGTGAAGTTCGAGAAATTAATTCGTTCCGCCTGATTTTTCTTTTTCCTTTGCACGGCGATCACGTTGCATAGGATTTTCGCCTCCACTTCTCCGCCAGTCGCGTTGTTTGAACAATTCAAAGCGATTGAGTTGTTCTTTGGGAGGGAAGTAATTATTGTTAGTATTGGTATCAGCAGTTTCTAAAAATGGATCAAGTGTAATTTGTTGTATTTCTTTTTTTGTTATAAATATTTTTGATATTTCTTTGTGTGGTTCATATCGCCAAATCTCTGCAGGGATATGATGTAGTTCAGAAGAACCATCAACAAATTCAAACTCCAAAATCAAAGGCATGACTAAACCACCAATATTTTCAAAAGAGAGTTCATAATAATTTCTACCAGATTTGAGGGCTCTCTTTTCGTCAGCAGATAAGCTATTGTAATATTGCTTATATTCTTCGCGGTCTAAAATAGAAACATCAAGCGGATTATAAGAAGTATAAAAATCGTTGATACTTGGATCAATCTCATTTTGAGTTTTTGCAATCTGCTCTCTATTGCGAATGGTCGAAATATTTTCAGGGGCATTTTTTTGTTCTTTCTTCAATGCTAGATTTTCGACATCTGGATCTTGTGTATCGATCTGAAACCATTTCACATCTTTGATGGCAATGTCAACATGATCATTAGTATAAAACCACCCTCTCCAGAACCAATCTAAATCTACACCTGAAGCATCTTCCATTGTACGGAAAAAATCAGCAGGATTAGGGTGCTTGAACATCCAGCGATTAGAATACTCCTTAAAGGCATGATCGAATAATTCTCGACCCATTATAGTTTCTCTTAATATATTTAAGGCAGTAGCAGGTTTCCCATAAGCATTACTTCCGAATTGGAAAATAGATTCTGAGTTCGTCATGATTGGAGTTATTCGAGATTTATCCCCTTTCATGTAATCAACGATTTTATGCGCAGCTCCACGACGAGATGGATAGTCTCTTTCAAATTGTTGTTCTGTTAAATATTGTACAAAAGTATTGAGTCCTTCATCCATCCAAGTCCATTGACGTTCATCTGAATTTACAATCATTGGAAAATAGTTATGACCGACCTCATGAATGATTACACCAATCATTCCATACTTCGTACGCTGTGTATAGGTACCATCTTTTTCGGGGCGACCAAAATTGAAGCAGATCATTGGATACTCCATTCCAATACTCGCTGCATGAATTGACCATGCCACAGGATAAGGATAATCAAACGTATAATGTGAATACCATTTTAAGGTATGTGCAACAACTTTAGTAGAGTATTGTTCCCAAAGCGGATTACCTTCTTTTGGATACATCGACATGGCCATGACTGTTGTGCCATTTGATTGTTTCACTGCCATAGCATCCCAGATAAATTTTCGAGAACTGGCAAAGGCAAAATCACGGACATTGTCAGCAGTAAAGTGCCATGTATTTTTTTTGTTAGATTTTTGTTTTTCTCGCTGTTCAGCTTCAGCTTGAGTGGCAATAATAATAGGGGTTGTTAATTCTTCTTTTGCTTGATCTAATCTTTTTTGTTGTTCTTTTGTGAGTACATCACTTGGATTTTGAAGTGTGCCTGTTGAGGCTACTAAGTGATCAGAAGGCACGGTGATTTTTACATCATAATCTCCAAATACCAATGCAAACTCTCCCCTACCTAAAAACTGTTTATTCTGCCATCCTTCCGTTTCATTGTACACACACATACGTGGGAAGTATTGTGCGATGGTATATAGATAATTGCCGTCTTCTTCAAAATACTCATAACCTGATCGACCTCCTATTTGCATACGATCATTAATATTGTACCACCACTTTATTTTAAAACTGGTATTCTCACTAGGTTTTAAATTAGTGGGCAAATCAATTCGCATCATTGTTTTATTGACGGTGTAATTCATTGGATTTCCATTTGCATCTTTAACATAATCCAATTTGAATCCTCCATCAAAACTTGGTTCAAGACGATTAAGTTGTCTTAAACTCATTTTATCAGACATTGAATTTGTACGAACTTTATAGGTGTCAGAATCCTTTGCTCGCATGTTTTGATCTAATTGCAACCATAAATAAGAAAGTTCATCTGGCGAATTATTATGGTAAGTTATGGTCTCTTCTCCATAGATACGTTGCTTGTCATCATCTAATTCGATCTCCATTATATAATCGGCTTTTTGTTGCCAGTATTGATGACCTGGTGCGCCAGAAGCAGCACGATAAGAATTTGGTGTAGGAAGCTCCTGCCCTAGTTGGCGGAACTTATTTTGATTTAAATTTTCTTGACTTATTCCTATATTGACAAATAGAAACAATGTTAACATACCAAGTATGAACCTCATGATTACCCTTTTTTTATATTATTAATAACGGTTTTAAAGAAATGCTTTATTCAAATATGATCGCTAAAATACTATTTAATTAAGTATTCTTTCAGAAATGATACTTCTATTTAACGTCCTTTCTATTACAATGTTTAAGAAAAATATAGATTGAATGGAACTGATGTTACACGTGTAACATTAAAAAAGGCTTTACCTATAAACAGGTAAAGCCTTTTTCTTTAGGATTAAGTTTGAATTAGTAGTTCTTTTGAAGCCAACCTTTAAACTCTTCGTATTTCGTATTTATCATAGTAGCTTCTTTTTTCTTATCTTTTAAAGATGCTAAACGTTCTGGAATATCTATTTTTTGATCTAGAATACGCTCTACATCATCAATAAATTTAGATGGATGTGCCGTTTCTAAAATAACTCCTATTGTGTTTTTATTTAGATTTTGATATTCTTTTAAAGCTAAATAACCTACAGCACCATGTGGATCAATAATATAATTATACTTATCATAGACTTCTTTTATGCCTTTTTCTGTGTATGTATCATTGATTCCATAGCCTACAATATCTTTTTTCATATTGTTCCACGTGTAACTTTTTAATGTAGGATTCCCTTTTTCTTCATTAAATAGATCAACCATTCTAGCAAAATTAGAAGGATTTCCTACATCCATTGCATTACTAATTGTACGAACAGAAGTACGAGTTTCGTATTTTCCAGAAGATAAATATGCAGGAACTACATCATTTATATTAGTAGCAGCAATGAATTTATCAATAGGAAGTCCCATTTGTTTGGCTAAAAGTCCTGCGGTAAGATTACCAAAATTGCCAGATGGAACACAAAATACAACTTCTTTATTAGTGTTTTTAAGTTGTTTGTAGGCTTCAAAATAATAAAAAGATTGAGGGATTAAACGAGCGATATTAATAGAGTTGGCAGAACTAAGGCGTATTTGACTACATAATTCTTTATCTAAAAAGGCTTTTTTTACTAAAGCTTGGCAGTCATCGAATGTGCCGTCTACTTCTAAAGCAGCAATATTATATCCTAACGTAGTTAATTGTTTCTCTTGAAGATGACTTACTTTTCCAGAAGGATATAAAATAACGACTTTAATTCCTGGTGTTTTGTGAAATCCTGCCGCTACTGCCCCACCTGTATCTCCCGATGTAGCTACTAAAATGACCAATTCTTTATCTTCTCCTTGATTAAAATAGCTCATTAATTGTGCCATGAAACGCGCACCAAAGTCTTTAAAGGCTAAGGAAGGTCCATGAAAAAGTTCTAAAATATGTGTTGATTCATCTAATTTTACAACAGGCGCGGGAAATGTAATAGCGTTTTTAATGATGTATTGAAGATCATTTTCTGGAATTGCACCCTTCAAAAGTGTTCTTGAAACTTCAAATGCGATCTCTTGAAAACTATAATTAGACAAATTTTTGATAAAATCAGGATCTAACTGAGGAATAGATTCTGGCATAAATAAGCCATTATCGTCAGGTAATCCTTTTAAGACCGCCTCTTTTAAAGAGACAAATTGCTTGCTATTTTTGGTACTATACAGTCTCATATTTTATAAAAGGACAGCGCCTTCTTGATTTATTTTTGAAATAAAGAGTTGATTTTCGATTTTAGCATCTGTAAAAATACGAGTCATTTCCTCTCCTACTCGTTCAGCAATTAAACTATTTGTACTCAATGCAAAGATAGATGGCCCTGCTCCTGAGATGCTACAACCTAAAGCACCTGCTTCTAAAACGGCATTTTTTACAGCATAAAAATGAGGAATCAATTGTGCTCGTTGCGGTTCAATAATGACATCTTTTAAGGATCGACCAATCAAATCTATATCGCTATTGTACATACCAATGATGAATCCTGCGAGATTTCCAGTCTGCTCAATGCACTGTTTTAAGCTAGTTTGATCACTTAAAATACCTCTAGAATGCTTCGTCAATACCTCAACTTTGGGATAAATCACTGTAGCATATAAGCCTTTTGGAATAGGCAAACGATGAACATCGAGTGTCTCATTAGAACGAATTAAGATCATTCCACCTAATAGAGAAGGCGCTACATTATCTGCATGCCATGCTCCATCTGCAATTTGCTCTCCCATTACAGCGAATGGGAGGAGCTCTCGTTTTGTTAGAGGACGTCGTAAAATTTCATTTACTGCCATTACACCAGCTACTGCACTTGCAGCGCTACTACCTAATCCACTTCCAAAAGGCATTTTTTTATGAATTTCAAACTCAATTCCTCTACCCTCTTCTCCGATATGTTGGAGCATTTTGAGTGCGGCAAAGCTCGCTGTATTTTTTTCAATGGCTGTAGGAAGCTTTCCTTTTGCTCCTGTAATTTTTGTAATTCGTAATCCGGGTTTATCAGAAAGGCGAACGATAATTTCGTCGCCTGGTTTTTCCAATGCAAAACCGAGAATATCGTAACCAACTCCTACGTTTGCAACGCTCGCTGGCGCAAAAACCTTAATTCCTGTACGCATTTTTGTTTTAAGTTCTTGTTAATCAGTAAGTTATATTGGTATTTGATCGTTCTGAGATTTTAAAAACTTATTTAATGTATGTGGTTGATAATCAAACAATTATGTTTTATTATTAATTAAACATTAATATTACACATTAGCCTTATCAGTCGCCCGAAATATGAAAGTCGATTTTTGACTATTTTTTGTAGTATTTTTTATTAAATCAAACAAAAAAGATGTTTTTATGAAAATTAGGATAACAAATTTGCAATTGTAATAATTTCTGCAAAAACACCTGCAGCAGTCACCTCTGCTCCTGCCCCTGGTCCACGGATGACTAAAGGACGTTCTTTGTATCGCTCAGTGGTAAAAACGATCATATTGTCACTTCCACTCAAACTATAAAATGGATGCGTTTCATCAACCGATTGGACTCCAATGCTTGCTTTTCCATTTTCAAGCGTTGCAATCATACGAAGTACTTTTCCATCTTTTTCTGCATTCGCTCTAATTTTTTCAAAACTAGCATTTTCATTTTCCAAGGCTACAAAAAAGTCATCGACCGTTTTCGCTTCTTGACAAGAGCTTGGAAGAAAGTTTGTAATCTCCACATCAGCGGCTTCTGTAGTTAATCCAGTTTCGCGCGCTAAGATGATAATTTTACGACGAACATCAATTCCATTCAAGTCAATTCTTGGATCTGGTTCTGTAAAACCCAATTCCTTTGCTTTCGTTACAATATCACTAAAATTCACACCAGCGGCATAATTATTAAAAATATAAGAAAGCGATCCAGAAAGTACTCCTTCAATTTTTAAAATACGATCTCCACTATTAATCAAATCATTTAAAGTAGAAATAACGGGTAATCCTGCCCCTACATTCGTTTCATACATAAATTGTACACCTCTTTTCTGTGCTATCGTTTTTAAACGTTGATATTGTAAATAAGCAGAAGAGGTAGCAATTTTATTAGGAGTGGAAATAGAGATACTTGCATCTAATATAGATTCGTAATGAGATGCAATGGATTCATTTGCGGTATTGTCAATAAAAATAGTATTGGATAGATTGAAGTCTTTCATCTGACGAATGAAATCTGCCGTTTGCATTTTTTCGTCAGAAGCTAATAAATCTTCTTTCCAATTATCAAGATGAATACCCTCTGCATCAAAAAGCATTTTTTTACTATTAGCTAATCCAACTACTTTTATTTCGAGGGCATTATTTTCTTTTAGAAAAGCAGCCTGCTCTTTTATTTGTTTAATTAAAGTGCCACCAATAAGCCCCACACCAATCATAAATAAATGGATCTCTCGCGTATCTGATAAAAAGAAAGCTTCATGAAGTGCATTGAGTGCTTTACTTTCATCCGCTTTATTGATTACTACAGAAACATTTAATTCGGAAGAACCTTGAGCGATGGCAACTGCATTAATACCATTTTTTCCTAAAGCATTAAACAAACGACCAGATATACCAGGACGATAGCGCATATTTTCACCAATGATCGCCACAACAGAAAGTTCCGTTTCAATTTTTACAGGTTCAACGATTTTCTTTTCTATTTCATACTCAAACTCTTTTTCGACTTTCTTTTTAGCTTTTTCTGAAAATTTTGGTTGTATCGCAAAACTGATCGAATGCTCCGAAGAACCTTGTGTAATTAAAATGATATTGATACCTGCATTTGCTAAACTACTAAATAATCGTGCGGCAATTCCAGGTACACCAAAAAGACCACTTCCTTGTAAGGTCAATAATGCAATATCACTAATCGAAGAAATTCCTTTAACAGCATGTCCATTTTTATCAGACTGATCAGAAATGAATGTTCCAACAAATTCTGGATTAAAGGTATTTTTAATATAAAGCGGAATATTTTTTTGGAGTGCAGGCTGAAGTGTGGGAGGATAAATTACTTTTGCACCAAAATGCGACATCTCCATGGCTTCAGCATAGGTCATAGAAGGAATAGTAAATGCTTTTTTTACACGGCGCGGATCAGAAGTTAAAACACCATTGACATCCGTCCAAATTTCAATTTGTTTTGCACCTAAACCAGCAGCTAGGAGAGAAGCTGTGTAATCAGAACCACCTCGACCAAGAGTCGTTGTTAATCCACCTTTAGCGGTTCCAATAAATCCTGTAACAATTTGAATTTCAGGATGTTCTTTATAATATCGTGCAATATTATCATAGGTTTCATCGAAATCAACTTTCGCAGAACCAAAGTTTTTATCTGTTTTGATAATATTTCTAGCATCTAAATAACTCGCTTTTACTCCTGCTTCTGTCAAGGTATGTGCAATGATATAAGCCGAGTTTCGTTCTCCAAAACTTAGCACATAATCCATAGTTCTAGGAGAAGCTTCTCGTACTAAATAAATACCATACAACAGATTTTTTAGAATATCATGATTTTCTGTTATATCAGTTAAAACCTTATCTAAATGTTCTCCGCTAATTAGCTCTTTTGCAGCTGCAATATGGCGTTGACTAAAAGCATCTGCTAAATCTTTATATTCCTCATTACCTTTAGCGGCTGCTTTGCTCATTTCAATCAATGAATCGGTCACTCCTCCAAAAGCAGAAAATACAACGGTAAATTGTTCGCCTTTTTTATAGTAATCTTTAAGGATGGCTATAACTCCTTTTATTCGTTCAGGTTTAGCTACAGAAGAACCTCCAAATTTAAGTACGCGCATGTCAGTGTCGGTTTATTATCTAATTTACTAGTAAAAAAATGGTATTCATTTCTATACGATAGAAAAGTATGAAAGTGTTAAAAAAGTAATTGCTTTTTATTGAAAAATTGGAAAAATATTGGATAGGAGGGGCAAAGTTAATAGAAATAACAAAAAAAGGAAGCAGATATGAATATCTACTTCCTTTTTTCGATGATTTTAGTTGGAACTTACCTTAAAGTTGCCCTTTAATTTGGGCAATTAATTCTTCAGTTAAGCTATAATCTTCTTCAGATTTTTTAGCAAGTTTGATGGCTTTTTTAGCATATTTTAAGGCTTTTTTACGATTGCCTAATTTATATTGTAGTGCAGCAAGCGTATCCATATTGTAATAGCCTTTATCTAATTTAATAGATTGTTCTGCTAATCCAACAGCTCCTTCAAGATAGATAGCTTTGCCGATGACTTCGTAAAAAGTCCAAGCTATATCATTTAATTCGCTTGCATCCTTAGAAGGGTATTTTGCATAATGATCTAATGCTGATGTTGCAAAACCCTCTCGATCTCCTCGATTACGGTAATAGGTCATACGATAATGAGAACTTAATTGCTCTGCTTTTTCTGGATAAGCTTTTGTAAATAAGCCATTGATTTCATCTAGTGTAATATCTTTTTTATTATAAATTTTGTTGTAAACAAGATTTTGAATTTTAGAAAGTACATCCTTTTCTTCAAATTGTTGGAGAAAGTCAGCTTTATTCTCTGTGAGATAAGTAAATAATTTAGAATCTGCATCATCACAGTAATTCATAATAAACTGACGATGATCTTCGGTGGCCCAATCTTTTTGAGTATCAAGATAAGCTTCAGCTACTTTTGTATGTGATCCATCCATAGCTTCCCAGCGAACTTTCGTATAATTCAATAAAAAATCAGCATCTCGATCTCCAGAATTATAACGGCGTTCCATTGCAGCTAAATTTCGAGCAGGATCACTTGCTATAGCACCAACTTCCAGAAATTGATCTTCCGAATGATAACCAGCAACGCGATGAACAAGTGTACCATCAGAAGCAATATATAATAAGGTAGGGTATACTACCACATCATAATCGCTGGCTAGTTGAACGCCTTCGCCTTTTTCCATATCCATTTTTACGTTGATAAAATTATCGTTATAAAATTGTCCTACTTTTGGCAATGGAAAAATTTCTTTAGTCATTTTTTTACAAGGTCCGCACCAAGTGGTATAAGCATCAACAAAAATGAGTTTTTCTTCTTGTTTGGCAAGATCAAGAATTTCCTGCCATTTAGCAGAATTGAATTGAATACCATCTCCCTGTGCAATGACAAGTTGGAGGGAAAAGAGAAAAAGTAGAAATAGAAAACTGTATTTTTTCATAAGAATAAATCGTAGATAAATAAATTAGCCTTGTAATTTTTGTATGAATTGCTGAATTCCAAGTTCGGCACGTTTATCTTCTTTTGCTGTTGCTAAATCCAAAGATTTTTTAGCAATTTTTATAGCTTCTACATTCTTGCCATTTTTATATAAAAGAGCAGCATAGGTCATATAATAGTTATAATCCGTTTTCTTTAAATCTGCTGCTTTTTTAGCAATTTTTTCAGCTTGTAAGAGCGCATTAGTATTACTGGCGAAGGTGGATTGAATATCTTTTGCTAATTCATGCAATTTAGATGGATTATTTTTGATCGTTTTCTTTGCATAATTTGTACAACATTTTAAATAATTATCCGCATCTCCTACTTCTTTGAAATACGTCATATCCGCCATAACAGCGAAAGATTTGGCTTTAGCTGGAAGATTTTTTTTCATTGCACTTTTTGCATTTGCTAATAAATCTTCACTTTCATATTCAACCGCTTTCGTAATAGTATTATGACAAGCCTTTTCAATTTTAGCGTCAACCGTTTCTTTAGAACTTAGTTGTTCTATCGAAGAACGATATTTTATCAACCAATCAAAAATACGAGAATCGGCTTCAGTAGCTGCTTCAAGAATAAATTTTTGATTAAATTCAGAAGTTAAGTCTTTCTGTGTACTAAGGTATTCATTAGCAACTTTTAAGCTAGACTTATTTGATTTGTTGAGCGCTTGAACATAGTTGTACATCAATTCAGGATCACGATTTCCCTCTTCATACAATTTTGCATAATCGGCACTATAATCTACTTTGCCCAGTGCAAATTTTCCAATTTTTAAAAGTTGTTCTGATTGTTGAGCTCCTTTCAATTTATGAACAACGTCACCTTTACCATCTATAAAATATAAGGTAGGAAAAGCAGAAACAGGGTACTTGCGGCGAAAGGAAGTACTTTCTTTTTTCTCCATATCCAATTTCATATTGATAAAATTGGCGTTGAAATAATCCCCTACTTTGGGATCTTTGAAGGTCGTTTTTGCCATGCGTTTACAAGGTCCACACCATTGGGCGTAAGCATCTACAAAAATGATTTTACCTTCTGTTTTCGCTTTTTCTAAAGCTTCTTCCCAAGTTCCAGTAAAAAAATCAATTCCTTGCCCATTGGCAAATGATGTGAAAAGAAGAAAAACTAAAAAACTAATATATTTCATAAAGAATATGAGTTAGTATCAATAAATATGGAAACACAAGATAAGTTTTTTATCTATGCGATGTTTTAGATTGCTGTCTTTGAGCGAACAGATGACCTTATTTTAACAAAACATTAATCCTATTTGTTCTTTTACAAAAGAGTTGCCAAAATGAGCGAAAGTTTCGTGACTTTTGTACTATTGAATTGAAATGTCAATTTATTTATCGTTTTTCTATTTTTTTACATAAAATTTGTTTTCTTTTGCATGTTGAAGCAGTTCAATTATTTTGGTGTATAATAATTTAATAATCAAGATATTACTGCTAGAATAAATGTGTAAGAAATTAATTCAAAAGCGATCTTAGATCAGGAATATAATTAATGAAATTTTTTAGTTTTTTTACTCAAGAGATTGCTATAGATCTCGGTACAGCGAATACACTTATTATCCAAGATGGAAAAGTAGTGATTGATGAGCCATCTATCGTCGCAATCAACCGTCGTACGGGGCAGACTATTGCCGTAGGGAATCGTGCGATGCAGATGCATGAGAAAACGCATGAGGATATCAAGACCATACGTCCATTAAAAGATGGGGTAATTGCAGATTTTACGGCAGCAGAAAGTATGATTCAGGGGTTAATTTCTCTGATTGGAAATAAACGAAAGTTTTTTACCCATTTAAAAATGGTTATCTGTATTCCATCGGGAATTACAGAAGTAGAAAAACGTGCTGTTTTTGAATCAGCAGATCATGTAGATTCAAAAGAAACCTATCTTATTTATGAGCCTATGGCTGCTGCTTTAGGAATAGGTCTTGACGTGGAGGAACCTGTTGGTAATATGGTCATTGATATAGGAGGAGGAACAACAGAGATTGCGGTGATTGCTTTATCAGGTATTGTTTGCGATCAATCTATTCGAATTGCTGGAGATGAATTCACAATGGATATTATGAATTATATCAAACGACAGCATAATATTCTTATTGGAGAACGAACAGCTGAGCAGATTAAAATCCATGTTGGTTCTGCATTAACTGAATTGGAAAATCCACCTGAAGATTTTGCAGTAAATGGTCGAGATTTGATGACTGGTATTCCTCGCCAAATGACGATTACTTATCAGGAAATAGCACATTCTCTGGATAAATCCATTTCTAAAATAGAGGAAGCCATCTTAAAAGCATTAGAAGTTACGCCACCTGAACTAGCATCTGATATTTATAAGACAGGACTTTATTTAACAGGTGGTGGTGCTTTGTTGAGAGGATTGGATAAGCGAATTTCTGCTAAGACTAAATTAAATGTTCATGTTGCAGAAGATCCATTACGTGCAGTTGTACGAGGTACAGGTATTGCCTTGAAAAATACGGATCGCTTCTCTTTCTTAATTGATCGTAAGAGTGTATAAACCTTTTTTTGCTTGAAAGATACAATTGATTCATGCGAAACCTCATATTACTACTTCTTCGATATGGAGGCTTTGTTGTTTTTCTGCTTTTAGAAGCATTCTGTATGTTTCTAGTGGTGCGATATAATCGTACACAGCAAGAAATCTATGTAAATTCTACTAATATTCTTTCAGGTGCTTTGTATGAACGGGCAGCTAATATTCGTCAATTTTGGAACCTTCGAGAAAAAGCAGATAGCATTGCAAATGTAAATGCTCAATTGCGTGAAGAAATTGAATTAATGAAACGCGCAGCTGCCCTAAAAGCAGAAAAAGATTCCACTTATATTCTTCCAGATTCTTCTCGTCAATACCGCTATATCAGCGCACGAATTATAGATAATGCTACGAATGGCAATAATAATACCCTAACCTTAGCAAAAGGCAGCAAGGATGGTATTCGACCGCGGCAAGGAGTTATTGATGATCGTGGTTTAATAGGCATTGTTCGAGATGTAAGTGAAAATTATGCAACAGTCGTATCTTTATTACATCGACAAATTCGTATTAATGCTGCCAACCAACGCAATAATAGTATCGGTGTTATCGCTTGGCGAGGAAATGATCCTACTATTGTAAAAATGGAAGATGTACCCAAGCATATTAATTTAATACAAGGTGATACGATCGTTACGAGTGGTTATTCTCCCAATCGATTTCCAAGTGGTGTTATGATCGGAACAATTGATACATTTTGGCTACAACCAGGAAGTAATTATTATGACATAGAAGTCAAATTGAGTAATGATCTCAATACGGCTCGTTATGTGTATGTGATTGAAAATTCTTTGATTGAAGAACAAGAAGAATTAGAAAAGGAGGTAGCAGATGAGTAGTGATATAGTTCGATCCATTATACGATTTGTGGTGCTTATTCTTTTACAGATTTTGGTATTTAGACAAATCAATCCTTCTGGAAGTTTTTTCTTTTATGTGAGTTTTATCATTTATCCATTATTTATTTTACTATTACCATTCCGTACTTCGCCAATCTTGCTAATGTTATTGGCATTTGTCATAGGGATTATCATTGATATCAGCTATGGTTCCTATGGCGTACATGCAAGTGCTGCTGTATTTATAGCATTCCTAAGACCTACAGTCCTTCGTGTTTTAGAACCTAGAAGTGGTTATAATATCACACAAGCACCAACCAAAACACATTATGGGATCACATGGTTTATTAGTTATTCTGCTGTATTGATGTTTGCCTATTTGCTTTGGTATTTTTCAGTAGAGGCGTTTACATTTGTCTATTTTGGTCAGATTTTGTTGAAAACTATCTTAAGTTTTTTGTTTTCAATGCTGATCATAATTGTATATATGTTCATTTTTGATCCTAAAGAATAAAATATTATGAAACGAGTAAAAGGATTGGGGGGTGTTTTTTTTAAAACCAATGACCCTAAAATGATGAAAGCATGGTATGAAAAACATTTGGGGATTCCAGATGCACCTTATGGAGCAACTTTTGAATGGCGTAAATCAAATGAGGAAACTAAATCTGGGTTTACTGCTTGGTCTATTTTTTCAGATACCACGAAATATTTTCAACCTAGCTCGAAAGAATTTATGATCAATTATCGGGTTGAAAATTTAGTGGAATTGTTGAAGGTCTTAAAAGAGGAAGGAGTGACGATTGTTGGCGAAGTAGATGAACAAGAATATGGGAAATTCGCTTGGATACTTGATCCCGAAGGGAATAAAATAGAATTGTGGGAACCTGTAGATAAGGTTTATACAGATATACTAGATCAAGATCATGTGATCAAATCAGAATAAAAACAAAAAAGGATTCCATCATTTCAATGGAATCCTTTTTTGTTAATAAGAAAGAGAGAAAAGAATTAGTTCACGCCTTCAGTTACTTCTTCAGTTGTAGCGGCTGCTGCTTCGGCTGCTGCTTTTTCTTCTAAAATTTTAGCATAATCTGCTTCAACAATTGTTTTTAGAGAAGCTAAACCTTCTTCGTAACTTTTACCAACCATGGCGTCCATATCCATAAAGTGGCTCATTACACGAGCCATGAAATTATTTTCACCCGTCAATCCCCAAGTTACATTATTACCATCATTAATAGTAAGGTAAGCATCTGCTTCTGATTCCCAAGGTGCTAAAAACTTTAAGTGCGTATCAACACGCTCATTAGGTGTTAATTTAGTGATCGTTTGCTCCCCTTTTCCTACTTCATCGTTTCCTTCCCAAGTGTATTGCGCGCCTACGGTACCATCGTTTTCAATATTAGACGTCATATTTTGGATCTAATTTTGACCAAGGAGACCAAGCATTCATCGTTTCAAAACTGGCTAAATGCTTATAAATGACTTCAGCAGGAGCATCAACTTTTGCTGAACGCTCAATCGTAAAATCTTTTGCACCCATAAGACCTAGGGCAACAAAAATAAGTGCTATTGCACCTAAAATTCCGAGTAATACTTTTAGAACTCTCATGATTTGGAGGGTTTTGGTTTAGTGAAAAATGAATGTTTTGTTATTGAATTTAAACTAAGTGCTAAATGAAAATTGCTTGTATAATAAGTTCGTTCTTCAAAAATTGACTAAATAACTGAAAACATGGAAGTTATGCAGGATATTTTTGAAGGACTTAAAAGAAGTTATTATACCAATTTTTTTAGCTTACTACTTATTGCAAAAAACGATTATAATTTAAGCAATAGTATGTTTTAAGTGTTAAATAAATGTAACCTTTTTGGTTACTTAAAGATAATAATAATTTTTTTGTTTAAACAAAAAAAGGTGCACCAATTTTACTTGATACACCTTTTTTCGTCGAAAATAAAGTCGTCTATAGGAAAAAGCTTAAAATAAGCCTTCGATTACCTTTTCTTCTGTAATTCCTTCTGCTTCTGCTTTATAGTTACGTACAATTCTATGACGCAATACATATTTAGCAATCGCTTGTACATCTTCTATATCGGGAGAATATTTTCCATTAATCGCTGCATGACATTTCGCACCCAATACTAAATATTGAGAAGCACGAGGACCAGCACCCCAAGAAATATAGTTATTTACAGCTTCTGTAGCACGAGCCGTATTCGGACGCGTTTTAGTCGCTAAAGAAACCGCATATTCTAATACATTATCCGCTATAGGAATTTTCCGAATCAAATTCTGGAAAAATAAAATTTGTTCTCCTGTAATAATATTTTTTAAATCATGAGACTGCACAGTTGTTGTTCCTTTTACAACCGCAACCTCTTCATCATAAGAAGGATAATCCAAAGGAATATTAAACATAAAACGGTCTAATTGGGCCTCAGGAAGAGGGTATGTTCCTTCTTGTTCAATTGGGTTTTGTGTTGCTAATACAAAGAAAGGAGCAGGAAGTTTATGACGCGTACCACTAACAGTCACAGAACGTTCTTGCATCGCTTCTAAAAGAGCAGCCTGTGTTTTAGGGGGTGTACGGTTAATCTCATCTGCTAAAACGATATTTGCAAATAAAGGACCTTTATTGAATTCAAACTTTCGATTATCTCCTAAGATTTCAGAACCTGTAATATCCGAAGGCATCAAATCTGGGGTAAACTGAATTCGTTTGAAGTCCAAATCTAATACTTCAGCTATAGTACTTACTAAAAGCGTTTTCGCTAATCCCGGTACACCCACCAAAAGACTATGTCCATTACTAAACAAAGAAATGATAACCGCTTTCACAACATCTTGTTGTCCAACAATTACTTTTCCAATTTCGCTGGATAAATCGTTATAAGCACTCGCTAAGGAGTCAACTGCTTCTACGTCATTTTTGTAGACTACTTCCGTCATTATATTAATTTTAAGCTTCTTTGATTAACATGAAAATGTATAAAAATCAAAGAATGATTTTATTAGTTTGTTTGTAAAGGGTATAACAATTGTATATAATATAGACAAGAGGGGGAGCACAATGGTTGTTGAAGATTTCTCTTTTTTGACCAAAAACGAATGGGTAATCGATCTATTGGGCTTCCAAATCCTGTAAGTAGGATACACAAAATACCTCATTTCATAACGATGTGACGCTGTTCTTTGTTGCGAAAAAAAAGCAGGGAATATTTATTCCGTATCTTGCAAGTCAATTCTATCATAAACGATATCAAAAATGAATAATTTATTTTATAAACAATTAGGCTTTTTTTTAAGCTTTATGCTTATCGCAAATATGATCGTTGCACAAACAGATAGTTTATTTTTTCCTGCCTCATGGAAAGGAATTTGGAAAGGAAATTTAGAAATTTTTTCAAATGCAGGTAAACAACAGGAGTTGCCAATGGAGCTACATATTTTGCCGATTGATTCTTCTGAAAATTATACGTTTTGGATTATTTATGGAGAAGATAAAGAAGCAGGCAAACGCCCTTATGAGTTAGTGACAGTAGATGCCGAAAAAGGCTTGTATGCTATAGATGAGAAAAATTCTATCCAAATGGAAGCCTATTTCCTTGGTGATAAATTGATACAACGTTTTGAAGTAATGGGGAATATGCTCATGACAACTACCGAAAAGAAAGGAGAAATTATGGAATGGGAAATTATCTCTGGTAGTTTAACGCCTGTAAGTACGACGGGAAAAGAAAAAGTAGATGGAGAAGAAATTCCTGAAGTTAAAGCTTTTCCAATTAAGGTCGTTCAAAAAGCTATTTTAAAACGTCAAATTGAATTAAAAACACAATATTTTGGCAAAAAGGAATAGAGGCAAACATCCGAATGACGATAAATTATTTACCAAAAAATGGCAAGCTGTTTTTACGGAAGCAACTGATGATTTATGTTTTTTATTAACGCGCGATTACGCAGAAAAATCGGCTTTAGAAATTGTCGGAAATCGCTACAAACTCAATAAACGACAACGCAATGCTTTATTGAGAATTTGTGCTAGCGAACAATCAATTGAAAAACGCCAATCTTCTGTTGTTCCAATGGCGAATTTAGAAGGTGAAGTCCTTGAGATTGATGGATTTAATTTGTTGATTTTACTAGAAAGTGCTTTATCAGGAGCCTATATTTTTAAAGGAAGAGATCAAACCTATCGCGATATTTCAAGTGTACATGGTTCATATAAACGCGTGCAAAAAACGGAAGATGCCATCATTTTAGTGGGGAATTGCTTAAAAGAAAATAAAGTTAAACTGGTACGTTGGTATTTTGATCAGCCCGTTTCAAATAGTGGTCGATTAAAATCATTGTTGCTTGAAATTAGTCAAACACACCACTTTAGTTGGGAAGTAGAACTCGTCTATAATCCAGATAAGGTACTCGCAAAAAGTGAGCATATTATAGTCAGTTCGGATGGTTGGATTTTGGATCAGGTAGAATGGTGGCTCAATTTAGGCGCTTTTCTACTTGAAAATCATTTAAAAAGATCAAATATTATCATCGTTTGATATAGAAAATAAAAGCCCTTAATTTATAGCTCTGGAATAAAAGGCTATTTCACAAAGTTTCTCAGAGTTTTCACAAAGGGACACAAAGTCTATTTTTACCTACGAATATCTTTTTTGTATAAAATTCCCTTTACCCTCACACCATAAACCTTTCTACCTTTCAAATTCATTAACAAGCGATTAACAGCCCATTAACAAGAACCGCCCACCATTGCCTTTAGTTTTGTAATCTATCCAATTGAAACTTTTTTGTAACTATTCAGCATATGAGGCGACAACTTTGAGCGCATACTATAGAAAAGCAAAAGGTGTTGACTCTTTTATGGGAAATGCCTTTAGTTTATTCTCAATAGTTACAGATTTTTAATAACATTTTAAAAAATTGGCAATGCGTACTTCTTATCTTATTATACCTTTTTTATTATTGATTATTTCTTGTGCGGATCAAGGTGCAGATTTTTCTTATGCAAATGCAAAAGTCGAAGTTCCTAATTTAAATTATGAAGAAGAAATTGAAATAGAACCTCCATCTACAATGGAATTAAATGCACTCCCATCTATTGATGAAACCCTTCTCAATCGGAAAATTATCAAATCGGCAAATTGTCGAATTCAAGTAGAAAATATCGAAGTCAGCACCCAACAAATTCAAGAACGAACAACGGCAGTAGGAGGCATCGTTTCCAATATGGATTTTAACTCAGACAAGCACGAAGTCAATAATCGAATTACTATTTTAGTGCCCAACAAAAAATTTGAACAGCTATTGGAAGACCTTACCGTAGATGCGAAATTTATCAATTACAAAAAAATCACCTCTACTGATGTATCCGAAGAATTTGTGGACATCCAATCGCGTTTAGCAACGAAAAAACAAGTTCGAGATCGCTATACCGAAATTTTACGTTCCAGAGCCGCTACAATTAATGAAATTTTTCAAGCCGAAGAAAAAATTCGAGTCTTGCAAGAAGAGATAGAAGCCAAAGAAGGGCGTTTAAACTACCTTCAAGAAAAAGTGGCACACAGTACAATTCAAATTGAAATCTACGAAACCGTTTTTGAACAAAGCGAACCAATCGCCTACACCGCATCCATCAAAAATCAATTTGTGGATAGTTTTGCTTCAGGTTGGAATGTCGTATTGAATATTATTTTGGTACTCATTTCCTTTTGGCCCCTATTATTTTTTGGAGGAATTGGTTTTCTATTGTTTAAACGAATGAGATAAGAGTGGAGAATGAAGGAACTATTTTGATCAAAAAATGGTATTTTTGAACAGACATTAATCGTAATAATGTCTAACACGAAAATAGATATCGCTTATGGTCCGAATAGTTCCTTTTTTAATAATAGTCCTTCAAATTTATTGCATCTACCACGCCTATAAGAACAATGCTTCTTTTTATTGGTTTTTGGGAATCATTTTTTTTCCTTTGATTGGCTGTGTCGCTTATTTGTACATCACCCATGCTCATAAAATCAATATAGATAATATCGAAGAAGGGGTAAAAGGCTTGGTGCATTCCGATTATCAAATCCAAAAAATGGAGAAGGCTGTTCGTTCAGCGGATACCCTCAATAATAAAATTCGCTTGGCAGATGCTTATATTGATAATCAATCGTATACACAAGCCGTTGATTTATTAAGTGCAGCTTTGTCAGGGGCTAATAAAGATGATGTAGGCATTCAAAAACGATTAATCAAAGCACACTATTTGAGCGAGGATTTTGATAAAGCGATTACTTATGGTAATAATATCCGTAATAATTCCCTTTTTGCCCAATCGGATGAAAAAATTGCCTACGCCCGAGCCCTTCAATATCAAGGTCAGCTAAAGGAAGCCGATACCGTCTTTCAAGAAATGGATTTACGCTTTGTCAATTACAAACACCGTCTCGAATACTGTAACTTCCTCATCGAAACGGATCAGCCCACCGCCGCGAAACTAAAATTAGAAACCTTGCTCGATGAATTTGAACAAATGGACAAGCACGAACAACGCGCCAAAAAAGGAGCGTATCGGGCGATTCAGAAATTGTATGGGACGCTTTGAAATGGGATTTTTTGTAAAATATAATATAAATATAGATACGACAAACTTTAAAGATGACACTAGATAGCATCAAAAAAGAATTTTTTGGTCTAAAAGTTCGCAAATAGTTTATATATTTACTAGCGATTATTCAATTTATTTGCCATGCAAAGTTTGTAAGAAAAATTAATAATATACAAAATTCTACATATATTTTGACATATAAAAAAACAGAAAACTATTATAAAATGAATATGAAGAATAAGGAAAAGTTGAAATAAATATATAAAAAATAACAATTTAATGCCGATAACAAATTATAATAATACTGCTTCTGAAATTGACCAATTTGAAGATGGTCAAATAAATATAGGCTCATATAAACAACTAGGTGGATGCTAATTTTAGCGTTAAAAATGGCTCTAAATTTGATGAAATCAATAGATTTTCACCCTTTTCAGGTAGTTTTTAGAGCTTTGTTTAATTTTCCACCTGATTCTTAATAAGAGCCTAAATATATATGGAGAAGAAGAATCTATTGTCAAGGAAAAAAGTGTTTGGGATAAATCAGTAAAAGTCGAAGAGAATGGTTATTATTGGAATAAACAACCAATTTTTGAAAGAGGTAATAACATAAATACAAATAAACCTATAATAGCTGAATTGTTCTGTGGTTGTGGTGGTACTTCATTAGGTTTTGAAATGGCTGGATTTGAGGTAATACTGGGCTGTGATATACATACACCTTCCATTCAAACCTTCCAAGCAAACCATCCAAATTGTTCAACAATAACAGGAGACATTAAAAAAGTTGATCCATTTGTAATTAAAGAGTTATTAAATGGAAGGCAACTTGATGTTCTAATTGGAGGAATACCTTGTCAAGGATTTTCCCTTAATAATAGAAAACGACACGAAAATGATGACAGAAACTTTATGTATAAGGAATTTGCGAGATTTGTCAAAATTCTACAACCTAAAGTTATTGTTCTTGAAAATGTTTCAGGAATGAGGAGTACCGGGTCTTTTGTTGTAGATATTGAGAAACACCTAAGTAAGATTGGTGATATGAAAGTAAGAAGTGAATTGCTTTATGCTCCTGACTACGGTGTACCTCAAAAGAGATCGCGATTAATATTTGTAGGCATAAAAGGTTTTGAATTTGATTTTGATAAAATCATCAAAACACATGGGCAGACAGCAGGCGAACCCTATGTGACTATTAGAGAAGCCATAGGTGATTTACCTTCTCTTAATGCAAAAGAAACAAAATATAGATATAAATCAGAACCATTCTCAGATTATCAAAAATTGATGAGGAGCAACTCAAATGGCACTTTAACCAATCATACAGCTCCAAACCACCCAAAAACAACTATTGATAAAATAAAGAACACTAAACCTGGCTTCCCAATGTATGAGCGTTTTAAACAGAGAATACGTCTAGATTGGGATATTTTAAGCCCAACACAAGTTTCAGGTGGTATACGTCCGCAGTTTCAATTAGGACATCCTAAAGATGCTAGAGGATTGACAATTCGAGAGCGTTGTAGAATACAAAGTTTCCCAGATAATTTTGTCCTTAAAGGTGGAATTGTGCAAGCACGAGTACAAACGGGAAATGCTGTCCCTCCATTACTAGCAAAAGCAGTTGGATTAGCAATAAAACAATATTTATAGATGAATTATAGAGTTTGGTATAGTACAGAACCATTTGCAGATTTTATAATTGATAATACGGAATTGAAGAATAAGAAATTTGTAAAGAAAAAAATGTATGAAAGCGACGCTAATAATGCAAAGAACTTTCATACTATGCCAGATCATATCAAAAAGATTCTTTACTTAGATGCTCCCGATTTAATTGTAGAAATTGACCATGAACCAATATTTTCAGTTGAAAATAATGTACCTGCTTTTTACATTTATCCTGAAGCAGCAATAATAACGAGACAAAATACTTCACCTAAATGGGATAGAATTAATCCTCTTGTATTTAAGGCTTTAGATGATGTTATGTCTATTTATAGTATCCCTGCTTTACTTTACTATTATCCTAGTGATTTTAGAACTCACCCAAATGCTTCTGCTTCGCCAAATCAGCTATCCAAAGGTATTCTACATGACCCTAATAGGAATTATTCTGGAAGTCCATTAGGTACAGATCCTGAAATGACAACTATGTTTAACGCAATGAATGAAATTATTTCAGTTTTTGAAAAAAATGGTATAGTAAAAGGTCGGGAAAAACTGCTGGGTAAAAGAACAGTAATTGCTCGAAGAACCTTTATGAATCAAGAATACTTGAATAAAGGCGGCAACTTAAATATGTCTCCACTATCAGCGACAGTAAAAATTCCTACTGATTATTTATTAAACTATTTATTACGGCTTGAGAATGCTAAATACTCAATCGGAGAACTATTAAGGAGTCGTAAAGAAACAATTATTTATAAAGTAAATGCAGCATTTAGAGGTGACCCATATCCAGGGGCATTGGCTGCAATTGACTATTTACTTTGTCGTGAAGGAAAATCATTTGAAGAAAGAAAATACAATTTGGTACTTGCTTTTTCTAATGTAGAAGTCGATGAAATAAATAAAACAATCTTATTACCTGGAACAAAGGGAAAAGTTAATGATTTTGTCATAGCAGTACAGAAAAGTGAAAGGAAAAATATTTTATCTAAAAGTTATTCAGAGATTGCTAATCACGAAATTCCAAGATATTATATGCAAGTTCGCTATGGTTCAACTTATTCTAAAGTCAAACATATTCGTGTGTTTTCATATTTTGCTGATGCAATATTATTTCCAGATGGCGCTTTATGGCGAGATGCATAATTATGAAAGAAGAAAGAGTTACAATTAATATCTTAGATTGGTTAGAAAATAATGGATGGCAAATAATTTGCTTCGATTTTCCACAAAGTGGTACAGGAGTCTTACTTCATCCAAATAAGAAAAAAAGAACAGAAAAAAATAAGGGAGGAATAATTCCAGATATTATTGCAGTTAAAGGTGAAATCGCTTTGTTTTTTGAAAATAAGGACAGATACTATCAACCTGATTTTGACAAACTTTATGAAATAAAGATAAAGAACAATTATTCAGATGCTTTAAATAAGTTATTAAATGATTTTGAAGTAAAGAATATCTTCTATGGTATTGGAATTCCATCAATTGATAAATATATATCGAATTCAATGAAACAATTGGATAAAATTGATTTTTTAATTAGCACTAATGAAAAGAAAGAAATAGAAATTCATTATGACCTTATGAAGATATTCTAATTATTCAGACTCTTTACAACTAAAACAACGCCCGCATCTGCGCCCGTCCAATATGCACTACAGGAATTAGCCCCGTTTTACGTCCTTCATAACTCAAGCTGAGCTGTATCCGTTCGGATAATTGCTGATTCCAAGTGAAGTTCCAGAGATAATTCTGTCCATTTTGGAGATTCTCAAGCATAGCAAAAGCGACAGGCGTATTGGGAGTTCCATTGAATTGGACACGTACATAGGAAAAGTCTAGTTGAAAATTAGACTGACTCGTTCGTTTGTAGTTGATACTACTATTAAGTGCATGATTGGTAGCCGTTTCGCCTCCACTATTTTCTTGATTTTTGAAGCGATAATCCACTTGAATGCGCCAATTTTGAGAAGGAATATAATTCAAGGAAGGCTGGATACGCTGAAATCGAAGATCAAAATCGCGCTCATTAAATAATTCGGAATCAGCACTTTTTTCACCATTCGCCACTTCTGTACTAAAGGTCAAAGCAGACAAGATTTGCCAGCGAAATTTGAGATAGTTTTCTTGATTTTGACGATCTTCAAATCCTGTAGTAAGAATAACCTTATTTTGATTTGCAAAAAAGCCAATTTGAGCATCGAATTTCGCATTGGTACGATTGAAAAATAAGGTGTTGCGCATACTACTATTTACGCCCACCAAAATCGTATCCGCTAATAGTTGCTGAAAGGGATTCCATGCTTGTACCACTGCCGCTTCGCGTGCTCGACGATTGATTTTAAATAAAGATTGCGTGGAAAAACGACTTAATAATTGCTTCCACTTTTCTTCCGCTTTAAACCAAATCGCTTTTGGGGTCAATAATAAACTTTGATTGAAGGTGACGGAATTCACACGAATAAAATCATTCGTCAATAAAGATAAACGTACAAACCGTGCTTCATCTTGATTGATCGCTATCTCAAATTCATTGATCTGTTGAATACTATCTTGGTTATAATCATTCCATTGGTAGATGCCTTCTCCAGGGTTGACCTGTAAATAGGTATATTCCAATTTCGGTTCTTGTCCCGAACCTAATTCATAGGCAGTGGTGGAACGTAAAAATCCTTTTTTGAGGGAGAAATTGTAATTGAGTTTGCCAAGATAAGTGCTTAAAGGGCGTTCTTCAGTGAGGCTTTCATCTTCAATCGCTAATTCTCGATAGCTAAAATTCCAAGTGAGTTGACTATTAGACGGTTGTTTCCATTGTCCACTCAATTCTACTAAATTAGCTTTGGTAGCGAGTTTGAATTCGTTGTCTTTTGGGGCATAATCTACGCGCTGTTGTCCATTGATACGCCAAGTTAAATTCGCATTGTCCACACTTTCGAGATAAAGATTATAACTATCAAAAAAGAAACTATTCAGTCGTAAACTATCATTTAAATCTCTACGTTCGTTTCGTTCACGTTCTATAAAGCTACCGATTTTAAAATGCTTGAATGATTGAGAAATATTGACATTCGGTCGAAAAAACTGAGTGCTTTCCAGATCAGTTTGGGTCTCCAACAAATTAGCGTTTGCTAAAATACTAAAGCTCTTTTTTTGTAAACTCAGCTGTGCAATTTGTTTCGTACCTGTATAATCACTTCCTCGTAGAAACGCATTAAAATGATAGGACAAATGCCCCAATTGTCGTTTTCGAAGAAAAGCACCTCCCTTGATAAGTTGCTCATTCGCAAAAACAGTATTATCCACATTCCAATCTCGGACAAATTCTTGTGGTCGATATGGATTTAGGGCTTTAAAATCTTGTGATTTGAATTCATAATCTAAAGTAGTACCATACAACCAAGAGGTATCTTTTTTACCAAAGGGTTTTTCTAGTTCATAATGCGTATAAAAGGCGATTCCTACATCATCTGCTGCATCCAAATCAGAAAAACGATTTTGATCAAAATGACTCAAGGCTACATTTGTTTTCAAACTAGAAAAAGATGTCAACTGATAATCTGCTCCCACCACATAAACTTGCTGCGAAACAGGAGCAATTAATTGTACAATTGGCGCATGATCTCCTTGTGGATTTCCAAATTCATCAGGAGCCACCCATTCATAAACCGTACCATTAGTTGTAGCGGGTAATCGAATATAATTACCATTTCCTAGTCCTACTTCTGTAAAACGAGCCGTAAAACGAGTTGTATTTTCACTTACATCAAACATCAAAATACTATCATAAACGATCCCTCCCACAATCGTATCCATCAAACGATAAGTGATCGGATTTCCAGTATCATCCAAAGGACGAATGCCACTCGCAAAAACACCATCTAAACCATCGCCTGCGGTACTGAGTAGTTGTCGATCTTCGGTACTAAGTTCACTTAAGCCACTTGTGTTTTTACTATCTTGCTGTGAAAATAGACTAAAATACAAACGCAATTTTTCAGTCTGGAAATCTGTATTTACCGCATACAATGAGCGAAGATAATTCTGATCCGAATATTCAAATTCGACAATAATTCGACTATCCTTTGTAATCATTCTTTTATTGGTAAAGCGAATATCTCCTCGGTTATAATCTATCACATAATCATTTTCCAAACCACGTTCCAGTAGTTTTCCGTCCCAATAGACGCGTTCTGTACCCGAAAGAATAATAATGAATCGTTCTCCTTCATTGCCATTTAGACGATACGGCCCTTGATTTCCTTCTTGCACTACTAGAAAATTTCGTGCAAATTTTCCGCGAGCAATGGCAGCACTCACATCTGTATGTAAACGCCCTTTTTTTTGGAAAGTCTTATTATTTTGAAACGTAGCACCTTGTAGCTTTTTATAGTAGCGTAAAAAATAATTATCTACATTTTGAATCTCATAATCGCCAGCCGTGAGTGAACTGCTGTCTTTTTTGATTTGAATAAATACCTTATCAAAATCTTGTAATTGTTGGGTGTTTCCTTCGGGTTGTAAAGGGATATTATTATCTGATAAAGCAGCGACTATTTCAATATCATTGGATAATCGTCCTGCCATTTGTAAATTAAAACCAGAATTGAGGACTAAGTTTTGTCGATTCCCAAATGAAACTCCTCTAGAAAAACTGCCACCATAGGTTAGGTTTTGATTGTCAAAAATGGATGTATTCCTGTTTTCTTCTGGAGAAAAATCGTAGCCAATATAGGTTTCGCCAGATGGACTTTTTGCCAGTTTGAGGGTATCTAAATGTTGTTGTGGACTAGCAAATTGATAAGGAAAAACACGATAAACTGCTTTCAAGTTCGTTTTTAAAAAAGTAGTTAAAGGCATCTCTTTTTGAATAGCCAAACTATCCCAAATAAGCTCATTGTTTGAAATATGATACCAATCAGAAGAAATCGTTTGATTCGTTTCCGAATTCGTTAGCGAAAAAGAAGAAGGTACAATGGTCAAGGAATCAATTTTTTGCGAGGGAAATTGTATGGTAATATTTTTTTGCCGAAGATTGGATAATTCATTTTGTGCCAATACTTGTCCACTTATCAAAAGGATGATAACTAATAAGTAGATTGGTTTTTGAATAAAGTTGAGCATACTCCATGTTCTCAACGTAAAAAAGAAGAGATTAGCACGAAAGGATAGGCTTTTTTTAGCAAGATGTCCGATGAAGTACGCATTTTATGTATAGATTAAAACAAACTGCCCTGTCGAGCAAAACTTGTTGGGTTTTCCAATTCTAATAATTGACGTTTGGTATCCAGACCATAAAAATAACCTGTTAATTTTCCACTTTTGCCAATGACGCGATGACAGGGAACAATAATTGCAATAGGATTATTTCGATTAGCAAGCCCTACGGCTCTTACGGCTTTGGGATTATTGAGTTTTTCCGCAATATCGGCATAACTACAAGTGCGTCCATAGGGAATTTCGAGCAAGGCTTCCCAAACTTCTTTTTGAAAACCATCGACTTCTTGCCAGTCGATGGATAGCTTAAATTCAGTAAGTTCGTGCTTAAAGTAAGCTTCTAATTGTTCAATGCATTGAAGGAGATGCGTGTTTTTTGGAAGACTTCTATTGATAGGATGATGATCCGTTTTTTTGACTGCACAAATACCATTTGGAGAAGCACTTATTTCCAAACATCCGATAGGAGAGTCATAATAGGTTTTTTCTTGCATTGAAATTTAACTATTTTTGATTTTTTGTTTTTGAACGCATCTGAATACAGCCATCATCGTACTATACTTTGATACTTGAATCATCTTTTTATGCAAACAACAAATTATTCAATATTAACCGAAATAGAAACATATATCGTCGATTTTTTTGAGAAAAATATTGATGCGAAATATGTTTATCACGATTTACAGCATACGCTAAATGTTGTAAGTGCAGTGGAGGAGTTAGGGCGCGGCTTTAATCTTTCTGAACAAGAATTAGAATTGCTACAAATTGCAGCATGGTTTCATGATACGGGTTATAGCGAAGGCTCAGATGGGCATGAAGAGCGTGGCGCAATGATGGCAGCCAATTATCTTCGTAAAAAAGATTTTTCAGAAGAAGATATTCAAACCATCAGGGGATGTATCCTTGTTACTAAACTACCTCAAAAACCAGAAACCCTTTTACAAGAAATTATCTGTGATGCTGATTTAAGCCATCTGGGTAAAAAATCCTATTGGGATCGCTGTGGGCGCGTACGTCAAGAAATGGTGGTGGTGAATAATAACATCATGTCAGAGCAAGACTGGGTTGATTTTGAACTAGGCTTCATGGAAAACCACAGTTATTTTACGGAAGTGGGTCAAAAGCTATACAATAAACGCAAGAAAAAACACATTCGTCAGCTTCTAAAACAAAAATTACGACTTAATCCACGCGCTAGTGAACTCATGCCATCTGATCCAGAATGGCAACTCCTCAAAGAAAAAGAAGCTTCCAAGAAACAAGCCAATCGTCGCGTCTATGAAAATGATTGGGAAATCAAAGATATTAATTTGGGGCGCGGAGTAGAAACCATGTATCGAGCGACTTATCGGACACATATCAATTTGAGTTCCATTGCCGATAATAAGGCAAATATCATGTTGAGTATTAATGCGATTATTCTTTCTATTACTGTTTCTACATTAGTCCCAAGTTTTTCTGACAATCCGAAACTTATTTTGCCTACGGTGATGTTGTTGTGTGTGTGCTTAGCGTCTATCGTTTATGCGACTTTATCTACGCGTCCAAAAATTACAGAAGGGAAGTTTACAAGAGAAGATATTGAGAAAAAACGTTCCAATCTCTTGTTTTTTGGAAATTTCTACAATATGAAACTAGAAGATTTTCATTGGGGGATGATGGAAATGATCAAAGATCAAGATTTTCTATACAGTTCTATGACGAGAGATTTATATTGGTTGGGCGTAGTATTAGCTAAAAAATATCGTTATCTCAGCATTTGTTATGGGATATTTATGTACGGCTTAATTTTGACGACCATCGTTTTTGCTGCTGCTTTCATCTTTGTGAATTAGCATTTTATTGAAAAAAATATGTTATAAAAAATACATCTCAAAAAAATCTTTCCAATAATTTTCATTTCTTGGTCTAAAAATGCCAACCTCTTTATCTAAAAAAATGTTGTCTTTACAAATAAATTGCTAGTTTTAGCAAAAGAAATTAAACAACGACTATTCTATGCAACATCTGACCGACGTCGTTAAGAATTTATTGATAATCAATATACTCGTCTATTTCGGAACGTCTTTACCTTATTTTGACCCACCAACAGGAGAGTTGTGGCTGGATCTAGTAAATGGCGATAGTCCCGTACGGACGGTAACGGATTGGGGACGATTACAATTTGCCCTTTTTGGGCCTACTTCTGTATTTTTTCGCCCTTATCAATTGGTGACACACATGTTTATGCATGCAGATTTGACGCATTTATTGTTTAATATGTTTGCAGTTTATATGTTTGGTCCGCCATTAGAAGCATTGTTGGGTAAGAAAAAATTCTTTATTTATTATTTTTTTACAGCGATAGGAGCATTAGTACTTCATTTACTGGTGAAATATTTAGAAATCAATTTTGGCATGGTTTCTCCCAATATTGTTAATGTTCCTATGTTGGGAGCTTCTGGGGCAGTTTTCGGCTTGTTAGCGGGTTTTGGGATGAAATTTCCTGAACAACGCATTATGTTACTTTTTCCACCTATTCCAATGAAGGCTAAATATTTTGTAATGATCTATGCCGCTATAGAATTATTTTTAGGCGTAGCAGGATTTAATACGGGTATTGCTCATTTTGCTCATTTAGGAGGTGGATTGTTTGGGTTTTTATTACTTTTATATTGGCAAAAAAACGGTAGTCGTTTGTAACTGCAATGGGGTTCTATTCGTTTTAAATATTACCAACCCCACAAATTTATTTTTAGATGTTTGAATCTATTTGGGACGATATAAAACAACAGTACCGACAAGGCAATATGGTCACAAGGATCATTATTGTGAATACTGCCTTTTTTTTAATGGTGAATTTGGTACGTTTAGTCCTCGTTATATCCGCAGGTTTGAAGCATAATGAAGCGTTTGATCGCTTTATGGAATGGTTTGCTTTATCAGGAACTTGGTGGGAAAACATTGTCTATCCATGGCTTATTTTTACTAGCATGTTTCTCCATGAAGGCTTTTTCCACTTCTTATTTAATATGCTGTTTTTGTATTGGTTTGGACGAATTGTAGGGGATTTAATAGGCGACCAACGTATTTTACCCATTTATCTATTAAGTGGTATTGCAGGTGGATTGGTCTATATTTTGTATGCGACAGCATTGGGACTCACAGATGGCATTGCGTATGGTGCATCGGGTGCGGTGATGGGTATCGTGATGGCATCGGCGGCAGTAGCTCCTGATTATATTATGCGATTGATATTAATTGGTGATGTTCGTTTGAAATATGTGGTCTTGACCTTAATACTTTTAGATGTAATCGCGATTGGAAATTTAGCAAATACAGGAGGAAGTTTAGCACATCTTGGGGGTGTTGCTTTTGGATGGTTTTTTATCCATCAATTACGAGCTGGAAATGATATGTCAATACCAGTCAATAATTTTTTACATCAACTACTCAACTTTGTCAGTTTTAAAAATGAAAAAGGCCCTCGTGTAGCCTATCGTAATCCCAATCTCAAAAAGAAGAAAAAACGGGCAAAAATGAAAGCGCATGCTGTATCGGATGATGGCTCAGGCGAAATGTCACATCAAGAACAACTAGATGCGATTTTAGATAAAATTAAACAATCAGGCTATGAATCGTTGTCTTCTGAAGAAAAAGAGTTTTTATTTAACGCCAGTAAAAAATAAGCTAAACAAAACTCCTCTTACTATAGATTATCTACACCCTACCTAATAATGCTTCGAAGA
The DNA here is from genome assembly GCA_020628645.1 of Saprospiraceae bacterium. Taxonomy (GTDB): domain Bacteria; phylum Bacteroidota; class Bacteroidia; order Chitinophagales; family Saprospiraceae; genus JAHDES01. The sequence goes on from JAHDES010000003.1 coordinate 167,872, forward strand.
ATTCGCGCCCTTCCTAAATGGCTTAATTATTTACTGATACTACTCACTATAGTCGCATTTGCTGCGCCTTACGTTCATCCTTCTACCAGTTGGATTCCTTCTTTCTTAGGCTCGGGCTATTCTTGGTTGATAGCTGCCAATTTTTTATTTATCCTTTTTTGGATCATTAATAAACGCTGGTATTTTTTGCTTTCTACTATTTGTCTTTTAATGGGATGGAATGCTGTAACGACTTTTATAGGTTTGAATTCATCTAGTTCAAAACAGACGGATCAAGAAATTAATATCATGTCTTATAATGTAGGTGGATTTTTTAAATTGGTAGATCAAGACAAAGAAACTCAAGCGAAAAATGTAGAACAATTTAGAAAACTATTACTCAAAACAAACCAAGTCGACATCTTATGTACACAAGAAACAGGCTGGTCTAAAATCATCACGAATAATAATTTTTTCTCTCATCAAATACGAGCAAAAAGGGCATTTATTTTTTCTCGTTTTCCTTTTTTAGATAGTGGAGAAATAGAATTTAATACCCAAGTTAATGCTTGTGCTTGGGCAGATGTACAATTACCGAATGAAAAAATTATTCGCGTGTATAGTGTTCATTTTCTATCAAATAAAGTAAGTGTAGATGCAGATAAATTACGTGAAGAAGGCGACTTACAAGAAAAAGAAACGTGGCAAGGCATCCGAAATATGATCGGTAAATACAAACGAGCCGTTCAGCAACGTGCTGAACAAGCTGAACTCGTAGCGGAACACATGGCACAATCTCCTTATCCTGTTATCATTGGCGGTGATTTTAATGATACCGCACTTTCTTATACCTATGAAACAATAGCAGCGAACTTGGTAGATAATTTTCAAACTGCCGCTTTTGGAATCGGTACGACCTACTCTGGAAGTATCCCTGGATTAAAAATTGATTTCATTCTTTCTGATCCTGAGCTTCCGCTTCAACACCATCAAATTATTAAAAACGATACCTTTTCTGATCATTATCCTGTAATGAGTACGTTTGCGTGGTGAGGATGGTGTTCAATGGGGTTTACCTCAAATGTCGGGAATTTCAATGGAACATGTTCCATTGGGGTAGATAAAACATCAACTGAGTTGCTCTTTTTTTATTCAAAAAACGCTTATCCGTTTTCCACAATTTCGATTTCTTCCTCCGTCAAGCCATACAAGGCATAGACCATTTGATCGATTTCTTTGTCCGTTTGGTCAATGGTGGCTTGGAGGGTGAGGGCTTTTGCCTTTTCGGCTTCAAAGTAATCTTCCCATTCGGCTTCTTCAGCTAACCCAAGTTTAATCTTTTTCTTTTTGAGTTCTTTTACAAATTCTGCGAAAGTGAGTGTATGCCAGTTTTGGAGTTTTTTGGAGAGTTTGTCTATTGGGAATTTGCGTTGAATAAGGCGCAAAAATTTGGATTCTATTGTTTGAAATTTAGATGTATTTAGAATTTGACTTTCTGTTTTGGCAATTAGATTATTTTTTTGATTAGAATAACTAGGTATTGGTATTTGTTCGAAGTATTGAGGCTTTACTTCAATATATCCTCCACTACGAACTACACATATTTGATTTAAAAAATACCATACACATTTTGAATTTAATATGGCTAATAGAGCTATATCATCTGTAGGTAATATTACAGCAGGGGCATTTATGTAAGTGCCTGTATTGTCAAAACTAAACTTATTTCCATTCTGTAAATTTGGAAATACTATTTTGGGATTTTCAAATAAATGATAGTAAGCACAATTACGAAGTTCCCACCAGTATTCGCCTTTATCATAACGTTTCTTTGCTTTTTCCTTAAATTGTAATAGATGATTAAATAAGTTTGGGAAATCTTGACTTATTTTATTTATTGCCTCTTCCTCTTCTAATTCTCCATAATTTGATTTTGTAGATTTACTTTCGAAGAGAATTAGTTTTTTATCAATAGGGGGACTATGCCATTTTTTCAAATCTTTACCTTCATAATACTTTTTTACATTATTACTAATTACAAAATCTTCATTAGTAATAAAGGCTTCATTTAGTCCTGTTTTTACACCATAATAGCATTTTTTAAATTGATTTTTAATATTACTATTGGATAATAATTTATTGATAATTTTAACTTCTAAATTAGATTTGAAAGTCCAATTATTAGCATCTAAAAGCGATTGATTTACTATTACTTTTTTAGTGTCGAATGCTAAGTCCAGATTTAAAGTATCATCCTGTTTATATTTACAATAATGAAATTCATTATCAATTTCCTTTGATAATGTCAATATAATTGGATAAGTAGTAGTTCCTTTAAAAACTTCTACGTCTGATAAATCATCAAAGGAAATAAAATTAGTTTTTTCTTGCAGAAATTTCCTCAAAGCAGCAGATGAGGTCGTTTTATTAAAGTCATTTGTGATAAAACTCAATAGCCCTTTCTCATTAAAAAGAGCTATTCCTTTTTCATAAAAATAGGTAAATAAATCTGCTGTACCTGCAAAGGATTTATAGTGTTTTTCTAAATATGGTTTTATATCACTAATTAACTCTTGCCTCACATAAGGAGGATTCCCAATCACCACATCAAAGCCGCCACCATATTCAGGCGCGAAGGCGGTGTCTTGGGTAGTGATAAAGGCATCGATGAGTTTTTGGAGTGCTTTACTTTCGGGTAGTTCATGTTTGCTGCGATTGGTCTGGATGTAAGCGATGGCATTACCGAGATGGCTATCGTTTTGAAGGTAGCCTGCTTGATTTGATGTCGTAGCGAGTGTCCATTCATCGAGGGCAGCGTGGTAGAATTTTTGCGACCAGAAGCCTTTGTGTTTCAATGGGTCATGGCTACCTCCAATGGGTTTTAACCCATTGCTGCTGCTATCTTCATTCGTATCTTCTTGTTCAAGGGGTTGAAACCCCTTGGAAAGTTGTTTTCTAAAAAGATAAGCACTTTTACCTTTTAGTATTTTTATAATTTCTGTCAATTCTCCTGCCTCACAAACCAAGACCAAATGTACATGATCTTTACATACATTATAGGCTAGGCAATGGTAGCCATTTTCAGCAATGAGATCAGCAAATATTTTAGTCAGTGCAATTTCTTCTTCCAAGTTGAGTTCTATCGGATCGCCTTTTTGTACGTTGTAATCGATCATCCGTTGAGAGGTACGACTATTGTGGGTCGTTAGTACAAGATGAAAGGCTTGTTTTTCTTTCAGTCGAAAAACAGAAGGAAATTCGGTATGCCAATTAAAAGCTTTATCGCCAGCTACAGCAGGATCATCAATAAGGGAATTACCGCACTTGATATTGTCACTTAATGAAGTAAGCGTACGTCCTTTTTGAGCCGTTCGAAGCCACAAGGACAGACGCGCGATTTCTACGGATTCTTCATTAATATCTACGCCATAAATATTGCGTTCAAGGATGTCATTTGTAATATCTGACAAGATGATGGAACCGCCTAAGAGTTTGGTTTGGAGTTCATCAATATACCGATGTTCTTTAATGAGAAAATCCAGAGCTTGATTTAAAAAGGCGCCACTTCCACAGGCAGGATCACAAATGGTCAGTCCTAAGAGATAGCTACGATAGTTTTCTAAGACTTCAAGCAGTCGTTTTTTGGTGGCTTTATTACGTTTGGGTTTATATTCTTCTTCTTTTAGTCCAATGCTTTCTTTTTTGCTGGTACAAAGTTTACCAATGGTATTATCAACGATGTATTTGGTAATGTATTTGGGAGTATAGAAGACCCCATCTTTTTTGCGTTTGGTTTTGCTTTTATCAATGGTTTGTCCTTCGAGTTCGGCGGTGATTTCGTCGATTTCATTGAGGCTATGTTCAAAAATATGCCCTAAAATATTGACATCCACTTCAGATTCAAAGTCATAGGCAGATAGCAATAAGGTATGATTCATCAGAATATTATCCGTAATTGTCAGTTGGTCCAGCGTAGCATCTGGTGCAAATAAGCCGCCATTAAAGGCAAAGATTTCGGCTTTATCTCCTTTGGCGGGACGTCCTGTATTAATATACCCAAAATATTGTTGAAAGACTTCATAGAGCGGTTTTTCAAAGTCTGCTTCTTTGAGTGTATCGTAGGTTTTAACAATTTTGGTAATAGAGTTAGGAGGTAATAAGCCTTTGTCTTCTGCAAATAAAATGAATAGAAAGCGATCAATTAATTTTTGCGATTTTTTAAATAAGGTCAGTTTGGGAATGTCAGGATTATTCATTACCAAGTCATTAAACAAGGCTTTTTTGAATGCAGAATAATCCTTGTATAGTTTCTTGGTGATGTTTTCTTCTTCTAAAGTTGAATCATGTTTTATCTTTAGGGGTAGATCGCTTAAAATATGCTCTTTGTGTAAGCATAGATAAAGTAAACGAAATTCATTTTCTTTTAAAGTGAACAAATCAAAGTCAATATAATCAACGGCATCATTGATATAAAAACGAAGCTTTTCAAAATTAGAGGTAATGATATAAACACAGGTAGGATGATTATTTTTATAGCCAAAAGCTTGGTCTGTAATCTTGGAAAGCTGTTTGGTTTTGGTAGATTTTAATTCAATGACTCCTACAGCTTTACCATCTTTCAAAATGGCTCCATCTGCTTTTTTTGCGCCTTTAAGATTTTTTAATTCTGTAGTAAGGTTGTAATCTGGGTTTGGATTGATGGTATAGCCTAAAACTACGTCAAATAGATTTTGGAGGAATCCATATTGAAATTGTTCTTCCTTATCTTCTCGAATATTTTGGATGATAGTTTCATTATGGAAAAAAGCGGTAAACTTTTGATAAGCGGCTTGTACTTTTTTATCATCTAAAGTTTTGAGGTATTTATGGAGTACCGATTTTTGGAAGAGTGCCATAGTTTTGTTTTGTGTTTGAACGGACACCCAAAAATATTATAATTTTTAATATAAAAGAAGTTGAAAGTAGAATACTTTAGCAAGGGGTTAAAACCGCCTTGAAGCATTTCTACTAACTTCATAAGGTCTAGAAAAACGGATGTATTTCAATGGAACATGTTCCATTGGGGTGAGTGTCTTTACTTTCCAATGCAGAAACTAATTTATATTGATAATCAATGTTTTAGGAATCAAAAGGTACAAATGGGATACATTTTTTCTTTTTGGATACACTTTTAGCGTATTTGCTTAACTGTTTTCCACTATCTCAATTTCTTCCTCAGTCAAGCCATACAATTGATATACCATTTGATCTATTTCTTTGTCTGTTTGGTCAATGGTGGCTTGGAGGGTGAGGGCTTTGGCTTTCTCGGCTTCAAAGTAGTCTTCCCATTCTGCCTCCTCAGCTAGTCCGAGTTTTATCTTTTTCTTTTTGAGTTCTTTTACAAAATCGGCAAACGTGAGAATGTGCCAATTTTGAAGATTTCTTTGTAATTTCTCTATTTTAAATTTACGCTTAACTAGACGAATAAATTTAGATTGAATGAGTAATAAATCATTCTTTTTATTTAACATAGTATCTGCTAGATTTTCAAAACTTATTTTTTTTGAATTAAAAATTGGTAGCCTTTCTACATAAATTACTTTTACTTCTGCAAGGGGTTTGCCAACCATATGAAAATTTTCATGCCTAAAAAACCAATTAACTAATTTAGAATTTATTTGACACATTAGATTTTTTTCATCAAAGCCTTTATTTACAGATTGAATACAATGAACAGAATTAACACCAACATAATTATTTGAATCAAAAGAAGATAATAACTTATCATCTGTGCGACGAATAAATATTTTTGGGTTAAAAAAAATTTCGGGTTTTCTAGGTTCTGCTAACCATTCTCCATATTTAATATATTCACCATTCCATTTTACGGAATACCTATTTATTTGAGTTCCTCTAATTAAAGGATTCCAATTGACTTGTTTTTCAAAACTCGTAAAAGGTTTGTTTTGTACAATATCTTTAGTTTGTTTTGGTTTACCTTTTCCTGTTTGGTAGGGTTTAATTCCAGTAGTTACCTGTGCAATTGTACCCAACTCAACAGATTTATTTTGAATTTTACTATAAAGGCTTTTCTCAATTTTAGTTTCTCTATAATTTAAAATTAATTTGTTTTTACTTCTTATGTAGCCATGTGAAAATTCTCTTTTTTCTGTAGATTTAGAATTTCTATTAGTTAATATGACATCAAATTTAATATCATCATTAGCCTTTTTCTTTTGAATTATTGAGGTAATAGGTTCAACAACTGCATCAGGAAATACATTAAATGTTTCGTATAGAGATAAAAGGGTATTTTCATTAAATAGAAGTTTTCTTAGAAGAATACCATTTTCAACTACCAAAAAAGTATTGGGAGTAATAGAACCTAAAAATCCTTCTCTTTTTAGAATTTTTAGCGAAAACTCAAAGAAAAAATTATAGGTATCAAAGTTATATTCTGTTACTTCATAATTAGATTTAAAATATAATTTTTCTTCTTTACTTATTTTTGCCCCATAAGGTGGATTCCCAATAATCACATCAAAGCCACCATTGGCAAAGACTTCGGGAAATTCCTTTTCCCAATCAAAGGCTTTTTCTCCTGCTACTGTTGGATCATCTATAAGGGAGTTACCACACTTTAGGTTATTATTTAAAGTCGCCAAAGTACGCCCTTTTTTAGCCGTTCTAAGCCACAAAGAGAGTTTGGCAATATCAACGGATTCATCATTTATATCTACCCCGTACAAGTTCTTTTCCAAGATGTCATTGGTCATATCAAATTGGATACTTTCCCCAAAAAGGCTTCTACGTAGATAGGCAATGTATTCATGTTCTTCAATTAAGAAGTTAAAGGCTTGATTGAGGAACGCACCACTACCACAAGCAGGATCACAGATACGCAAAGACATGAGGTAGTCTTGATAATCTTGGAGTTGTTGTTCAAGGGCTTTGAGTTTCTTTTTGGTACGTCCTTTACGGTCTTTGAGGTATTCTTCTACATCAATACCCAAAGCATCTTTCTTTTCTTCGCATAGCTTCCCTATGGTGTTTTCTACGATGTATTTAGTGATGTATTTGGGCGTATAAAATACCCCGTCTTTTTTACGTTTGGTTTTATTTTTATCAAGGGCTTTCCCTGCTATTTGCGCGCTGATTTCTTCAATTTCATTGAGGGAATGTTCAAAAATATGCCCCAAAATATTTACATCAACATCTGTTTCAAAATCATAACCAGATAATAGCCTACAATTATTCATCAATATTTTATCGGACATTTCTAAATTATCCAATACCTCGTCGGGTGCAAATAAGCCACCATTAAAGGCGAAGATCGCGCCCCGTTTGCCTTTGGCTTCGCGCCCTTTATTGATGTATCCAAAGTATTGTTTAAAGATGTCATATAGCGGTTTGTAGGCATCTTCTTCTTCTAGTAGGTTGAAGCGGTCTATAATACGCGAAATGGAATTAGGAGGGAGTAAGCCTTTGTCTTCTGCAAAGAAAATAAATAAAAATCTATCCAGTAGCTTTTGCGTTTTCTTGAACAAAAGGAGTTCATCAAACTGGGTGTTTCTGGACTTGATGGAGTTGAATAATTGTATTTTAAAATGGGAGTAGTCCTTGTATAATTTCTTGGTAATTTCTTCTTCTTGGAGTACGGATTCGTTTTTGATTTTGGAGGGTATGCCATTGGATATATTCCCCCAACTCAATAAGAGGTATAATATCTTAAATTGATCTTCTGTAAGGTCGAATAAATGGAAGTCTTCAAAACTCGTCGTATCATTGACATACAATCGAAGCACGGCAAAATTGGAGGTAATAACATAGGTACATTTAGGGTGTGTACTTTTATACCCAAAGGCTTGATATTCTATTTTTCGTATATCGGTGGTGGAGGTCGATTTTAATTCAATAACGCCCTCCACTTCTCCATTTATCAATATAGCACCATCGGCTTTTTTGGCGTTGGAGGTATTTTTCTTTTCCAGTTCTAAATTAAAATTATCATTGGGTTTGAGCGTATAGCCTAAGACTTTAACAAATAGATCATCTAAAAAACCAGCTTGATATTCTTCTTCCTTCATGGAACGAATGATTTTGATTCGTTCTTCGGTTTGGAAGCTTGCTTTAAATTGTTGGTAAGCGGTTTGTACCTTAGTATCATCTAAGGTTTTAAGGTATTTATTGAGAACCGATTTTTGGAAGAGTGCCATAGTTTTGTTTTGTGTTTGAACGGACACTCAAAAATATTATAATTTTTAATATAAAAGAAGTTGTAAACAAGATACTTTATAAAAGGGGTTATATGGCTTCCTTATCTATGTTATGATTCATTAGATACTGTAAAAAGGAATCGGCTTGATAGCCTGTTAGGTGTTCCCCCGTACTATCGTTATTCCAATCCATTGTTTTAAAATCGTATTCAAAGTTTTCATAGTCAATAATGGTCTTTTGAATGCCCTTTTTGTTATTTAACTCAGGGGGTAGATTAAAGCCAAAACGTTCAAATACTCGATGCCCTTTCATGGCTATAAAGATGTTGTCCAATGCTGCTAAATAGATTTTAGGAGAAATAGAACTATCTTTATTTTTCTTCATAAATGGATCAGTAAATATTTTACTTCCATACTTGATAAGCTCTTTTAATTGGTGGTTGAGGTCAGTTACTTTTTTAATGTCTTGTGCTTTATGATAGGTGTGTTTGGATGTCCATTTTTTCATCCATTCCTTTTTGAGCGTATAGGCAATTTCTTCATTAGGCACTAAAATATGGAAGTGTGGATTATACCATTCTTTCAATGGGTTGTAATTGCACTCTAGGGACTTTACCCCAATTAGTTTTATATCTTTTCCTCTTTGGTTTCTTTTTTTGTATTTCTCCCTTATTTGTTTTAAGCCTCGTATCATACCCTTCTTAATCCATTTATTGAGTTGGTGGGCTTTTACGGTCTTAATCGTTAGGGTTACAAAATAGGGGTCTTCCCATTGGCTTATGATAGGATAATATCTATTGATATGATGGGCTTTACGATTAGCAAGGCATACCAAACAACATCTATTTTTACAATAGTTTCCATAAATTTTGCCGTCTTTCTTGGTAAGCTTAGAATAACAATGGAAGGTATTCCAATATTGTTGCGCTCGTTGGAGGTCGCCTTTTTCTGTGGCTATTTCTGCCAAACCCCGTGCAATGTATTGGGTAATGAATTTACGTTTTGCCCGTCTTTTTAGGGCTTTATTATCACTCAAATCTGTACCATTTCCATACACTATTTTTGATGGTATATTGGGGTATATCGGAATATCATTTGTCCCACTTTGTGCTAATGTATCAAAATTGTATGTCCATTGTGTTTTGTCCGATTCATTTTTAAAAGATTTCTGTATAAAAAAATCAAAAGCTTTATCCTTTAGTATTTTATTCAAATCCATTTTTTCTAAAATCCAATTGTGGATGATTTTATAATTCTCTTTACTAATTTTAGTTTGTTGATTGGATAGGGCTTCATTATAAAAATAGAGGTTAATGGTAGGATATTTTGATTGGCTATAATGATGTTCTAAAAATGGAATGATTTGATCTTCTTGTAATTCCTTTTCTATTTTAGAAGCAATAAAATTATCCCTTGGTCTTACATTGCGATAAAATTTATTTTCGGAAATATTAAAACTGAATGGATTGTTTTCTTCCATTTGGAAGATAGTTTGGAATTGTTCTTTGTTTAATGTGAGCATAGTATTGTTTTATAAATAGAGGGTTTTATAATTCAAAATCATTTAATTTATTCATTGCCTTTTGTTTATTCTTATCCATTACTTTAGCATAGATTTGAGTAGTTTTTATTTCCTTATGTCCAAGTAATTTTGATACGGTATAGATGTCTGTACCTAAATCTAGTTGAATAGTAGCAAACGAATGTCTTGCACAATGAAAAGTTATTTTCTTTTTTATTCCTGCATCCATTACCCATTCCCTAAGCTTTAAGTTTTGCCATGCTGAATATTTAAGTCCTTTGAATATCCTATCATTAGGATGCTTCTTTTCTCCTAATAACTCAAATGCTGGTTTAGGTATTGGTAGCGTTTCTTGTCCTTTGGTTTTTTGTTGTTGGAATCGAATAAAGTAGCCGTTTTCTTCATTGCCTTGTACGTCCTGCCATTTGAGGGCTAATATATCGGAATGCCGTAATCCTGTTAAGGCACTAAAGATAAACGCTTTTTTTAATATTGGATTTTCACATTCCGTTTCCACCAAAAGCCGTAATTCTTCTAAGGTTACAAACTCCCTTCTTGTTTCTTCGGCTTTGATGGTATCCACTCTAGCAGCATAATTTTCTGGAATGAATCCTTTTTTGAATGCTTCTTTTATCGTTGCTCTAAACTTATTATAATAGGTGTGTTTAGTGTTTTGTGCTAAGTCTGTAGCTAATAGATATTCTCTATATTCTTCTATCGTTTCAATGGATAATTCACCCATTGATAAACTACCCTTGCAGAAATCCGAAAAGTATTTACAAGCACTTAGCCAATTCTTATAGTTACTTTCAGAAGTATATTTTTGCTTGGTGAAATTCTCAAAGAAGTCCATAAAAGATTTCCGTTTCTTTGCTTCGGAATTAAAGCCGTATGTATCGTTTTGGATTTCAAAATATCGTTGGTTACGGATGCCCTCAGCTATATTTTTAGTTTCTTTATTATGTTGGGTTTCAAAAGGAGTTTTGGTTTTTTCATAGATGTATAAGCCTAAAAACTCCCTCCTTGTTTCTTTGCCCGTATTGGGGTTTTTGATTGGTGGATAAAAATCTAGGTATAGACTTTTTCTTCCTTTAGAGATTTTCTTTTCTCTTAAAAATACTTTTGTAGCTGTCATGGATTATGTGGTTCTAGGTTCTCCCAAAATAGCTTTTATTGGTTCTTTTGGAACATATACAAACTTTCCTTTTTTTATTTTGGGAATTTCAAAGCGTTGTATAATACTGTATAAGGTTTTGTCATGGATGCCGTAAATGGTTTGGATATGTCCAATATTCCAACACTCATTTATATTGATCGCTTTTTCTTCTGTAGCTTCCTTTTTTTCGATAGGTGGAGCAAATAAAGCGTTTATAGAATCCCTTGTAATAAATTTCTTTCTTCCTATTTTGGCTGCATTGACTTTTCCTTCTTTGGTCAAACGCCAAACGGTTGTTCTACTTACTTTAAATAATTGACAAACTTCTTGGATGCTTAAAAAATCTTTTCCTTGTAAATCTGTCAAAGGTTTATTTTTTATCAACTGAGTTTCTTGTTTACTTGCTTCTATCTTTTCGGCTTTCTTTCTAGCCTTATAGGCACGTTTAGCACAAGTATCACTACAATACTTGGTAACGGTAGTTTTTGCCGTGAACTCCTTTTCACAATATTGACATATCCTTTGTATTCTTATTCGACTAGCCATATTAGGATAATTTCGCGTTTCAATATGATGCAATACGTTTCAATGTGTTGCAATATGTTTCATTATGTTTCAAAATTTCCCCTTTTTTGTACCTCATTATTACCGTGATACTAGTAAGGTACAAATAAGATACATCTTTTTGATGAAAAAAGAAATAGTAAAGTGATAACAAATAGACTGTTAAATTAATTGTGTATTGTAAATCAATGCTTTAGGTGAGATTTGTTATTGCATTGATATTGGCTTGTTTTCCTACTTACTTTCCAATGCAGAAACTCGAAAAAATCTTATCTAGTAAATCGTCCGTGGAAATTTCTCCTGTGATTTCTCCGAGATAATGAAGTGTTTGACGAATATCCATGGCTACAAAATCGGAAGTAACGCCCGTTTCCATACCATAGAGTACTTGACTTAGGCTTTCGTGGGCTTTACTAAGGGCATCAAAATGGCGGGTGTTGGAAACGATGGTGTTCTCCAGTTGAACTTTATTTTCAACGACGGCATGGAAGAGTTGATTTTTGAGGTGTTCGATATTCATTTTATTGCGCGCAGAGATAGGAATAAAGGCTTCTTTGTCCAAGTATTCTCCCGTATAATGTTCTGCTTTTGTGTAGGGATTTAAATCCATTTTATTGGCAATGGCGAGTAGATGGATATTCTCCTTTTTTAATTTAGAAAGGTCTTCTTGTACTTGTTCAGGAGATGTGTCAATTACATCAAAAACATAAAGTAGAAGAGACGATTCTTGAATTTTCTCCATTGTTTTTTCTACTCCAATGGCTTCTATTTGATCTTGTGCTTCGCGGATACCAGCAGTATCAATCAGTCGAAACTGTATGCCTTGAATATTTAAAACTTCCTCTATCGTATCGCGTGTTGTACCTGCAATATTAGAGACGATTGCCCGTTCTTCATTTAATAAGGCATTCAATAAAGTCGATTTTCCAGCATTAGGACGACCCGCAATGACGGTATTTACTCCATTTTTAAGGGCATTTCCTAAACGAAAAGAATCCAATAAGGCTTGAATTAAATCTTTGATTTTGGTGATTAATTGTTTGAGGTCATCACGATTGGCAAATTCTACATCTTCTTCTCCAAAATCCAATTCCAACTCAATCAAACTTGCAAAATGAATTAACTCATCGCGTAAACGTTTGATTTCTTCCGAAAATCCGCCACGCATTTGTTTCATTGCCAAGGAATGACTACTCTCAGAATTACTTGCAATTAAATCGGCTACCGCTTCTGCTTGTGATAAATCGAGTTGCCCATTGAGAAAAGCTCTTAAGGTAAACTCCCCCGCTTGTGCCATTCGCGCACCCTGCTGAATGAAAACTTGTATCAATTCTTGTATAATGAAATTAGAACCGTGGCAAGAAACTTCGATTACATTTTCTTTGGTATAGGATTTGGGTGCTTTAAAAACGGAAACTAAGACTTCATCTATGATACGATCTTCCGTGCGAATTGTCCCAAAATGAATGGTATGGCTGGCTACTTCTTCTAGCTTTTTACCATAAAAAACAGCATTTACAATGGCAATGGCTTTTTTTCCTGATAAACGGATTACACCAATTGCGCCTACTCCAGGAGGAGTGGCTAAAGCAACAATTGTATCGGATAAATTGGTAGCAGTATAAGCCATAGAATTGATATTTTTACAAAAATACCGATTCTAAACATAATATTAAGGCGATCAAAAATAGAAATTTAGCTGATGCATAAAAGATGTCTAGCTTTTTTTCATTTTGATTTTCATTGATTAGCGTTTCATACCATACATGCTATTATCATCTAATCGGTGTGCCATTCGTTGTATCGCATCAATGATATTATCTAAGGCAGGAGGATAATCCACGTAGCGAATATTATTTTCATCTTTTCCCCAAATACTAATGGAAACGACTTTTTTACGATCCCCATAAGCAATGGCTAGTCGGAGTGGAACGGGCGTAGGTTTTAATTTTTTTCGTCTTTGACAAACACTGCTGTCGCAATCATAAATTCGTTCAAAGCTGAAAAAATCTTGAGAGACGACATACTCTGCAAATGCTTCTAACTCTTCCCGTTGAATATCTTTCTTGGTGACTTGTAAACCTTGGTTAACACTTTTAAATTCTTTGATTAATCGACCTGTATTTTTGATTTGGATGTAATCTCGAAGTACAGGATCAATCCCACCATAATACCCTCCTCCAATTAGTTCAATACTAATATAAGTAAGGGCTTCTTCAGGAGTAGTTTCTGATTTCTTTCGACGTTTTTTCTTTTTGTTAATGGCCCACCAACGTTTATTATTTTTTGTGGGATTGATGGCTTCTACATTAACATCTGGAAGTTCATTAGCAGGTTTGAGAAAGGGCGCTTCTTTGCTATCAACTTTAACATAATGATATTGATAGGTGCCTTTACTAGTTGGTTGAGTGAATTCTAAAACAAGCGTTTCTTTATTAATTTCAGCTATAATGAATTTATTGATATGCTTAAAACGATAGAATAATTCGTTTTCGTGCAAACTCCAATTTCCTTTAGATAAACGACCATTTAGATATTGTTCATAGGTATAATCATACTTGAAATGCAAGAAAAATTCATAATCATTTTCTGCTTGATGAATAATGGTGTTGGATTCCACATGACGCGCATATGTATATCGCCATTTGGTCTCAATAATTTGTCGTTCGTCTACACTAAAAAATGGACGAGGAATATTTTCTTCTGAAGTAGCTTCTTCTACAACAAGGCTATCTTGTGCCATGATAATTGATGCGAAGCATAACAATAACCAGCTTATGGAAATAATTCTCTTCATAGTATTGAATCTATAAATTCTTTACTTCAACGAATCTGCAATTGACTATGGTATTTTAATAAGACAGATTCGTTGTAATACAACAACTGCCAGCTTTGTAGCATAAGCAGTACGAAGCTGGCAGTTTGAAAGGGGTACATGTATTTAAAATAAAAATTAGAATCTAAATCCTAAAGTCAAGGCATATTTATTTTGATTTCGGTCGATAGCAACAGTTGGCTGTGGTGCTGCGACGGTAAAATAAGGGGAATAGACCTCTTCATCTACTAATCGTCGATATGCCAAATCAATATAAAAGTGTTTTTCACGTAAACCCACTCCAAAACTCACTGCACGCTGCGTATTATTATCATCTACAAAAGGTGAGCCAGATATATTAAAACCACCTCTTAATCGAAATATTTTATAGGCATATTCGGCTCCAAGACGAATATTTAAGGCAGAATCGAATGAATTTAAGATGCTATTGTTTATTTGCCGTTCTAAATCTTGATTGGCAGAATTATTAATATCTTTTGTGAAATTGAAGGAAGCAGTGGAATAATCTACCCATTCTACTTCAGCACTTACAAAACCTATTTTCCCAATTACTGCAGCAGCACTTCCAATATACCGCCAAGGTGTATTCAAACGATAAGCAAAGGTGCCTGTTGGAGAGGCTTCAGTAAATGCACCATCATTATTAGCATCGGTAAAATCATAGGTTAAGGAATTAAAATATCGATCTGTAAGACTGTAGGCCGTTGGCGTATGTGCTGCCAATCCAAAACGGAAAATTTTGTTAATACGATAAATTAAGCCAAGTTTTAAATTGATACCAATACCTTCTGTACTAATCTCTTCTTCATAATCTAGACTATTGAAAAAAGGAATATTATCTTCATCAGAAGGGTCTTCTTCATTATACGTTCGATTTTGTTGCCATCTCAAAAGAGGAATTCCAATAGTTGTTCCAATAGATAAACGATTGTCATAATTACCAGCAAAAGAAAGCACCATTTCATTGATACCGCCTGTAGTAACAATGGTTTCTCTACGTTGGATGGAGGTCGTTTCAAATCCCTCAAAATCTGTTGTATAATCATTGTCATTTGTAGCTAGATAAATCGCTCCTGTTTGATAAGCCAATTGCGTACTAAACCCATCTAGTTCATCAGTAAAAAGCCCATCTGCCAATTCCGCATAACTATCTGCCAGTGAACCCGCCGAAGCACCATCATAAAATACATCTCCAGTGTAATTAGCAATTTTATTTAAACCAATACCGACATTAAAAGACTTCCAATCTGTAGATCGAGGAGCTTTATGAAAAACTAATCCAAAATTGTCAAAGCCAAATTTACTACTTGTTTCGATAGCATTTAAATTACCATCGCCACTTTGGGTAGCACTATTTTTTAGCGTTGTTAAGCTTGGGGTAAGCACTAATTCTGATTTTCTGTAAGTTGCTAATCCAGCAGGATTAGTACTCAATACGCTATAATCAGAACCTAATGCACTGATTGCGCCACCTATACCAATAGAACGTGCTGTTCCGCTCACATCTATTTGTGAGAATCGAAGTGCATCAGAGGCTAATTGCGCATTTAGAAAAGTGGTAAAAAAAAGAATAGGGCTTATTAAAATAAATATATTTCTCATTGATTCTTTCTTCTTTTAAATGTTCCAAAAAAAAGGGTGGACATTATGACATATCCACCCTTTTAAACTATAATTAGTTGTTATTGTATTAGTTACCTCTTCCAGAAGAACGAGAACCACCACTACGAGATGGAGCAGAAGAACGAGAACTAGATCCTGAAGAACTACTTCTGTTGTAACTTCTTGAAGAAGAATTATTGCCTCTAGTACTATTATAACTTCTTGAAGAAGAACGATTGCTACTTCTATTATAAGAACCAGAACTATTGCTTCGGCTACTATTTCCTCTACTGTAGCCACTGCTATTACTTCTTGAACTTCTAGAGCTTCTGTTGTAAGTACCACTACTTCTAGAGCTAGATCGAGGAGCACTATATCCTGAAGAAGATCGACGGCTTGAAGAATTACTTCTAGCAGAGGGCTGAGATGATCTCGTAGAAGGACGTGTAGCACGAGTCGAAGTATTACTTCTTCTCGTTGGCGTATCGTAAGAGTAACGACTTGAACGAGTTGAAGTACTTGGCTTACTTACAGAACGATCCTTAGGAATATATACGCTTCTATCAGAAGTTGTATTTTTTCTAGTTGAAGTAGATGTACGAACATCATCACGAGTTACAGGGCTACTAGTACTAGGACGTACACGTTCTGTATTCTTTGTACGAGCTGGTGAAGTAGCAATATCAGATCTAGTTCTACTAGGAGCCGTTGGTGTTACTCCTCCTCTTGTGCTACTCACATCTTTTACTCCTATATCATTTCCTTTTGCTCTACGAACTGGCTGTGTGTTAGTGCCAGGAGAATTTCCAATGGTACGAGGACCATTATAGGTGCCATTATTATTAATGTTTGTATTGTTATTAACAACAGTAGTATTGTAATAGTTAGGGTTGTTGAAATTATTGAAGGCTACTCCGCCACCGCCATAAGGAGGACAATATACGCCACCGCCATAGTTGTTGAAGCCACCGCCCCAACCATTATTCCAACCGTTGTTGAAGCCACCACCCCAGCCATTGTTCCATCTATTCCAGCCCCAAGGATTGTTATAGTTATTATAGACGACTACAGTATTACCACCCCAAGGACGATTCCAGCTATTCCAACCCCAGTTATTCCAACGATTGAATCTATTCCAGCGATTCCAACGTCTCCATTGACGATAGCTACCGTAATTCCCAACACTTACATAAATGGTATTTGTAAAAGGATTGAAGAAGCCATCATATGCACTTAGGCTAGTGTAGCATGGATCAAAGAATCCAAAACCACGATAGGATCGGTGAAAACGACGGATACGAGAAGAATAGTAATAATCGTAATCTTCATCAAAATATTCATATTCATCATCGTCATACTCATCATAATCTTCATCATAATAAGTATCTTCATCTCCGTAGTAAATTTCAGTTTCGTCTACATCCGTATCAGGATCGTAGTAAATGTCGTCGTACTGAGCAAATGCGATACTTCCAGTGCTAAGCAAAAAAGCTAAAGCCATCAGGAAGTTTAATTTTCTATTAATCATATACATTTAAGTTTGAATGTAATTATGTGACTCTCTTACAAGTTACAGGTGTAATTTATTACTTTTGCAGCAAAATTTCTGTTAATACTATATTAAAGTTGAATTATTTGCCGCTAAAAACTGTTAAAAGAACACTTTTATGACAGTTACGTATATCTTATGTCACTTATCTATAGTATTAGACGATCTATTTTAAGAATAGTTTAACTAAAAAATTAGGACTCTATAAAGACTCTTTTTTTATTAATAAAATAAAACATATCTAAAAAACGATGGCGAAAGTATTGACACCTAGAGCAGAGGATTATTCTCAATGGTACAATGACATTGTAAAAAAAGCCCAGTTGGCCGAAAACTCCGCAGTGCGCGGATGTATGGTCATCAAACCGACAGGCTATGCCATTTGGGAAAACATGAAATCTCAATTGGATAGAATGTTTAAGGACACAGGACATGTCAATGCTTATTTCCCCTTATTCGTACCAAAAAGTTTATTTGAAGCAGAGGAAAAAAATGCAGAAGGTTTTGCAAAAGAATGTGCCGTTGTCACCCATTATCGTTTAAGAAACAATCCTGATGAAAAAGGAAAACTAATGGTTGACCCTGATGCTCGTTTGGAAGAAGAATTAGTAGTACGACCAACAAGTGAGGCAATCATTTGGAATACCTATAAAAATTGGATCAATTCATATCGTGATTTACCTTTATTAATTAATCAATGGGCCAATGTAGTCCGTTGGGAAATGCGTACGCGCTTATTTTTACGGACCGCAGAATTTCTTTGGCAAGAAGGACATACGGCACACGCAACCAAAGAAGAAGCGATCGAAGAAACTAAAATGATTTTGGATCTTTATGCTGATTTTGCCGAAAATTATATGGCAATGCCTGTGATTAAAGGTGTCAAAACCGCAAACGAACGTTTTGCAGGAGCTGATGATACTTATACTATCGAAGCTTTAATGCAAGATGGAAAAGCACTTCAAGCAGGAACATCGCATTTCTTAGGACAAAACTTTGCTAAAGCTTTTGAAGTGAAATTCTCCAATAGCAATAATAAAGAAGAATACGTATGGGCTACTTCTTGGGGTGTCTCTACCCGTCTCATGGGTGGTTTAATTATGACCCATTCCGATGACGATGGATTGGTCGTTCCACCAAAATTAGCAGCCACACAAGTGGTCATTGTTCCAATTCCAAAGCCAAAAGATGAAATTGATGAAGTAGCGGAAAGAATAATGGTAGAATTAAAAGCAAAAGGCGTTTCTGTAAAATATGATCGAGATGCTAAAAAACGACCTGGATTTAAATTTGCGGAACATGAATTAAAAGGCGTGCCTGTTCGTTTGGGAATTGGTATGCGCGATTTAGAAAAAGGAGTAATTGAAGTCGCACGTCGTGATACAAAAGAGAAAAATTCTATTCCAGTAGATGGAGTGGTAGATCATGTGGTTCAATTATTGGATGATATTCAAAACAATCTCTTTAATAAAGCGAAAGCATATCGAGATAGTCATATTACCAAAGCCGATAGCATGGAGGAATTTAAATCAATCTTAGAAGAAAAAGGTGGATTTATTCTAGCACATTGGGATGGTACGACTGAAACAGAAATCAAAATTAAGGAATTGACCAAAGCAACAATTCGTTGTATTCCTCTAGATAATGAAAAAGAAGCTGGTCAGTGTATTTTGACAGGCAAACCATCCGAACAGCGCGTTTTATTTGCAAAGGCTTATTAATTTTTAAACAATAGAAGAAACATCATCAACTTAGCCTAAAATTAAGTTGATGATGTTTCTTTATTTATTTCCTAATCTCTTACTATAAAATCTTTTCCAAAGATAATCCCGATTATGAAATTCAACGACTTTGTCTACACCCGCCCCGATATGGAGCAATTGAGTACAGCACTCAAAACTGCTATTGCAAATTTTCGTAATGCAACAGATTTCGAATCTGCCAATCAAGTTTTTCAAGAAGTAAATGAACGCAAGGAAGCCTTTATGACGATGTACAACATTTGTCATATTCGCCATACGATCAATACAAAAGATGAATTCTACGAAAAAGAAAATGACTTTTTTGATCAAAATAATCCTCAGGTAACCGATTTTACCAATCAATTTTATCGAGCATTATTGGAATCTCCATTTAAAGCTGATTTGCAAAAAAAATGGGGAAGTCAATTATTTGTCATTGCTGAATTAAGTCTCAAAACCTTTCAGCCTACTATACTCGAAGATTTACAAAAAGAAAATAATCTTATTAGCGAATATGTCAAATTAAAAGCGAGCGCGGCTATTGAGTTTGAAGGGAATACGTATAATTTGTCTTCTATCATTCCATTAGAGACAGCAGATGATCGAACTACAAGAAAAAAAGCAAGCCATGCAAAATGGAACTTTTTTGAAACTCATAGTGCTGCCGTCGAACGAATTTATCACGACCAAGTGCAAGTACGCCATCAAATTGCACAAAAATTAGGTTACAAAAATTTTGTTGAATTGGGCTATGCGCGTATGCTTCGATCAGACTATAATGCTGAAAAAGTAGCCAATTTCAGACAACAAGTACTTGACTATATTGTCCCTTTAGCTACCAAATTGTATCAACGTCAGCAAAATCGTTTGGGTTTAGATGATTTCTTTTTCTATGATGAGAAATACATTTTCGCTTCTGGAAATCCTACTCCTAAAGGCTCTCCAGAATGGATTGTAAATCACGCCAAAACCATGTACAAAGAATTATCAGGAGAAACCGATGAGTTTTTTCAATTTATGAATGATAATGATTTGATGGATTTAGTAAATAAAGAAGGAAAAGCAACAGGTGGATATTGTACCTATATTGGCAATTATAAAGCACCTTATATTTTTTCTAATTTCAATGGAACGAGTGGCGATATTGATGTACTTACTCACGAAGCTGGACATGCCTTTCAGGTTTATTCTAGCCGAGATATAGGAATTGGAGAATACAATTGGCCGACTTATGAAGCGTGCGAAATTCATTCTATGAGTATGGAGTTTTTCACTTGGCCTTGGATGCATTTATTCTTTGAAGAAGATGTACAGAAATATAAATTTTCTCATTTAGCAGGTGCAATTTGTTTTTTACCGTATGGTGTAGCAGTAGATGAATTTCAACATGTGGTGTATGAGAATCCTACGATGAGCATTGAAGAACGAAATGCAGCTTGGCGAGCCATTGAGAAAAAATATCTTCCTCATCGTAATTATGAAGGTTATCAATTCTTAGAAGAAGGACGTTTTTGGCAGCGACAAAGTCATATCTTTTCAGCTCCCTTTTATTATATTGATTACACTTTAGCACAAATCTGTGCTTTTCAGTTTTGGAAAAAAGATAATGAAGATCATAAATCAGCATGGACGGATTATGTGCGTTTGTGTAAAGCTGGAGGCAGTCAATCCTTTTTAGATTTAGTAAGATTGGCGAATCTTCGATCTCCTTTTGAAGATGGTTGTGTGGCATCTGTAGTTGGAATGATTGAAGAATGGTTAGATAGAGTTGACGATACGAAGTTTTAAACTTATTTGAGCGAACTTAAATTATCAAAAATGGTGTCAAGCATTTCAATGAGTTGATCTTTTTGATTTGCTGAAAGATTTTGCCATGATAGTTTTCTGAAGTTCAAGACAATCGGGTATACCTCTTTTACTTTCGCTTGACCTTTTTTGGTTAAAAATATGTTGAATCGACGACGATCTTGTTCATCTTCTATGCGCTTTACTAATTCTTTTTGTACCAATAAATCAATGATACGGGTGACAGTAGGGGCATCTTTGAAGGTGTATTGTGCTATTTCCAATTGACTAACGCCTGTATGTTGTTCTATTTTATGTAAAAGAACCCATTGATCTACTGTGATTCCAGCATTGGCTTCTTTCAGTAAACGTTGTAGTGATTGTTTAAGTCGTTTGGAAGTTCGCTCAATAATAAATCCAAGAACATCTGTTCGATTAGATGGAGAAGTTTTTGACATAATTTTTTGTAAAAAGAAATTATTGTTCTACAAATAATTTACAAGTTTAATAATTAAATAATACAATTACAATTACGCTGAGAAAATAATTTTTAACAAAAATACGTATTAAAACCAATTATTGTATTCTACTAAAACTATTGATATGAAGCGATTCTACCCATTTGTTATAGCATTTCAATTTCTTTTTCTTACTCATATATCTGGTCAAACTCCACCCAAAGAATGGTCACAACTAAGTCCTCAAGATTTAAAAATGACACAGTATGATAAAGATACTTCTGCCAATGCAGTCATTTTGGTTGATTATGGCGTGATACGTGTACAAGATGGAGGAAGCCGATATGAATCCATATTGGAACGTCATAAACGAATTAAAATATTAGATAAATCTGCCTTTGAATATGGCGATGTAGAAATTCCTTTTTATGCAAAATCAGAAAGAATCAATCAACTAAAAATTCGTAGTATTGCTCCAAATGGGAAAGTGACAGAAGTCTCAAAAAATAATGTCTTTGAAGGAGACTATAACGAACATTGGAAAAATTTACGCTTTTCTTTCCCAAATCTTGAAGTAGGGTCTATTTTAGAATATTCTTATACACTTACCTCAGATTATATTATACAACTACAAGATTGGTATTTTCAAAGTGAACTACCCATTTTGCATAGTGAAATTCAATTAGATGTTCCACCTGCATTTGAATATGTCTACTTGTTTAATGGTTCAAGCGAAATTCAAGCACAAATCCAAGAACAAAATACTGCAAGCAAAAATAATCGAACTGGCATTTATACCTATTTTGTAAAAGATGCACCTGCGATTGTAGAGGAAAGTTTCATTACTACCATGGAAGATTATAAGGCGCGTTTTCGGTTTCAATTAAGTCGAACGATGTTACCGGGAGATTTTGAACGCCCCTATTTATCAGATTGGGATCATGTATCTAGAGAACTATTAGATATGGATCGTTTTGGTAAAATTTATACGAATCAGAAAGGCTCTAAAAAAACGTGGGCGAAGATTGAGTCGATTATCAATGGTTTAAAAAGTGAAAAAGAAAAAGCAAAATTTCTTTATGATTATGTTTGTTCTCAACTAAGTTGGGATGGTTATAATGGAATGCTGTCTGCCCGTAAAGTAGATGAATTGATGGAAGATGGAAAAGCAGATTCTGGTGAATTTAATCTTGCTTTGATTGCACTTTTACGAAGAGCAGGTATTGCAGCATCACCCGTGCTTATCAGCACTCGTTCTCATGGCGTGACGCAAGTGCAGTATCCCATTGTCGATCAGTTTAATCATGTCATTGTAGAAGCAACTATTGATGGTGTGACGACCCTTTTAGATGCAGGAAGTTCTTTTCGACCGATGGGTTTATTAAGGGTTGAATCATTAAATGAAAGAGGCTGGACGATTGTAGACAAAAATGAGCATCACTGGGTGAAAATTCAACCTTCAAAAGCAGCAGAAGTGTATTTCGCTACCCTTGAATTAACGGAAGAAGGAGACCTTTCAGGTCAACTAAAAATCCAATACAAAGGCTATGATGCCGTAAGTGCCCGCCGAAAATATGCAGAAAAAAAAGAAGCGTATTGGGAAGAATGGTTAACAGCACGTTACCCTGATGCAGAAGTAGAAGAAATTGAAAGTAAAAATGTAGATGCCCTTGAAAAACCCTTTCAAATACAAATGAAGGTCAAGTTGAATAATAGTAAATTGGTTGGCGACTTTATTTATCTCAATCCAATTATTTATTCATTTTATGAAAAAAACCCTTTTAAACTCGAAAAAAGAAATTATCCAGTTGATATTCCTTATCCTATCAAGGAACAACTAATTGTAAACTTAATTGTCCCAGATGGCTATACGGTAGATGCCCTTCCTGATCCTATTAATGTTGTTTTTGAAAATGGAAAAGGAAAATTTCGTTATTTAGCAAAAGTAGAAGGACAACAAGTACAAATTACGTCTCTTATTGACTTGCAACAGATTCAATTTTTACCTTCAGAATACCCAATAGTTAAAGGATTATTTGATCGAGTAGCAGAAGCTTATGGAGAGCAAATTGTTTTGAAAAAAGTAGAATGAAAAATTATTTATAAAATATATCAAACCCAAACAACACTTTGCCCGTAAAATATAAGATAATCCGTCCTTCCTGTGCAGATTTGATCAAAAAACAAAAACACTATCACATGAAGAAACCTATTCTTATCTTTTTTGGGCTGTTATTCACTTCCATTTCTCTTTTCAGTCAATGTGTATCAGGCGATTGCCTCGATGGTAAAGGTATTTACACCTTCCCCAGTGGTGCAAAATATGTCGGTGAATTTCAAAATGGAGAAGTTCATGGTCAAGGAATTTGTTACTATACCGATAATAGTAAATACGATGGACAATGGGCAAATCGTCGCCCCGAAGGCTATGGTATATTTACAATGGCGAATGGAACATCCCGATCTGGTTTTTGGCAAAAAGGATTGCCTGTAAATGAAACTTCCCTACAAATAGACGAAGTTTTTGTCAAAAAGGGAGGCGTTTTTTTTGATGGAACAGACATCCAATCGGGCTGTATTATTGGAAATTGCCAAGATGGAAGAGGAACTTTTGCCTATGTAGATGGCAGTAAATATGAAGGTACATTCGTTAATGGCAAACTAGACGGACATGGCAAGTGGCATTATCCCAATGGTGATGTTTATATTGGAATGTTTAAAAATAACTTTGTACATGGAGTAGGTACTTTATATGAGAAAAAAGGAACTGTTCTTTCTGGAAATTGGGAACAAGGCGAATATATCGGAGAACGTTTTAGTAGTAAAGGGCAAGAAGGCTGTGTAACAGGTGATTGTTTCAATGGTCGAGGCACGTATATTTATAAAGATGGTTTTGCAAAATATGTCGGAAATTTTATAAATGGTCGCCCACATGGTGATGGCATTTGCTATTTTTCTAACGGAGAACGCTATACAGGCGAGTGGGCTGTAGGTAGTTTCAATGGTATAGGCACCTTATTTATGCAAGATGGAGGTGAAGTAACAGGCATCTGGCGAAATGGAGCCTTTGAAGCATACATGCCAACAGAAAATAAACAGCAATATACCTATCAATCTTCCACTTCCCCCGAAGAAGAACAAAATACGTCCCCACAAGAAGAAATAATAGAAACTACAGAAGAATCTTATTCAGCAGAAAATGAAGATAATCCAACTTCTTCTACAGATTTAAAAGTATGGGCTATCATTGTAGGGGTAGCAAGTTACGAACACATGCCTGTTTTGCGCTATACAGATGACGATGCTTATCGGATGTATGCTTTTTTGAAAAGCCCAGAAGGAGGAGCATTAGCAGACGAACAAATTCGTATTTTGATAGATGAAAATGCGACTAAAGAAAATATTTTGTCTATAATGAACGAGACCTTTATGCAAGCAGGAGCAAATGATTTAGTTTTATTGTATTTTTCGGGGCATGGCTTAAAAGGCTCTTTTTTGCCTATTGACTTTGATGGATTTAATAACAAAATCTTCCACGAAGAAATTACCGATATTTTTCAACGAAGTCCAGCAAAATATAAACTTTGTATAGCAGATGCATGTCATTCAGGGAGTTTATTGGCAAACAGAGGAGCCAATGTACAAAATACATTGTTAAGTTATTATGAAAATTTGGCAAAAGCACAAGCAGGTACAGCACTTTTGATGTCTTCTAAATCTGAAGAAAATTCACTTGAATCTAGTGGATTACGCCAAGGTGTTTTTAGCCATTTTTTGATTCGTGGACTAAAAGGAGAAGCCGACCAAAATGGAAATAATATTGTTACAATTCAAGAATTATTTAATTATATTGAATTAAATGTAAGAGAGTATACGGTGAGAAGTCAATCACCCGTTATACGGGGAGATTACGATAAAAATATGACCGTTGCCGTTAAACGAGATTAATTTTCTAAACTATGGCATAGTATTCGTGGCGTTAAACCTTACTTCCCTATTTGATGCTATCAAATAAAATGTACAAAAGAAAAAATCAAAAACTTATGTATCTAGCTCAACCGACCATTGATAAAGTCGTGAAAACAGTCCAAGAACTTGCACCTCAAGAAAATGAAACCATTCTATTACTCTTCGCTGAACAAGATTCTAACGATTTCGATGCATTAGTAAAAGCACTCAATAAAATTAATATCTCTTTTATGGGAGGATTATTTCCAGGGATTATCTATGGAAATAAACACTACAAAGAAGGTTGTGTTATCAAAAAATTACCTGCCATTATTAAACCCGATATTATAGATTTGAAAGATGGGAAAGTTCGGATTCCTAATCTTATGAAGCAAATTGAAGCCCATGATACAAAACTGACTGTACTCACGCTCGTAGATGGATTAACAGCTTCCATAAGCCCTTATCTCAAGTCTTTATTCAATGTGTATGGCAATTCTGTTTCTTTTATAGGAGGAGGAGCAGGATCACTTTCTCTCGTTCAACAAGAGTGTGTATTTACCAATAAAGGTGTTTTTCAAGATGCAGCAATATTTTGTCTTCTTGATTTAAGTATAAGTTTGGGCGTGCGTCATGGATGGCAACACCTTCATGGCCCGATAGTAGCCACTAAAACAAATGGCAATACGATAGAACAATTAAATTGGCAAAATGCATTCGAGGTATATAAATCAGTAGTGGAAGCAGATGCAGGAGTACAATTTAATGAAGAAAATTTCTTTGACATTGCAAAAGGCTATCCATTTGGTATCTCCAAACAAGATAATGAAGACATCATACGCGACCCTATTGCCGTAAGCAAAGAAGGACACTTACTTTGTGTAGGAGAAGTACCCGAAAATACCGTACTTCATATTATGAAAGGAGAAAGTCAATCTTTAATTGAATCAGCAAAATTAGCTGTAAATGATTGTAAAGATCAGCTAACGAAAAATATCCAACATACATTTGTGGTAGATTGTATTTCCAGGATTTTATTTCTAGAAGAAGAATTTGATAATGAACTAAATGCCATCACAGATACCCTAGGAGAAACATCACAAGAAGCACAACCAATGGGAGTGCTTAGTTTGGGGGAAATTTCTTCTTATGGAAATGGATTTATCGAGTTTTATAATAAAACATTGGTTATAGGTGCGATGCATTAGTCGTCTTTTTATACTAGATTTAGTTCTTCTAGGATAAAAAAATGAACTGAAATGTGTACATTGAGAAGCTTTACAAATTTTTCTAATAAAATAGCCACCTCTTTCACAGAAACTACTTCCAAGCACGAAGTCAAAACACAATAATGAGAGAGAACATAAATATCATACAAGATATTTCTTTACTTTATGAATTATCACTTGCAGTAGGTAAATCACTCGATGTTACCGAAAATTGTGATAACTTTCTCAAAGTCTTAATGGCTCGCAAAGGACTTTCTTTCGCTTCTGTTTGGCTCCGTGAAAATGAATACATTAAATCAGATACCGATAATACCGTCTTAGTGTATGCTGCCCCACAATTCAAAGTTCAAGACAAAATTATTGAAAATGATCACTTCATTTATCAACAATTAAAAAAACAAAAACGTCCTTATTGGTTAGTTCCAGCAAAGAATAAACATTTCAACTCTATTATTCAGGAAAAAGATATTGAAGGAGGATGCTTTGCTATTTACCCCTTAGAAGATATTGGTTATTTGAAATTGTATAGTATTAATGAAAATACACTTTCTACCATTGGCTTGGAACAACTCGTCAATGTTATCCAAAAATTTGCACTCATCTTAAAAGGGTCATTAGTTTATTTGCGGTTGAAAAATGAAACTTATGATCGTATACGAGCTCAAAAAGCACTACAAGCTAGTGAAGAACGATATAGTGGGGTAGTTAATAGTCTAGCAGAGGGTATTATCATAACTGATTTAGAAGGGCGTGTAACTTACGTAAACCCTCAAATGTGTAAATTAACAGGCTATTCAAGTGAACAATTGTTAGGAGAAAAAGCGTATAAACTCTTATTAAGACCTGAAAAACAAAAAGATTTTGAAGCTAATTTTGAGAAACGAAAAAAAGGAATTTCAGAAAATTACGAAATAGAACACGTTCGTCCTAATAAAGAAATTTGGATTGCTAGTATTAATGCTATTCCTTTTAAAGATGCACAAGGAAATATTATAGGTGCAATGGGCGCTGTGATGGATATTACTGTTCGTAAAAAAGCAGAACAACGAATACAAGAGAGTGAGTATAAATTCCGAAAAATCGTTGATACCTCCCTTGATGCTGTAGTCACGGTGAATAAAAAAAGTAAAATTACAGAATGGAATGAACAAGCTGAAATAACATTTGGCTACACTCGCGAAGAAGCACTAGGTCAAACGATGATGGATCTCATTATGCCACCTCGTTTTCGAGATGCACATAATAAAGGAATGACTAATTATTTTAAAACAGGGCATGGCCCCGTTTTGAATAATCGAATTGAAATATTTGCCATTGATCGAAATAATCGAGAGTTTCCAATAGAGCTCAGTATCAATGAAATTATCTTGCATGGAGAACATTTTTTTAGTGCATTCATCCGAGATATTACAGAACGAAAACAAGCAGAAGAAAAAATATTAGCCGCGCAAAAAGCAGCAGAGAAAGCTCGATTAGCAGAGCAGCAGTTTCTTGCCAATATGAGTCATGAAATCAGAACACCAATCAATGCAGTAGTTGGAATGACGCATCTGCTGTATTCTACTCCTCTAAATGATACACAAAAAGAATATATTGATGCCCTTCGTTATTCATCTGAAAGTCTTATGGGAATTGTCAATAATATTTTAGATATTTCTAAAATTGAAGCAGGTAAATTGGAGTTTGAACAAAAAGAATTTAGCCTAGAGTCTTTATTAAAAGGACTAAATCAAACGTTCCAGTTTAGAATGATTGATAAGGATTTAACCTTAGATATATCATTTGATAAACGAATTGAAAATTATCTTGTTGGTGACCCTACTCGATTGAAACAAGTATTGTTCAATTTATTAGGTAATGCATTCAAATTTACTAGCGAAGGAAGCATTGGAATACATACGATGCTCCTAGCTCAAACATCAGATACCTTTACTATTCAGTTTGATGTATTTGATACAGGGATCGGTATTGCATCAGATAAATTGGATACTATTTTTGAAAGTTTTAAACAAGCAGATGTCAGTGTTACCCGAAAATATGGCGGTACAGGGTTGGGTTTGGCCATTGTTAAACAATTGGTCGAACGTCAAGGTGGTTCAATACATGTTCGTAGCCAAGTAGGGCGAGGATCTAATTTTATGGTAACGCTTCCTTTTGGAAATTCAGGAATGCCTATTGATGAAGATCGAGAACAAGGAAATTATAACCGAGAATTTAGAGATAGTGAACGCATCAAGAAAATTAAATTTTTGATAGTCGAAGATAATGAGATGAATCAAAAATTAGTGCAGAAAATCCTGAGTAATTGGGGCTGTCAATATGATTTAGCAGAAAATGGAAAAATAGCAGTGCAAAAAAGCCTTGAAACAACGTATGACATCATCTTGATGGATGTACACATGCCTGAAATGGATGGTTTTACAGCGACTAGCACGATTAGAAATAATCCAAATAATCCAAATAAAGATGCACACATCATTGCTTTAACGGCAGCAGCTTTTGTCGAAGAAAAAAATAAGGCGAAGGAAGTAGGTATGAACAATTTCTTGACCAAACCTTTCTCGCCAGTTGATTTAGCTTCCATCATTCAAAAAGTAGATGTATCTCAAAAGGATAACTCAATTCCAGAAGTAGCAACTGAAGAAGCTCAATTAGCTGAAAATCCAATACCGCAAGTAGATTTGAGTAAATTGGAAAAATTAGTGAAGAATGATCCTTCTTTTATGGAAGATATGATCTCTATTTTCTTAAAAGATATACCTGTTACCTTAAAGGAAATGGATACAGCTTTACAAAATGAAGAATGGCAAACGGTCTGTGATTTGGCACATAAAATTAAATCTAATTTCATGCTAATGGGAATGACCGAATTACATGAGACCGCTTTTCGTATTGAAAGTATGATTCGTTCTAAATCTATCCATCCAGAAAGTGTACAATCAGATGTCCAATATTTGATGGAGTCTACTAATGCTGTTATGCCCGTCTTAAAAGCAGAACTGAAAAAAACCTATACCGATTAAAATCAATTCATTTACACATCTACATTTGCGTATTTCGCATTGGCTTCAATGAACGCTCGACGTGGTGGTACTTCATCGCCCATCAACATAGAAAAGACGCGATCAGCTTCTAGTGCATCTTCAATAGTAACCAAACGAAGCATTCTAGTATCAGGGTCCATAGTAGTTTCCCAAAGTTGATCCGCATTCATCTCACCCAATCCTTTATAACGTTGTATTTTAACGGAAGTATCATTTTCTCCCTTTGAGAAAGCATTGATAGCTGCAGTACGCTCTTCATCATTCCAACAGTATTGGAATTTTTTCCCTTTCTTTACCATATAAAGTGGTGGTGCTGCAATATAAATATAGCCTTGATCTACAAGTGGACGCATGTAACGGAAAAAGAACGTCAAGATTAAGGTAACAATATGGCTACCATCTACATCGGCATCACACATGATAACGATTTTGTGATAGCGTAATTTTTCGAGATTGAGAATGCGCTCGCCATCTTTTTCTTCAATGCTTACACCAAGTGCCGTAAACATATTTTTGATCTCCTCGTTTTCATAAATCTTATGCTCTAAAGCTTTTTCTACATTTAAGATTTTACCACGTAAAGGCAAAATTGCTTGAAACTTTCGATCACGACCTTGTTTAGCCGTTCCACCTGCTGAATCTCCCTCTACTAGGAAAATCTCTGATACAACAGGATCTTTTGAAGAACAATCCGATAGTTTACCCGGTAAACCACCACCAGCCAATACATTTTTACGTTGAACTAATTCGCGTGCTTTACGGGCAGCATGACGCGCAGTGGCAGCAAGAATTACCTTGTCAATAATTCGTTTCGCTTGTTTGGGATTTTCCTCTAGATAATGTTTGAGGGCTTCACCTACAGAACGCGATACAATACCTGTAACTTCTGAATTTCCTAATTCTCCTTTGGTTTGTCCTTTAAATTGAGGTTCGGGTACTTTTACGGAAACTACTGCTGTTAAGCCTTCTTTAAAATCTTCACCAGAAATAGAGAATTTTAATTTCTTAAAGAAACCATTTTCTTCCCCATAGTTTTTAAATAAGCGTGTAATAGCACGACGAAAACCATTAACGTGCGTTCCCCCTTCACGTGTATTGATATTATTGACGTAAGAATAAATATTTTCCGAGAAAGAAGTATTGTACTGCATCGCTACTTCCACTTCTACATTATCTTCTTTTGTAGTAACATGAATGGGCGTTTCGATGAGTTTAGTGCGAGCTTCATCCAAAAATAAAACAAACTCTTTCAAACCACCTTCAGAATAGAATTCTTCAAAACGAAAATTTCCATCTTCCATTTTTTCACGCTCATCGGTAAGGGTAAGCGTTAATCCTTTGTTGAGATAACACAATTCGCGCATACGCGCAGCAAGAGTCTCATATTTATATTCAAGGGTCTCAAAGATTTCTCCATCGGGATGAAAACGAACAATGGTACCTGTATCATCCGCTTTGCCAACTTCTGCAACATCTGCTTGTGGTTTACCTTGTCTATATTCTTGCTTGAAAATTTTTCCTTCTCGGTGAACTTCAGCAATTAACAAACTAGATAGTGCATTCACACAAGAAACCCCTACACCATGCAGACCACCAGATACTTTATAGGTGTTTTTATCAAATTTACCACCAGCATGAAGTACCGTCATTACCACTTCTAAAGCTGATTTCTTCAACTTTGCATGCATTCCTACAGGAATACCTCGCCCATTGTCACGAACGGTAATAGAGTTATCTTTATGAATGATCGTATGAATATGGCTACAATGCCCTGCTAAATGCTCATCAATAGAGTTATCAACCACTTCCCATACTAAGTGATGTAGTCCTTTGGTGTCGGTACTACCAATATACATCCCAGGTCGTTTGCGAACTGCTTCTAGTCCTTCGAGTGCCTGTATACTCCCGGAATCGTAATTATTTTGACTCATATCTTGCTTTTATTCTTTCAGATTTTGATGGTTTTCAAAATCTATTTTTAGCGATTAATTTATAATAGTATTTTCTATGTGTAAAACTCCTGTATTTCAAAATGATAAATAAAGTGCTACCCCCTTGAAAACAGCCCACAAATATACAAAAAAATAACGATTTTTTAAAGGTTTTATTGCTGGTGTTTAATGAACTAATTAGACGTTTTCTTAGCTAAGAATAAAGATTAAGTTATTTGTTTTTCATTATTTTCAATAATTATTGAAAATAAAATAGATAAACTGTATCTTGTAAAAAAATGAGAATATGGAATCACCCGAAATCAATAAAAAGATTGTTTGGCAAGACCTTACCAAGCTTTCATTCAAAGAAAAAATGATTGAGAATAATCTGACCTTACCTTGGTTACTGAGTTCCTTAATGCTTGCTTATTATGAATATTATATTCTAGCACTTCCTTTTTCTGCTTTTTTCTTTTTAACGGCATTACGACAAGTACACAACGGCTTTCATAATGCATTGGGTAAGAGTAAAAAGATGACTTGGTGGTGTTTGTACTTAAATAGTGTTTTAATGATGGTTTCGGTTCATGCAGTGAAGTTTAATCATTTAAGACATCATAAGTTTTGCTTGAGAGAAGATGATTATGAAGGGAAAGCAGCACGAATGACTTGGTATCAAGCTATTTTATATGGGCCAATTCATATGTTTTCAATTCATTGGCTAACGCTTCAAATTGGAAATAAAAGCTACAAGAAAAATGTAATTGCTGAATTAATTTCGATATTCCTTTTTGGTGGTCTTGTTTTTTATTTTCAGCTTCATTTTTTGATGTATCATATTATGATTATGCTGCTTAGTGAATGCTTGATGGCTTTTTTTGCAGTTTGGCTGGTGCATCACGATACACATGAGCACCCTAATTTTGCGCGAACGCAACGCACCAAATGGAAAAATGTCATCTCTTTTAATATGTTCTATCATTTAGAGCATCATCTTTTTCCTGCTGTTCCTACCATAAAGCTTCCTGAACTCGCTAAACGAATGGATAAAGCTTTGCCTCATTTAGAAAAAAAGAATACGTTTTAACCTAATGCACGCGGAGTAAATTTATTCGTGCCCCATTACTAATAAAGTACTATGATTATCTCCATCACTTTTCCATCATTCAAAGCCCTAGAACAATTTTGGGTAAACCAACAATTGACACATTATAATTACAAAGAACAATTTGGTACGGCTCAAGAAAAAAATATAATCGGCTATAATAATGATCAGTATGAAATTTACCTCGGGGAAGGAGAAGAGGTATGGAAAACTGCGAAACAGATTCTAGATAACTGGCAACAATTTCCTTCTTCTTGGACTAAAATCTATAGTCCCCAAAAAGGTTTTGCTACTAATGATACAGTACTGGTCTTATTTCGACTATTTGGTATTTGGTGGAAAAATGCAGCACGAGTAGTTTATACCATAGATGAGGTGAATCGTTATGGTTTCGCTTATGGGACGCTTCAACAGCATGTAGAAAAGGGAGAAGAACGATTTCTCATTTGGCGTAATGAAAAAGGGCAAGTTTATTACCAAATCAAGGCTTTTTCTCGACCCAATTATTGGTATGTAAAACTAGGCAAACCAATTGCTCGATTTTTTCAAAAACGATTTGGAGCATCTTCTACACAGCTTGTAAAACAATTAGTCTATGAACGGCTTAAAGCTTAAAAAGATAAAACCATTATATCTAGGTATATTCATTTGGTTTTTGTGTTTTTTGACAAAATTGCCTTATTCGCCTTTTGAGTTAACGCATGTTACTTTATTGCTCCTTGCTGCTCCTCTTTTTTTAATGCCAATAATTTGGGAGTTGATTTTTTTGTTGAATCTAAGTCTAAAATAGAACGTTGAATAGGAACTTTGGCAAGTTGTAGTTTTACAATAGCTTTTGTCATAAAACCTTCTTGGTTGGCAGGAGGATTAGCTTCTTTATGGTTCTTGTTCATTATCTATGTTGCCATCAAAGAACTACAAAAATTTAAAACCCAAAAAGGCTATAGTTTAAGACAGATTTGTCACACGATAGCCTTTCTTTATTTACCAATAGGAGGAATATGGGCAATAGCAGATCGTATTGGATATCAGCCCTTAGGTTTTTCGCCTACGATTGTTTTATTGACAGCTATTCATTTTCATTATGCAGGATGTATTTTGCCCTTTATCAGTGCTAAATATGTAGCGCAATTTCCTAGAACGAGACTTCAAGCTATATTGCCACTTATTATTTTAGGCGTACCATTAGTAGCTATTGGAATCACAGCCACTCAACTTCAATGGGCGTGGTGGATTGAGGCGATAGCTGTTATGATTATGACAGTAGGAGGCTTTTTAGTAGGAATAGCCTATCTTAAAAAGATTCGATTATCCTTTTTATGGGGAATAGGTGGCTTATCACTGAGTATAGGAATGTTACTAGCATTTTTGTATGGAATACGTATGATTTATCCTATTCCTAGTTTGGATATACCTATGATGTATGCTTTGCATGGAACGCTCAATGCTATTGGCTTTGCTATACCTATTTTGTGGTCATGGAAACAAAAATCATCCCATATAATTTCCAATTAAACTATGAAAATGATGTACGCCTTGTTCCATAGTAGGTGAAAAACGACCACGTTTATAATAGCGTGATTGAATACCTAATTGAACACTTTCTACGACTTCTTCATCCTCCATTTCTGTGTCATCTAATCGACTCTCATTTGGAGACATTTTACTATTTGGAAATAGATAAGAGCGAAAACTGATCTTGGTCGTATTATGACTCAAGGGACTTACTATATTTAAAGAAAGTCCCCAAGGATAAAAATTAAGCATCAAATTGGGAAATAACCAATAATAGTAGGCATACACTCTTTTCCCAAAATCTTGATGCCCTTCTGGAATATCAAAACATGGTTCGCCTTCTTTTCCAATACTTAATTGAAGATTGCAATAAGGAAAAATTTCATAATCATATTTATCAAATTCTAAGGCTTCATTTAATCCTGGGTGTACAAATGGAATATGAAAACCTTCCAAATAATTATCACAGTATAAGGCCCAATTAGCGTTTACAAAATAATCTTTAGAAGTCGATGCATCATACGTCATTTCTTCTAAAGGTAACCAACTCAATCGTTCACGAATAGGTTGGGTCATTTCTTCTAAAGAAGCTTTGGGATTTAAGGAAACGAATAACATGCCCATCCATTCTGAAAAAGGAATTTTGGTCAAATGATCTTCTTCTGATGGAAAATTTTCAGCTTCTTTGAACTCAGGCATACTTTTAAACGTTCCATCTAACTGGAAACATCGTCCGTGATAACCACAACTCAATAAGCGTCCACGTCCAGGTTTTTCCACTATGATTTTCCCTCGATGGGTACAAACATTGGACATACAATGCAGCTGTCCTTCACGATTACGGGTAAATAATAGAGGTTCATCAATTACACCTTTTAATAGCGTAAATGGATAATGTTGCATAGGAACTTTCACAACATCTACATCCTCAATCCATTGCCAAGTTTGAGCAAATATTTGCTCTTTGGATTGCTCAAAAGTAGTTGGAGAACGATAAAATGCGGCAGGTAGGGTGTAAGCTTGATTGATATTGGGATTGATACCGAAATTTTCCATAGTAAGGACTGAAAAGTAGATTTTTAAATGTGTGCGTACAAATGTAAAGACCTATTTTGAAAAGCTCCAAAAAAGCAGAAAATATTTTTTATTAAAAAAAATCGTAATAGAAGGCATCGTTTTTGTAGAGAATAGCGTTAAAAAATAGTAATTATAATCCCCTAGTGTTCGAAAAGGCATATTTATGCCCAATCACCACTATAAAAATTGTTGGCAACAACATCCATTATGAACATAAATTATAATCCCACCCGCTCCTTATGGAGTGGAGTTGCAACTGCATTCTTTCTTTTTTGTAATGTTACCCCATCTTTGGGTAATCCTTCTATTTTCAATTCTGAAAAAACTTCATCTCCCTTACATTCTAAAGAATCCACAAAAAAGCGATTAGAAAAAACGCCTATTTCAGTAGAGTATAACTTTAATGATGATCTTTATCAAGAAATAAGAGACTATACAGAATTAGCTCGACGAAGAACAGAACGTACATTGGGTCGAAGCATGCTTTATTTTCCCATTTTTGAAGAGTATTTAAATAAATATGATCTTCCTCAAGATTTAAAAGCACTTGCTGTTATTGAATCTGCACTTAATCCAACTGTGAAGTCATCTGTAGGGGCTGCAGGCCTGTGGCAATTTATGCCAAGTACAGCTCGCTCTTATGGTTTAATAATAGATGATTATGTAGATGAACGTTATGATCCTTACAAATCGACAGAAGCTGCTGTAAAGTACTTAGCTTATTTACATGATGTATTTGAAGATTGGACCTTGGCAGTTTCTGCGTATAATTGTGGAAAAGGGAGAGTGAATCAAGCCATTCGGAAAGCTAATAGCAGACAGTATGACAAGGTGAAAAAATATTTGCCTAAAGAAACGCAACAGTACGTTGTAAAATATGTAGCAGCTAATTACATGCTAGAATATTATCTTTTTTATGATCTTCATCCTCAATTTTTAGATTATACATATACTGTTACAGAGCAAGTTAAGATAAAAGAATTTACCACCTTTCATAAAATATCAAAAGAACGGGGCGTTTCCATTGCTGCTTTGGAATACTTAAATCCTAGCTATGTTACAGGAAAAATTCCAGCAAATAGGAAAGGAAATATCGTTACGATTCCTTTACTGGAACAAACAGACGGTGTGAAGAAGGTGCTTGCAAAACAAAACTCTTATTAGGACTGCAATAGTAATGGCATTAAATATGCATGTATCGTAATTAAGGAAAAATAAAAGATACTTATTCTATAAATGTAAATGAACAAGACCTTTTAAATTCTGCCTTTTGCACATATAAATTACTTATCATGAATATACAATTACAATCAATATTGCGTACCTCTTTTGTCTTTTCTTTGACTTACGTATGTGCATTTACCTATCTTTTTTCACAAACTCCTTGTGGTTTCTCAGGTAGTGTTGCTAACTCTTTTTATGGCTGGTCAGTTGCTACTTCTGAATCAGGTAGAGTATCGGTAGCAGGAGCACCTTTTTATTCTAATAGGGGTTCAATCCGAATCCACGAACAGCTTGGCAGTAGCAACATAACAAGTCCTACAGATGGTGAAGCATTTGGATGGTCAGTTGATGTTTCTGAAAATGGCAATCACATTATTGTAGGAGCACCGCATTATAATAATTTTATGGGTAGGGTATATATCTTTGAAAAAATTAATGGCGGTTGGTTGTCATTAGGTGATCCTATACTTGGTGAAATTGCAGGAGAAGAAGCTGGAAATACAGTATCTATTTCGAAAAATGGGACAAGAATCGCTATCGGAACAGTAAAGAGTATTAATTCTAGTCCAGAAGGCGCCAATGTTAGAATAATGGAGTGGAATGGAACAAGTTGGGAGCAACTAGGGAATGATATTATTCCTGAGGCAGCAGGATATTCTAAAGTCTATTTAAGTAATGATGGTACACGAATCGCCATTGGTTTTCAAACAGCTTCTACTAGTTCAATCAACGATCATATAAAGGTTTATGATTGGAATGGAAATGATTGGGAACAATTGGGAGCAATTATTATAAACGACGCTAGTGAGGAACAATTTGGATATGCCCTTGCCCTAGCAGAATCGAACCCTGCTCGTCTAGTTGTAGGTGCACACAAAAATAACGACAATGGCACACAAACAGGAAAAGTCACCGTTTTTGAATACCAAACCGCTTTAAATGAATGGCAAGCATTAGGACCATCATTACAAGGTGAAAATAATTATGATTTCTTTGGGTATAGTGTTGATATTAATCATGAAGGCTCTACTATATTGGTCGGAGCTCCTGGATTACATAGCAGTAGTAGTACAAATGGCTATGTTAATATGTACCAATACAACAGTAGTAATAATCAGTGGGAGTTGTATGAAGTACCGCTAGAATGTGATTTAGATTCTGGAAGTCTCACAGGAATTGGTTCTGCTGTAGCCTTGCCTCAAGATCAAATATTTCAAGATGAAATAGTCGTTGGAGCACCTTATGATACTTTAGATAGTAAGGGAAGTGTACAGATTAATAATGTTGATTTGAGTTGCGAAGAGAACACTATTGATTCTCCTTTATTTCATTGGTCTAAGTTTAATCCCATTGATTATGAACTACAAGCGACTTCCGATGATGGTGTTTTGCTCTCTTCCACAAGTAATTTAGTGCATACTAAATTAACGGCAGATGGGAAAGAACAATGGTCTTTTCAAAACTATAAACGAGCCTTTCCCTCTTTAGATGGTAACTTCTTATTAGCAAAACAAGATACCCTTACTAAAATAGATCCAGATGGCAATATACTTTGGAAAAAATATATTGATGACTTAGATTTTAGAGTATTAATCGTAGAGACAGAAGATAATGGGTTGGTCTATGTAAAAAATGATAATAACATCGTTAAATTAGATGCAAATGATGCTGTTGAATGGGAATATCTTACCCTTAAATATACGGCTGATTTAGGAAAAACATTAGATGGCGGTTATTTTATATATCAAACTGAAACTTCAGGAAATACCGCTCAGACTACGTCACAAAGTATCAGAAAATTAGATGCTAATGGTAATTCTCTTTGGTCAACTGTTATTGGCGTTTCTTATGATCCAATTTGGCAGGGTTCTACCTTTACCCTTAGAACGATCCCTAGTCATGACGGGGGTTTTATCGTTCATTCTAGTGTTCTAGTTTCGACTACTTTACCAACAGGAGAACCAGTATTACGACCAGTCGCCCGAATTAGTAAACTCGATGCTAATGGTGATATTTCTTGGTCTATGGATTATGATCTTAGTGATAATATTAAAGATATACAAGTTTTGTCAGATGGTTCTACTGTTATTTTCGGGAATAAACCTATTACTGATAGACAACAAACCTATCTCACCAAAATAAACACTTCAGGTGATATTATTTGGGATAATATTTACAATACACTTTTTGTAGAAGAGGCGGCTGCTTTTGCTCTAGCGCAAGATGGCGGTTTTGTATTAACTGGATCAACAGCAAAAAACCTAGGAGATATTAACGTTGAAAATACATCTATAGATATGTTTGTTCGGAAAGTAAATGAAGAAGGCACTATTCAATGGCAAAACAACTATGGTCAATATGGCGAAGATATACCTAATCATATTTTGACAAGCTCCAACGGGCATATTGTTGTAAGTGGGTATACCACATCCCGTACAGATTATTTGCGCTGTTCTGTAGATGGCAACCATTATTGGACATTTAAGATTTCAGGAGATGGAACTACTTCTACCAATGAAATACCCTTCGTAGAAGAAAATAGTATTCAACACTTAGATAATTATCCTAACCCATTTTATCAAGAAACCACTATTCGTTTTTCTTTATCTCTAGCCAGTAATTATGAAATTATAATTTTTGATACCACTGGTAAAGTGTTAAAACAGATTAATGGATATGGACAAAAAGGACTTAATGAACATGCTATTCATTTCAAGGAAATGACTCCTTTAGGAATACTTTTTTATCAGTTGAAAACACCTGAAAGTATGTATGTACAAAAAATGATCTGTTTAAACGACTAATAACATGTTTTTTACATCCAGTCTTCTAGTGAAGATTCTATTTTGTATAAGCCATAATTCTGTAGGGCAAGCGCCTTTTCTTCTTTGATGTAAGGAATACGTAATGCGCCCGATGCAGTATAAAAAATAATATCAGTATAGCCTCGTCTATTCTGAAAGATACTTTTTCTAAGTTGAATGGATTGAATTTTATACCATTTGAGTAGAAAAAAATGTGTTGCAAATAAGCCTTTTTTAATACGAATTCCGTCTAAACTAATCGCATATTCCCATTTTCGATAGTAAATAATGCTGCTTATTAATGCCAAAACAGACCAAATAACAAGATGAAACATAGGTGGTAAAATCTCATAACGAAGAAAATAAATGCCTGTATACAGTCCTAATGGAATTATACTATAGGCAAAAAATAAGCGAATTACTTCACGCCAATGTATTCCGTGAGATTCAAAAATTGGATCGTTATCTTCATAATAAGCCTTACAAACAGTATCAATATGGGGCAAATAACAACCTGGAATATACAACAGATCAGCACCCGCAGCTTGAGGAAGTTGTAAGCTATATA
This sequence comes from Saprospiraceae bacterium, assembly GCA_020628645.1. GTDB lineage: Bacteria > Bacteroidota > Bacteroidia > Chitinophagales > Saprospiraceae > JAHDES01. The sequence goes on from JAHDES010000003.1 coordinate 207,708, forward strand.
AGTTGAACAACTTTTTGAGTGGGTTGGTACTCCACTGAATGAATTGGATTTTAGTATGATTAGCAGCGTATTCTCGCCGTGTAAATAAGCCCGTAATTATTTTGTAACCAGCACTTGTTTTTAAAAAACGTAAATCATAGTAGCGCATTACAGTAGATACAATAGATATAACTAATGCAATAAATAAAATAACTACCCCCAAACTTATCAACACATAAAATGTAGGATCAAAAGACTCAAGTGCAGCACCACCTTGTTCTTGAAGTTCTTCTTCTCCGATAATTTGCTCTATTTGAGTATAAAAACCGAAAACTGTTCCGATAATAATTCCGATCGAGCGAAAATGATTTTGACCTAAACCAATTTTAATCAAATCGCTAATATCCAAATGAAGTAAAGATTCTTGAATAGTATTTATAGTAGAAATATCTTGTATGTCATCTTCTAAATTTACAGGAGTAGCTATTTCTCGTTGTTCGATTAGATAATCTCGTATTTGATCTGCCTTTTCTTTACTTAATGCTGAGATAGTGAATTCTGTACCTTTAGCTCCTGCTGTATCTATCACTAAACGAACGACATTGAAAATACGATGGATCACAGATTGCTCAAAGTTGACATTTTGAATGCGATCAAAAGTGACACTTAGTTTTCGTTTGTTAAAAATGCCTTGCTCTATGATAAAAGCATCTTCCTCGATATAGTAATAAAACTTAAAATAGGCAATAATAGGAAGAATAGTCGCAACTGCTGCAACACCTAAGGAGATGCTTGTGTACCAGAAATCTTGATCATTACTTCCACCTCTAATTAAAAGCAATAGTAAGAATGGCCAAAGTGTTTTCACAATGGAAGTAATCAAGCGCCAAAAAATAAGTAAAATGGCAATGACTGATTGACGTTCAGGTATATTCAAAAAATCATTCTTCCTCACTTGCATCCAAACCTGTTTTTTTGATGATATAATCTTTTAATTTGGGAGCGAGTTCGGTATCTAAACCAGCGATTGATAAATCACTACTACTACCTCCAGCCGTGTATATTTCTAGTTTTTTTAAATTGAACCAACGTTCAACAGGGCCTTGAGAAATTTCACAATGTTGAACTCGATTAAATGGTACGACTGTTTGTGTTTGGAATAATACGCCTTTGCGATAGGTAATATCTCGTTCTCGAATAGCATAAGCACGAAGATGATAACCTTTCCAACTAAAAAAGAAAACAAGGATGGCAAGCCCCCCCCATCCTAAGAATAAGATTAAGGTCAAAAAAGGATGATTTTCATAGGTATATACGGCAGCAAACACACCAATTATAATCAAGAAAAACAATAAAAAAAGAGCACTACCTATCAAGGATACTTTCAAATAAGCAGGAGCTACTTTTTGATAATCCAGATGTTCTACTTTTGGAAAATGATCTAAGTTTATTTCGTGGTTCGCAAATATCATAGGGCAATTTTTAAATCTTTCATGATTTCTTCGGCTATTTGTAATAACCAACTTCTACTTGAAAGAGGCTGAGTAGTTTTAATTTTTTCATAGATTATAGGGAGTTTTTTAGGATTTCGACGCATAAGTTGATTTAAAAGATCGCAAAAATTAAGAAATGTTTTCTTAATATTAGGAGCCATTTTTTTATCTCGTTTTAAAAAAATACTGAAAGAAGCTAATAAAGAAAGTAAGGCTTCTTCCTCCTCCTTTTCATAATAAATTTTAGCTAGAATTTCCCTCGAACCTAAATGCAAAATTATATCTGAAAATTTTACATGTAATAATTGTTCCAAGGCTTTATCCAATTCTTTTTTACTATAATAAAGTTCAGCAAGATTATAGTGTAAGGCATTTTCACGGAAGTCCGGAGGTAGTTTTTCATTAAACTCTTGTATGAAGGACTCTATCCAATCGTAACGTTTTAAAATAAGCGATAGTTTAATCACATTCGTATAATCCCAAGGACTAAGATAGCCACTCTCAAAAAATATTTCTTTTTCAATACCCGTTAAAAAAAGTTCTAAGGCTTCTTCAACGTACTCATTCTTTCCAACTCGGATCATTCTTAAACAGTAGTTTATGATCAGTTTGTAAATTTTTAAGGCTTCTTCGCGCTGTAAATTAGATGAATATGTATTGACAAGATTTTTTAGAAAGGTGAAATTTGTCGCATTTTCTTTAGCTTTTAACAATTGATATAAATTAAGGTAAATAGCAATAATCGGTTCTTGAATGCTATCACTATTTTCAATACCAATTAATAAGTCATCAATTAATTTTAATTCATAATCTCCAGCTACCACCCTTTTTCTATTTAACATTTCACAGCTATTGCGAAGTTTAGTTGTTAAGTAAAAATAATCAAGATAGTCTGTTGTAGATTGTAAACTTTGGTCATGTTTTCGTTGATGTTGAGTATCACGAAATTGAAGGGAAACATCTGCCATCAAATATTGTCGCAGGAAAAAATCACTGCTTGATTCATGTACAATGTCTGTATTTTGCTCAATTTTAATTTTTTGTTGCTGATAAAATTTACTTAAATTTCGTTTAACTAATGCAGATAGAAAATTGTAATTCTGAAATGCCTGATCCTTTTCATATTGTTTTATTTGTATAAATTGTTCTGCCAGTTTATTAAGATAACTCATCATATAACCCAACCACTTTTCATCATACTCTTGTTTTGGAGCTATCTTTTTAAAAACTAAATGACGATCGACAGCTTCTTTTTCAAATTGTGGGGCACATTGATGGAGATAGTCATAAAAAGTATGCAGCTCCTTTCTTTTGTTATAATAAGGAGATCGGATAAAATCATTAAATGATTTTAGTTCTTCTTTATTGAATGTTCGGAGAATTTCAATTAATTTGCTTTTGTACATATCAAATGCCCTTTAGTGTTAAATACCATACAATAAACACAAATATAATAAAAGCGGAAACAAATCTCTTTCAGATATTTATTTTTTTAATTTGTTTTTTATAAAATTTTGTTTTTCAATGTTTTATGAAAATGAATTATTTTTTTTAGATTATTTTCTTGTTGTAAGTGTTGGAAAATAATCTAAAATGTAATTGTTGCAACCTAAGTATCAGGTTACTTTTGTATCGTTGAGTTAGTCTAAATCCACAAACCCAGCAATGATGAGAAAAGTTTTAAAGAGATTCATAGTCGCTTTAGTGGCTATAATTTGTGCATTAGGGTATGCCCCCCTTTTCAGCCAAACAACAAATACTTTTGATGTTTGGCCTGGTGACGTTAATAATAATGGTCGCGTAAACGCAGTAGATTTACTGTATATTGGTCATGAATATGGAAAAACAGGTCCTACCAGAACGATCCCTTCTACCATATTTCTAGAGCAAGAAGGTTTTGAATGGAATGAAACATTCGAAGATAGTTTGTATCCTATAGATATTGGATATGCAGATGTAGACGGAAATGGAGCTATTGATGATGATGATATTGATGGTGTACGTGCGAATTTTGGATTAGAACGAAACCAAGTCTTTACAGATGGATATCAGACAGGAGTGGAAGGTGTTGATCCAGAATTAATATTAGAAACTTCCTCTTATTCTATCAATGAAGGTACAGTCCTAGATGTTACGATTAAATTAGGTGAAACGATCAATGTTTCCGATTTTCATGGAATCGCTTTTCAACTATCTTACAATCCAGAGTTGATTGAGGATAATACCACAATTGATTTTTCTCTAGATAATAATTCTTGGATTGCTTCATCTAATAGTAATGAACTTAAAATAGTAGACGAAATAGAAAGTTCTCCTTCACAAAATAGAACCCAACTTGGTATTACCAAAACGAATGGTTTCGGTCTTAGTGGTGGAGGAACGATAGGTATATTTTCGTTTATTATAGAAGACATAGTTATTACTCCCAAAGATACACTTATCATCGAAGTGGATAGTGTACGTATGGTAGATAGCGAATTCAAAACAGTGCCTGTATCTCTTCAGAATGCTCGTATAGAAGTAGAAGTTAATCAAGGTGATCGTAATAGTGCAACAGATTGTCCTAAAGTGTATGAGTTTGTTGTAGCTAGTAATGGGGTCACTTATATGAACAGTTGTTATGCAGAAGCAGATGGTCAAACACTTTATACAGTAGGGACAGGTTTTGGGGAATGTATTGATCCTGCTAGTATTCAAGCTGAACCCGAATGTGAATCAACAGAATCGAATCAAGTTTGTGGATGTAATGGTCAAACCTTTCAAAACCCTTGTTATGCTGAGGCAGCAGGAGTATTATCGTATACCTCTGGACCATGTACAGCAAATTGTTATGATCCGAATCTAGCACAATCAAGTGGTTATATTGATATAGATAGTGATACAGGAATTCTCACGCACAAATGTGGTGATTTTACTTATGATCCCGTTTGTGCTTGTAATGGAGTAACCTATAATAATCCTTGTTTAGCAGAAGCGAGTGGAATTCAATCCTACACACCAGGTACATGTGAAAATGCTTGTGTCAATCCTGCATTAATTAATTCAGATCCTCAATGTCCTGAGAACTATGATCCTGTTTGTGGATGTAATGATGTAACCTATTCAAATAGTTGCTATGCAGAAGCAGCGGGAATACAAAGTCATACACCTGGAGCTTGTGGAACAGGAGGGGGTACTGAAGTAGGATGGTGCTCTACAGTAGAAACAATTTATTGTGGAGATTTCCTTTTAGATGAAACAACAATAGGACAACCCAATAATATTGTTGAATATTCTATTTTACCTAATTATACCTTATTAGGACCAGATAAGATATATAAAATCAATAAAACTACTCCTGGAGATTTGCAAATAGTTCTTGAAATCACAACTCCTAACCTTGATCTTGATTTATTTTTATTGAGCGGAGATTGTAATGACTATGATGTTGTAGATGGAAGTTATACCAGTAATGCAACCTCTAATCTTGAAACAATTACGTATAATAATGCACCAATAGGCACTTATTATATTGTAGTAGATGGAGAATTTCCTTCTTCTCAGGGTAATTATCGCTTAGAAGTAAGTTGTGGTTATTTGGATTGTTCTAATACTCAAAATCTTGATTGCGGACACACCTTTAACTATAATAATGCATATGGATCTGATGATATCTCACTTTATTCATGTAATAATATAAGTTGTGCGGAAAATAATGGACCAGAAGTAGTACATACTTTCACAACTACTGCCACAGGACAAGTGGATATTTATCTATCTAATTTAAGTGCTAATCTTGAGTTATATTTACTTAATGCTTGTGATCGGGAATCGTGTATGGAGAATAGTACGAATCCAGGAACCAATAATGAGCATATCTCAGCATATCTACCTCCAGGAACCTATTACGTTGTAGTAGATGGCTATAATGGAGCTACCAGCAATTATAATCTATTAGTGGATTGTGTATCTAGTTGTAATTTAAACGTTACAGTTACAACAACCAATTCTAGTTGTGGACAAAACTCAGGTTCTATCAATGTATCTTCAACAGGCGGAACACCAGGTTATGTTGTAACCTATGACGGCCCTGTTTCTGGAAGTTTTTATACCTATAGTTCAAACTGTACTATTTATAATCTACCTCCAGGGGTTTATACCGTAACTAAAACAGATGTGAATGGTTGTTCTGATTCAGAAATTGTTACCGTAAATGATGGAAGTAATTTAATGATCAATACATGGACAACTGATCCAATTTGTGGTATGGGAGGAGCTATTGAAGTAACAGTAAGTAATGGTGTTGGGCCATATACAGTCTCCGTAACAGGACCTAAAAATGTAAGTCTTACTTCTATTAGTAATACATTTAATATTACAGATTTAGTTCCAGGTACTTATACCATTCAAGTTACAGATGCGTATGGTTGTGTTAGTTTAGAAACAGTAACGCTTGGAGATAATAATACAGGTTTTACTTATACAGCAACTCCATTTCCTGCCTCCTGTGGAAGTTTAGGATATATTCATGTTTGGATACCTGATAATAATGATGCTCCTTATAATATTTTATTAAATGGCCCTGTAAGTGGATTTAATTCAACAAATAGTAATGATTTTAACATCATAAATTTACCGGGTGGTACGTATACCTTAACCATAGAAAATGAATATTGGTGTCAAGAAACTCAAACAGTCGTTGTACCAAATACTTATATGACTATTGGTACTATTGTAAATAATGGTATTTGTGGAGAAGATGGTTCTATCACAGTCAACATTTCAAGTGGTTCTCCATCTTATCACATTCAATGGTCAGGAGCTGAAAATGGTTCTTTTACCACTAATAATCCTTCCTATACAATTAATGATTTGATGTCGGGTACGTATACTGTTTCTGTTACAGATGATAATGGATGTACAGATTATGAAGTATTAAATGTAGATAATTCTAATTCTTACTTAAATACTAATGTAGTACCAATAACAGGTTCTTGTGGATTAGGCTCTATTTGGATAGATATTAACAATGGACATGCTCCATATAAAATTACTTGGGACGGCCCTATTTCTAGTATGGCTAATACAAGTAATGATGGCTATGACATACAAGATATTCCAATGGGGACATACACAATTACAATAATAGATGATAATGGTTGTAGTAGTACCCATACAGTAACGGTTAATAGTAATGGTGGTCCGATAGATATTCAACTAAATACTTATCCCGGAAATTGTGGAGCTAATGGCTCTATCTGGGTAGGTATAGCTAATGGAACTGTTCCTTATACGATTAGTTGGGATGGACCAAGTTCTGGGGCAACAGTAAGCAATAATTCTAGTTACTCTATTAACGATTTATCAAATGGCACCTATAATATTACGGTAACAGACGATTATGGATGTGTCGCAACAAAATCTATAACTCTAATAAATGGAGTAGGAAACTTAACAGCTACTGCAACCCCAACTCAAATTACTTGTGGACAATATGGTTCGATTTGGGTTGATATAACGAGTGGCGTGCCAAATTATCAAATTGAATGGGATGGCCCAGTTTCTAATTCTATTATTATTAGTGATAATTGGTATAATATTCAAAATCTACCAGCGGGGACATACACCATCACTATTACTGACTTTAGTGGATGTAGTATTGTAAAAACTATAGAGGTGATTACAGTAGGAAGTGATCTAAGTATAAGTACTTCTGTCACTCATGAAGCTTGTACTTCTGCAGGCTCGATTTGGGTAAATATTAATGGCGGAACAGCTCCTTATATAATAGATTGGTCAGGTGCAGCAAATGGAACACAAAATACATCTGGTCAAGGGTATAATATTACAAATCTTTGGCAAGGGACATACACCGTTGTTGTAACAGATGCAAATGGTTGTCAAGATTCTCAAACTGTTACTATTAATATTGCTCCTTCTATTACAATAAATGCAACAGGTATTGATTGTGTTTGTGGAGATAATGGTTCAATTTGGTTGAGTTTTTCTGGCGGAACAGCCCCTTATACCGTTCAATGGGATGGGCCTGCATCAGGAAATGTTACAACAGTAGATCAAAATTATGATATTCTTGATTTGTCATGTGGAAGTTATTCCATTACAGTTACAGATGATAATGGTTGTACTGCTACGACTTCAATTACGCTTGGACAAAATGGCGGGAATCTAAATGCTAGTCTATGGACGACGGATGCGAATTGTGAGGGTTATGGAGCGATAGAAGTAACGATAATGGGCGGAGATGCGGATTATAAGATTGATTGGTCGGGAGCGTCAACAGGCACAGCAACTACAAGTAGTACAAACTATAATATATTAAATTTAGTAGCAGGAGCTTATACTATTACCGTTACGGATGATAATGGTTGTACAACAACTACATCAACTACGCTTGGACAAAATGGCGGGAATCTAAATGCTAGTCTATGGACGACGGATGCGAATTGTGGAGGCTATGGAGCGATAGAAGTAACGATAACGGGTGGCGATACAGATTATACGATTGATTGGTCGGGAGCGTCAACAGGCACAGCTACTACAAGTAATATAAACTATAATATATTAAACTTAGTAGCAGGAGCTTATTCTATTACAGTTACAGATAATAATGGTTGTACAACTACAGCACAAACAACAATTAATTCTACAGGAGCATTATCGGTTACTGAAAATACAACAAATGCAGATTGTTGTGATCTAGGAGAAATTGATCTTACAGTAACAGGAGGAAGTGGTAATTATACCTATACTTGGAACCCTGCGGTGTCAACATCCAATAGGGCTCAAGACTTAGATGCTGGAATATATGAGGTAACTATTTCTGATGGAACTTCTTGTTCCACAACAGCGTCTTATACTATTTATAATACATGTGTATGTGAAGATATTTTCACAGTAGATACCATTTATCATGCTGGTACAAATGATCTAGACTATTGTGTACCTATTCCTTATTTAGATCGAACAATTTATGATATTATCCTAGATTCTCAACCTTATAACTTACCTACAGATCCATGTGATTTAGATACGATTATCTATTATTCATATGCAGTAGTTTTTGGTCAAGGAAATAGTGGACCATATGAAATAACTTCTTGGAATGCACACGGACAGCAATTCTCTGGTATTGTCAATGACATGGATGCCTTAACAGATTCTTTAAATGCATGGGATCCTGCTGGAAATTGGATTCATCAACCTTCTATATTTACTATTTCTGGTGGAGATAATTCTTCTAATTATGCTAATATTGAAATCAAACATTTGGGGTCTGGTGTAACGGCAACTATCCAAACTAATTATACAAGTGTAGCATTTGGATTTGAAGTAACTATAGATGGTACACCGGGAACACACGAACTAGTAGTTACCGATACGACTACCTGTTGTTCAGATACTTTAATTATTGTCATTAGCGATAATTGTGATTTAGCAACTAATCTTTCAAAAACAGATGCGATCTGTGACTTAGATGGTTCAATTCAAGTAAGCTGGACAGGGGGTGCTACGCCTTATGACATTGAATGGTCTGGACAAGAAACAGGTTCTGCAACAGCTGCTAGTTCACCTTATACGATTTCAGGGTTAGATCCTGGAAATTATACAGTCAAAGTAACAGATTATAATGGATGTTCTGAGACAAAATCAATTTATGTAGGTCAATCAGTTGGAAATTTAGCTTTATCAACTACCGTTACGAATGGAGTTTGTGGAGCCAATGGATCTATTGGAACAAATATAAGTGGTGGCACAGCACCATACGAAATAACATGGAATGGAACAGTAAATGGTACCTTTACTACCAACAATTCAACCTATGACATTACAAATTTACCAAGTGGCACTTATGTAGTAAAAGTGACAGATGCCAATTGGTGTATGGATACCGAAACTGTTGTCATTTCTAATGGGAATAATAGTCTATCTACATCAACAGAAGTTGTTAATGGTACTTGTGGTACTTTAGGAAGTATTTGGGTAACGATTAATAGTGGTATAGCAGACTATTTAATTAGCTGGTCAGGTCCTTCAAATGGTTCTACAACGACTAGTAACTCTAACTATGCTATTTCTAACCTTTCATCAGGATCATATACTATTACAGTAAGTGATTCTAATGGTTGTACATCTGCAGAAACCGTAACAGTCAATAATAGTAATGGTAGTTTCTCTATTATTGCTGCGAGTAATAATGGAATCTGTGGCAGCAATGGAAGTATTGATGTATCTATGTCTGGTGGGACAGCAGATTATACGATTACTTGGAATGGTCCCGTGAATGGTTCTGTTACTCAAAGTTCTACTGACTATACAATATCAAGTTTGCCTATCGGATCATACAATGTTACGGTAGTAGATGCCAATGGTTGTGGTCAATCAACAACTGTGAGTATAGGAAACAGTAGTGGACTAAGTGTTTCTACCACCCCTTACACAGCATATTGTGGGCAAGGAGGATCTATCTGGATAGATATTACTGGAGGCACAGCAGATTATACCATTACATGGTCGGGGCCTTCATCTGGTTCAGCTACAACTAGTGATATGAGCTATGAAATTATTGATTTAACGAATGGCACTTATACTGTTAATGTTACAGGTTCAAATGGTTGTTCAGATACAGAAGTTGTAACAATTGGTAATAGTAATAATAATTTTTCTTTTAGTACTGTGGTTACTAATACTTCTTGTAATTCTTTAGGAAGTATAGAATTGAACATTACAGGCGGAGCTGGAGATTTTACCGTTTCATGGTCTGGTGCTTCAACAGGTACTACTACAATATCAACTAATACATACACAATTACTGATTTAGGAGCCGGTACGTACACCATAATGCTTACGGATAATAATGGCTGTAGCACCAGTCAAACTGTTAGTATTTATAATACTGTAGGAAATCTAAGTCTAAGTGCTAGTCCAACCAATGCTTATTGTGGTGTATCCGGTTCAATTTGGTTAAATATAAGTGGTGGCACAGCAGATTATACGATTAGTTGGACAGGCGCATCAACTGGCACGGCGACGAGTACGTCTTCTTCTTATGATATTACGAATTTACTAGCAGGCTCTTATACAATTAATGTAACCGATGGTAATGGTTGTACAGCAAGTACTACGACAACAGTTGGTTCAACAGGTGGAAACCTTAGTTTGAATGCATCACCGACGGATGCTTATTGTGGCGTAAATGGTTCGATTTGGTTAACGATAAGCGGTGGCACAGCAGATTATACGATCAGTTGGTCGGGTGCATCAACTGGCTCTGCGACGAGCACGTCTTCTTCTTATGATATTACGAATTTACCAGCAGGCTCTTATACAATTAATGTAACCGATGGTAATGGTTGTACAGTAAGTACTACTACAACAATTGGTACCACAGGTGGAAATCTTAGTTTAAATGCATCACCGACAGATGCTTATTGTGGCGTAAATGGTTCGATTTGGTTAACGATAAATGGCGGTACAGCAGATTATACAATTAGTTGGTCGGGTGCATCAACTGGCTCTGCGACGAGTACGTCTTCTTCTTATGATATTACGAATTTATCAGCAGGCTCTTATACAATTAATGTAACCGACGGTAATGGTTGTACAGCGAGTACAACTGCAATAGTTGGTTCAAATGGAGGTAATCTAAGTGTAGACGCCACAGCAACAGATATGTATTGTGGTATTCAAGGCTCTATTTGGTTAATTATTTCAGGTGGAAATCCAACCTATACCATTACATGGACAGGACCTTCCTCTGGAACAGGGACTTCAAATACTACGGCTTTTGATATTCCTAATCTAGATGCTGGAACTTACATTGTTACTATTACTGATCAAAATGGCTGTAGCATTACAGAAACATTAGTAGTTAATAATAATTCAGGAAGTCTTAGTCTTACGGCTACACCAACCAATGCAGCTTGTGGTGTTCCTGGTTCTATTTGGTTAAATATTTCAGGAGGAACCGCTCCATATTTTATTGAATGGACGGGTGATGCTACAGGTAATGCCACATCATCTTCCTCTAATTTTGATATTCCTAATTTGAGTGCAGGCACCTATACTGTTGAAGTGACAGATGCAAATGCTTGTACAACAACGGAGACGGTGACAGTATCAAATAGTGGAAGTAATCTTTCTGTGGTTGCTAATCCTACAAATGTTGTTTGTGGTACAGCTGGATCAATTTGGGTAACAATTACGGGAGGTAGTGCAGATTATACCATTACATGGACAGGACCTTCTTCTGGTTCAGCTACAACTAATAATTCAGCCTTTGATATTACTAATCTAGGAATGGGAGATTATACGATTACAGTTACTGATGCAACAGGCTGTAGTACAGTTCAAACAGCTACTGTAGGTGGAAGTATTGCCTTAGCAGCAACCATAACTCCAAATAATGGTTCTTGTGGAAATGGTGATGGTTCAATTAGTATTATGATAAATAATGGTAGCCCTAATTATACTGTTTTCTGGACAGGACCAGTCAGTGATAATGCCGTGATTTCAACGAATGATATTTCAATAGATAATTTACCAACAGGAACATACACCGTTTCTATTGAAGATGCTAATGGATGTAATCATGTAGAGACAGTATCCATTTATAATACGAATGGAGCACCAGTTGCGGGTTTTAGTTCTATAGCAAACGTCTTGACTTTATCTACAACAAATACTTCTTCAAGTGGAAATTATACTTGGGATTTTGGAGATGGAACTACTTCTTCTGCTAGCAATCCAACTTATGCTTTCTGTGATGAAGGAACATACAATGTTTGTTTAACCGTAACGAATACTTGTGGAAGTGATACACATTGTGAAATGGTTACTGTAACAATTCCATCTGGAACAGCACGACTTCAAGTTAGTGACGTTGGTGCTTCTCCTGGAAATATGATTAGCATACCTGTTACGATAGAAGATTGCGATTTAATCGCATCATTAGCTGGTTCAATAGAAGTTGCAGATCCATCTGTAGCAACAATCACGGGCTTAACGCCTGCGAAAATTGCTCCTCAATTCTTTAGTGCAAATAATACCTTTAATTATTATGACAATAATGGTCAAGGCATTCCAGTTGCTGATGGAGATGTGTTATTTTATATTGATGTTACAGTTACAGGCACAGGAGGAGAAATAACAACAATATCCTTAACAAACAATCCATTGATGATTGAATTAGGAACGATTGTAAATGGTGCAACAACTATTCTTCCTCATGTAGCATTGAAAGGTACACTTACAGTATCCTCCTCCTTAGTAGTAACAGGAAATATCATGACCTATTGGGATGAAGGTGTAGAAGATGCAGAAGTAATGTTTACAAGTCCATCTTATTCTGCCATGGAAATGACAGATGCAAATGGAGAATATATGAATCCTGATGTTCCTTCTCATGAAGAATATGTGATTCAACCATTCAAAGACATCAATGACGAAAACGGTCTTTCTACTTATGCATTATTTGTTGGGCAACAATTTATCTTAGGAATGAATCCCGAAGAAATTTCTTCACCTTATCAAATTATTGCAGGTGATGCTAACTGTAGCAATTCATTCACCACCTTAGATTTATTTATCATCCAACAATTGATTATTGGAACAAATGACGCCTTAAATGATTGTCCTTCATGGGTGTTTGTTGCAGAAGGTTCAGCTATGCCATCGAATTATGATGCGTATAATGTATTCCCTTATTCCAATTGTGATACGATGATGTTGACACAAGATACTATTGCCAATTTTGTAGGTGTCAAAGTAGGGGATATTCTTGGTCATGCTAATCCAAATAATTTTAGTAACAATGAAGCGGATCAACGTAATTTAGATGAGTTGTATTTAGTTGCTAATAAGAAAACTTACGAAGCAGGAGAATTAGTAGAACTAAGATTTAGAAGTTCTAATTTTGAGGATATTGCAAGTTATCAAATGGGCTTAGCATTCGATCAAACGAAACTAGAATTTATTGATTATACTGCGCCAACACATTCTAACTTAGCGGCTACTGCTATAGGAACAGCGGAGGCTAACAAAGGAAAGTTAAGAGCAAGTTGGTTTAGTACTATTGGAAGTGGTATTACACTTAATGATACAGAAGAATTATTTGTTCTTCAATTTAGTGCCACAACAGCAATAGATGATATTAGTACATTACTGTCTATTTCATCTGAAGATATTCATGCAGAGGCACATACAAGTACTTTAGAACAATTAGATATTGTTTTAGAATTTGTAGACGAAACATCTACTTCTACATTAGACTTGGATAAAGCAACTTATGTTTTACATCAAAATACACCAAATCCATTTAAGGATATTACAACAATTCAGTTTGAATTGCCAATGCCAATGGAGGCGGAACTCGTAATTCATAATCAAGTTGGAGCAGAAATTTATCGTCTAGAAGGAAAATATACTCAAGGTCTCCATACAATTACACTAGATAAAGACATACTTACAAAAGGCGTGTATTATTACACCTTGAAGACGAAAGACTTCACAACTACACGCTCAATGATTTCAATCGAATAAAAATTGCTAAATCTAAATTTGTTTTGAGGGGAGTTTGTCAAATTTGGTCTTGAACCCTTATTTGATAGACCCCTTCCTCAAAGCAATTTTATACTAGTAAACGTATTCATTTTCCCAGATGAATGCCTTGGCAATGCCATATCTCAAAACAAAAAGTTAAGCTAGAAAATCAACTAAATATCAATATTTTAAAAAGTAATACGAAATTGAATAAGTGATTTCGTAAATCACACCTTAAACGTATCCCCGACTTTGCAGGTACGGGATTCAAGAAAATGCCGATTTGAAAAAATCAAAAATTATATACGAAAGGATTTTTCAATTTGGTATAAATATCAACATTTTAAAAAGTAATACAGAAAATAGGATTTAATTTTTCGTATTGCTAACAGTTTAAAAACATCAACATTATGTTCAAATACTTATCCTATATTTTTGTCATATGGATAGGAATGGGCTTCAATCTATTACAAGCACAAGACCTTGAGCTGTCCCTTGCTCATCATACTGTTTCATCTGGAGATACAGTTGAAGTAGAAGTGATTACTACCAACTTCTCCGATATTTTAAGTGTGCAATATTCTATCAACTGGAATCCATCAGTAATACAATTTATTGAGCGAAAAGATATGGATCTTGAATATGTTGCAGTAGGTTCTTCTGATAGTGAAACAGGTAATTTGCGTATTTCTTGGTTCGATATAGAAGGTGACGGAGAGTCACTTGTAGATGGAGAAGTAATGATTGCTTTTAAATTTCTTACTGTTGGAAATGGAGGTGATTATACTGATTTAATGCTCACAGGAAGCCCTTTAGAAATTCAAGTAAATAATAATTTTAATCCAGATTTTTTAACTATTAACAATGGTTCTGTAAGTATTGTAGAACAGGAAATGGTGAACGTTAGTGCTAGTATCAATAATGTACCTTGTGCAGGAGAAGCAAATGGAAATATTGATATTTTAGTAGATGGCGAGGGCACGTATACCTTTGAATGGAATGGACCAAATGACTTTAGTTCAAATGAACCGGATGTTTCTAATCTTTTAGCAGGAGATTATACCTTATCTATTTTTGATGCAGACGGAATCATGGTATTAGATACGATGTTTTCTATTACAGAACCACTTTCCATTTTACAAATTGCATCTATTGAAACAGATACAACGGATTGTGATAAAGCAAATGGAACTGTTTTTATCACCGCACAAGGAGGAACATCTCCCTATACTTATGATATTGGTTTTGGTATAATGAACCAAAATATCATTGCTGGTTTAGAAACGGGTAGTTATCCAGTTACCGTTTCAGATGCAAATGATTGTATAACAATAGGGTCGTTTTTCATCTTTGCTCCAGATGCTCCAGAGCTTGATCTAGGAGAAGATATTACAGTTTGTGAAGATAAAACAACCATTATAGAAGGTGGTGCATATGACAACTATCTTTGGTCAAATGGGGCAACAGAACCAGAATTATTCGTCAGTTCTCCAGGAGTGTACAGTTTAACAATCACAGATGAACGTGAATGTACAGCTATTGATAGTATTTTGGTAGAATTTATTGATAATGTAGAATTGTTCTTAGAAAATGACTCTTTGGGTATTTGTCCAGGCGATTCTATTGCTTTAAACGTTGAATCTAATGGATCGCTTCAATGGCTCGATGAATCATCTACCATTAGTTTTCAAGAAGAAGGGAGTGTAGTTGCTCGACCTACTACAAGTACTAATTATCAAGTGATTGGCTCAAATGTATGTGGCAGTGATACCTTGATGATACCTGTTGAAGTGTATCGCATAACAGCAAGTGCAGGACAAGATACTTGTATTGCTTTAGGTACAGATGTACAATTAAATGCATCTGGTGGAGCGTATTATTATTGGATTGGTGGAGATTTCCCACTGACAGATTATGATATTCCTAATCCGTATAGTTCACCAACAGATAGTACCACTTATTCTATTATGATTATTGATGAAAATAATTGTACCACTTTTGATTCTATAACAGTTTTAGTGGCGAATAATCCACTGAGTTTTATTCCACATATTAATATGATGACTCCAAATAATGATGGTCAAAATGATCAGCTTGATTTTGGAGATTTAAGTAAATATGGGCCAAATACACTTCGAGTGTTTAATCGATGGGGAGATATCGTTTTTGAACAAATTGATTACCCAAAGAATAATGTTTATTTCGATGGTACTTATAAAGGACAAGAGCTTCCTGCTGGAAATTATTATTACGTATTAGCCTTTCGAGAGCAAGAAACACTGAAACAAACATTGACCATCGTCAGAGACGAATAAAATGATATGATGAAACTAGCCTTGTCTAGTAAGTAGCCTAACTTATTTGCTTGTCGAATAACTGCATTCATCATAAAAAGAGTAAATAACTGACTGTAAGAAAATTATGAACCCTGCCCGACTGGTCAGGTGGGGATTTTTTGATGAATCTTAAAAGCAGTTATTGACCAAATAATTAGGTAAACCTACTTAGGTTTATTCAAGCAATTTAATTTAAAAAATACATGTAGATCAAAGGATACTACATGTTCAAGAATAAGGGGATAAATTAGTGCTTCTAGTTTTTACATCTTTTCAAAAAGAATACTTTTCGATTAGATGAATGCCTAGGGGAAAGAAATTTTCTAGAGCAAATCCGCTCTTCACTAAGATGTTGATGTTTAAATGCAGAAGCTGGCATTCGATGGGACGATTGCTGGTTTCTGCCAAACATTTGCATTATCCAAATTAAACCACAAAAGGCGCAAAAGAAAATCATTGTTTATTACACAATTGATTTAAGTGCTAAACGAAAATTGCCCCGACAAATTATTATACCAAGTTTTTTAGCATACTACTTATAAAAAACATCAACAACATGACACGATTTATATTTTTTCTAGCTTTTATAATAGCCACCCAAGCGTATAGCCAGCAATTAGTAGATGCTAGTTTGTTTAGTAGTAATCGGTTCGCTTGGAATCCTGCTACTACTGCACCAATGAATTCATGGGAAGCGGGCTTAAATTACCGCCAACAATGGACAGGCTTCAATGATGCTCCTCGTACAGCCATTCTTAGTTATCAGCATCCATTTATTGACCACAATATGAGTATAGGAGTGTTTATACAGCATGATAACATTCATCCATTAAAAGCAAATTCTATTTCTTTTACGTATGCTTATAAAATTAAAGCATTTCGATATGGACAATTTTCAATCGGTCTTTTAGGAACATTGAGTGAATATCATGTGAATAGTAATAATATTGTAGTCAACAGCTTTGATGATCGTTTGATACCTGCTGATGAGACTTCTCAAATGATTCCCAATGGAGGTTTTGGAGTTTATTTTCAATCTTTTGCCGAGAATGATTTTGAACGAACCTATTTTTATGTAGGCGGAGGTATAAATCAATTCTTTAAATCAAATATATTATTTGATAGTGATCAATATCCCTCCAATTTTAAACGTGCAATGCATGCCAATGCCCAAGCAGGTGTACGTGTTATACAAGATCATTGGGCATTTGAACCGAGTGTTTGGGTCGATTATGTGGATGCATCTATCTATCACACTACTGCCAAACTTCATGTTGAACACTATGAAACCTTTTGGGCGGCACTTGCTTATAACTCTAATCGCACCGCTTTTTTACAAGTGGGTTTAATTCTTAAAAATGGTGTTTTCAAAGATGGACTTTGCCGTATCGGAACACAGGCCTCTTACAATTTGGGTAAATTAGGGACTTATCAGGGAATGACTTATGAATTTTTTGCAAGTTATGGTTTGGATTTAGACTAATAATTCATCTGAAAATTCTATTTTAAAAGAGGATCAATTTATCTTCACCCTCTAACAATAATATTTCAGAATTAAGATGTAAGCCATGTGTTTACAAAAAAGATGGAGCTCCATAATTTTTTTATTAGGAATTAGTA
This sequence comes from Saprospiraceae bacterium, assembly GCA_020628645.1. Taxonomy (GTDB): domain Bacteria; phylum Bacteroidota; class Bacteroidia; order Chitinophagales; family Saprospiraceae; genus JAHDES01. Next base: position 225,673 of record JAHDES010000003.1, read on the forward strand.
GTCTACCATTTACTCAAGAAAATATATTCAAAATTGGTGACTATGCTCGTCCAGATTTAGAAAGAAAAATACTTTCTATAACTCCAAATTTAAGAGGAGCAAACTATTTTACTAGAAACGATTTATCCAATTTGAAGCAAACAACTCTTGATATTGGTTTCCGACTTTATCATAGTAAAAACACTCGAAATACTGATTTTCGATTAGAGTTAAATCGCGGAATACGAGCAACTATATGAATATCTTATTTCAATCGGACTCGTAGATGAAAACAATTATGCTTTTTTGCAGTCTTAAATGATGTATGGCAATATGAATCTTTCGTTAAGCCCAATTATCATAAAGTTGAAAATCGAGTAGCACCTCTAAATTAATTTCTTTCACTATTACTATTGCTTTTTTGTATCATATCAATCACTATAGCATTTGCCACTGTTTAAGTCATATACTCAAGAAGATGTATATCAGAATCGGAGTCGAACTAGATTGCCCCATGATTTTGTAAAAAACATAAGCATCTTTAGAGTTTTCGTCCTCAAGATAAACCAATCCACAATCTTCCATTTCATTTAACATAGGACATGCTGCTCCTAGATGAAAGATTAAGAAAAGGAGGAAACGGTATTATCACTTGCACTTACTCCTCTGTTCGTTCTTCTTTTTCGCTTACTGTTTCTTGTTCTTCACCTCCAAAAATTAAATTGGTGCTTGAAAAAGTAGTCCCAAAAGTATCTGCCAGTGTAATGACTTGTTGCAAGGCATCTAATAACTGTGCTTCCGTGAGTTCTTTTAAGGGATGGGTAAATATGGAAATCACAAAACCTTCATACATACTATATTTAGCATCTAGAGCAGAATGGAAATTAGCCGTTAACATTTTTTCTAGCTCTCCAAATCCAACATCTTTTTCTTCAACAACGGGTGTGAAAATACGCATTCGATTGCTTGCTTCATCTGTCAAAATAAAAACCAATCGCCCATCTTTTATGACTTGCCAATTACCTTGTTCTCCTTCTATTGGACTTTTTAGCTCTTTTAAAGCCTTATCCATACGCGCATTGCTCATCCACTTTTCCCGCTTTTGACTAAAACTATCGGTAATTGAAATAATAAAAAGAAAAGTACTTAATAAAAAAATGTGATTCGTTTTCATCCTAGTATGTATCAAAGATTTAATAAAGATAGGAAGGCGACTTCTAATAGTTGTTCAAATACAACGCCAAAAAATAAGGCAAACTATTTGCTATAACACTACATAAAAGTTTAAACCACAATACTTAACACACTACAGTCTAAATTTTCTCTCATATGAAAACCTATCTCGAACTATCACAAGATGAAGGAACAGCACACAAATTTTATGAAGTAATTGTTGATAACACCGTTTTAAAAATTCGGTATGGAAGAATTGGAACCGATGGGACTACTTCTTCAAAAGATTTTTCTTCTCCAGATGCTGCCATTAAAGAAGCTGAAAAGAAAATAAAAGCCAAAAAACGGAAAGGCTACGAAGATGCAGTCATGGGCGTTCGTAAAAAACGGGCAATTACGCGTCGCAGCATCACTAGTACGCGATCTACCGCTAAAAAAGCACCCGTACTTTGGAAATTCCAATCTGGGTCTTCAGCCTTTGGGATATTTGTCAATGACAAAAGTTGCTGGCTTGGAAATGAACAAGGTCGTATTTTTAAACTCAATCACAATGGTGAAGTCGAAGCACAATTTCAATTACCTGATGGAGTCAAATGTATCATTGCCGATGAAGGATGGATTTATGTGGGCTGTGATGATGGTAATGTGTACGATCTAACAGGAAAAATGCCAAGAATGGCTTATGAAATCAATGAAGATGTAGACATTTATTGGCTAGATATAAATAATGGCTTACTAGGCGTATCGGATCAAGCAGGTAAAATTCATATTATCAATTATGAAGATGAAGAGCAATGGTCGACTAAAAGTGCTGGAAATTCAGGTTGGATGGTTCGATTAGATCGAGAAGGACGGGTTTATCATGGCCATAGTAAAGGAATTACCTGTTATTATGGTTGGGATGGCTCTACTATTTGGGATCAAACTACAGGAGGGGCAGTTCTTTTTGGATGGCGAACCAATGACTTAGTGATTGCAGGTACAGCAAATAGGAAAGTTTTAGTTTATGATAATGAAGGGAAACAAAAAGTGAGTTTATCGGCAGATGCTTCTGTTTTTTCTTGTGCGGCATCTGAAGATGGAAATTATATTTTTGCAGGCGATAATTCTTCTTCTATTTATTGTTTTAATATCAAAGGAGAACGACTTTGGAAATTAGCAAGCACTTGTGGCTCCGCTTATTCCATGCAATATCATAATGAAAAGGTATACATCGTAACGACTAATGGCTCAATGGCATGTATTGATGCAAGCGAAGCAGCTATTGAAGCAGCTAAAGAAGGACAAGTTCCGACCATTCAAAATATAAAAGCTCCAGCACCTGTTGCTGTAAGTGATACCAATATTTTAGAAACAGCAAGCGACTCTGCGGTCGGTGTTAAACTACAATGCATCAAAGAGGGAGGTAAATTACGAGTACGAGTAGCACAATCAGGCTATCATGCTAACTGGAATGTACAATTTCCCAAAAATCTCCGTATTGAAGGAGCAAAATATATTGTAGATGAAATACATGAGGCAAGCCACGGTTCGTTCTATCGGGCGTTTGGAGATATTTATAAATTAGAAAATTAAAGAATAATAGCGTTATCTAAAAGATAGATTTTAGATAACGCCAACTTTTTCAAAACTGTAATTCATCCCATTTTTTAGTGGTGGTAGGAACATTGATATTCTTTTCCATCAACCGCATAAATTTATCTCTGGAAATACTTCTCGCCCCTAGACTGCCGAGGTGATTGGTGGCTTGTTGGCAATCAATCAATTGATAATCCCACTCGATTAATTTTTTAACCAAGCTAATAAAGCCAAATTTAGAAGCATTGCTCACTTTGGTAAACATGGACTCTCCATAAAAGATTTTACCTAAAGAAACCCCATATAAACCACCGACTAATTCTCCATTATCCCATACTTCGATCGAATGGGCAATTCCTAATTCATGCAATATACAATAGGCATCCAGCATTTCTTCAGTAATCCAAGTACCGCCCTCTTGTCCTTTACGCTCATTTTGCTGACAAAGTGTGATTACTTGTCGAAATACACGATCAGCTGTCACCTGAAATTTTTGTTGATTAAAATAAGGACGCATACTTTTTGATACCTTCAATTCATCAGGAAAAAGCACAAATCGAGGATCGGGTGCCCACCAAATAATTGGATCATCTGGATTATACCAGGGGAAAATACCATGTTGGTAGGCTAAGATTAATCGCTCAGGGGAGAGGTCGCCTCCTACTGCCAAAATCCCATCTTCATTTGCATAAGAAGGGTGTGGAAATCGTAATTCTTCATTGAGCCAATAGAAGGACATTTAGGATAATATTAGTTGGAAGTACAAGTATAAATAATCTGTTTTAGAAGATGGAATAAAGATGTGGTATTTTCTGAAAGAATATTAATTGGGGATACGTCTTTTATGAAAAAGGCTATAATCATCTTAAATGGTCACTCTTTTTAATATAAATTCCTTTAAAAATGCAAAAAAATATCTTCCGAAAACACAAAATATAATTTGACAAAAACTTAAAACTTACGTTGATATTTTTTCAGGAAAAAAAAATGAAATTATATTTCGTATAAAGTAATGTCATTTTTATGTCATAGAATTACCCTTTATATGGATTTGTACTTCTAATAGAAAAGATATATTTTTGATTACCTCTTATATTATGAATATTCAAAACTTACAACTAGAAAAAACTCTTTTTACAATATAAAAAACTAACGATTATAAATAATCAAATTAAAATTTGGATTCAATAGACCTTGTGAGAATCAATGTAGTTAGTAATTCTTATTTCTTTTAATCCAGTATTACTTCATCTAATCACTTAAAATTCTATTCTATGAATGAACGATTTGAAGAAATAAAAAATAAAATCACGAATGGAGATTTAGGTGGAGCTATTGTCATTATCCGTAAACATTTGTACGAGGTAGAGGATATGGAATTTAAAAATAGTTTACGTATTATCTGTTTTGATTACAATAGCTTGTTAAAACTTATCAATAAAGGAACAATAGGGCTAGAAGTAGAACGCCAAGAAAAAAGAACAATCGCCAGTCGAATCTTAAATTTACTCCATTAAAAATAATATTTTAACTATCCCCAAAATCAGAAGATTTATCATTTCAGTTTCAATTTTTCAAAACTTTAGATCCTAATTATCAAGCATTTAGAAGAATGTTTTTTCCCAAAAAAAGCTCTTTTCTACAATAAAAAAATAGTGTGAAAATTACCCACAAAAATTGTATTTTTGCCCCAAGTTAATAGATCAGGTTGGTACAAATAAATCCTTTTGTAGATAAATGCGTACAACTCACCTGACGGTTTATTCACCTACTAAATTTATACCACTATGCCTTTTGATATAGATATGCTAAAAGCGCATTATGCTGGCTTCGCAGCAAGAGTAGATGCAGCTAAAGCGAACTTAGGTCGTCCTTTGACCTTAGCCGAAAAAATATTATATGCCCATCTTCACGCTGATTCTCCTCTACAAAACTACAAGCGCGGAGAAGATTATGTATTCTTTGCGCCTGATCGCGTGGCGATGCAAGATGCGACTGCACAAATGGCTTTGTTACAGTTTATGATGGCTGGAAAAGATAAAGTAGCGGTACCATCGACGGTACACTGTGATCACTTGATCCAAGCAAAAACTGGTGCAGATGAAGATTTAGTTGCAGCTAATGATATTAATTCAGAGGTATACGATTTCTTAGAATCCGTTTCTGATAAATACGGAATTGGTTTCTGGAAAGCGGGCGCTGGAATTATCCACCAAGTTGTACTTGAAAATTATGCGTTTCCAGGAGGAATGATGATTGGTACCGATTCACATACGGTAAATGCTGGTGGTCTAGGAATGGTAGCCATCGGTGTAGGTGGAGCAGATGCAGTAGATGTGATGGCAGGAATGGCTTGGGAATTAAAAATGCCTAAGTTAATAGGTGTAAAATTAACGGGTAAATTAAGTGGTTGGACGTCTCCTAAAGATGTGATCTTGAAAGTAGCTGGCATTGTCTCTGCTAAAGGTGGGACAGGAGCTATTGTAGAATATTTTGGTGAAGGTGCAACTTCAATGTCTTGTACGGGTAAAGGTACAATCTGTAATATGGGTGCCGAGATTGGTGCAACTACTTCTACATTTGGTTATGATGAAACCATGAGTCGTTATTTAAGAGCAACGGATCGTACAGAAGTAGCCGATATGTGTGATAAAATGATGAGCTACTTGACTGGAGATGACGAATGTTATGCTGATCCAGAAAAATATTTCGATCAAGTTATTGAAATTGATCTAAATACTTTAGAACCATTATTGAATGGGCCATTTACACCAGACTTAGCAACGCCTATTTCTGAAATGACTGCGAAAGCAACTGCCGAAGGTTGGCCACTAGATTTAGAATATTGTTTGATTGGTTCTTGTACCAACTCTTCTTATGAAGATATTTCTCGGGCAGCCTCTATTGCAAAACAAGCCGTAGAGAAAGGAATTACCCCTAAATCAAAATTGACGATTACACCTGGTTCGGAACTAGTTCGTTACACCATTGAAAGAGATGGGTTAATTGAAACACTTGAAGGAATGGGCGCAATGGTATTTGCGAATGCATGTGGCCCCTGTATTGGACAATGGGCGCGTTTTAGTGATCCAATGAATGCCCCTAAAAATAGTATTGTTCACTCTTTTAACCGTAACTTCTCGAAGCGAGCAGATGGTAGTCCAAATACGCACGCATTTGTGGCTTCACCAGAATTAGTTACGGCATTAGCACTTTCTGGCAAACTTGGATTTAATCCTATAACTGACACGCTTACCAATGATAAAGGAGAAGAAGTAAAATTAGATCCACCAACTGGTTATGAACTACCACCAAAAGGATTTGATGTAGAAGATGCTGGTTATAATGCGCCTGCTGAAGATGGAAGTGGTGTAAATGTAGTGGTTTCTCCAACTTCTAATCGCCTTCAATTATTGACACCTTTTACGCCAATGAGTCAAGCAGAGGTGACAGGAATGCACGTATTATTGAAAGCAAAAGGAAAATGTACCACCGATCATATTTCTATGGCAGGGCCTTGGTTGAAATTCCGTGGTCACTTAGAAAATATATCTAACAACTGTTTCATTGGTGCAATCAATTATTACAATGAGCAAGCGAACCATGTAATGAATTATGTAGAAGACAAATACATGCCTGTACCAGATTCAGCACGTGCTTACCAAAAAGCAGGTATCGGAACAATTGTATTTGGAGAGGAAAATTATGGCGAAGGTTCTTCTCGTGAACATGCAGCAATGGAGCCTCGTTTCCTTGGTGTAAAAGCAGTAATTGTAAAATCATTCGCTCGTATTCACGAAACCAATTTGAAGAAACAAGGAATGTTAGGATTGACATTTGCCAATCCTGCAGACTATGATTTAATTCGTCAAGATGATACAGTATCTATTCCAGATTTTAGTGAAATGGCTGCTGGTAAAAATTTGACAATTGTATTGAATCATGCAGATGGAACAAGTGATTCATTTGAAGCAAAACACACCTACAATCAAGCTCAAATTGATTGGGTACGTGCGGGTTCTGCTTTAAATAAAATCCGTGAAGAAGCAGGTGTTGCTTAACATAAATATACTTAGTTAAAAAATCAAGTCGCTGGTAATACAATTTTATCAGCGGCTTTTCTTTTACACTTATCTTATCAAATAGACCACTTATTTTACAAAGCGCTACAACTATCCATTCTTATTTTTCATCTATCAATTTCCTTGTATCTTTGATAAATGAGATCACGCTCCCCAAAATGCAGCAAGCAAGCAAAACAGCATTACCATTCGCTGAAGGGGATCTTTATATTTAATTTTCTATTTCTTACTTTCTTTAGTTCTGCACAACTAGATACGATACTTCAACTAAGTCATTTCAATACCAAAGACGGTTTGTCGAGTAATTATACGGGGCGCAAAAATGCCGTTCTTCAAGATTCAATTGGCAATATTTGGATTGGTACGAATACTAGTTTAAATAAATTTGATGGCTGTTCATTTACCATCTATCAAGATGATCGTTCTTCTTCTCATTATATCAGAGGGAAATATTTTACAAGCCTTTGTTTAGACACTAATGGTATCATTTGGGCAGGTACGATGGAAAATGGGCTGAATCGAATTAATCCCTTGGCAAATGAGATTGTCAATTTCCGTTACACCACAACGGACAGTTTATCACTCCCTCAAAATAGAATTGGCTATATTTTCACCGATCAATATGGCAAATTGTGGATCAATGTACACCGTATTGGTTTATGTGAATTGATTAATGAAGAAAAAGGAGAATTTCGCACATTGGATATGATGCACGGATTGGAAGAACAAGAAGATGTGGATAATTATGGGAACATCCTTGCAGGAGCTGTTGCTGATCCAAGCAATAAAAATATTATGTGGTTGGCGTCACTGCATGGGATTTGCCGATTTGATACCCAAAAAGAAAGCTTTGAGTTTTTCAATTATGTGGATTATGAAGAAGATATCGCTGATGGAAAATTAAAATTTAAACATCAATCGAGGAATCATTTAAGGAGCATTTTAATAGATGAAGACGGCATTATTTGGGCATCCACTTGGGGGTCGGGTATTGTAAAATTTAATACCAAAACTTATGAGAAAAAGCTAATCAAATGCATTGCTGAAGATGTCGAGGTTTTTTCTTGTCTTAATTCTTCTGATCTTTTTCCACTAAATGATAGTATATTTTTAGTAGCAAGTCTAACAGAAAATACAGGGTTTTATGTGTTTAATAAAAACGATGAAACGTTTCATGATTTAAAAGAAAATCAACCCGATCTTCCAACTACACCCACCCATTTTTTTCAAGATCGAACCAACAATCTCTGGATTTCAACTTATAATGAAGGCATCTATTGTTTAAGCCCAAGTAAACAATTATTTCAAAAAAAATCTTTAAATGGATATATTCCTAAAGCTATTTATGATGAAAATGCGAATACCACTTATGCGATTACCTTTGATGGAAAATTGTACACCATAAATTATCAAAACAAAGAAATTCTAGAAACGGTCATCCCTAATAGTCAGGAAACACAAAATTATGAGCTGTATGAAATTGGACAAGTTGAAGATGGAACACTTTGGCTTATTGACGAAGATCAAATTCATTTGTATGATCCTCAAAAGAAACAATTTAAAACGCTCAATAGTCCAAGTTGGAACGCATTTCAAGCAATCAATAATTCTTATTTTACTAATGCCTATTTAGATCAAGATTTTAACTGTTGGATAGGAGTACAGCGTGAAGGTTTATTAAAAATAAATACCCGTACACAGGAAACGACACTCTATAATAATGACCCCAATGATCCTCATTCGTTAAAACATCAGTTTGATCCGCATAATATGTATCAAACGGTAAGTAAAACGACGCTTTGGGGCTCAACTCCTGAAGGTTTGTTTCAATATGATTATAAAAACGGTCATTTTATCAATCATAAAAATCATCTCAGCACACAAATTGAAAACGAAGTTTTATCCAATCATCAACAAATTATTGAAGATGCTAAGGGTAGAATTTGGTTAGCCCAAAAACTCAATCGAATCGCCTGTTTTGATTCCAAGAACAAACCCGAAGAAGGCGTTAAATTACTAGAAGCTTCTTTTGATTTTCCAAATATCGATATTGACGATATGATTCAAGATACACAAGGTAACATTTGGCTCAGTTCGTCTATTGGATTGACGTGTATTGATACGTACAAAGATACACTTCGTCATTTCGGAGCGACCTATGGATTGGAATATCTGTATCAATTTAGTACAACTTTTGATGGACAAATTTTGGTGGGTACGAGAAATGGCTACATTCAATTTGATCCCAAAAAAATCTTAGCCTCAGAAATCCTTCCTTCTGTTCAACCCATTATCAGAGATTTTAAAGTATTTAATCAAACGTATGCGCAAAGAAAAGATGCTAAAGTCAAATTAAATCATAACGAAAATTTCTTCTCTTTTGATTATAGTACCATTGATTTTTTGGATAAAAACCCCAAAGAATATCGCTACAAATTGGAAGGAGTGGATGAAGATTGGGTCTATGCGGATAAACGTACCTATGTCGGATATACCCAGGTGCAAAGCGGCGATTATACTTTTAAATTAAATGCTCGACGAACAGGAGAAGCATGGTCTGCAAACGAAGCGCGATATACTATTCATATTGCTACTCCTTTTTGGAAAACATGGTGGTTTATCTTAGGGAGTGTGCTGCTACTAGGTGGAATCATCTATTTAATTGTACAAGATCGCATCGCTGCTCGGAAAAAAGAACAAGCCTTAAAAGCGGAATTTGAGCAACAAATCGCAGCAATTGAAATGAAGGCCTTACGTGCGCAAATGAATCCTCATTTTTTATTCAATTCGTTAAATTCCATCAATTATTATGTCTTGAAAGGGGAGTCGGCGCGGGCATCTTCTTATCTGGAAAACTTTGCGAAATTGATTCGTTTGATTCTTCAAAATTCAAAAGAAAAACTCATTCCATTAGAACAAGAATTGGAAGCCTTACAGCTTTATATCCAAATGGAACAACTTCGCTTTGAAGATAAATTTGATTTTTATTTTACGATAGAAGATGATCTCGATACCTCCTTTTTTTCTATTCCGCCTTTAATTATTCAGCCTTATGTTGAAAATGCCATCTGGCATGGGTTATTTAATAAAACGACAAAAGGGCGATTGGATATAAAAGTGTGGTTGGAAGAACAAACTATTTTTATCCAAATTAAAGACGATGGAATTGGGCGAGTTGCTGCTCGAAAAATTGCCGCCTCTAAAAGTAAAACCAAAGAATCACTTGGGTTAAAGTTGACACAAGCACGTATGGATTTGTCCAAAACACTAAATGCGATACAAATCGCAGCTGAAACCAAGAATTTATTGCATGAAGATGGAAGTGCCGCTGGAACGGAAGTCATTATTCAATTGAATTACGGAAATAACACCCCTTAAAATCATGTATACTGCCCTATTAATAGATGATGAAAAACACTGTACCGAAATTTTAGCTTTAAAACTTCAACAGTTTTGCCCTGAAATTGAAATTCTTGCGATTTGCAATTCGTCCACTGAAGGATTGGAAAAAATTTTACAGTTACAACCTGATGTGGTTTTCCTAGATATTGAAATGCCAACGATGAATGGCTTTGATATATTGAAACGTATAAAAAACATAAATTTTAAAGTGATTTTCACCACAGCCTATGATGAGTTTGCATTAAAAGCGATCAAAATCAGTGCTTTAGATTATTTATTAAAACCCATTCAAAACACCGATTTAATAGAGGCAGTTACACGTTTAAAAGATAGTAAAACGACTCCCTTACCATCGCAAATGGAATTATTACTCCAACAAATCAATCAACCTGCTCAACACACCAAAAAAATAGCCGTTCCCACTTTTGAAGGGATAGAATTAATTTTGGTGGATAAAATCGTCTATTGTCATTCAGAAGGAAATTATACCTATCTCTATTTTGAGGATAGCACCAAACTTATGGTCTCCAAAACACTTAAATATTTTAGTCAACTTTTTGAAGCGTATCAATTTATTCGTACTCACCATTCTTATCTTGTTAATATGAATAAAATTAAAAAATTTGTGCGTTTAGAAGGAGGTTATTTAATCATGGAAGAAGGGAGTCAAATTCCAGTTTCCAAACGAAAAAAAGAAGATTTATTAGACCAGCTAAAACAGTTATAAACATCACTTTCCACTTATCACCTCAACATTCCCATCTATACATTTAAACGAACCACTTATTCATCGAATCATTTTTTTCATCGATAGGTCTAGATATTTGTAATAGAAATATTATTTAATAATTACCTCAAACGATGAAAATGAAAAACAAATTATTCTTCGGGTGTTTATTCACACTCTTATTTTGCTTTAGCAATACGTTAATCGCACAAATGCCTCTTTTTGAAGTAGAATCGAATGGTACGGGAATCCTTATTCCTAGAATGACCACTACTGAACGCAATGCTATTTCTTCTCCACAAGAAGGTTTATTACTTTTTGATACCAACACCAATACCTTTTGGTACTATGATGGTGGCTCGTGGAAAGAAATCACCAATGGCGGCGGAGGAGGTTCTAGTACCGCATGGGACATGTCAGGAAATAGTGGTACAGATGGTAGTATTAACTTCATCGGTACAACAGATAATAATGATTTTACGATTCGTACCAATAATAGAACACGATTACAAGTGGAAGCAGATGGTGATATAGGGCTTTCGGGAGATGGATCGGATATAGCGATTGAGCCTTTGTTAAGTTTAACTAATGGGCAAGATCTCAAAATATCTGGTGGTGATGTGGCTGATTTTTCAATTGGGGCAGGTGGTGACCTTTTCCTAAATGGAGGAAATGGAGTAGATGCATCCGATGGAAATATTTTGATGGCAAATAGTCCAACTTCCAATGTGGGGATCAATAATACGTCACCATTTTACACACTAGATGTAGGAGGCGATATTGGTTTTCGTAACCTCTATGGGGTGTCCACATCTGGAATTAGTATTGAATCTAAAGAAGATATTGAAATAATGATAGATAGTGATAATGATAATCCTTTAGCGGGCTTTGAATTATTTGATTTTAATGGCAATAACTTATTTACCTTCTGGGAGCAAGGACGATTAGCACAAAATGCATTTGCAGGTACAGAAATAGGTGGTGTGACTGGATCAAACGAGGTAATCGCTCATTTTGAACAACAAACGCCTATGAGCGGACATGTAGCTATTTCCGTAGATGCAAATAATGGGCAAGATGCCATTTTGTATCTAGCCCAAGATAACTTTGCATATTGGGATATCAGAAATGATGCCGATGATGATAATAAATTTCAAATCCGTCAGCAAGATGGAACAGGTGCAAATGATGTCCGCTTAACGATAGATAATGAAAAAGTGGGGATCGGTACTACATCTCCTGATGTTAATCTTGATGTTGCTGGAACTAACAATGTTACACTTCGAGCAACCACAACGACAAATAATGATGCTGCTATTGAATTAGTTCGTTCATCAAGTACAGAATCTGATTGGAGAATTAAAAACTCGGTGGGTGGTGCATTTCGTTTAACTTACTCTGAAGATCAATTTGCTACAACTGAAAATATAATTGATGTAATAGAAAATGGTACTACAGATCGCTTAGAACCCTACAATGATATTACTGTACAATTAGGGAGTGCGGCATATCGTTTTTTGGAAGTTCATGCACAAAATGGTACGATACAAACCTCCGATGCTCGCTTAAAGAAAAATATAAACAGTATTGATTATGGTCTAAACACTCTAATGAAAATGCGTCCAGTAAGTTATGATTGGAAAGATGGAAGAAATAATGCGCCACAAATTGGATTTCTTGCTCAAGAAATGGAAAAACTGGTACCAGAAGTAGTCGTGCATAAAAAAATAGATATTGAGGCAGAACGCGCTCGTGGAAAAGATGTATCGCACTTACAAGAGGATATTTATGGTATGAATTATGCCAACCTCATCCCCGTTTTGGTAAAGTCGATCCAAGAACAACAAACGATTATTGAAAAGCTCCAAACTGAATTGAATCAAATCAAGCAACAATTGGAAGACTAAGACTTTCACTATAAAAATAAAAGGGTAGAACATGCTTTTATCCTTTTGTTTTTTAAGGTTTAGAATTGGAATATGCCGATGAGTTGTCGGCAATATGTTCGGCAACTCCTTTTATAGTACACCAACAGCACCTGATAATCCCACCCCCAAAACCAAAACGGGGCCTCATCCTATTGGATAAAGCCCCGCTCTTTCATTTTTGAAAGTTTTTTTTACTTTCAAAGTATAAAGTAATTATTTCGATGCTACTAAGTTAATTACTAAAGAAATATCATCATTGATGATTTTGTCTTTTGCAGTACCAATCAAGCCAGAAGCATATTGAATCCCCCATTCTGTACGATTAATTTTGAAGGCTGGTGTAACAGCTGTAATAGTATTGCCTACCATAGCTACATTAGCTGGAAGGGTAACACTTTTTGTTGTATCTTTTAATTTTAAATCTCCTGTGATATTGTGCGTAATACTTGCGTCACCACTTGCTGATTCTACTTTTGTGATCGTAAAAGACCCCGTTGGATATTTTCCTGTCTCAAAGAAATCCCCTGCTTTAAGATGTCCTTCTAGGTCTTCTTTTCCTTCGCCAGCTTTAAGATCAGTAACTGCTATAGAATTCATATCTAAAGTGAAATTGCCTGATTCAATATTTCCATCTTTTACAGCTAATGAACCCGTTGCTACTTTCATGGTACCTTGGTGTGTTCCAGTAGCTTTACTACCTGTCCAAATGATATTACTTTTATCAGTATTCACTACATATTTTGCTGCACTAGCAGATGCAGTTGCTGCTTCACCGCTTGCTTCTTTTGCTTCTACTTTCTCGCCCGCTGTTTTGCTTCCACAAGCTGTTAATAGAGCAAGTGCAAATATGGGGAGGAATAATCGCATAAAATTTTTCATTAAAATCTGTTTTTTATTATGTTAAGAATTTGAAAAGTTGCGCAAAAATACAAGAATGTAATTTGCTTTTCCATAAAAAATGAAATATAAATTACCTTTTCATGGTTTTCTATACCGCAATAAAACAACTAGAAAGTCGTTATGTTTGCAGTAGAAGTAGAAATTTTTTATATTTATGTATTAGTCAAAAATTAAATTCCCTTTTGATTATTTCTCCAATTAGCTTGAAAAACTTCATTATCCCCCCGACCTTTGGTACGGGATTAAAACCGACCTATCGGTTTCCCTTCGGCGGGACAGGCAATCAGTTATTCCTTCGCTATTTGAAGAAAACCTGCCCGATCTGAAGATCATTCAGGCGGGTCGGGAATTAATTATTTGACCGTTACTTATAGGAATAAAATGGATAATATTTATTGTTCAAAAGAAAAAACACATCTAGATATTGCTTCATAACTATACAATTCAAAGAATACCCACAGTAATTTAAGCGAATAAACGTGTTCCATTTGACAAGAAAAACGTTAAAAGAATACAACTTTAATTGTTATTTAACATTTCAGATGTCAATTTAGCTTGACAGACCAAATTATAAGCATTAGATTTACTTTCCTTTTCTGGCATAATGTTAGTGGGAAATAAACAAAACACCTTAAAAATCATGAAAAATTCACTTTTCATCCTTTTATTAATCCCTTGTTTGGCAATGGTCGAACCAAACGATAATGTTCGTACCATCACGAATGCCATCAGCAATGGAGACGTAGAAACCTTGTCATCTTATTTTGATGAAAAAGTAGAAGTGGCAGTTTTAGATGATGAAGATGTATACAATAAATCAGAGGCAAAAACTATCGTCAAACGCTTTTTCTCGGAGCATCAACCTAAGAATTTCAACCAAGTTCATCAAGGAACTTCAAAAGGGCAAGATTCTCACTACATGATTGGAAATTTGAATGCAGGCTCGGCTACCTTCCGTGTATATTTATACATGAAAATCACGGGGAGCGATTATGTCATTCAAGAATTACGATTTGACGAAGAATAATTAAGAAATTAAAACCATATAGAAGACATGGGCGCATTTCAACTAGGAAGTGCGCCCTTTTTTTGTAAAACGCCCATTCCAAATAAAGCAAAATCATATTTGACAGGATCCTGAGGATCAAATGTTCTAAGCATAGTGGTTAATTCTTGTACGGTTTGCCAATCCGTTTGCTTTCGCTCAATTAATCCAAAATGTCGTGCCACTCTATCCACATGTACATCTAGGGGAATCAATAATTGTGAAGGTTGAATATTTTTCCACAAGCCGAAATCTACTCCTTTATCATCTTTCCGGACCATCCATCGTAAAAACATATTGAGTCGTTTGCAAGTTGATTTTCGGGTAGGCGTAGCGATATGTTTGCGTGTACGTTGAGGTGCGTGTGGCAAGGAAAAAAAGTATTCATGAAAGCCAATTAATGCGTTTTCTATAGTTAGGTCTTCATTTGATAAATATTGGCTAAATGCATTTTCAAGGCTTTCTTTTTTTTGATAGTGTTGTTGTAAAAATTCCAAGAAATAAAGCGTATCTGTTGCTTGAAAAGTCCGATGTTTAAACCCTAATAATTTTTCTCGATCCTTTTCCTCATGATTAATAATAAAATCATGGGGGGCATGATCCATTAATTGCACCAATTCATTTGCTTTATTAATAATGGTTTTTCGCTGTCCCCATGCAAGCATCGCCACCCAAAACCCCATAATCTCAATATCTTGTAATTTGGTAAACTGATGAGGGATACTAATCGGATCATCTTTTATAAAACTGTGTTGATTATACTGTTCTACTTGTTCTTCCAAGAAATTTTTGAGTTTGTCAAGTGTCATTTTAGATAGAATTAATTGGTTTGACAATTAGTAGGCAAAATAGAAGCAGTTATTTGGCTACAGTCAAAGTGAATTAATCGTTAAGTTTACAATCAAATTTATCGCAAGTATAAAAAATATCTTTATCTTCGCCCTTACAATTATGACAGCAACACTTACATATACACTCATTTTAGCTTTAGTTTATGTTGGGAGAAAAGCTTACATTCTAGCCAATTAAAGTTTGGTCTCGATCTTTTCCCAACTACACACACTAACAAATCTCCGCAACCTTCACTTCTTTTCTTTCGGAAAGTCTTATCTTGCTTAATATATCTAGTAGTTTCAATATTATATTTAATTTATGTTTAAGTTTTTAATGATAATAGGTTTAGTTTATCTATTATATCGAATGACTATTGGCCCTTCTCTTTCGGCTGGAAACAAACCTAAAATAAATCGTTCTTCTAATCAACATACAGATGAAGACGATTTTGTAGAATATGAAGAAATAGAATAAATGAATACCCAATCAAATAAAATCGGGGATTGGATTATCCAAAAGAACAATCAATATATTGTTTTTAATAAACCTGCTGGTATTCCAGTACAGGAAGATAAAACAGGGGATAAATCACTACTCCAACTCGCAGAAATTTATACCAAAAATAAATTACATATCATTCATCGGATTGATCGTCCAGCCAGCGGAATTATGATTTTTGCTAAACAAAAAACGGCACTAGTCTCCCTCAACCAACAATTTCAAGATAGAAGCATACAAAAAACTTATTTCGCTGTGGTAAAAAATCGTCCTCAGCAAGATCAAGCGGAATTAATCCATTATTTGAAAAAAAATGCTTCTAAGAATACTTCTAAAGCTCTAAATAAACCTGTAGACGGTGCAAAGCAAGCCCTATTATCCTATCAACTTATTGACAGCATAGATAATTATCATTTACTGAAAATTGATCTCAAAACAGGTCGGCATCATCAAATTCGAGCACAATTAGCAGCCATAGGGTGTCCCATAAAAGGAGACGTAAAGTATGGTTTTCGGCGAGGAAATAAAGATCGGTCGATCCATTTGCATGCATGGAAACTTGAATTTCAACATCCTATTACTAAAGAGAAAATTTCGTTAACTGCTCCACCTCCTTTGAATGACAGTGTCTGGGGAGCATTTGATTATTTTCTCCGCGTGCCTTAACCATTCTCAAAAGAAAAAGGTCAAGAAACGAATTTAAATTTCTTGACCTTCTGAATTTTATAAAAAAGATTTTATCCTTTCAATTTTTCAAAATCTTTCATCACATTTACTAAAACTTGAATGCTTTCTACAGGCATTGCATTATAGATAGAAGCTCGGAAACCTCCCACAGAACGATGACCTTTCACGCCCACACACCCCGCATCTGTACAAGCAGCCATAAAGGCATCATTCAATTCATCATTATTCAATACAAAGGTTGCATTCATCAAAGAGCGATCTTCTTTAGCAGCTACTCCAACAAAAAGTGGATTTCTGTCAATTTCATTGTACAATAGCGCTGCTTTACTTTCATTATGCTTTGCCATAGCGGTTAAACCTCCCATTTCCTTAATCCATCGCATCGTCAACATACAAACGTAAATTGGATAAACAGGAGGTGTATTGAAGGCTGAGTTTTTAGCAATGTGTGTATTATAATCCAGCATAGTTGGAATCGTATGTTTCACTCGACCCAAAATATCTTTTCTTACAATAACTAAAGTTGTTCCCGCAGGGCCTAAATTTTTCTGTGCACCTGCATAGATAATTCCATAACGTTTTACATCTACTGGTCGACTAAAAATATCAGAAGACATATCACAAACAAAAGGAACTTTTGTATCAGGTAAGTTATGTACTTGTGTGCCAAAAATTGTATTGTTGCTTGTTAAATGAAGATATTTTGCATCTTCAGGAATAGCATATCCTTTAGGGATGTAATTAAAGTTTTTATCTTTTGATGAAGCAACTTCAACGATATTACCAAATAATTTGGCTTCCTTAATAGCTTTGGTAGACCATGTTCCTGTATTGAGGTAGCAAGCAGTTTCATCTTCATTTAACAGGTTCATAGCGGTATAATAAAATTGGCTACTAGCACCTCCTGTTAAAAATAAAACGGCATAATCATCATCTAAATGAAGTAAGTCACGTACAGATTGAACAGCCTCATCCATTACAGCAACAAACTCCTTGGAACGATGCGATATTTCTAAAATGGATAATCCCATGCCATTGAAATCCAAAGCCGCTTGAGCCGCTTCTTGAATGACACTAGCAGGTAAAATCGCTGGGCCTGCACTAAAATTGTGTTTTTTCTTTTTACTAACTAATACAGTATCCATGTAAATGGTGATTTTTATAGTGGTTTAAATGAAGATGCAAAAATACGCTGATTTACTATTAGAAACCAGTATTTAGAGGGTTATGTTTCAGTAATTTTTTATTTCGTCACCCACTTTCCTTCTTCTATAGCAACATAAGATTCCATTGATTCTAATAATTCTTCAGGATTGGAACTAATTTGCACCATTGCTCGATTTTTAGCAGAAAGAAAACCTTCGACCACCATTTTATCTAAATGTTGCACCAAATAATCGTAATAACCATTAATATTCAATATTCCAATGGGATAAGCGTGTAAATGCAATTGCCCCCAAGTGAGCATTTCAAAAAGTTCATCCAACGTACCAAAGCCCCCTGGCAATGCGATCACTCCATCTGATCGATCTGCCATGATTTGCTTACGTTGGTGCATCGTATCAACTACAATTAATTCCGTCAAACCTTGATGCGCGACTTCCCAATCCTTTAAAAACTGAGGAATCACACCAACCACTTTTGCGTGTTGCTCTAGCATTTCATCTGCTAATACTCCCATCAAACCCACATTTCCTGCGCCATAGATAAGATTGATCTTTCGTTGCGCTAAAAGCTTTCCCAACTTTTGAGTTGCAGTTGTATAAATAGGGTTTATACCTTTACTAGACCCGCAATAAACAGCTATATTTTTCATGTATAGAACTTTTTATTTCAAAACATGAATATCGCTATATCATTTGTAATAAGAAAGACAAGGAAGATTGAATGATTTCTGTACATTTGTTTTTTCGGCTTAACTCAATCTTTTTTGTGAAAAAAACAATCATAGACGTCATCATTCCTGCTTACAATGAGGAACAATCTATTGGAAAAGTTTTAACTGATATTCCAAAAGATTGGGTACGTGATGTTTTGGTTTGTAATAATGCAAGTACCGATAATACAGCAGCAGTAGCTACTCAAAATGGTGCAATCGTATTACATCAACCTCAAAAAGGCTATGGAAGTGCTTGTTTGAAAGGTATTGAATACTTAAAAAATAAAGTGGATTCCGAAAAACCTGATATTGTCATTTTTTTAGATGGTGATTACTCTGATTATCCAGAAGAAATTCCTGACTTAGTTCGTCCTATTTTAGATGAAAATATGGATATGGTGATTGGATCTCGTGCATTGGGTAATATGGAATCAGGTGCTATGATGCCTCAACAAATTTTTGGAAATTGGTTAGCCACTACTTTAATTCGGTTTTTTTATAAATATGAGTTTACTGATTTAGGCCCCTTTCGTGCAATTCGTTACGACCAACTCATGGCGATTGATATGCAAGACCCCGATTTTGGTTGGACGGTAGAAATGCAAGTCAAAGCTGCAAAACATGGATTAAAATGTATGGAGATTCCTGTTAAGTATCGGAAAAGAGTTGGTGTCTCAAAAGTATCAGGCACGATAAAAGGAACGATTCTGGCTGGGCATAAAATTCTTTGGACGATTTTTAAACTCTTATAAATTTTGTTTTCTATACAAATTTCACAAAAAAACTAATCTATAAAACACTATTTTCTTCTATTTTAGCAACATGATTTTATTTCTATAGTAAAAATCAACTAACAACACCTATTATAATTTCTTATGCATTTAGAAGACGACAATAAAGATATAAATCCAATTAACTCTCCAGAAGAACCAACGCCTGTTTCTCCGCAAAAAGTACCTTCACCCTTAGAAGAATCTGCTCCATTAACAAAGGAACCACCAAATTCTGCATTGAGCGAATGGTCACGTAATCGCTTGGATACCTCTAAAGTAGAAATGGCAAGTAAATTGGTCAAGGATGAGCTGAAAAAAGTCATTATTGGGCAAGAGGAATTAATGGATTTGCTCCTTATCTCCCTTTTCTCGAGCGGTCATGTAATATTGGAAGGTGTACCAGGCATTGCGAAAACACTTACCGCAAAATTAATGGCACAAACCCTCGATGTCGATTTCTCTCGTATACAATTTACACCCGATTTAATGCCAACTGATGTAGTCGGCACGACGGTTTATAATATGAAATCTGCTGATTTCACCTTCACGGCAGGGCCAGTGTTTTCGAATGTTATTTTAATAGATGAAATCAATAGAGCTCCTGCAAAGACACAATCGGCTCTTTTTGAAGTGATGGAAGAATACCAAGTTACCGTTGATGGAACAACTTACCCGATGGGCTTTCCCTTCTTTGTTATTGCTACCCAAAATCCAATTGAGCAAGAAGGCACCTATAAACTGCCTGAAGCACAACTTGATCGTTTTTTGTTTAAAATCAATATTCAATATCCATCGCTTGAAGAAGAAAAATCCATTTTAAAACGCTTCAAAAACGATTTTAAAATGACCTCCAAAGCAGATGTGAAACCCGTATTTACAGCGGAGGAAATTAAAGAGTGTCAAGAAATCATAGAACAGGTACTTATCAAAGATGAATTGCTTGATTATATCGCGGCTATCATCCATAATACTCGAAACAATGGCGATTTATTTTTAGGGGCTTCTCCTCGTGCATCGCTCGCAATCATGAAAGCTTCAAAAGCATTTGCTGCTATGTCTGGACGCGATTATGTGACACCAGATGATATTCAGTATGTGGCATATCCCGTTTTGAACCATCGAATCATCCTCACTCCAGAACGGGAGATGGAAGGAGTCGAAACACAGGATGTTATCAATGATATTGTGAAGAAAATAGAAGTGCCGAGATAATCAAGGACTATGGCATTTTTAAACCATCTTTATCTTAGCAATCGGTTTTTCTATCTTTTTGGTGGAGTAGTGTTGCTATTGGTTTTAGCATTTCCATTTCCATTTCTTTTTCCTATAGCACAGACTGCTTTGGTGATGGCTGCTCTTTTGGTAGGAATTGATTATTATCTGCTTTTTAGACATAAAACTCCTATCAAATGTAAACGATTTGTACCCAAAGTTTTATCGCTAGGTGATGAACAAGATGTACGAATAGAATTACAAAATCTATCTAAACAAGCCTTTCAAGTTGAATTAATTGATGAACTTCCTGTACAATTACAAGAACGTGATTTCCAAATTAATTTCTCTCTGAATAAAAAAGAAGAACGTCATTTGACCTATAGTCTTCAGCCTAAAGAACGAGGGGAATATCTTTTTAAAACAATCAATATTTTTATTTCTTCATTTTTAGGCTTGGTAGAACGACGCATTCAACATCATTATGAAATGAATGTACCAGTTTATCCTTCTATCCTTCAAATGAAAAAGTATGAACTTTTAGCCAATGACCGAATTGCACATCAAGCAGGTTTAAAAAAAATACGCCGTTTAGGACATAGTTATGAATTTGAACAGATTAAAAATTATGTGCCTGGAGATGATTATCGCTCAATTAATTGGAAAGCAACGAGTAGAAGAGGAGTTTTAATGGTCAATCAATATGAAGATGAACGCGCGCAACAAGTGTACTGTGTTATTGATAAAAGTCGGACGATGCGGATGCCTTTCGATGGCTTGAGTTTAATGGATTATGCTATTAATACGGCTCTTGTTATCTCCAATGTGATACTTCAAAAACACGATAAAGCAGGTTTACTTACATTTTCTAATGTAATTGGCACAACGATTAAAGCCGATCGAAAAACGACCCAGTTAAATAAAATTTTAGCGGCTCTATACAAAGAAAAAGAACGCGATTTAGAAGCAAATTATGAGTTACTCTATCACTCTGCCCGAAAATTGATTATTGGGAGAAGCTTATTAATATTATTCACCAATTTTGAAAGTAAAAGTGCCTTAGAACGTGTGCTTCCCATCCTTAGAAAAATCAATAATCTTCATTTATTGGTCGTTGTCTTTTTTAAAAATACGGAAATTGAAGATTTTACAAAAAAACCAAGTGAAACAGTAGAAGAAATATACCACCAAACGATTGCTCGAAAATACATTAGCGAAAAACAACAAATGATACAAACCCTTCAACAATACGGTATTCAATCTATTCTCACACGACCAGAAGATTTATCTATCAATACGCTTAATAAATATTTAGAACTCAAATCAAGAGGCTTGATTTAGTCATCAACATTCTAATCAAATGATTCACTTCAATCCCACCACTTTAGAAGGAAAACTTGTTCAATTAATTCCATTAGAAAAAAACCATAAGGAAGCATTATTAAAAACAGCCAGTGATGGGCAATTATGGAATTTATGGTATACCTCCATCCCAAATAAGAAAACGATAGATCAATACATTGATACAGCACTTCAACAAGCCACTAATCAAACTTCTATTCCTTTTGCCGTCTTTCATAAAGCCTCCAATTCCATCATTGGAACAACCAGATATTGCAATATAGACGTGGCTAATTTTCGCTTGGAAATAGGCTATACTTGGTATGCAAAATCCTTTCAAAAAACAGGTGTAAATACAGAATGTAAATATTTATTGCTTCAAAACGCTTTTGAAAATTTCAAAACTATTGCCGTTGAATTTAGAACCCACTGGCACAATCATCCTTCACGCAATGCTATTCTTCGTTTGGGTGCAAAACAAGATGGCGTCTTACGAAATCATCGAATCGATCAAGAGGGTTGTATGCGCGACACCGTCGTTTTTTCCATTACGCAAGCAGAATGGAAGGTGGTGAAAAAATCCTTGGAGTTCAAAATGAATAAATACTCTTCAAAATAAATCGTTTATATTTTTAGTCTTTTTCAAAGACGAATCCATTTACTTTTGTAGTTTCGTATTGAATAAACTACCTACTTATGGATTATTTCAAAGAATCACTTCACTTACATAAAGCCCTAAAAGGCAAAATTCGAGTACAAGGCAAGATGGATGTCCGTACCAAAGATGATTTGTCATTGGTCTATTCTCCAGGTGTTGCCGAGCCCTGCCGTGCCATTGCAGCAGATGAAGAAGCTGTTTGGGATTACACTATTAAAAGTAATACTGTGGCTATTGTAACGGATGGTTCTGCTGTTTTAGGACTAGGCAATATTGGTGCAAAAGCGTCTATTCCAGTTATGGAAGGAAAAGCGATGCTCTTTAAACGATTTGCCAATATTGATGCCTTCCCAATTTGTTTAGATACACAAGATACGGATGAGATTGTAGAAACCGTGAAACGTATTGCGCCCGTTTTTGGAGGGATTAATCTGGAAGATATAGCCGCACCTCGTTCATTTGAAATAGAAAGTCGCTTACAAGATATCGGAATCCCTGTTTTTCATGATGACCAACATGGAACGGCAATTGTCGTTTTAGCTGCCCTTATCAATGCTGCAAAAGTGGTCAAAAAAAGTATTTTTAATTTAAAAGTAGTCATCAATGGTGCAGGAGCTGCAGGAATTGCGATTGCACGTTTATTGCGCTGTGTAGATAATAAAGATACGGATGCTTGTATTGCTGTAAAAGATATCATTGCATGTGATAGTAAAGGTATTATACACAGCAAACGAAATAATTTAAATACTGCTAAACAAGAATTATTATCGTACTCCAATGCAGAAGATAAGGCAGGAACACTACAAGATGCCTTAGTTGATGCAGATGTTTTCATTGGTGTAAGTAAAGGAAATTTGATTACGGCAGATGATGTGCGTACGATGGCAAAAAATCCAATCATTTTTGGTTTAGCCAATCCTATTCCTGAAATCATGCCTGAAGAAGCCTATAAAGGAGGAGCGGCTGTGGTAGGAACAGGTAGAAGTGATTTACCGAATCAAATCAATAATGTATTGGGCTTTCCCGGTATTTTTCGTGGAGCTTTGGATGTAAGAGCGAAACGAATTACGCCTAAAATGAAATTGGCAGCAGCTTTTGCCATTGCCGATTTTATAGATCATCCTACTGCCGATATGGTTATTCCAGCTACCCTGAATGAGCGAGTGGCTTGGCGCGTGGCAGATGCCGTGAAACAAGCTGCTCAAGAAGAGTAAATAATTATTTAAAAATCACACTTGTTTCTATTGTCCTTCAACCATCGTTCTTTTTCTTTATAATCAGGCATGGCGTCTTTTACTAGTTTCCAAAAACGAGGAGAGTGATTCATTTCTATTAAATGGGCTAGTTCGTGGATAATGACATAATCAATGACATCATCGGGCGCGAAAAGTAAACGTGTAGATAGATTTACGTTTCCCTTTGTAGAACAGCTCCCCCAGTTCGATTGATTGTATTTGAGTTTAACGCTTGTAATAGGTTTTTTGAAATACAATTCATTCAACTCAAAAACGCGTCTACTGATAGATGGATGAAAATCTTTTCCAATAACTCGACTCAATAAAGTTTTAATGGCTTTTTGTTCTTGATAGGCATCTATTCCTTGTACTAACTTTAAAGAAATCACTCCTCCTTTTAATTTTGCGGAGTGGGATTTATTGGTAGTATGAGAAATATCTAAGGTATACATTCGCTCACCTACTTGTATTTGATCGCCTGTTTGATATTTTTTTAATTGATATTGTTGTTTTAAATCTGGATTTTGCTGTATTTTTTCTCGAAGTGTTTTTTCAAACCACTGATCGGCTTCTCTTTTTTGATGAGGTAATAAAAAACGAGGCACACGATAAATGATAGCATCTTTTCCAAACGCTAGCCGCGCTCCTCTTCTACTTTCCACATATTTTTTAATACGAAAAGGAGAACCATCAATTTCTATTTCAAAAAAAGTAGCTTTAGCCATTAGAAACAAATCTATTTTACAATTCCACCAAGAATGATTTCTTGTAAATGTTCAACAATATCCGTTGTATCTTGGTTTCGTTCGGGCTTATACCAATCATAAATCCATCGAAGGGAACTTAATAAGGTATAAAAAATCATATTGGTTGGTAAATTTTTAATTACCCCTTTTGCCTTACCTGCATCAATAATTTGCTGAAAGCGTTTTTCATAATCTTTACGCAAGCTTAAAAATTCACTCAAAAAAGGTTCACTCAAATGCTGCCATTCATCATTAAATGAAGTGATAGAAGTAGGATCTTGTAAGGCTATTGTAATATGCAGTGCTACCAAAGCTTTTAACTGATCTAATGGCTCATTATATTCTTGCTCTATTGCCTCCATGCTATTGACAAAGCGATGAGCATTTTCAAAACAAATATCACGAAGCAATTCTTCTTTAGATTTGATATGACTATACAAACTCGATGCTTTCAAATCCACTGCATCCGCCAAATCACGCATAGAAGTGGCTCTGTAACCCTTGTCTCGAAAAAGACGCGCTGCAGTTTCTATGATGAACTGTTTCTTTGGTGATCGTTGTTTTTTATCCATAAATTTTAAAAATGCAGAACAAATCTACTAAAAATAAATACGGTATTAATCTACTAAAAAGAAGCTTTTTTGCTATTGACTAGAATAATCTTTGGGTTTACTTGTCTACTAATTTTCATACCTATAGAATTTTCCACTAAAAAAACACCTTAACGCCTACTTTTACGTAGATTGAACTACATATACAATTCATATCTTATGAACAAAATAATCTTCTTACTGGTGGCTCTTTGTTCTTTAGTTTGCCTAAATTTTAGTTTTAATTCCTCTAAAATTGATCCTCAATTACTTCTTCGTTTGGAACGAGAAAATACAGTAGATTTTCTCATCATTTTAAAAGAACAAGCCCAACTTCAAAATAGTCGTTTGTTAACTTCTAAAAAAGAAAAAGGAACATACGTATATCAAGAATTGAAAAAAACAGCCCATCAATCTCAACAAAACATCATTCAGTTACTTACGACTAAAAATGTAAATTATCGTTCATTCTGGATTAGCAATTCCATTTATGCGAAAGGAGATCATGATTTAATTGAAGAACTTGCTAAATTCCCAGAAATAAAAAGCATTCAAAATAATCCGCAAATTTACTTAGATGCTCCTGTAGAAGACAATTATTTTAGTAATAGATCGGGAACAATAGAGTGGGGTCTTGAAAATATTCATGCAGACGACGTCTGGAATTTAGGTTATCGAGGACAAGGCGTAGTAATAGCAGGGCAAGATACAGGCTATGATTGGATACATCCTGCCCTTCAGGCTTCCTATCGTGGGTGGGATGGTTCATCTGCCGATCATAATTACAATTGGCATGATGCAATTCATGAAATTAGCCCTTTACATATTATTGTAGATTCCACTATAGTAGTCTCTAACAACCCCTGTGGTTTGGATCTTGTAGAGCCTTGCGACGATCATAATCATGGTACGCATACGATGGGTTCAATGGTAGGAGATGATGGCGAAGGTAATCAAATTGGAGTAGCACCAGCAGCAAAATGGATTGCTTGTCGAAATATGGAACGCGGATGGGGAAGTCCTTTCAGTTATATGGAATGTTTTGAATGGTTTTTAGCCCCTACCGATTTAAATAATGAAAATCCTAATCCTGCAAAAGCTCCTCATGTCATTAATAATTCATGGGCTTGCCCAGATTTGGAAGGCTGTGATTCGTTACATGTAGCATTAATGCGTACGCTTGTTCAAAATGTAAAATCGGCAGGAATTGTAGTCGTTGCATCCGCAGGAAATAGTGGTGGTTCTGGTTGTGGTTCTATAGATGTACCTGCTGCTATTTATGAGGAAAGTTTTACGGTGGGTGCTATCCGATCTAATGATACCATTAGTGGTTTTAGTAGTCGTGGACCTGTATTTGTTGATGGCAGTGAACGCCTCAAACCTAATGTCTGTGCCCCTGGAAGTAACATTCGCTCATCCATCCGTAATGGAGAATATGCAAATTTTAGTGGAACAAGTATGGCAGGCCCACATGTGGCAGGTGTAGTCGCTTTATTAATTTCAGCCAATCCAGATTTAGAAGGGCAAGTAGAAGTCATTGAAGACATTATAGAATCGACTTGTCGTCCGAAATATAGTAATGAAAACTGTGGAAATATTGATTCATTAACTATTCCAAATAACACCTATGGATATGGAAATATAGATGCTTTAGCGGCTGTAAATAAAGCCTTGAGTTTGGTCAATACCTCTGAAACGGTAGAAAGCACATCAAATTTAGTCCTATATCCCAATCCTTCTAGTGGTACATTTTATTTTCAAGTAAATTCATCTAATAAGGCAGCTCATTTAACTATCTTTGATACAACAGGTAAAGAAATTTCACAAGAAATGATGACCTCCTTTTTAGCTGTAGATTTATCGGATTATCCAGATGGATTGTATTATTATAATATTCAAATCGGAGAACAATTTTTGCAAGGAAAATTGATAAAACATTAAAAATATGACGCGTTTTTATTTCTTTATTTTATTTTTCTCATCTTTTTCTCTTTTCGCTCAAGACTCGCTTTCGCTCAATGTTGATTCTTTAGCAGTTTTCAATCGAGGAGATGAGCGATATTCTGGTTGTTGGGCGTATGTCGATTCATTAGGTAAAGAATATGCTTTAGTTGGTGCAAAATCAGGAACAGCCGTTTATGCTATAGATGATGTAACAATGATGGAAGAGGTGGGTTTTGTAGAAGGTCCCTCCTCCAATTGGCGCGAAATTACCGTTCTTGGGCATCATGCTTATGTTACTACAGAAGGTACAGGTGAAAATGATGGTTTACAAGTAATTGATTTATCTCTTTTACCCGATAGTATTATTTTAGATACCGCCTATACGACCACATTTACAAGAGGACACATTTTACAACGCGATATTTATTCGGATTCGTCCTACATCTATATCAATGGTACAGATTCTACGCGTGGGGTGCATATTTTAGATGTTTCTATACCCAATGCTCCTGTAGAAGTAGGTTTATATGAACCGGGGTATTACATTCATGATTGCCATGTACGTGGAGATCGTTTGTATGCTTGTGCCTTTAGTGAAGCAAAAATTGATATTTTAGATATTTCTGATAAAAGCAATCCTACTTTAATTACCTCTATTGATGATCCTGGGGGGAATACGCATTCTGCTTGGACTACTGAAGATGGCAATTATCTTTATGTAGCAGATGAACGTGATGGTTTGCCTGCACGCGTATGGGATATTAGCGATGAAGAAAATATTACAGAAGTGACCACCTTTACTTCTAATATTGAAAGTTTGGTGCATAATCCCTATATCTTAGGAGATTACTGTTTTATTTCGCACAATACAGAAGGCTTGCGCGTTTATGATATTACTGATCCAGAAGTGCCTGTAGAAGTTGGGTTTTATGATACTTACCGAGATTCGAGTGGAGGATTTGCAGGTTTATGGTCGGCATGTCCTTATTTCCCATCTGGAAAAATTATTGGCGGTGATCGACATAAGGGTTTATTTGTATGGGTCTTTAATAATACCCAAGCAGGTCGATTTTATGGTATTGTGCAAGATTCAATTACTGCTTCACCCATTTTTAATGCACAAATCGTTTTCCAAGAAATAGATACTTTAACAAGTACATTGGAGGGAATATTTAAAGGGGGAGGATTAGCAGGAATGTATACTTTAGAAATAAGTGCCTCTGGCTATGTAACTAAAACAATTAATATTCAATTAGAAGAAGGTAAGAGTATCTCGCCTATTATAGAATTATCTCCTTTGGGGGTATCCACTGAATCTCCTATTGCTTCTATTCCTAAAATCACTGTTGCACCTAATCCTTTTTCTGCTCAAACGCAGATTTTAATTAATAATGCTGCTGCTGCAAAAAAGTGGCAGTTGGTGAATACGAGTGGACAAATTTGCAAAGAAGGGAGTATTCATTCTATCAATTGGGTAATTGATAGAACTAATTTAGTAAAGGGCGTTTATTTTTTACAAATACTTAATAAAGATGGAACAGTTTTAAATCAACAAAAATTGATTTTACAATAAAGAGTTTGATCTTTAAATCTTCCGATTGATCAAATCTTTTAGTGCCTCCACAATTTCAGGAAATTGAAAATTAAAACCTGTAGCTTCCATTTTTTTAGATGAAACATGAGTACTCGTTAAAACAGCATCTGCCATTTCGCCCATTGCCAAGCGTAAACCAAAAGCAGGTGCTGGAAGGATAATTGCTTTTTGATTTTTTGCTTTTGGAATGGCATATACAATATCTTTATTGGGTAATGCTTGTGGCCCTACTCCATTATAAATTCCAACTACTTCTTCTTTTTCAATAGCATGAATAAACATTCGACAAACATCGTCAATGTGAATCCAAGAATAAATAGCACTCCCATCTCCAAAATATGCCCCTGTTCGAATATTAAAGGACAAAAGCATTTTTTCTAATGCTCCTCCTTGTGTGGATAATACAATACCTATACGAATAATGGCAGTAGGAATAGTAGTTGAACTTGCTAAATCATGAATAGATTGTTCCCAAAGCACACAACTCTCTGCTAAAAAGCCCTTGTCTCCAGCAGAAGAATCTTCAGTCAACACTTCATTTCCTCGATCTCCATAAAAGCCAATGGCTGCTGAAGCAATAAATTTCTTTGGTTTTTTAATTGTAGAAAATGCCTTTTGCAAAAGCGCATTACCATTGACTCGACTATCAATAATAAGTTGTTTGCGCGCTTTTGTCCAATGACGATCGGCTACGCCAGCACCTGCTAAATTAATAACATAATCTGCCTGTTGGATCGCTTCTTCACTTATCGTTTGCGCATTAATATCCCATGCATAGGCAGGATATTGTGCCTTCAAATTTTCTTTTCGACTTAAATGAATTACGGTATAGCCTTTTTCAGAGAGTAAGAAACTCAGTCTTTTTCCTATTAATCCTGTTCCACCAGCAATAAGTACAGTTGCCATTAGATGTATTTTTAAAAGAAAACAGGAAAAAGATCGCTTTGTTTGAGAAATGTTAATTAATCAACAACCATATAAAATAATTCATCAAATTTCACCTTACGAGTTAGGAAACTCGATAGATACACTTAGGAGAAGTTAAGAAACTTCTCCTATCAAGGTCAATTTGAATTTTAGTTCAAAAAAAATCATAAAATACTGTTGAAAAGCCCCTTATTAAATTGATTTTTTGGACAATTTACTTTATTACGATAAAGGACTTAGTCAAGGTGTATTTCTCCAATTCAAAATGACAAAAATATTGTCCAGCCACCCATTCTTTTACAGGAATAAGATGATTCTGCTGCGGATTACTATTTAAATTATTAATAGTATGTACTATTTTTCCTTCTAGATTAAAGATGCGAATTGAAGTCAGTTTTTCTTGTTTTAGTTCAATAGATAAATTGATAAAGTCTGTTGTGGGATTTGGAAAAACCTTAATGACTGCAATTTGTGGATCTAATTCTTGAGTAGCTACTGACATGTCTTCTTGTTCGATTAAATCACGCTGAAAAGCCCCATTTCCATGTGTTGCTACACGTAATTTTCGATTGCTTGGTGATATTTTTAAATCAAATACCAAAACTGCAGGAGGTAATCCATCTTGAAATGCTTCCCAAGTTGCACCACCATCA
This sequence comes from Saprospiraceae bacterium, assembly GCA_020628645.1. Lineage (GTDB taxonomy): Bacteria > Bacteroidota > Bacteroidia > Chitinophagales > Saprospiraceae > JAHDES01. Next base: position 256,058 of record JAHDES010000003.1, read on the forward strand.
GTTGAAACAAAAATTCCTATATCATTGCCTACATAGATATGACCTGAATTGTATGGATCAACAATGACAGCATTAGTCGGAACATCGGGTAAATCGCCTGATATATCTTGCCAAGAAGATCCATAATTTTGGGTTTTAAAAACGTGACTTGTTTCAAAACCTGAAAAAACGACATAAGCTGTTGCCTCATCATTGGGATCAACGGTTACATCTGTTGGATAACGATCAGGAAGATTTTGAGTGATATTTGCCCATGTTACTCCTCCATTTAGGGTAACAAAAATATTTCCTCTAGTATCAACTGGAGCTGTTCCTACATAAACGACATTATCATTGGAGGGGGCGACTTCCATACAAAAAGCAGGATTGCCATCTAAAACAGCACCGCTATTAGTAGGCTGCCAAAAATCACCTTGATTTGTCGATTTATAAATACGTTCTGCACCTGCATATAAAATCCTTGGGTCATTTTGTGCTACTACATAAGGTGCGATGAATGCTACATTTTCATTCCCTATATCTGGCGAAATGAAAAAGGGAAAATTTTGTCCTCCATCTTGTGAACGGGCAATATTTAAAAATTGTGAAGAGGCATACACCATATTATCATTTTGTACATTGATTCCTGTCCAAGAACCATCTCCTCCAACTTTGGTTTGCCATGTTTTATCTCCATTCCAGATAATGGTATTGTTATCCTGTAATCCACCTAAAGCAAGTGTAGAATCTTGATAGGAATTTGAAAAACCATTATAAAATTGAACGGATTGATAACGACCATTACGTCCATGATAAGTCAAACCACCATTTTCCGATTCTGAAATGCCACCATCTGATGCCACAAATACCCGATTGGGGTCAGTAGGATGATAAATCACATCATGAGCATCCGAATGAACATAATCTGAGTTGCCGTCTGGTCCACCAATTTCAGGATTAGAAAAGCCTGTGCCACCAGAAGTAATTCTTGTTAGGGTTTCACCTGCATTGGTAGAACGCCACACTTCTATTCCTACACAAGTTATAACATCTGGATTATTCGGACTCACGGCGACATCATGTGCAAACCAACCTTGCCATCTAGAGTAATCAATTGTATTTTTTAATTCCCAATCACCCAATCCAAAATTTTCATTTCGTACTAACCAAGTAGCACCATCATCAAACCAAAATCCATTTCCTATACTTGCATAGACAATATCGGGATTGGAAGGCGCGTAAGCCAATTGTATTTTCCCTTGAAAGTTAGGATTGACACCTAGAGGAACTATAGGTATCCAATTCAAACCACCATCATGTGTATAATACATCCCTTGATTTTCACTACCTAAATTTCCACAACCCACTAAAATACGATCAGGTTCATTCGGATGAATAATTAAGTCCATTACCATTGGATTATCCAGTACTTGATTCCAATTTGCACCAGCATCTATTGATTTATAGACACCATGTGTAGTTCCTGCATAAACGATATCAGGATTTTGAGGATGAACTTCTACCGACCAGATACCTCTATTTTGAGCATATGACCAATCTAAGCTTTTTGTCCATGTTGTTCCACCGTCTGTTGATTTTAATACACCAATTCCATAGGTTCCTCTCGTTCGACGATCAGCTGCACCTGTACCTGCTTGTACATAATTGTAAACCTCTCCTGTACCAATGTACATTGTCATGGAATCATTAGCTGCAAAAGCAATACTACTAACCGCTAAAACAGGTAAATCAATATCCACTCGCTCCCAAGCATTTACTCCTTTTCCAGCAGTATAGCTCCGCCATAATCCACCACTTGCTGATCCAGCATAAAGCGTATTAGGATTTTGAGGATTGAACACCAATGCTAGCGTACGCCCTGCCCGATTATGGGGACCCATAGATTCCCAAGGGTCAGTATTTGATTTTGTTTTTTCTTCCTCCATCATAGGCTTCACTTTTTTCCAAGCAGCAAAATGTGCTTTATCAGGCATTTGCGTATTGGGGTACGTACGTGCATGTCCAAGCATATTTAATGCTTCATAAGCTGCTGAAGGGCTTTTATCTTTTCTTTGTAATTCTTCTTTAAGTGATTGGCAATTTGAAAAAATTAAACAGATAAAAACGAATAAAAATAAATAGTACTTTTTCATATTTAGGATAGTATTGGTGGAAAAAAGTTTTTCAAAAATACAAATTTACAATACTAGCTAGATAGGTCTTAGAGATATAAATCGCTAGTAGTTGACAAATGAGAGGACAATCTCAAATTCAGGTATTTATACGTAGTTAAAAAACTGAGTAAAAAGTCTGTTAAAACCAAGTAAGAAATAGTGCTATCTTTGAGCTATTCTTTTTTATCAAACCCTTAAAAATAAAACCTCATGGGAAAATTTATTAATTTTTATCTTCCTTATCAAACTCCTCAAGGGCATTCCGTTCCAAATAAAATTCAAGCCACGCAAATTTTAGACAAAGCGCGTCAATTAATTAGTCAAGGTGTAAAAGGAGTTGCAATTACGTATTCAGCTAATTTTGGACAAACTGAAAAAATTAGAGCAACTTATGCTAGTGGTGGCTGGGACACCCATACCTCTGGAGCTAATCAAGCTGATGTAATGCGCAATATGGAATCTTTGATGGGTAATCAATATAGTGATCTACAACGAGTAATGGAGATAGCACCTATCACGACTATGACCTATACTGATTATGGTGGAAAAACGCATTTAGAAGTAGTGCAAAATGATTTGGAACATATCAAAAATTTAATCCTAAAAGGATGGTATGTTTTAGGTTGGATGAATCAAAATTCAAAACCACATTATGCTGTAGGGGGAGGTGTAGCTCATTTAACGCCCAGAATAAACGTACTCATTCAATCCACGCTTTCAAAATATGCTGCTGAATATGGCACTGTATTAAGTAGCCCAAACACTTATTCCTTATCTACTCCTCAACCTCAAACTGTAACGATTAATAATCAATCTTATAATTTAGTGGCCTTCTATTATCCCGGATATAATGAACCTTGGGATAATGTATATCAAGCACCATTTCTTGGAAATTTCTATGATTGCCAATTTTCGGTGACCATCAATTCTATAACGGCTACTTTTCATAATGCTGAAGCTGCCTTTCAATGTACAAAATGGTGGAATGATGCCAATGCAAGAACACAATTTGAAAATGCCAAAACAGGAGCAGAAGCCTTTCATATTAAAAAGCAGTTGTCTAATCCTGACTACTCTTATGCGGGTTTAGGACGTGAAGGAGCCATGATGACGGTATTACAACAGAAATTTAATCTGCCAGCTTTCAAAACTGGATTATTGGCAACAGGCAATGCTTATTTATTAGAACATAATGCTAAAGCTGGTCGAGACCGTCATTGGAGCGATAATAATGATGGAACTGGTTTGAATATGTTGGGCATTACTTTAATGGAAATACGAGCTGCTTTAGGCGGCGCAAATGCTCCACAAGGAAATTACACAGTGGCAGATTTTACACAGCGAGTACTTTCTACGGCTCCTGCTACTTAATCTAATGAATGATCTTTATCGCTTTGGGGATAATTCTTATGTTAACAGGAGTTGTCCCCAAATATTCCCCATCTGCTTCCAAATAGTTTGGCGTAGGTGCTGTAATATTTATTTCCTCCGTTTGAAATGTTTCTGCTAAAGAATGTTGATCGAGTTTACCATTAAAAAGAGATGGAATACTCGCTAAAGCTCGCCATTTAGACATTTTTTTAACTAATGTAACAGAAAATAATCCATTATTCGCTTCTCCATAAGGTACTAACTGCATGCCTCCTCCTGAAAATTTAGCAATACCAATATTAATCAAATAAAAGGCATTAGTAATGTCTCGTTCATTTACAAAAACAGTCACTAGAGTTGGCTGGTAGGTAAATAACAGTCGTACTGCTTCGTACAAATAAAGCCATTTACTTTTTACAGCAGATGGCGTTTCGTGAATCACCTTACCTACATAGCCATCATATGCCATACCCGCTACATTGATGAAATAATGTGTTTTGGAACTCTTTTCGTCTTGATATTCTATTTTTCCAATATCGTGAAAATGAGTATTTGCAGTTTTAACTTTCTGTATCCAAGGAATGATTTTTCTAGGAATTTGTTGTGTCTTAATCCAATCGTTTCCCGTTCCGAGTGGCAAAATAAAATGAGTGATCTCAGAAGTAGCAATAAAAGATTGTTGCATCGTGCCATTAATCACTTCATGAAGTGTTCCATCTCCGCCTACAGCGATGATTGTTCGATAACCTTTTTGAATAGCCTCTTGACAAAGAATCGTTGCATGCCCTTTATGTTGTGTATAATCAAAATCAATATTACCCAATTCCTTTTTTAAAAGAGGAAGGTATTGTTCCCATTTTTGACGAGCTTTACCTTGTTGTGCGACAGGATTGACGATGAAGTAATACATGTTTGATCTTTAAAAAGAAGAAAGATAAGATAAACTCTTCTATTGCTCTATTTTTTTATGTGAATATAGCTTTAACGTTTACCTTTATAGCTTAAAATTGACGCTTTCGCTATGCAAGAAAAAATTCAATCACTCCTACAGCAACTTACACTTGAAGAAAAAGCTGCCCTATGTTCTGGTAAAGATAACTGGACAAGTAAACCAATTGATCGCCTTGGTATTCCTGCTATATTTATGTGTGATGGGCCTCATGGTTTGCGTCGCGAACAAGCAGATGGTTTTGGACATAGTATGCCCGCCACTTGTTTTCCTACTGCTTCTGCTTTAGGGGCAAGCTGGAATGTAGATTTGTTGTATAAGATTGGCGAAACGCTAGGAAAAGAAGCACAAGCTCAAGGTGTACAGCTTTTATTAGGGCCTGGTATAAATATGAAACGTTCTCCTCTGGGGGGGCGAAATTTTGAATACTATTCTGAAGATCCCATCCTTTCAGGAGAATTAGCAGCTGCATTTGTCAATGGAATACAAAGTCAAGGTGTAGGCGCGACACTCAAACATTTCACGGCAAACAACCAGGAATTTGAGCGCATGAATAATAATTCCATTTTAGATGAACGGGCACTACAAGAGATTTATTTACCAGCTTTTGAAATTGCTGTAAAAAAAGCCCAACCTTGGAGTATTATGTGTGCTTACAATCAAATCAATGGCGTTTATGCTTCTGAACATAAAGAATTATTGCATCATATTTTAAAAGAGAAATGGGGCTTTGAAGGTTTTGTGATTTCAGACTGGGGGGCGGTTCATGATCGAGTGGAGGGAATAAAAGCAGGTTTACATTTTGAAATGCCTGGAAATGGAGGTATTAATGATAAAAGAATTATTGCTGCTGTTCAAAATGGAGCATTAAAAGAGGCTAGATTGGATGAAATCGTTGCAGATTTATTAACCGTATTTCTAAAAGCAAATGATTACAAACAGACAAATCCAATATTTAATAAAGAAGCACATCATCAAATCGCTCTTCAAACTGCACAGGAATGCATCACTTTATTAAAAAATGAGCAAAATTGCCTTCCACTAAACATTAATCAAAAAATAGCTGTCATTGGTCAATTTGCCAAAAAGCCTCGTTTTCAAGGAGGAGGTAGTTCGCAAGTCAATCCCACACAAGTGGAATGCGCCTTAGATCATTTACAAACATTGTTTCCAAATGACCAAATCCAATATGCCGATGGCTATCCCTTAGATGATGCTGTAGATGAAACGATTATCAATCAAGCACAACGCATTGCAACAGATGCAGATGTCGCCCTTCTTTTTGTTGGATTACCTGATCATTATGAATCTGAAGGTTTTGATCGAACACATATTGATATTCCTAAAAACCATGCAGTATTGATTAGACAAATTGCTGCCGTTCAAAAAAATGTGGTGGTGATTTTGACGAATGGTTCTGCTGTACGAATGCCATGGGCACATCATGCGAAAGCAATTGTAGAAAGTTGGTTATTGGGACAAGCAGGAGGGCAAGCAATAGCAGACTTATTGGTGGGTAAATATTCTCCTTCTGGAAAATTAGCTGAAACCTTTCCTACCAAAATAAGTGACAATCCTTCCTTCTTGAGCTTTGGAGGAGAACATGGTAAAGTATATTATGGGGAAGGGATTTTTTCGGGTTATCGTTATTATGAAAAAAAACAAATTCCACCCCAATTTCCTTTTGGCCATGGACTTTCGTACACTACATTTGAATATTCCAATCTCCAAATAGATAAACCTGAATTCTCGGATCAAGATCAAATAGAGGTCTCCATTGACATTACCAATACAGGAAAAATGGATGCAAAAGAAGTCGTTCAGCTTTATATAAAAGATGCTATCTCAACTGTTATTCGTCCTGAAAAAGAATTGAAAGCATTCCAAAAAATAGACTTGGCAGTTGGAGAAACAAAAAACATTACCTTCTCTTTGGATTATCGTGCATTTGCTTATTATAATACCAATCTTCATACTTGGACAGCAGAAAAAGGTGAATTCCAACTGTTAATTGGTCGTTCTTCACAAGATATACGCCAAAGTAGTACTATTCATTTAACAGAAACGAATCATCCTCTTCCTCAACTAAATCGTTATTCAACCATTAAAGAATACGCAGCACATCCAAAAGGAGAAGCACATGTACGTCCTATTATGGAACAAATGATGGCAATTTTTCTAGCTGGCACCGATCATTCTGATGCCGAAAATGCCCATAAAGCAGAATCCTTTTTTAAAGCGATTGTTGCTGATTTACCGCTTTATAAACTGGAGACCTTTACTTTAGGGGCAGTTGATGAAAAAAAGATTGAAGAAATTATTGAAAAGACAAATGCCTAGGAATGGTGCAAAAATAAATTGCGTTTTTATGCGTAGTTATTTTTTACTTTATACAAGGCGAAAATGTAGACATAGCCCAGCTATGGCGAGGCTTTTCAACGCAGTAGAAAGAAAAAAGAACAAGTAGAAGAATATAAATTTATTCTTGAATCATTCCTTAGTTAAATCGTAATACTTCAAAGCCATAGGATATGGATAAGGAAATAATATCTCCTTTTTTTGCTACTACCATTTCATGTAAAACACCATCAATTGCATTAGTTTGAAAATAATAAAATTGATTATACTTAAATCCTACTCGACCTCTCAGTTGGACACGAATATGATGTCGCTTCCATGAAAAATCTTTTCCTAGTGTAACATAACCGAAGGGTTGTAGAGAATCAAAAGCCTCTATATCTAGAAGTGTAACTCCATTCAATCCTAATGAAGTGCGAGGAAAACCTCGTCCTCTAACAACGTATTCTGTTCCGACACCAATACTAAAAAATAATTTGGGTATTCTGAAAAATGAGATTTGCTGTCCGTAAGCTAATCCATAACTGTAGTCGATATTCCCACTACTTTTAGTGGCTCGGTAGCCACCTATTTTCACTCTTGCACCTGTCCATTCACCCATACTTAAAGCAAATAGTTCTAAGAAATCGTTTTTCTCGTTAATGTTCCAGCGAATTGCTCCACCTGACATTGGTCCTACCTCTGAAAAAGCAGTAAATTGAGTAGAATAAGGTTGGGCAGACACCTGCTTATTTATTCCATAAGAAAAACCTAGTGTTGCATTGAGTTCTAGGCTTTGACTAAAACCCGAATAATATAAAGATGAAAAAATAATAAGGCTTATTATTTTTCTAATAAAGAGAAAATGCATAGAGATAAATATTAAATTAAAAATTGTGAAATCAACCAGTAGTAAGGAAGTTGTGACATTACTACTGATTGATTTTTTAGTAAGAACTAATAGCCTAATTTTAAAAATACTTTTAAGTTAAGATTTGAGGGAAATAATGCAGCAGGTCTGCATAAATCTGTCGCTTCAAAGTCAACTATTACATCAACCTCGCTCAAACATCGAGTAGCTCGATAAATATCTATTCTATGAAATCCTGGGAAAAAAGTACCACTCGTTACATCACGAACTTCTTCGATAGTTTTACATTTACGACGTATAAAACCATGATATGTAATTTTTGCTTTATGAAAATAGTTCTGTTCACAATTTTTATAACATTCATTTTTCCATTTAATCCAGAGACGTTCTGTGATTCCAAACTTTCTATATTTCAATCTCAAATAGTACTTAAACTCTTCATCAGTATCATCATCTATACAATAAGGTTTTTTTCTTTTTTATCTTGCTCTCCTCTTACACAATCGTCTCCACACCTTGGAATAGGTTCACAACTAGTATTATCATCTATTAGTCCAAATACGTCATCTTCAAAAGAAAATATCATAGCTCCTTTAGGTAAGTCATCCGCATCTGTTGCAAGTACAAATTGTCTGATGTCATTCAATGATCGATCTAGATGCTTGATAGCAAATACTTCTTCTGAAGCAGGTAGTAATTTAAAAGTATAATTAGCAACACCGACAACACCATGTTCATTTAAGGTAGCAGATAAATATTCGTCTTCTAGTAGTTCATTGTTTGTAGAAAGTGCATTAACATTGTTTAAATAAGACTTGTACCCATATTGTTGATCGACTATAAGTGGGTTGTCTTGATTCTGGCTTTTGGTACTAAGAAATTCAGTAAATTTTTCTTCACAATCGAAAATGAGGTATCCCTCACTATGTAAAAATGGTTGGTTGTCTTTTTCTAACTTAACTAATGGTTGGTTGTTCTGTTGTCTTAAATCAGAACTTTCATTTTTGTTACAAGAGTAGAAGGTCAAAGAAAAGAAAAGAAAAGAAAAGAAAATTCTTCATTGCTTTTGAATTTTTAAAAAGTTTTCAAATGTTTTTATCAACATAAAAGTATGAATTTTAAATGTTGCAAACAAAGATAATACGTTGAATTCCTTTATAATATTTGCAAATTATATATTATTTTGTTGCTATTTAAGGATAATCGTTTGTATTTAATACTTCTCTATAGTTCATTATATTTATGAAAATCAATCAACAGCATTTTCAATCCATTTGGCTAAAGGAAGATGATCCAACTTGCGTTCAAATCATCGACCAACGCCATTTACCACATCAATTCATTATAGAAGATTTATCTTCCGTTGAAGCAGTCGCACAAGCCATCAAAGAAATGCATCTTCGAGGCGCACCTTTAATAGGCGTAACGGCAGCTTATGGTATGTATTTGGCTTGTCTGGAAGCTCCTCAAGGTTTTTTATTTGATGATTATGTAGAAAAGGCGGCTAATCATTTAAAAAGTACGCGCCCTACTGCCGTCAATCTGGCTTGGGCAGTGGATCAACTTTTTGAAACCATTAAAACGACTGAGAATCGGCAAGAAAAAATCAAATTAGCCTTACAAAAAGCCGAACAACTAAAAAAAGAAAGTATTGAGCGTTGTTTTCAGATTGGTCAACAAGGTTTACCCTTAATTAAAAACCTGTCTGCTCAAAAAAATGGGGAAGTAATTAATATTTTAACACACTGCAATGCAGGTTGGTTGGCATGTGTAGATTACGGAACAGCGACTTCTCCTATTTATTTGGCTCATGATAGAGGCATAAAAGTACATGTTTGGGTAGACGAAACTCGCCCACGCAACCAAGGTGCGCGATTAACTGCTTATGAACTTGGGCAACATGGAATTCCACATACGGTCATTCCTGATAATGTGGGTGGACATTTAATGCAGCATGGCATGGTAGATATGGTTTTGGTTGGCACAGATCGTACAACACGAAAGGGCGATGTAGCCAATAAAATTGGTACGTACCTTAAAGCATTAGCCGCAAAAGATAATAATGTCCCTTTTTATGTCGCGCTTCCTTCCTCTACTATAGATTGGTCAATTGAAGATGGCTTAAAAGAAATTCCAATCGAAAAACGTGGCGAAAGCGAAGTCAAATATATTGCTGGGCAGCATCAAAATTCGATTAAACAAGTCTTACTTACTCCCTCTACTAGCCCTGCGGTGAATTATGCCTTTGATGTTACCCCTGCTCATTTAGTTACAGGTTTAATCACCGAAAAAGGCGTTTGTGCAGCAAGTGAGGAAGGTTTACTTGAATTATTTGGCCAAAATCAACAATCATGATTGATGAAGGCTATATCAAATATCATTGTGACTGGAACAAGGAAAATGCAATTCAGGAACAGCAGATTGAATGTTTAAATAAATGGCGACAACGTCTTTATCAATTGGGATTAATTGGAATGTATGAAAATGGTATTGGCTTTGGTAATGTGAGTTGTAGACTGGATAACAATCAATTTATCATTAGTGGAACGCAGACAGGAAGTATACCTAATCTAAACACTCAACATTATGCTTTAGTCACTCATTTTGATTTCAAAAGAAATCAAGTACAATGTATAGGTAAAACCAAAGCTTCCTCTGAAGCTATGACTCATGCCGTTTTTTATGCTGATCTTCCAGATATTCAATATGTATTCCACATTCATCATTTAAACATGTGGAAAACTTATCTTTGGAAATTACCTACTACGGCTCAATCTGTCGCGTATGGTACTCCCGAAATGGCGTATGAAATGCAACGATTATTTAAAAATGGAATAGTTTTAGAAAAAAAAATCCTTTGTATGGCTGGACATCAAGAAGGTATTTTTACCTTTGGTAAAACAGCTAAAGAAGCAGGAGAAGTATTACTCCATTATTTTCATTTGATTTGATCGTAAAAAATAATTATGGATAATCTAGCTAATTTAAAATCAAAAGTCCGTCAATATCAAAGTGTTTTAAAAAACACCCTTGATTATCGTAAGGCATGGAAAGATGGCCTATGTGAAGAAATAAAAAATAGCCTACAAGAAATGGTTGACCAAACCGGTCTTAATGCAGAAATTGAACTAAAATCAGAAGTAGAAAATTTAGATGCTATTGTCCTTTCCTTAGGTGATGTAAAAAGTGGACTTTTCCAAAAAGTTAGCGATGATATTCGTCGAGATTTATTAAAAAACAATGGATCTTTAGTTTATCAACAATTATTTAATGGGAAACTTATTGTTCTGATTAATTATCCTGTTATAGAAGGACTTGGACAACCACAACCTCCAAAAGCAATCGGTATTTATCGTCCTGAAGAGATTAAAACACCTTTTTTAGTACGTCATATGGAAGAGTTCATGAAGGAAATTACTAATTGGGAAGATTACGATGACGATGACGATCCGCATAAAAATCAACAAGGAATTGGTTTTAATATGAATTTCAGTCTGCCAAAAGAAGAAGAAGAGTTATAAAACTCCCGTTTCTTCAAATAGAACAGCCTTCTACTCAACATGAATAGAAGGCTGTTTTTTATAGAGAAAGATGGTAATTTACCTGTCTTAATAGTGGGGCACGAATAAATTTACATTCTTGATTCCTCGAATTAGCTCAATCAACTTCATTTTCAATGACTTATGATTTTCGCTATTTCAAGGAAAGTAAATTTATTTTCTCCGCGTGCCTTAGACAATCAATTCTTTTTCTTCTACGATCGTTAACACTTCATCATCCATCAAAATCTGAGAAAGCCCAGAAGTTTTTGGTACTTCATACTTAAAGAAGAATTTCATGGTATGAATTTTACTTTCATAGAAAGTCGAGTCAAAAGTCATATTACCCGTAACTAATGCTTTTTTCGCTACGATTGCTTGTTTTAGCCACTGCCATGCAATTACTAAAGTACTTGCATATTCCATAAACATCGTTGCATCTGCTAAGAAACGACTGTAATCGCCTTCCATCGCAAATTTCAATAGATATTGTAAGACCTGTTGTGTTAATTCTAATTTCTCGGTCAAAATATTCGCATACTTTTTCAAATCATCAAAAGTAGTTGCCTCTTGAATAGTTTTGGTCATCTCTGCCATTAGGAGTTGAAGAGCCTTACCGCCTTGCATGGTTACTTTACGACCTAATAAATCTAAAGATTGAATACCTGTTGTACCTTCATATAAGGACATGATGCGTATATCTCGATAATACTGTTGTAATGGGAAATCGGTACAGAAACCATAACCACCTAAAATTTGTAATCCATTTGAAATAGAAATCCGTCCCATTTCTGATGGATAAGTCTTTGCTATCGGAGTTAAAATTTCTAATAAGAGATGAAGATTATCATGCTCTTCTCCTTCGGTCATACTTTCTAAATCACCAATTTTTGCACATTCTAACAATAAACTATGCGCACCTTCTACTACTGCCTTTTGCAATAGCAACATACGGCGTACATCAGGGTGATTAATAATAAAGGTTTGTCCTTTATCTACATTTTTCTTACCAGAAGAAGTTAAAGGACGACCTTGAGGGCGTTCTTTTGCATATTGTAAACTCGCATGATAGGCTGCTGTAGCTACTGCTGTTGCACTCGAACCTACAGACAGGCGCGCTTCATTCATCATTTGAAACATGTAACGCAAACCATTGTGTGGTTTTCCAACTAACCAACCTGTACAATTATCATTTTCGCCATAAACTAAGTGGGTAGTCGCATAGCCTTTTTGCCCCATCTTTTGGAAATCTCCAGCTGTAAAGACATCATTATATTCTCCACTTGGCAAATTTTTAGGAACGACAAATAGGGAAATACCTTTTGTGCCTTGAGGTGCCCCTTCAATACGAGCTAGAGTTAAATGCACAAAATTATCGGCATATTGGTGATCGCCACCAGAGATAAAGATTTTTTGTCCTTTGATTTTATAAGAACCATCCGCTTGAGGATAAGCGGTTGTTTTAATATCAGAAAGAGAACTACCCGCTTGTGGTTCGGTTAGTGCCATGGTACCCATCCATTTTCCTGCGAGCATATTAGGAACGTAGGTGTCATATAGTTCTTGAGAACCAAAATTACGGATAAGATTTGCTGCTCCAGAAGTTAAACCAATATATCCTGCTACATTATTATTAGCACTATCCAAGATATGAAAAATAGAACCATAGAGCATTTGAGGCATTTGCATTCCTCCTTGATCATAATCGAACCAGCTACCAATCCATCCATTTTCTGCACCAACTTCAATGAAACGCTTAATTTGTGGATGAACGATTACTTTTCCATCTTCATAACGTACAGGTTTTTCATCCATTTCTGCGAAGTAAGGAAATAATTCCTTGTCTGCTACATCTTTTGCTGCATCGAGCATGATATTGATACCATCTACATCATAGTCTACAAATCGCTCATGATCCAGTATATCACTCACTTGATGAACATCGTGAAGCAGGAAACGCAGGTTTTCCATACTTGTATATTGATCCGCCATATTTATGTATTTTTCAGATTATAAAAATTAATATCTCAATTTAGTGAAAATTCGCTAAAATAGAAAACGCAAAAAGTAGAAAAGAGTTCAGTTTGCGAAATTTTTATCTGAATATGACAGAAATACCTTTTTGGGGCAGTGCGTCAAATGTAATGCTCCAATAGTTCTAAATTATGCCATTTATCTAGTTTAGAAAAAGAAAGCAATTTTCTGACTAATCGACTTACCCTAGCTCTTATAGTAGTATTAAATCTCTTAATATAAAAAGTCAACTATTTATCTACCTTGTGTTGATGAGCAGGAATTATACTTTGATAAACCTCCCAGCGTATAACCATTCTTTTTTATAGTTATACTATAAAAACTTGGACAATGTAAGTGTATAATCTTGAATTTTAGTAGATACAAAATTAGTATTTTGTTCAAGTTGTTCCCTTAGCATTAATTTGATACACCGCCAAAAAATTAATTCATCACCAGTATTTTCGTCACAATTGCATCAGGTGTTCCTAAACCTCGGCTCGTACTAAAGACTAAATAAACGCCAGTCGCTGCACGCCTGCCATTATAATCACGACCATTCCAAATGGCTTGTCCACCTAATGCCTGCGTCTCGTAAATAAGTTGCCCATTAATGTCTGTAATTTTTACATCTGCATTTTCAGCAAGCCCTTTGATTGCAATAGGTCCTTCATATTCAGGGCGTACAGGATTAGGGAAAGCATAGGCATCTATCCTGTTTTGTGGTGTCCCTGTAATGGCATCCGAGCGATAAGAAAGCACTCCTTTGTTTGTACCAATGAAGACTTCTCCATTTTCACCATTAATTTCTATAGCAATGATTGTATTATCAAATAAATCACTGTTTTCTTGATTAAAAAAAGCAACTTGTTCTTTTCCATCTTCAGAAATGACAAATACACCATTAGTTGTACCACACCATTTCCGATTTGCACCATCTACTGCTATTGCTGTTACGGTTTCTCCTTCAAGGAGATAGGCATTTTCATCATCAATGCTATTTTCTTCTACGATTGGTTTATTTACACCACAAATACCTTCTATAATACCTGTACCACACTGTACCACGCCAATACCATTTGTAGTTCCAATCCAGATATCACCATCCAAATCAGCAGTTAAAGAAAGCACCTCATTACTCGGTAATTCTGAATTACTTTCTGAAATGATTTTATATCGATCATCACTTATATCTTCTAATGTTCCGCCATCATCAAAAACCAAAATACCTTGCCCACTCCCATCAATAGCCATCCATTTGGTATTGTTCCCATCTACAATTAGATGACGCAAACCTGTATTTGAGGGAACACTAAAATTTTGCCAAGTGCCGTCATTTTTAAAGACAGAAATAGGACGCATTGCCGAGTGATTACTCATCCAAAGATGATTATTACTATCAAAAGCTAGACCGCTAACGCGTTCACGCGCTTCATCACCCACCGCCCCTTGAAGACTTGAATTTTGATCATTGTACACCGTAGTGGTTTCGCCGTCATGCTCGACCAAGCCACCATAATAAGTCCCAAAATAAACTTTTTCATTTTCAGGATGTAATGCTATTTTATAGAAATCTACATTAGCTTGTGTTTGTTCTAAAATGGGCGTATTCCAACGATTAATCACCGACCAATCTGGGCCATTTTTGATAAAAACACCATCACTTCTTTCTATAGAATTACCAATAGCATCTACCCCACCAGAAGCAATATACAAGCGATCTCCTCGTACAGCTATATCACTATTGTTTTGTGTAACTGGGGAATTAAATAAAGTGGATTGACATGGATTGGCATAATTGTTCGTTTCTCGTAAGCCAGACCAATTATCAACAAACCATATTCGTCCAGATGAATCTTCAAGTGCATATCTAGGACGATTTAAACAAGGACTTCCTATAGGATTGGCTTGTAAATTTTCATCAAAATACAATGCCTTTCCATTACAAGAAGTGCCACAATATAATCCTAAAATTAGTCCTCGTCCTTCTGCTGTTAAATATTGAACACTTAGATTTTCATTATTCTCATAAACTAGTTCAGGAACTCCATTTTCTAGGCGATATAAGTCATCATCTAAATTAAAGAAGAGTTGATTTTGGAAGCTTACAATTTGACTACTTCCATATGCCCCTGGAAAACCATCATCTACATCTAACAATCGCCAATTGGAAAAATCTTGTAAATTTAAATCATCATCATCAGGCGCAATATAAATACCTTCTTCTGTAGCAGCATAAATTGTTCCTTCAAAAATAGTAATGGATTCTACAGGAATACCCAGATCTAATGTAAATACAAAGCGACGATTAATTAAATCAAATTTTGAGATACCAAAACCTGTTGAAAAATAGGCAAAATCTTCTTTGTGAAAATAAATATCATTGATGGATCGATCAAAGAAGTTACCATCTGTTTTAATGTCTTCTATCGTGAAATTCCCATCTGGAGTTAATAAATCAAAAATACTATTAGAGTAGGTCACGATCAAAATATCATTGGGCGCATTATATTTTATTACTCCCATTCCTGTATTACTTAGACCATTTATTTTGGAAAGATATTGTACAGAATTTTCTTCTTTATCCAAGAGCATTAACGACCAAGGCGTAGCACAATACAAAGTGGTTTCGCTCTGTGTTAAATAGGAAAAATAATGATAAGGTAGATGAGATTCCCAGTCTCCAATAGCTAGATTTTCTATTTCTTGTGCAAAGAGATGTCCTGTTATCAAAG
>JAHDES010000081.1 GCA_020628645.1 Saprospiraceae bacterium
AAAAATTCTTTTCTTGCCTTTTTTGTTTCAAACTTTTTTATGAGAAAACCCTTATAAAAATAGAAAGAAAAGCTTTTTTTTAAGGGTAAATTTCTATTTTTGCGGAACAATTGGTCCCGTAGCTCAGCTGGATAGAGCAGCTGACTTCTAATCAGCAGGCCACAGGTTCGAATCCTGTCGGGATCACAACTTAACACTAAATCCTTGTAAATCAATTGACTTACAAGGATTTTTTAGTTTAAATTAGTCGTTTAGTTAGGCTATGCTAGTTTTTTAAAATATCCTCAGGTGTTTGATTGGTTTCAAACTGCCAGCCCGCATTTTCCACCATCAATTGGAGAATATCGAGTAAATGATTGCCTTCTTGGCGCACTTCATCTAAAAGTTCAGGCGTAGCCATTCGATTCTTGATTTCTTCTTTCGCGTTTTTACTCAACTGGGTATAATCTTCTTTGGAAAAGCCATTAAACCAACCTTCTTCTAAATTTTCAAAGACGATATCATGATCAATCGCCAAAATCTTAGGCTCTGGAAGGTTACTCACTCGAACAATTTTGGCTACAGAATCTACATCAAAGCGTACACTTTCTAAATCATAGCCCACTAAGAGTTTTCCATTTAAGCGAATACTGGCTTCTTTGGTGGAAGATAAGGAAGTCGGAAAAGGCAAGTATACAGTCAATTTACGGATGTTATTCTCCTTATAAATCTGATTAAAATTTCGCTCTACCGTAACCAATTTACACACCTTTTTCATCTCCTCTAATAACAAAGTTGAATTCGTTTCTACGATTTCTGCTTGTGGCTTCATCCATTGATAGGTCAAACCAATACCTAGTGCAAAGGCTAAGAGTACAAGAATGAGATAGACGATTCGTTTCATATTATCGATTTTAGACCTAGGACGTAGGACTTTTTGACGTAGGACGAAATTAATCTAATTGGTGAAACTAATTAGGTCAATTTCAAAAGCAATGGGCGTATCCCCTGGTATTGTTCCAGCCCCTTGCGATCCGTAGGCATATCGAGATGGAATGTATAAATTAATACTTCCTCCTGTTGTAATTAAAGGAATTCCAATTTGCCAACCCTGGATTAATCCAGCTAAAGGAAAAGTACGGGGATCATTTTCAGGGGATTGGTCAA
This sequence comes from Saprospiraceae bacterium, assembly GCA_020628645.1. Taxonomy (GTDB): domain Bacteria; phylum Bacteroidota; class Bacteroidia; order Chitinophagales; family Saprospiraceae; genus JAHDES01. The sequence goes on from JAHDES010000081.1 coordinate 1,147, forward strand.
AAACCGTCCCATCCAACATAAAGCCTTTATAATTGATGGTAATTTCTGAACTCAAGGTAGGATTTTCCGATCCACTTCCATCTTGCGTAATGATGTAATAGATGCCTTCGGGCGTTTGCTCTGCCACCAAATTATTATCATCTAAATATTCTTCGATGGCTTCTTGATCTTTATCCAATTGGCGCTCTACTTTATTACAAGAAAGCGTAGCAAATAAGGAAATACTTAGAAAAGCGAAAAGTAGTTTATTCATTAGTTCGTTTTTAATCTTTTAAATGAAACGCAAAAATACACCAGAGAATTGAGGAACGGAAAAAGAAATTGATGAATTCGGTATTTTGTCTGACAAATTCATAAATCCTATGTCTCTAAATCCTAAGTCTACCAATATAATTACCCCATTTTGACAATAAAACCAAGTCCAAGAAATACCTTTGTACAATAATCTAGACGATCGTTAAACTATGGATACCATCCAATATATTGGAGAACATCTCCTCCCTGGAAAAATCGGACAATTCTTTATTCTACTCGGTTTTGTGAGTAGCATCCTCGCTTGTGTTGCGTATACCTTTGCAACTAATCGAAGGGATACCCTAGAACAAGATGGATGGCGCAAGATCGGACGCTGGTCCTTTAGTATTCATACCTTGAGTGTTTTTGTGGTGATAGGGACGATTTTCTACATCATGATTAACAAGTACTACGAATATTTCTATGTATTTGAGCATGTATCCGATGATTTACCGTTTAAATATATCTTTTCTGCTTTTTGGGAAGGACAAGAAGGAAGCTTCCTCCTCTGGATGTTTTGGCATGTGGTTTTAGGAATGATTTTGATGTTTACTGCAAAAAAATGGGAATCGCCTGTATTAGCTATTTTATCGCTAGTGGAAATATTCGTCAATTCTATGCTTTTGGGTATTTATGTCGGTGGCGAAAAAATAGGGAGTAATCCTTTAGTCTTATTTCGAGATATACGCGATTTACCTTTATTCAATAAAGCCGATTATGTCGTTCAACTCGCTGAATTTGCAGATGGATTGAATCCTTTACTTCAAAATTATTGGATGACCATTCACCCTCCTACTCTATTTTTGGGTTTTGCTTCTACGATTGTTCCTTTTTGCTTTGCACTGGCTGCATTATGGACAGGCAAACATAAAGAATGGCTAAAACCTGCCTTACCCTGGGCCTTGTTTTCGGGAGCAGTGCTTGGGACTGGCATCTTGATGGGAGGCGCGTGGGCCTATGAAGCACTTAGTTTTGGTGGGTATTGGGCTTGGGACCCTGTAGAGAATACTTCCTTAGTACCTTGGTTGATTTTAGTCGGTGGTATTCATACCAATTTGATTGCTCGAAATACGGGACATTCAATTAAAAGTACCTATATTTTTTATATTCTAACCTTCATTATGATTGTCTACTCTACCACGCTGACGAGAAGTGGTGTGTTGGGTGATACTTCTGTACATGCCTTTACCGAAATGGGCTTGGAGAATCAGTTATTGCTCTTCATTTTGAGTTTGGTCTTTCTTTCGTTTGGATTGTATTTTTATCGAAGTCGACAGATTCCCGTTCCAGAAAAAGAAGAAAGTATGGCATCAAGGGAGTTTTGGATGTTTATTGGAACACTGGTTTTATTGTTTTCTTCCATTTTGATCACCTATACCACTTCCATTCCTGTTTATAATAAAATAGCCGAGGTTTTTGGAGTCGAATTAAATATGTCTGCGCCGACCGATGTAGTGGCCCATTATAATAAATATCAATTGTGGATTGGAGTATTTATGGGTTTACTTTCTGGTGCAGCAATCTTTATGCGCTATAGAGCTATTAACTTTAGCAAGTCAAAAAATATTTTATTCAAACATTTAGGAATTGCATTTATCGTATCATTAGTACTGACGTATTTGTGTAGTTTATGGATTATCATGAATGCGTGGCAATATTGGTTGTTGTGTTTTACAGGTATTTTTACGGTGATTTCAAATCTGGATTATTTGATTTTCTTTTTGAAAGGTAATCTAAAAGTGGGAGCGTCTACGATATCGCATATTGGATTTGGATTATTAATTATAGGCGTTTTAGCTTCTGGTTTAAATAAAAAACATATTTCTTCTAATCCATTTGCACAAAGAGGATTAATTCCAGATGATTGGTTGGGTAAAAATGTATTGCTTTTTAAAGGCATGCCCATGTTTATGAGTGGTTACAAAGTAACGTATGAGAGTGACTCTATTGTAGGAAATACACGCGTTTATGATGTCAATTATCAACGACTCGATGCTAAGAGTGGAAAAGTGGTAGAAGAATTCAATCTACAACCCAATGCGCTCTTTGATACCAAGTTTACCAAACTTGCGTCGTCTAATCCATCAACTAAACATTATTTGCATAAAGATATATTCTCTCATATTGCTTCTCTCCCACCCTCCAAGCGCGATGCAGAGGAAGCAAAAGCCATTGAAGATAGTTTGGTCTACTATGAATATACAGGTGTAGTTGGCGAATCTTTTGAAGTATTCGATACCGTAAGTATTCAAGATAGTGTATTCACTAAACGTTTTGAAGTAACAGTAGATGGCATTAATTATACGCCTTCACATCCTGATTATGAAAAAGAACAAGGCGATATTCCAGTAGGAATCAAATTGAGTGTTGCCAATGAACTAAAAGATACCGTTTATCAAGCTGAACCTTTGATTGTGGTACGAGGTGGACTATTGTATACCTATCCTGCCATGCTCCAAGAAGCAAGTATGAAAGTAACCTTAAAAGAAGAATCACTCCGTGAGATATTGATTCCTGAAGAACAACTAGGTTATCAACAAATTTTACTCAAAGAAGGCGAAACGATCAACTTTAATGGGCATCAAATTCAATTTCAACGCTTTAATAAAGACCCTGAACATCCTGATTATGTGCGCCAAGAAGGGGATATTGCAGTAGGGGCTAATTTAGCAATTCGTTCCAAAGACGGGGAAGATTTTACAGCTATGCCGATGTTCATTATTCGAGCTAATGCCCCTGGTGATTTGAAAGAATATATTGAAGAATTAGGCTTACATCTTCGCTTTACCTACGTTGATCCGAGTACAGGACAAATGACACTGAACATTGCAGAACATGATTTGAACCAAGCGCGCATTCCACTGATGATTACGACTGATGCGATGCGTGATGACTGGATTGTATTAGAGGCGATTGAGTTTCCAGGGATTAATTTTGTGTGGATTGGATCTATTTTGATGATGTTGGGCTTAGGTATGGGGATGGTGGTTCGAATGAGGCAGAGAGTGTAAGAAATGTGAGATGTGAGATGTGAGATGTGAGATTAAGGTTTAAATTAATAGTTGTTTTTTTTATCAAAGATGAGTGCATCTCCAAAAATAGTATTGATTGGTGCTGGCAATGTGGGCTATCATTTGGGACAGCGAATGGTAGAACGTGGATTGGAGCTCATTCAAGTCTTTAGTCGTACCAAAGAAAAAGCAAAGGAGTTAGGGAAGCTTTTAAACGTTCCTTTTTGTACTAATTTAGATGCTATCCAAAAAGCAGATGTATATATTTTAGCGGTGCATGATGACGCAATCGGATCAGTAGCCAAGCAACTTAATATTGAAGAAAAAGCTTTAATGGTGCATACTTCTGGGGCAACGCCTTCTACGGTTTTTAAACCATTTGCCAAACGATATGGCGTCTTTTATCCGCTTCAAACTTTTTCCAGAGATCGAACTGCTAATTTCGAAGAAATTCCTTTTTGTGTAGATGCCAATCGGAAAAAGGATCGTATTTTATTAGAACAACTGGCACAACGACTCAGTCCTAAAGTCTATCAAATCACTGATAAAGAACGAGAAAGTTTACATATTGCTGCTGTTTTTGTGAATAATTTTACGAATTATCTCTATCAAATTGGTACGGATATTTGCGAAAAAGAAAAGGTACCATTTGATCTCCTAAAACCACTTATTCTAGAAACTGCACGAAAAGTACAAGAACATCCTCCTGAAAAGATGCAAACGGGACCAGCGAAACGAGGAGATGAAGCGACGATTCAACGACATTTGAAAAATTTAGAGCGTTTTCCACATTATCAAGAGCTTTATCAACATTTGACGGAGGAAATTATAAATTTTTACGCCAAATAGTATTCATTTAGTCGGCGCACGAAGAATATCTTCACTAAAATTATTACACTAACTATTCGCGCCACGACCTTTTAAAACTAATCTTATGCGAATTATAGGTTACATCGAACATCCTAGTTTAAAAATTACTGTTTTTCAAATGAATAATAAATTGTCCGTTCAATTTGAATCAGGTTTGTATGCACAGATTTATAAGGTTCGAGAAAACGATCAAGTACGGGCAATGGGCGATGTACAAAAATTAGTCGATGGGGAATTTATCGCCAATGTGCTTTCCAATTTCCAGCAAATGCATCAACAGCAAATGCAAGCCATGCAACGGCAATTTCCATTAGAAGAAACCGAAGAATTCGAGGAGATTATTTAAGTGTTTCCTTTCGCAGACAAAGCAGATTCTTTGGGAAAGGATAAACTTTTAGGTTTTAAATTTTCTTTTAGTGCTTCTTTGAATACGATACTGGTATCTGCTAAAGTTTTTGAAATTGGTGTATAAGTGAAATCGAATGTATCCAGCGATTTTTGATTATCAAAAGCATAGGTGTGCATCGCAGCATTAGCGGTTTCTTTGGTCACCATCGGCGCTTTTCCCGTTAATTTAGAACGCAACCATTCTACACGCCATACAATAGATTTCATCAAAGGCGTTACACAAATTGATGGTTTAGGTTTATCTATTAAGTTGGCAATCGTATCAAATACTTCTCGAAAAGGAAGGTTTTCTCCATTTAAGACAAAACGTTCGCTTATAATATCACTTTCCAATAACAACTGAATAAATCTCGCACAATCGCGTACATCCACAAAACCCGTCGCCCCAGGTGTATGAAAACGTAAACCCTCCCACACTTGTTTGAAAAATCGAGCGCCCCCTTCTTCCCAAAATCCTGCACCTAAAATCACAGACGGATTTACAATGGCTACATTCAAACCTTCTCCCATTCCACGCCACACTTCCATTTCTGATTGATATTTACTCAGGGAATACGCACTATTATGTGGATGATTTTCCCATTTGGCGTTTTCATCTATTGTATTTTTTTGTTCGCTTTTTCCGAGAGCAGCTATCGAACTTACATGAATGAATCGCTCAATTCCATGATAAATACTCAAATTCACCATATTAGCAGTCCCAATATGATTGATTGCAGTCATTTTCTTGACTTTTCGAGGGTCAAAAGAAACCATTGCCGCACAATGAATGACCCAATCTACATCTTCCAATGCCTCTTCTAAAACAGGGACATCCAAAATATCCCCTTCGATCCACTCCACTTGATCGTGTATTTCCTCTACCAAATTCATGCGACTCGTCACTCGTTTCAAGGCACGTATATTCGTATAGCCTTTTTCTACCAAAAGCCGTAGCACATACGAGCCTAAGAAGCCAGTCGCTCCAGTAATAAAAATTCGTTTGTTGTGATTTGGATTCAAGTCAAGATGATTTTATTTACGAATGTAAGACAGTTGAATTGAATAATAGAGCAACTCTCCTTTTTTTTCTAAAATCGCTTGTTTTTCAATCTATGATTATTCTTTTTTAATAAATAACACTTTTCTATTAAAATAGATTTGTATATTTCAATTCCAATTCTTTCATCTCCATAATTATTTACTTTATGGCAACTTTCAGTTTAAATATTAATGGCAAAGATCATCAAGTAGAACTTGATCCAAATACCCCCATTCTTTGGGTATTAAGAGATCATCTAAATATGCTCGGCACTAAATATGGCTGCGGTATTGCTCAATGTGGAGCTTGTACAATCCATCTTGATGGAATTGCAATGCGATCTTGTATTTTACCAGTTTCTGCAATCAAGGACAAAAAAATCACGACTATTGAGGGATTATCTGAAAATGGAAATCATCCTGTACAACAAGCATGGTTAGAACATGATGTTCCACAATGTGGCTATTGTCAAGCAGGACAGATTATGAGTGCAGCGGCTTTATTAAAGGACAATCCCAATCCTACAGATAAAGAAATTGATGCTGCCATGAATGGTAATATTTGCCGATGTGGCACCTATTCTCGTATCAAAAAAGCGATAAAGACCGCTTCAGAGATAGGTTGAAAACCTTTTTACCATCGGTTTCTTCACTTAAAAAATCAAAAGATGTCAATTATAAAAACAGCAATTGGTAGACGTAAATTTTTAAAATCATCGGCACTAGCAGGAGGTGGAATGGTACTCGGATTCAGTTGGTTAGCTTCTTGTCAATCTCTACCTGAAGAAGAAGTTTTAGCTATGCCTAAAGAATGGTTTGAGATTAATTCTTATTTGAAAATTGGTGATAATGGCGTCATTTCCATCTTTGCTCCCAATCCTGAATTTGGTCAAAATGTCCGTACCTCTATGCCCATGTTGGTCGCTGAAGAATTGGATGTCGATTGGAAAAAAGTAATCGTAGAACAAGCACCTTATCATAAAGAAAAATTTGGTAGACAATTTACAGGTGGAAGTCGTGGAATCATGTCAAGATGGGAACCTTTACGTATGGTAGGCGCATCGGCTCGTCAGATGCTTCGAGAAGCTGCCGCACAAGCTTGGCAAGTTCCAATAGAGGAAGTAAGTACGGAAGAAGGCGTTTTACATCATAAAAATAGTGGTCAATCTGCCCATTATGGTGAAATGGCAGCCGCTGCTGCAAAAATTCCCGTACCAAAAGAAGTCCAACTCAAAGAAGTCAAAGATTTCAAACTCATTGGTACGTCTCGTAAAAATGTAGATGGTAAACAAATCGTCACTGGGAAACCCATGTTTGGAATCGATTATCAAAAAGAAGGAATGCTCATTGCGATGATCGAACATCCTCCTGCATTTGGTATGACCTTGAAATCCATCAACTCAGATGAGATCAAAACACTTCCTGGGATAAAAGATGTCTTTAGCATCAAAAGTTATAAAGAGGACTTTGATAAAGCCTTTTTTGACACCAATGCTTTTCCTGAGATAGTAGCGATTGTAGGCAACTCCACCTGGGAAGTCTTACAAGCCAAAAAACAACTAAAAGTAGAATGGCACCCCTTTGAGGCATACACCGAAAAGGTGAAAAACTTTCGCGGTACTATTGATACTAAAAACGTTCCCGCTGGCTTAGAATCTTCTACTCAACATAACGCGATTATGAATGAGTGGACGAATAAAAAAGGAACGATTGCGCGTAAAGATGGAAATCCAGAAGCTGCCTTTAAGAAAGCAGCAAAAATCATTGAACGCACCTACTCGGCTCCATTCTTGGCCCATAACTGTATGGAACCCATGAATGCTTTTGCACATGTGGAGGGAGAAAAAGTTCATATTGCTGCTCCTATTCAAATTCCGTCCTTTATTGTCAATACACTTGCTACGAGTTTGGGTGTTTCAGAGGATAATATACAAATGGAAATGACTCGAATGGGTGGAGGTTTTGGACGTAGAGCCTATGGACATTATATTGTAGAAGCAGCCTTGATTTCACAAAAAGCGAAAGCTCCCATCAAACTCATTTATACCCGTGAAGATGATATGACGAATGGCATTTATCGTCCTACTTATCAAGCAACCTATCGAGCAGCCTTAGATGAGAATAACAACCTAACTGCTTTTCATGTAAAGGCAGGAGGTATTCCAGAAAGTCCTTTATTTGCGGATCGTTTTCCTGCGGGCGCTATTGATAATTATCTAGCAGAAGAATGGTCAATTGATTCAAATATCACCATTGGAGCATTTCGCGCGCCACGCTCTAATTTCATGGCTGGTGCCGAACAATCCTTTTTAGATGAAGTAGCAGAAGCAATAGGGCAAGATGCGATTGATTTTCGTTTAGAATTACTGGATCGAGCGAAACAAAATCCTGTTGGAGAAAAGAATGATTATGATGCAGAACGCTATGCTGGAGTTTTACAATTAGTAAAAGAAAAATCGAATTGGAATCAAAATCAAGAGAATAAATCGCGTGGCGTCTCCGCTTATTTTTGTCATAATACTTATGCGGCGCATGTCTTAGATATGAGCATTGAAAATGGCAAACCGATCGTCGATAAAGTCTGTTGTGCGATAGATTGCGGTATTGTCGTCAATCCTGATGCAGCAAGAAATATGGCAGAAGGAGCAATTACTGATGGCATTGGAAATGCTTTTTATGGGGAATTGACCTTCAAAGATGGCGTTCCTGAAAAGAAAAATTTTGACACCTATCGAATGATTCGAATGAGTGAAGCTCCTCAGGATATTGATGTCCATTTTGTTCAAAATGAAATCAATCCAACTGGTATGGGGGAACCTCCTTTTCCACCCATTTTCGGTGCAGTAGCTAATGCGATGTACAAAGCCACAGGAAAACGCGTTTACAAACAACCGTTCTTAGGCAATGAACAAGTTTTAGGATAAAGAGTTATATTGATATTCCAATTGTAAATAATTCAACGTTCTTAGACAAATTGTGTGGAATGAAAAATATGAAAGCTCGATAAATCTATGATTTTGAGAGATAAGTGTTTTGAAATTTCAATAAAGTCACAATTTACGTCTAAGAACCAAATTCAAAAAACTAAAAAAACGATATTCTTTGATATATTGTGTGGAATAAAAAATGTGTAGACTTGAATTACGAAAATTTCGTAATAAGAGGCAAACGTTTTGAGATTCCATAAAGTCATAATATTAGTCAAAGAATCAAAAACAAAGATATGTCTAGACAATACGATGTCATTATTTGGGGAGCTTCTGGTTTTACAGGAAGATTAGTAGCAGAATATTATACGAGTCGTTATGGTGTGGATGGTGATTTAAAATGGGCCATTGCAGGACGAAATCAAGCCAAATTAGAAGGAATACGTTCCGATTTAGGCAATGAAGCCATTCCAATCATCATTGCGGATAGTATGGACGAAGCTTCCTTGGATAAAATGGTAGCACAAACGAAAGTGATTTGTAGTACCGTTGGTCCTTATGCAAAATATGGCTCCCCTTTGGTCGCAGCTTGTGTCAAAAATGGTACTGATTATTGTGATTTATGTGGTGAAACGCAATGGATTCGTCGAATGATTGATGCCCATCACGATACGGCGAAAGCAAATGGAACGCGTATTGTCAATTCTTGTGGCTTTGATTCGATCCCTTCGGATATGGGTGTTTATTTTTTACAAAAAGAAGCCAAAGAACGTACAGGCAATTATTGTCAGCATATCAAAATGCGGGTCAAAGGTATGAAAGGTGGCTTTAGTGGAGGCACCTATGCGAGTATGAATAATATCATGGCAGAAGCCCAAAAAGATCGTTCGATTTATAAAATTCTCTTCAATCCATACAGTTTAAATCCTGTAGATGCGCAGAAAGGCAAAGATAAGCAAGACTTGATGAAAGTGGTCTTTGATGAAGATTTTAAATCTTGGATTAGTCCTTTTGTGATGGCTGGCATTAATACACGTATTGTACGAAGAAGTCATGCCTTAGATGGTTTTCCGTATGGAGCAGATTTTCAATATGATGAGGCGATGTTTAGCGGTGCAGGTATTGGCAACAAGCTTAAAGCACAGGCGGCGGCGGTTGGAATGGGTGTCGTAATGATGTCTAAACCCAATTCGATTACCAAAAAAGTAGTGAATCGTTTTATGCCCAAACCGGGTGAAGGTCCTTCACGTGAAGAACGAGAATCAGGTTATTTTAAATTGGCATTTTTAGGTAAATTTGAAAATGGCAGTCAATTGTATGGCGTTGTAAAAGGAGATCGTGACCCAGGTTATGGTTCAACTTCTAAAATGCTAGGTGAATCGGCGGTATGCTTAGCTAAAGATAAAGAAAAAACGCCTGCGATTGGTGGAATCTTAACGCCCGCGACAGCACTAGGTGATGCCCTTTTAGATCGTTTGCAGCAAAATGCTGGATTGAGTTTTGAAATTCGGGATTGATTTTTCTGGACTTAGGACTTTTTAATTTTAAACTGCCTCACATTTATGCCCCTTAAAGCTACTTTAGAACTAGTCTTCTTTTTTATCCTAATAGGAATTGTTCATTCTTCTACAACCACAAAAACCTCTTCATTTCCATTGCCCAAAATAGATGAAATTTATTTTTATGTCCTTACCTTTGAGGGAACGTTTCTAACTAAAGAAACACATTTGGATATACATATTGATACTTCAAAATGGAGTTCATTATTTAATAATGCCACTAAATTAATAAAACAATTAGACGCATCTGTAAACTAAACAATATCATGACACCATTTCATCTTGCTTTTCCAGTTAAAGATTTAAATCAGACTCGTGCTTTTTATATGGATTTATTGGGTTGTACCGAAGGTCGTTCGGCGGAACGTTGGGTGGACTTTGATTTTTTTGGGCATCAATTATCGGCGCATTTGACCGATGATGAAATTTCAGAACCTCCTGCCAATCCCGTTGATGGAAAACAAGTACCGATTAAACATTTTGGTGCTATTTTGGAGTGGAAAGTCTGGCATAACTTAGCGGATCGACTTAAAACCAATGATATAGAATTTGTCATTGAACCTTACATTCGTTTCAAAGGAGAAGTAGGCGAGCAAGCCACGATGTTTTTTATGGATCCGAGTGGCAATGCTTTAGAATTTAAATCGTTCAAAGATCCGAAGCTCATTTTTGCAAAATAAAGGAAATTATCCCTACGTTTTCTATCCAAAACCAACCTTTTAATACTAAAAGGTATCTTTCCCATGAAAGGCATCGAAATATTTTTTGATTCCAAAAAGAATTATAGTAATTTTGCATCCTTAATTATGAAAAAATACATTCCTTTATATTTTTCAATCTTCTTGCTTTTTGGGCTATCCTCTTGTAAAACAGAATTTGAAAAGATTCGAGTGAGTGGTGATGTGGAATCTATTTACAAAGAAGCCGAAAAATATTATGCTAATAAAGAATACCAAAAAGCATCTACTCTTTATGAGTTAGTACTGGGGGGTATGCGTGGACGCGTAGAAGCAGAAAAAATCTATTTCAACTATGCGTATTGTCATTATCACATGCGTAAGTATATTTTGGGGGCGTATTATTTCAATGATTTTTCTAAGAAATTTCTGAATAGCCCTTATCGAGAAGAAGCTGATTTTATGAATGCTTATTGTAATTATAAACTCTCCCCTACTTATCGACTTGATCAGACCTACACTCAAAAAGCAATTGACGCTATGCAGGTCTTTGTAAACACCTATCCTGAAAGCGAACGTGTAACAGAATGCAATCAATTGATTGATATCATGCGGAAAAAATTAGAGGAAAAATCATATGCACAAGGTGAGCTTTATTTCAACCTAAAACAATACGAAGCTTGTATCCAATCCTTTGAAAATCTACTAAAAGATTTCCCAGATACAACTAATGACGAACAAGTTCGTTATATGTTAATACGAGCATCGTATAATTTTGCTCAAAATAGTATCGTTACACGACAAGCCGAACGATATAATCGAACTATGAAATTCTACGATTTATTTCGTAAAAAATATCCCGAGAGTCAATTCGAACGGGAGTTAACCACTATTTACAATACGTCCACTAAAAAACTTAAAAGTCTTCAAAATGACGGATATAAAATCTAAAGTTCAAGGACTTGATCCTAGTGCGAAAGCACGTAATATTCATGAGTTAATCAAAGATACTGGTAATATCTACGAAACATTAGCGATTATCTCAAAGCGTTCTAATCAATTATCTGTTGATTTAAAAGCTGAATTGTACCAAAAATTGGAAGAATTCGCCGTTTCTTCGGATACGATTGAAGAAATTCATGAGAACAAAGAACAAATCGAAATTTCTAAATTCTATGAGCGTCTTCCAAATCCTGCTTTAATTGCAATGGATGAATACCTCAATGATGAATTGCATCACCGTTATAGAGAAAAAAGAGATAGATATTAATCTCATCTTAAATGAATAAATAAAGAAAAAGAGATAGTTATCCCAGTATAGCTATCTCTTTTTGTGCTTATAACCTACTTATGACCTCACTTCAAGGAAAAAAAATCATCTTAGGTATTTGTGGAAGTATCGCTGCTTATAAAGCTGCTTTTTTAACTCGATTGCTCTTAAAAGCAGGTGCCGAAGTACAAGTTTTAATGACTGAAGCTGCTACTCAATTCATCAGTCCACTCACGCTATCTACCCTTTCCAAACATCCTGTTCATATCCATGTAAGTGCTGAGGACAGTTGGAACAATCATGTAGAACTGGGTTTGTGGGCAGATGCGATGATTGTTGCTCCCATCACCGCTACTACGCTTGGCAAAATGGCGAATGGTATTTGTGATTCCGTCATTGTCGCTACTTATTTATCGGCTCGATGTCCTGTTTTTTTTGCCCCCGCCATGGATTTAGATATGTGGAAACATCCTGCCACACAGCATAATGTGGAGAAGTTATCGTCTTATGGCAATCACTTAATTGATGTTGCAGATGGAGAACTAGCAAGTGGTTTGGTAGGTAAAGGACGACTGGCAGAACCAGAAACTATTGTTCAACACTTAGCTACCTTTTTTAAGCAACAACAAGATTATGCTCTAAAAAAAGTGATCGTAACGGCAGGGCCTACATACGAAGCCATCGATCCTGTGCGTTTTATAGGTAATCGTTCTTCTGGAAAGATGGGTGTAGCCATTGCTGAAGTATTCGCGGAAAGAGGAGCCAATGTACAATTGATTTTAGGGCCTTCGAAATTATCCTGCAATCATCCAAATGTAAAAACGATTCGAGTGGAATCCGCAGAAGATATGTATCAAGCTGCAAAATCACATTTCGATGATGCTGATATTGCCATTTTAGCAGCAGCAGTAGCAGATTATCGACCTAAAGAAGTAGCGCAGCAAAAGATCAAAAAGAAAAGTGATTCACTAGCTATCACCTTAGAAAAAACAACTGATATTGCTGCATCTTTAGGAAAACAGAAACGTACTAATCAATGGATGGTGGGTTTTGCTTTAGAAACCAACAATGAACTGGAAAATGCCAAGGGTAAACTCAAGCGGAAAAATTTTGATTTAATCGTCTTAAATTCGCTTCGAGATAAAGGGGCAGGCTTTAGCCACGATACTAATAAAGTTACCATTATTCATAAAGATAATACGATAAAAACGTATCCATTAAAATCAAAAATGGCTGTGGCAAAAGATATAGCGGATGAACTAAAATCAGCTATGCAATTATAAACGGCTAAATTATAATACACAAGAAATATGCGTCATTTATTACTTTCTTTTTTAATGCTTTGTCTTGGATTTCAGGTACTTGCTCAAGAATTAGAGTTTCAAGTAACAGTCACTGCACCTCGTCTACAAACAACTGATCCTAAGGTTTTTGAAAACCTAGAATCTACCTTGGTTGAATTTTTAAATAGTCAAAAATGGACTGACGATGTTTTTGAACAAAAAGAACGCATTCGATGTAATATTCAATTAACGATTAAAGAAGAAGATGGAAATAATGGATTCACCGCAGATATGGCAATACAAGCAGTTCGCCCCGTTTTTGGTTCTGCCTATTTAAGTCCATTGCTAACACATGTAGATCGAGATGTTTCCTTTGAATTTCAACCATTTCAGCCTTTGCAATTTAACCGTGTCAGTTTTAATGATAATCTGACCTCTGTTTTAGGTTTTTATGCTTTCATTATTTTAGGATTGGACTATGATAGTTTTGCGCCACTTGGTGGCGATGAATTTTTTAATATTGCTAATAATATGATTAATTCTATCCCAGCAAATGTGGCTAGCCAATATAAAGGATGGAAAGCTTCAGACGGTAATCGAAATAGATATTGGATTATAGAAAATTATTCTAATCCAAGAATGCGCCCGCTCCGGCAAGCTTTCTATCAGTATCATTTAGAAGGTTTGGATATGATGCACAAAAGTCCAGATTTGGGTCGTGCTAAACTGTATGCTTCTCTTTTAGATGTAGAAAAAGCAAGTAAAGCCTATCCAAATGCTATGGTGATTCAAATGTTTGCCAATGCAAAATCAACTGAAATTGTAGAAATCTTTAAAGAAGGAACTGTCTCCGAGAAGCCTCGCGTACACGGCATCATGACCAAAATAGATGCTGCTGGAGCTAGTAAATATATTCCTTTGGCAAGATAAGCCACTTAAAAATGTCGCTATACGACTAAAATCGCTATTCAGAATACGATCTGGATAGCGATTTTCTATTTTTAAGTTTTTCATAACACAGTTGGATTACTAGAAAAGCGTTAGATTAGTAAACTATTTATTGTAAAACCGTTTTTATGAACTACTTCCCAATTGTCTTCTTATTTTTAGCGCATACTGTTCTATTCGCACAAGAAAATCAAATTCCTGGAAAAATTGAGTGGGGGCAAGAATTTGTGGAACCAGGCAACTCTTATTTATCTAAGATCATCACCCAAAATCAAAATGAGTTTTTCGTCTTACGAGAACAAAGTAGAGGAAATATGGTGACGGGGAAACCTAAAATCTATTTGGAGCGTTTTGATAGCAATTTAAGATTAAAGCAATCTGAAAAAATTGATTTAAAGTATAAAAATAAAACCCTCAACTTCAACGATGTCGTTTATTTTGGTGGAGAATTATACTTACTTACCTCTTTTCACAATCAAAAACATAAACTCAATTATTTGTTTGCTCAAGCAGTCACTCCACGATTAAGGGTCTCTGATAAATTGATAAAAATTGGAGAAATCCCCACGCGCTCCGTGATGAATGAAGGGCAATTTGACTATCATATCTCAAAAGATAGCACGAAAATCTTGATTTATAATGCCCTACCCTATGATAAAGGCGATCCTGAACGTTTTGCTTTAAATATTTTTGACACCAACTTTAATCCTGTTTGGAATAAAGATATTGCATTACCCTATAATGATGAACAATTTGAAGTAGAAGAATATCGAGTCGATGATAATGGCAATGTTTATATTTTAGGTATAACGTATTTAGATGGAAAACGCCCTATCTTCAGAAATAATCGCAATTATCAATATACCATTTTAGCCTATACCGAAAATGGAGAAAAGTTTACAGAATATAAGATACCAAGTACCAAACAGTTTATAACGGACCTAACTTTCCGTGTAGGAAATGATGGAAATTTGGTTTGTTCGGGCTTTTATTCTGAAAAAGGAACGTATAGTGTAAAAGGAACGTATTTTTTTCGTATCAATGCTACTACACAGGAGATTTTTAATGAAAATTATAAGGAATTTAGCCTTCCTTTTTTAACGGAACATCTCAATAGTCGCCAAAAGGTACGAGCACTCAATGCCGAGCGAGAAGGAAATGTCAAAAAACAAGCTGAATTGTACCAATATGCCTTAGATGAACTCATTCTCAGATCAGATGGTGGTGCTTTATTAATTGCCGAGCAATTTTATATTGAACAACGTCAAACCAATCCTTATGGCGTGGGCTTCCAAACAGCAGGACGATTTCGCGATTTTGACTACTACTATTATTACAATGATATAATTGTTGTCAACATCAACCCTGATGGAAGTATCGCTTGGACAAGTCGTATTCCCAAGCAACAAGTCACTCGCAATGATGGAGGTTATTACTCTTCTTATGCTCGTTCTATCGTTCGTGATCGTATTTTTTTCGTTTACAATGATAATAGAAGAAATTTTAATCCCGATAAAAATCGCATCTATGGATTTGATGGACGAAATTCTATTATTACGTTGACAGAAGTCTTACAAGATGGTAGTACTAATACATATCCCTTGTATAATAATCGAGATGCGGATATTTTAACGCGTCCTAAAGTTTGTAAACAAAGTGGCAAAAAAGAAATGCTCATCTATGGAGAAATCGGACGAGATTATCGCTTTGCAAAATTAAAGTTCTGATTTTTCCGTTAAAATAGAAGCATTTAATCCATATAAAAATGAACAGAAAAAAATTTATAAGAAAAGGAATTTTAGGCGTAGGAAGTATCATTGCTATCCCAACGATTATGTCTTCTTGTGATAAAGAAGATAATTTCGATCCTACTGCTTGTGAAGAATCGCCAACGGAAACTGTAGGCCCCTTCCCCATCAAAACTCCTGCTGATTGGGTTCGCGAAAATATCATTGGTGATCGTACAGGAATTCCCATGATGATCTCCTTGATTATTCAAAATGTAAATGATAACTGTTCTCCTGTAGAAGGTGCATTTGTGGACATTTGGCATTGTGATGCACAGGGAAATTATTCTCAGTATAATGGACAATTAGATGGTAATTTTACCAGTAATAATTTTCTAAGAGGGAGACAAACGACCAATGCAAATGGAGAGGCATCTTTTCTCAGTATTTTCCCTGGATGGTATCCCGGTAGAACCCCTCATATTCATGTAGAAATTCTAAATAGTAGTGGAACATCTCTTTTAGTCTCCCAAATTTCGTGGTCGGATAATATTTCTACAGAAGTCTATACTGCCTCAGCTTATAATGGCACTCAAGATACCCTAAATGATAACGATGGTATTGTTTCCAATGCAAATTTAGCTGATAGTCTGACAGGAAATAATACAGATGGATATGTTTTGACTAAAACCATAAAAGTAGCTGTTTAAAAAAAGATGGACATAATATCTAGTCTAACTTCAAAAGTTATATCAATAAATGAAGTATAAATAGAGATTTTTTGAATTCAATAATAAGTTTTTTTTTGTTATCAATTTAGTAGTTTAGCATCATCTAAAAACTCCAAATAATGTTTTAAAACCAAATCAGGTGCTTCGATCAGAGGAAAATGACCAATGTTGTCTAACTCAACTACATCTGGATTAGGAATAATTTCTTTGTAACGATCTGCCATGTGTTTTCCAGAAATGGGATCATAAGTACCATCAATTAATCGAACTGGAATGCTTGTATCTTGAATAGCACCGACCCATCGTTCTCGATGGTCTTTTCGTTCTTGCATGTATCGAATTAAGCGATGAAAGACATATTTTCCTCCATTTCCACTAATCAATTCCCAAAATTGATCGAGATCTTCTTCGGAAGGTTGGGTATTAGGACCAAATATTTTTTTAAAATTCTTCCCTAATTTTTCTCTGTTAAATAATCGTCCTACAATACTACCAATTGGACTCATCAATACTTTTTGAATCAAGAGTGCTTGATGCGTTTCAGGAAATAAGCCCCCATTTAAAAAACAAAGCGACTCAATTTTTAATCCCGTTTTCTTATTTTTTTTACGATTATTGAAACGAGCTAATAATTCTTGTGCAACTGTATCTCCATAATCATGGCTTAGTATTTTAATCTTAGAAATTTGTTTTGTAGCTATAAAATCTTCAATTAAATTAGCTTGATCGAGAATACTATAAGGATATTTCCGAGGCTTGTCTGAAAAACCAAAACCAATCATATCCAAAGTAAGGACGCGATATTTAGCACTAAGCGTTTTCCACATTTGCCACCAATCCCAAGATGCAGTGGGAAATCCATGTATCAATAATCTTATTACTGAACGGTAAATTTTTGTAATATGTTAAAAATATAAAAAAAG
>JAHDES010000082.1 GCA_020628645.1 Saprospiraceae bacterium
AAAAATTCTTTTCTTGCCTTTTTTGTTTCAAACTTTTTTATGAGAAAACCCTTATGGTGGTAGTATCACTACAGATATTTATGATGATTTTGGATTAATTAAAGAAAATTTTCCAGTTGGTATAAAAAATCATTCAAATTATAGTTTAATTACTCCAGGTATACATGAAATGAATTTGAAGTATTTAACAGATTTTCTCAATCATTTAACGTCTATTCGTGATGATGCAGGTTTAGATGATATAACTTTTGATGTTGCGAATTTTCATCATTATAGTGCATACAAAATCAATGAATTACTTGAATTATCTTCCATTTTACCAAATGATATTGTTACAGCTTCCCTAAATCCAATAACATATACTAATAATTTGGGAATACTAATTGATAATGTTGACTTAGAAACGACTGTCACTGGGGATGGCATAGTAGGAAATAAAGTTTGGATTCATCCTGAATTAGATGGATATAAATTACGAGGGAAAATTTTATCTGACGGTGTCCAGAATCTAGGTATAAATCAAGTATGGGTCACAGAATGGGGCTATCCTTCTATAACTAATCAAGAAGATGCGCAATATCCAGAAGCTTTAACAGCCTC
This sequence comes from Saprospiraceae bacterium, assembly GCA_020628645.1. Classification (GTDB taxonomy): domain Bacteria; phylum Bacteroidota; class Bacteroidia; order Chitinophagales; family Saprospiraceae; genus JAHDES01. Next base: position 601 of record JAHDES010000082.1, read on the forward strand.
TGGAGTAATAGGAGGTGGAGGAATGGCAACTCAAGCAAAATGGTTAATGCGAGGATTTATGGAATATCAAGCTTCTAAAGGAATTGATAAGTCCTTTTGGCATTGGTATAAAGATACAGATAATGGGGATTGGGATGAATCTTGTGGCATTGTAAATATTAATGAAAACGATAAAAAAACTGCTTGGTGGTACCTCTGTACTCTACGTGATCAAATTGGTGATTTAGCTTTTGCTAGCCAACATGATGTTGATGGTTTAGGTGAACATTTTGCATGGTCATTCGATGCGACTTTAGACACAACTACAAATAATCCTAACAATTATATTATAACCCCTCAAATGCCACCTACAGCAAGTCCTGAATCTGCATCTGCTCCTCGTATTTATCAATATAAAGGTGCTTACGAGTGTTCCTACTTAGATGATGTTTGGGTAATGTGGTTGCCTACAGCTACTGAATCATCACACAATAAACTAATCTATCTTGATTCTCTTGGAATAGAATTTGACAATGATCCAGTTCTTAATCCAATAGAAGAGCCAACCCATTATTCTTTTGTAATACCTACAGTTGGACAATGTGAAATTGAGGAGTCTGCTCTTATGCTCTTAGAAGAAGATGATGCAGGAAACCTTTTTCTTGTTCGTGAAATAACTGATACACCTACATTTATTCGATTTTATCATGGTAAATTACGATCAGATACAGGAGAATATGAGTTTGTAGGCTTACCTGAAAATGGTTGCCCAACACCACCAGTTGTTGATTGTAAGTTGCTAATAGCAAAAAATGATATTACCTGTCATTCTGCAATATTTGATTTAACAATAGGCGGAGATAATTGTCCATCTACATCAGTTAATATAACAAACAATGGGCCAGGTAATATTAGTTATAACAATGAACAAATCATCATCAGCGATCTTGATGCAAATACAGAATATACCTTGGATTTTGTAGTGAATCTGGGTAGTCCAACGGGTTTGATTTATGGACAAACTTTTTCACCCACTGTAACAACCGCTGCAAACAACTGCTTTGGAGAAGTTGCTATCCTATCAACATCCTATACAGGGGGATGTACTGAAGGATTGATAACTGTTGAACTCTCTATTGAGGGAGTTACTCATATAGGCGATTTGGATGTATTAAGCGTTCAATATCAAAAAAATGATGGAATACCTCAAACGTTTACAGTTAATTGGATTAATTTTAGTGGAGGAACGATTACACTTTCCATTCCCTACGAGACCATGCCAGATTTAGATCCTGCGGATGTATACACAATTACTATTTTACAGGAAGATAATGTCTTAGCTAGTGAAGTGATAGAAGTAAGTACAAGCTGTGATGATTGTTTGGATGAAGAAATGCTTGAACCAGCTCCTGTAGAATCAACAAGTATCAATGTGAATGCTTCTTGCGATGACTTGGAAATTTGTTTTTTACCTTCTAATGGTACTATTTGCGAAAGTTCAGGTAGTGTTAATACAAATTATATAGTAGAAATACTAGGAGATAATATTGGTTTTAGTAGTAATGTAACACTAGACAATGCTACTCAAGGTGAACTATCTTGTATCAATCTTGGATTTTCTTCAGAAGATGTAGGAATAGGTGATTTTCAAATACGAATAGGAGCTGATAATGGTAGTTTTATCAACTATAGTGATTGGATCACTTTTTCTAATGAATCTTGCTGTTACGATGGTGTAGAAATTTCTATTGGTAAATACGTTTCTTCTTGTTGGTCAACTAAAATCTCCATAGATATAAATACGCCTAGTGATTGCTCTGTCTATTATGATTTTTCTTTTGATTCTTCCTATGAAGATTGTTATACGGAAGATTCACAGTTTTATCCTGACTATCCTACTGCTGCTTCAGGTACTGATTTTACATTTATTCTACGTCATTATTGCTTATTTCAACAGTATGGCCCAGGCTATCCTATAACTATCACAATTTACTTGATGAATACAGATGGAAAAGTGATTGCTCAAGTAACAGAAACCATTATTATCAATCCTGTTTGGTTATCGGGTGGTCGTGCCTGTACAGATATTCCAATGCCAGAATGTGACTGTGCTCCTGATACGAGACCTTTGGCAGAATTTGGCAGAGATAATGGTAAAGAAGGTAAATTTGTTCCGTCAATTATAGCAACATCTTGTGAAAACAACTATGCTACAGTGATTGGCAACTATCCTGAAATTGATAACTTGATAAAGTTATCTAGTACAAATAGAGAAGAAATATACTATCTTCTTTTTGAGCCTGATATGGATTTAGTTCGTTACGAAAAGTATAAGGGTATTTTTGATTTAAGTATTCCTAATCCAGATTTTGACAAAGAAGGAAAACTTAGCGATTATTTAGTTTGGATGCTCATAAATGATAAATTAATGGAATTTTCTTATCCTGAAATAGTATGTAAGGATTTTAAAACAACGAATGAAGACGGTGGAGGTCGTACGAAAAACAATTTTGATTTGTCATCAAATAACAATATTGTAACATTAGGGCATGAAGATCTATCTATTTTTCCTAATCCAACGGACAAAGATTTGACAATTACACTTTCAAATGCTAATTTAGCTAGTATAAGGTCAATTCAACTATTGGATGTACAGGGTAAAAAAGTACTAGACGTACAGGATTTATCTACCAAATCATATTTATTGAAAGATTTAGAGAACCTTGAAGGCACTTATTTCCTTATGATTCAATTGTCTGATGGAAGTAAACGATTTGAGAAAATAATCATTCATTAAATTCAACTACATTCAAGATACTCTTACTTGCAGTAAGAGTATCTTGAAAATATAATTCACATGAATAGAATTAAGTTATTTATGCTTCTAAATCTACTCTCTTTATTATGGAGTAGTACACTTCTTTTCGCCCAAGTACTCCCATTACAATGTGAAGTCCACCAACCGCAAGATGCTGCTTATCAACAAAAAAAAATTGCCCAAGAACAAGCTTACCAAGAATGGATAGAAGCGGGAGCAAAACGAAAACATAATGATCCTTATATTATTCCTTTAGTATTTCATATTTATCATAATTATGGAAAAAGCTATGTACAAGAAATAGAGGTAATTGAAGCAATAGAACGGTTGAATTTATATTTTGCCAATCTTCCTCCTTACTATGATACACTTGGAGTTTCTACCAATATTCAATTTTGCTTGGCTTCTAGAACAACTGAAGGTTTCTCAACTAATGGAATAAATTATTATGATAAGTATGATTTTTCAATTAATCCCTCGTTAGATACAGATAATTTTAGATATGTTAATGTAGATTATAAAACTATAGGGGATGGATTTTCATTTGGAGGAGGTATTTTAATTGGATACCAAGCATTTGATGAATTTATAGAAACATTTGTTCATGAGATGGGACACGAATTTGGATTAGATCATACATTTATGAATTATCCTTTAGGTTCTTGTAGCAATCATGATTGCTTGGTCGATGGAGATAAAGTTTGTGATACACCTCCACATCTTCAACTTAATTTTCCTCCATGTGAAGAGGAAAATAATACTTGTTCTACAGATGTTAATCTTTCAGACATAAATAACCCCTTTATAGAAGATCAATTCGATCCTAATGAAAATCACATGAGTTATGGAAGTTGTCGTACTCGTTTTACCCAAGGACAAGTTGAACGAATGTGGTTTTTCCTAGAAAATGTTTATCCAGAATTATGGGATTCTGAACAAGAGTGTGGTAGTTGTCCTCCTATTAAAACAAGTTTTGAGGAGATACCACCTTATATTAATTATGGTGATACCCTACGTATTCAAAATTTAACACCTGAAAATGTCAATTTTCATTGGTACATTAACGATGAATTAGTCAGTACAGATAAACATTTAGTCTATTCAGTGACAGGAGAGGGCTATTCCACGATTCGTCTAGAAGCGATTCCATTAGATACTACATGTGCTACATGGAGCTATCGTGACCAAATCCATATCTATTGTTCTACAGATATAGATGTCTGGACGGATGATCTTCCTATTTATTCTGATAGCTGTATTAATATTGAAGTAGAAGGTGAAATTGAAGGTATTTATGTCTCTAACCTTTTATTTAATTGTGAAGTCCACCAACCGCAAGATGCTGCTTATCAACAAAAAAAAATTATCCAAGAACAAGCTTACCAAAAATGGATAGAAGCAGGAGCGAAACGAAAACATAATGATCCTTATATTATTCCTTTAGTATTTCATATTTATCATAATTATGGAAAAAGTTATGTACAAGAAATAGAGGTAATTGAAGTAGTTGATTATTTGAACGAGAGTTTTACTAATAAAAATGAATATTGGGATAGTTTAGGCATTAATACTAATATACAATTTTGTTTAGCTTCAAAAGACCCAAACGGAAAACCATCTAATGGTATAATATATCAAACTGAATATACTAATATTTCTGACTTTCTAGATTGGGATGGAAAAAATTATTGTAATATTAGATGGATTCCTAATTATCCCGGAGGTGCAGCTTTCTTAGGAATAAATGGGGAACGAAAAATCATATCTATGGATAGAGTGATGGATGGTAATATAGGTATATTTACCCATGAAATGGGACATATTTTAGAATTAGCTCATACTTTTACAGGTACTCCTTTATCTCCATGTCCTAATACTAACTGCTTGGTCGATGGAGATAAAGTTTGTGATACACCTCCACATCTTCAACTTAATTTTCCTCCATGTGAAGAGGAAAATAATACTTGTTCTACAGATGTTAATCTTTCAGACATAAATAACCCCTTTATAGAAGATCAATTCGATCCTAATGAAAATCACATGAGTTATGGAAGTTGTCGTACTCGTTTTACCCAAGGACAAGTTGAACGAATGTGGTTTTTCCTAGAAAATGTTTATCCAGAATTATGGGATTCTGAACAAGAGTGTGGTAGTTGTCCTCCTATTAAAACAAGTTTTGAGGAGATACCACCTTATATTAATTATGGTGATACCCTACGTATTCAAAATTTAACACCTGAAAATGTCAATTTTCATTGGTACATTAACGATGAATTAGTCAGTACAGATAAACATTTAGTCTATTCAGTGACAGGAGAGGGCTATTCCACGATTCGTCTAGAAGCGATTCCATTAGATACTACATGTGCTACATGGAGCTATCGTGACCAAATCCATATCTATTGTTCTACAGATATAGATGTCTGGACGGATGATCTTCCTATTTATTCTGATAGCTGTATATATTTTCAATCTGATTATACAGAAGAAGAGCTTATTTTATTCTACAATAGTGAGCCTCTTTCGCAATCTGACACTACAATTTGTATTGAAGAGGAAAGTATAATTAGTATAGTTTCTTCTTATGGGATAGCAGCCTGTCCAAAAGAAGATACTTTAGTCTATCCTGTGATAAATACAGCAGATAAACAGCAGTTTTTCGGTAAAATATGGATAGAACCAGGAAATGAACATACCCTAACAGACTGGGCAATGATCAATAGTATTCGACAAGACGTAACAGGGCAATTACTCCTATCGGGTAATGAAGCTAATCGATGTGTTTTTAACCGAATTGATAGCACTTATCTGAGATATGGTTTTATTCGAATGTTTAATGAACAAAACCCTTTGCTTTTGCAGGAGTATCGAATTGGTGCTTCTTTAAATAATTTGGGAATAGAAATCACGGATGCTATAGCATGGCATGATGATATTTATTTTATTGGACTTAAACGAAACGATGGAACTTACTATTATCACGAAAATACCATTCTCTTAGGTAAGATGCACCGATCAGGTCGTCTTATTTGGTCTTATGAAATGGATATAGAAGAGCATGCATTTCCTTCTTCAATTGCTTATCGACTCTATCATACACCAAATGGACGTTTCTTTTTTAGTGCACTTGATAATTTCGTAGAGTTTAACAAAGATGGAGAAATCATAAACAACTATCCTTTTGGGAAAGTTGGTTATTTAAATAATCAAAACAGCACTTCACCAAATATTCAAATCGAAGAACCTATAATACTTGGAAACGATATTTTTTTTTCGGGGAAAGTAGAAAATGTTTGGTTTTTGGGAAAATATAATATTGAAGAAGATGTTATGCAGATACATTCTAATGGTCTACCTAATACTCCTTTTAAGGGCATTTTAGTAGGAGAACATTATTATTTTATTGGTATGACCTCAAGTACCTTAGCTGGATTTGACGGGATTAAAGAAATACTTTGTGTCTATAAAACGACTACTGATTTAAAATATGGATATCTTTCAAAATATATCATATCTGATCGTTATAGTAACAGAATACAACGAAACCTTGATATTAAAGCCAAACCTAATGGGAATTTATTGATCTATGTACGAAATGAAGATACGCCCTATGGAGAACAAACAGGCTCTGTTTGTATTATTGAGATTGATACAGATGGACAAGCCATCACTACACATCGTATGCCTTCCTTTTTTGATCGAGCAGATTGTCGATCGTACCAGCCTGATGAATGCCTCTTTCAAATGAACAATGGTTGGGTTTATCTAAATCAGTCAAAAAATGCTAACGATCGTACTACACCCGTTCTACATTACAGTTCATTAAGAGATTCATTCCTACTTTGCTCGGAATATTTGGATACATTGGACTATTTAATCTATGGACCTTCTATATTGAATGATTTTATGGAAGAAATTCCAATTGATCGTTCTCTTTTTATTCCTACTATCCAACAAGAAGCATTTCCACTTACGATAGAGAATGCAACTTATATTCCTTTTGTAGATTGTGATACTAGCTTTAGATTACCCGATTATAAGGTAACAATCAATCATATCAGTGAAAAATGTAATGACTATTTGGGTATTTCATTTGAGATATGCGTTGATACAATTTTTTCTATTGATAAGACTATTCGTTTTTCTGTTTTTAAAGGAGACCCTACCCAAGTAAATGCGCAGCAATTATTTTATCATCTAACCTCATTGGAAGCTGGACAAAACTGTACTAATAAAAATATTAGCATTCAAAATTTTGGATCAACTACTCTGTATAGTTTATTTATCAATCTTCAACCTACTTATCCTCGTCCATTTGATTTGGACTATCGTTATTTTGATGCTGCCGATGAATTAGAACACAATTATTTGAATAATTACCAATATTTTTATGGAATTGCCCCAACAGAATTAGTTCTACTTGAAGAAGATTCTCTCTCTATTTGTTCAAGTGATACGATAGAACTTCAAGTTAATTCATCATATGAAGAAATTTTATGGTCAACAGGTGAAACCACTTCTACAATCGCTATAAATCAGGGCGGATTATATTCTTTAATGCTGACTGATACATGTGGACAGATACGGATAGACACTATAATGGTTTTTCAAGAACAATTACTAGCTAATGTTGAAATTGAAATCTTTCCTTCAGATAGTATACAAAATTCAGGTAGTATACTAATAGATTGTGAAGATGATGATTTACAATTCTCTTTAAATAATAGCCCATGGCAAAAGGAGTGTTTTTTTGAAAATCTAGCTATTGGTTCTTATTCTTTAGCCATTCAACATATTAATGGTTGTCAAGAAGATACATTACTAATTATTACATTAGATACTATAGTAAATGTATTAGATCCAACAAAAGAAAAACAGCTTTTTGTCTCCCCTAATCCATCATCCACTATACTTCGCATTCAACTCGAAAAAGAACAAATTAATACTATCCGACTGTATACAATTACAGGAAAATTAATTGTATCACAAACAATAGAAAATGATAATACTCTACTTGAGGTTACTCAATATAACTCAGGACTTTATTTATTAGAAGTACTATCAAAAAGTGGTAACCGATATGTAGAACGTGTAATCATTCAACATTGACAAAGAATAGATGTTTTTCTGAAATATAAGCTACAAACAATACCACACCGCTATAAAATGTGCTAAACTCCCTCCAAAAACAAACACATGCCAAATTACATGATTATAAGGCAGTTTTTCCCATAGATAGAAGATCACGCCTACCGTATAGAATAATCCACCAACTACAATCCACCAAAAACATAAAGGAGAAACGGCATCCATCAAGGGCTGAATAATAAAAACAACCAGCCAGCCGAGCACCAAGTACAATAAGGTCGAAAAGAGTTGAAAGCGATTGGTATAATATAATTTGAAGAAAGTACCCACTATTACCATGCTCCACAAAGTACCTAAAACGAGCCATCCCGCTGTCGTTTTCAAATGAGTAACAATAAAAGGGGTATAGCTCCCCGCAATCAAAAAATAAATGCAAATATGATCGAATATTTGAAAACGCTGCCGTGCTTTTAATTGATAGGAATTATGGTATAAAGTAGAAGAAGCATACACCATTAATAAAGAAATGCCATATACGATAGTCCCTACAAAATACCAAGTATTTCCACTTTGATATCCCCAAACCCATAAAAAAGGCAGTGCCATTGCAAATATCAAAAAGGCAACTCCATGAGATGCCATACTCGCCACTTCTTCTTTGATCGTTTTGACATCATAAGCAATATCAGCTGGAATTTCTTTTGGTGCAGCAAAAAAATGTCTCATTTATTGTACGTTATATTCTTTTGATTCTAATTGTTGTAGAATGATTTCTTTGACTACATCCATATTTTGCCAAGGAATAAAATGATTGCCTTCCTCCAATTCAATAGCCGTTAAATAATCTGCTGGAATTTGTTGTTTACTAAATTCCATATTGATAAATGGCGCAATATTATCCTTCTTTCCATGTATATGTGTGATGGGCACTTGTAAAGTACGCCACCCCTCTGCTATGTCTGCTAATGCTGTTGCATGAGAAAATTTTTCTACTCCAGCGACTTGCAAGGCTTTCGGCAACATCCATTTGGTCACTTTCCATTTTGAAAAATACGAAACCGTAAAGATTTGCTCATTTTCTGGATCATTGACTGGTGCCAACATGATCACGGATGCAATTTGATCTGGATGATCCATCGCACATTTCGCTACAATAGGCCCACCATAAGAATGCCCCACTAAAAGCACTTGTTGAGCAGGAAATTGATCGACAATATGTTTGACCATAGCCGCATGTGTAGCAATAGATGGTTCTGCATTTCCATAATCCGAATAGCCATAGCCCAAGCGATCTATTGTGACCATTCGAGCCTTTTCCTTTAAAACGGTATCACACAAATAAGTCTGAAAAGCATCATAACTACCTGGAGCACCATGAACAAAAACAACTAATGGAGCATTTTCTTCATTTTGTAATCCACCTTCGATATAACGAATGGGTCGATTATCAAACGTATCATGATGGATGGTCGCTTTTACTCCTTGTTCTTCGAAATATTGTCGTGCTTTGTCATCAGATGGGCGCATGCTCATACAACTATTCAATACAATAAAAAAAAGGATAATCAATCCGACGACCAACTTAGTCGTAATGGAAAAAAAACGTTTCATGGAGCAATGCAATTAGCTGTTCTTTTATAGTAGAAGAACGTTCTTCTTTCCATTAATGTTTACTTATCTTCCTTCTAATAATTGTTGTAGTTTAGTGATTTCTTGTTCATTTACAAATTCTTCCAAGCGCATATCTTCTAGATTGACTTTATAAAAGATCATGGGTTCTTTAGCACGCTCAAAAATGCCATTCTTATTTCGATCTATTCCAAAATGAACAATTAAATCATTTGATTGACTAGGTTGAAAGGCGCGTAAAGTGGTATAATTTTCTTGTGCTTCAATCTTCTTTAATAATTTTCTTTGATAATCATATATAAATAATTCTTGTAGATCATCGTCATTCAAAAACTTATCTTTATTGGAATCAATATTACAAGCGGGAATCACAATATATTTTAAACCTCCTTCTTCGTGGATTAGAAAATTTTCAATACTGATACGCTCTTTAAAGAGTATCTCAGAACTTTGATCGTTTGCATTATACAAAACGAGATTGTTATAGATATTTCCATAGTATTTTTCGTATGATTTGCCAATGGATTTTGTATTCATCAATGCCACTGAATTATAAGCGTACTCCGCATCTGCTAGATTCGCTTGTGTAACAGGAAGGAGATAGGTTTGAGTTAGTGAATCAATGATTTGAATGTCTTTAAACGAAATGACTTGTTTTCGTAAACTATCTTGAACTAATTGGTCGGTTTCTTCTGTGGCTATAATTCCATTATTTGTATAATAATTATCCCTTCTAAAAAGATCATCTACTATTTCTGAAGCAACAAAAAACAATCCTATTAATAAAAAAATAATTCCTATCGTACCTGCAAGGGCAAGCAGCACTTGATTGTAATTTTTGATTTTTTCGATTTTATTACTCATAGATTTAAAATTTAATTGTTTATAAAATAAAGCTGTTTAAAAATATAAAACGAGGATTGGGATAAGATATTGGCATAAAATAAAAAATCCGCTTACTCCAAATAGAATAAGCGGACTTTTTATACCAAAAGATGATTCAACTACATCCCTTGTTTTACAAATTTAATCTTCGTTCCATGTAAATTAGAATCTTGTAGATGGATATAATAATTACCACTTGGCAATTCACGAATATCAACTTCTACATTATTAAATCCACGGGTTAAATCGGCTACTTTTTGAATAGAAAGACGACCAAAAGCATCATAAATATCAATAGTAGCTGTTTGAGCTTCTTTCGTTTGAACTTGTAATTGAACAAACTCAATAGCAGGATTAGGACGAACAGATTTCACCGCAAAATGCGTTACGGTTTCTGATTGTTCAAATCGTTCACTAAATGGTGTATTGAAATTATTCGTTTCTGAAAGAATAATTGGACTAGCCGTTAAGGCGATATTATTAGCATTGATCGGTGTAATAGCACCAGTTACAGAGAAATCCCAATCTTTTTTATACAATTGTCCCAAACCAAAACCAGCAGGGAAAGAATAGGAAGCAGAAGCAAATTCAGATTGATCCGTTTGTGTTTTTGCCCAAACAACATAAATATAAGTACCATCTATTTGTTGGAAAGCTGCCCCATCTACATTATTCGGAAGGTTCATCGCATTGGTACGCGCTGCATCATAGGTCGTTCCAAAGATAGCATCTGCTGCTGTTTTGTAAGCATGCCCTACAGGATTCGTTTCTACATTATTGGGATAGGCATCTGGTAAATATTTATAGAAACCTAGAATATCAAATTCGGTATTCGCTTCATTTTCTGGTCTTTTATCTCCTAATGTATACGCATGAATTTGATGAATCTCTGAACGAGCCGCTGTCACCATCGCTTTTACGATATAGTTACGTTGTAATTCGTCTCCACCAGTCATAGCAATATCTCTAAAGCCTTGACGAGGTACATTAAACTCCGTAATGATCCATTCTTTTTGTGGGTAAGTAGCTCCATCATAACCGTAATTATCTAAAATAGCTTGATAACTATTTTGACGACGGTTGACGCCTCGTGCAGCAGCATCGGAGTGACGGAAGTAATCAAAGCCACCTGTATTTGGGTTAAACTGACGTACACTACCGTCTATATCTGGATAGGTATGGAAACCCATTACATCAAAATAAGCACCTCCACGAAGTGGATATTCAGGCGTGATTTCTCCTCCATTTGGATTATCGGTATTTCGTAAAATAGCATCTAAGAAAGCTTCGAAACCAACACCTGCAACTACAACATAATCGTCAGGATCAAGCGTTTTGATAATTTCCCAGCTAATTCGAAGCGTACGAATATAATGCTGAATAGGCGCGCGTAGAATACTTTCACATGGATCAGGATCACGATCCCACCAGTTGTTGGGTGTACCCGGTAATTGCCAGCCCGTTACTCCAGTTAAATCAAAACCAGGTTCATTCCAAATTTCCCAGAATTTGATGTGATCTTTGTATTCATTTACTGTTTTATACAGATATGCGGCATAATAATTATCATCATTGTAAGGTGTACCATTTGCACCACCATCCCAAATATCTGTATATAAATTCGCAAACATGGCAGAATATTCTCCATTTCCGCAATAGTCGGTTAAATCTCTATGCCAATCTACTGGGAAACCAACAATCATTGTTAAATCATCCATGCCTAATTCACGATAATAATCGAATGCATCTCTTCGAAGATCATAACCAAATATTTCAGCTACTTCTTCAAAAAACCCTGGACGAATTGCTTTTGCTCCAACGCCATTAATTCCTAAACTAGGATTTCCAGCAGCTAATTCTGCTAATTCGGTATCTTGCCAAGGTGGATTGTATCCCATATTAATCCCTGGTCGGAATAAGCCTGTATAAGGTGTTACTTGGTCATTGGCTGTATAATCTAATGTACCAGGGTCGATTCCGCCGCCGCCAGTTCCTCCACCACCTGTGCCACCACCACCTGTTCCGCCGCCAGAACCGCCTCCTGTTCCACCACCGCCAGTGCCACCACCAGATCCATTTCCAGAAATTGTAATGGCAACTTCATCATCTTCATTTGCGGTACAACAAGTACCATTTCCGGGGGTAGAGTCTGCGTCTCCATTTGCCATGCTTGTTACTTGAGCATAGTTGGTGATCTCTTCATTTTCAACCAAGGTGTATAATATTAATTCTAAAGTAGCACTTTGTCCAGCAGCAATCGCATCTATCATCCAATCTCCTGACCAGTTTTGATAATCACCATTAGTTGTAGAATGATCGGTATAAACTAAGCCATTTGGTAAAGGAAAACTAATTACAATATTATTTGCAGTAGCTGAACCTTCATTTGTAGCAGTAAGCGTATAAGTTACATTTTCAAAAATGTTATAATTTGCATTATCAACAGCAAGAGACAAGCTCAAATCAGCATCTCCTCCAGTGCCACCGCCTGATCCACCACCAGTTCCGCCGCCACCTGTTCCTCCACCTGTTCCACCACCGCCAGAACCGCCATTACCAATTGTAATAGCGACTTCATCATCTTCATTTGCGGTACAACAGGCACCATTTCCAGGAGTAGAATCTGCATCTGCTTCATCCATACTCACCAATTGAGCATAGTTGGTAATTGCCGTATTCTCAATCAGACTAAATAATACAAGTTCTAATTCGATGGTTTGTCCAGCATTCACGTAAGGAATTGTCCAATCTCCCATCCAATTTTGGTAATCGCCAAGAGAGGCGGTATGATCAGTATAAACTAAACCGTTTGGTAAAGGGAAGCTTACTAAAAGATTGTTCGCTCTTTCTGTTCCTTCATTAGTGACGGTTAAATTGTAGGTGATATTTTGATAAATACCATAATCGGTATTGTCAACACTTAATCCAAGAGTTATATCTACCCCTGTATTACCTCCTGATGATCCACCGCCACCAGAACCACCGCCTGTGCTTCCACCACCAGAACCACCTCCAGAAGTGCCTCCTGTACCTGTACTTCCATTACCAATACTTATAACGATTTCATCATCTTCTGAAGGCGTACAACAACTACTGTTATTTGGTGTGGAATCAACATCATTTTGATCAGCATTTGTTACTTGTGCATAACTAGTAATCGTTGTATTTTCAGTTAATGAGAAAAGTGTTAATTCCAAAATCGCATTTCCACCAGCAGGAATTGTACCGACGAACCAATCTCCATTCCAATTAAAATACATTCCTTGAGTAGTGGTAGCATCTGTAAATACTAGACCATCAGGGAGTGGGAAATTGACTTGTACATTGGTAGCTGTTTCAGATCCTGTATTACTCACTTGAAGTAAGTACGTACGATTGGTAAAGATATTAAGACTATTATCGTTAACGCTGAGTCCTAATTCGAGATCAATCTGGGCATGTGAAGAAACGGAATTAATACAAAAGAGAATAGCAAGGATAACCCATGCTTTGGAGCTGTGTAGTAATTTATTCATAATTTTTGTTCTTTAGCAGACTTCTAGTTTCAGAAGGTGTTGCCTTACATAGTTTAACAATAAAAAAATTAGGATATAAGAGGCTTAATTATGATGTAGATCCCTATGATTGGATTGATTGTTTTGCTTGGGAGAAATTAAGGAGTTTGTAAAGATCTACCACAATTTACAAAAATTAGTAGTAATGCACAATCATAAATTGTTAAGGAATAGAAAATTAACCTATTAATGGTAGCCTTTTTACTATAAAATGGAAGGTAGTAGGTATTTATACGTAGTTTTTAGGACTAACCACTTGATTATTATAAAGGGTTGATTTACGTCTTAACTGTATATTTTCTTCTATTAATTTTGTAATAGCTTTTAAAACAAACCATTTAATCTTGTAGCTACAAATTTATTTGTTGAAAGAGCGAGGCGGCATCTGAAAAGCCTTGTAATAGAGTAAGAATAACCCCCTAAAATCAACTATTATGAGTAACAAAACTATTTTATATCCAGAACACGTATATGCTTATCGAATTGGAAATGATCCTAAAGTAACGATTGTTGCACAAGGTCATGAAGATGGCGTACAAAACATCAAAATTGTTCCTTCTTTGGCAACGATTTATCCTCCGATTTATATGGTGGAAGGAGAATTTAGTCCTGCAATAGGTTATTTTCCTTACACGGTAAAAACGACGGTGAATTATGCTACCGATTTAGATTATGTCCAATTTCAAATGGCAAATGGTACACAACGAATTCCTGTACGAGATATCCTGCAAGATGAAGCCACGGCTCCATCCCCTAAAGCAATGGATGCAGTTTCAGGCTCAAATCCGAATCAAGTGGTAGGCTATGCTTATAATTCTTCTGATATCAGCAAAGCAATAAGCGATGCAGTTACTAAACTTCAGGCTAAATTTCCAGGGAAAGTGAATGCAGAATTAGTTTCTTCTGGATTTGTAGGAGTTGGTCAACCTGTTGGTATTGCTTACTATTACGTTGTAATGGAGCAAAAGTAATTATTTTAGAACCTTCTCAATATTATAACCCCAATTAGTCAAGAGCCACTTTATCAAGTAAAGATAGAGTGGCTTTTTCTTTTTTATGATTCTTTTTAATCTTTCAAACGTTCGATCAAACGTCCAGAAATACGAAGAAAATCCATTTCCGTAATGATACCAATAAGGTCTCCATTTTTAACTACAGGCAAGCAGCCTATTTTATGATCGCGCATTAAATTCATAGCATCAAGGATACTGGCGTCAGGCTCCACAGTAATAGGATTTGCTACCATTATATCTTTTACAGTCGTGGTTTTATCATTGAGTTTATTATTCCGAACATAATGACGAAGTAATAAACGAGAACTGATCAAACCGACTAATTTTCCTTTTGTATTTTCAACGGGAGTGTAGCCTATTTTGCGCCAATCCATCATCTCTGCTACCAATTCAATGATATCATCTTTTTGAACCGTAAAAACATCAGTTACCATAAATTCTTCGACTTTAATCTTAGTCGGACGATAATCTTGAAGATCTTTTAATTCTGGCATTTCCCAAGTATGAACGGGTTTTTCTTGGCGTTGATTTTGAATAATGGAAGCGGTTAAACAAGTGAGGGCTTCGTCACGATTGGTTTCTTTGATGAGTTTGGTGTAAGCACGTAATTGCCATCTCGCGCCATTCATGTGTTTTTTAGCCCTTGCTTCAATGATACCTAAATAACGATCAATATCATCTTTATTGACTTTTCGTTTTTTCAGTCCTTTTCTGGCGATTGGCAATAGTTTTTTCAATATTAAATCACAAGTGCTGATTTTTTCATCATTAAACCAAGTAAGTTTTGAATCAATACCAAATTTAGCCGCTTTACCAAAATTGTCCCGCGCATCTTCCCAAGACATATGCTCACGTACATCATCAATTTCATCTGCCAAGCCCACCATTGCTCCTAACCAGAAGGCTGCATTAGCTAATTCATCAATAATTGTAGGTCCCGATGGTAAAACGCGATTCTCAATACGGAGATGCGGCTTTCCATTGTCACTAATACCATAGCAAGGACGATTCCAACGATAGACCGTAGAATTGTGTACCTGCAAGGCACGTAATTTAGGTACTTCTCCTTTATTAATCATTTTGATGGAATCTTCTTCAATATCACTACTAATCAATACTCGAAAACGTGCAATATCTTCTTGATAAATTTCCAAGATCGATTCTTTCAACCAGTCATTACCAAAATTAACACGAGGACTGCGTTCTCGCATGTGTTCGTGAGAAGTACGTGTATCTAAAGATTGTTGGAAGAGGGCAATACGGGATTCATGCCATAGACGTTTTCCAAAAACAATGGGTGAATTAGCTGCTATTCCCATCACTGGAGCAGCTAACGCCTGAGCAATATTGTACATTTTGACAAATTCATCAGGAGACACTTGTAAATGAACCTGGAAACTAGTATTACAAGCTTCCAAAAGCGGAGAATCATGTTTTACAGAAATTTCATCAATACCATTGAGTCGAAGTTCGTACGCATTACCAATTAGTTGTTGATTAATGGCTTCCATCAAAGCATAATATCGCTTCTTAGGAGTAAGATTATCCATATTTAAATCAAACTTCCGAAGCGTAGGTAGGATACCTGTGAGGATAATGTCGGCATCCATTGTCTGTAATTTCTTACGAATTTTACTAAGATTACTCACATTTTCCTTTTCCATCTGGCTCAAGCATTTCCCTTTTAATTCACGAGGAATCATGTTCGTTTCCAGATTGAATTTAGCCAATTCTGTTTCCACCCAAGGATATTTTTTCATTTTATCGAGGGCTTCCATGGCAATTGTAGCTGGCTTATACGCTTTGGTATCGACCAAACACATTTCTTGTTCAGCACCAATACGTGTAATGCCACTTTCAAACCAATCATTTTTGATCATATAATCCAGTGCCTGTACATCTTCCAGCAATTGTTTTACAAATCGCTGCATTTGTTTTTCGTCCGTTAAAAGAGATACCCGTTGTTCGCCCATGATAATTCGTTAGAATAGTTTTGTTTGGAAATGAATGAAAGAACAACCAATATAGAAAATGATGAGAAAATATTAGTTATTTCTTGTAGAAATTAGTGGATAAATCAGTTATTCTTTTCATCATGAAAAATAAAACTTGCTTTTTCCAAAATAAGTCGTATATTTGCAGTCCTAAATCGCGGGGTGGAGCAGTTGGTAGCTCGTCGGGCTCATAACCCGAAGGTCGTTGGTTCAAGTCCAGCCCCCGCTACTAAATCACAACAAAACCGTCTGATAATCAATGATTTATCAGGCGGTTTTTTCTTTGGTCGTCGTTTTAGTCGTCGTTTTTTTTTGAGCAAAATGCCTTAATAGAGGGTGATAGCTGGTAATAGTGGATGAGTTTACAGAAGTAGTTCCAGATCGAATTGATCTATCAATTGAAGTAAAAAGGGATTTTCTTGCGTGAAGCGATTCAATAAAATCTGTTGTGGAGTTAGAGGTAGATTAGGAATTTTGTTGGCTCTTTTTTGTTGATGCACTGCTAAATAGTAATCTGCTAGATCATAGCCTTTTTCTTTTTCTTCTGAAGTAGCTAATTGTTCTAGTACATCTGATACTTCCGCATTTAGTCCTCTAATCTGTGACACCTTTTCTGACCAATTCTCATACATTCCCACATCTGGAAAAAAGAATATTACACCTTTATTTTTTAGCATGGCAAGCGTTTCTGGATCACTCCATTTTGCAC
>JAHDES010000083.1 GCA_020628645.1 Saprospiraceae bacterium
AGAAATTTGGAGAATAGTTAGCGCTCCACCTAATTCTTATTATGAGCCTAAAATTTTAGCTGCTTATCGTATGGTTGATTTTAAATCGTCCCACGATTATATCAGTTATCCCTTTATCTGATTATGAATTAGTTTTAAATATTTTATACCCCAAAAAGTTATAAAATATTTACCATGTAAATAAAATGTGTATATTTGTGTTTGTAAGATTTATAGCAAATACGATTTAAAAATATGGCAAAAGTTAAAAAAATATTCGCTTGTACCAGTTGTGGAACGACCTCTCCTAAATGGGTGGGTAAATGTACAGGCTGTGGTGAATGGAATACCTATGAAGAGGAAATTCTAACCAAAGAAACGGCAACTGAAAGCAAGAAAAAAGCTTGGAATAGCCCCAAAGGCAAATCCAACGCCCCCAAACCCATTCCGCTACCCCAAATTAAAGCAGGAAGCACCAAACGATTGGTTACGCAAGACGAAGAGCTCAATCGCGTATTGGGTGGAGGAATTGTGAATGGGGCTTTGGTGCTTATCGGGGGTCAACCTGGGATTGGGAAGTCAACTTTGTTACTACAATTAGCACTTGGTATTGATGCAAAAGTATTGTATGTTTCTGGTGAAGAAAGTGAACAACAAATCAAAATGCGTTCTGATCGAATTGGTGATCCCGTTTCGGATTGTTTTATCCTCACAGAAACCAATATGACCAAGATTCTCAATCATGCGCTTGAAGTCAGTCCTGATATTGTGGTAATTGATTCCATTCAAACTTTAGCTTCGCCTCATATTGAATCCATGCCTGGGAGTGTTTCGCAAGTACGGGAATGTGCAGGTGAATTGATGCGCTTTGCAAAAGAAACGAATATCCCAGTCTTTATTATTGGTCATATTACGAAGGAAGGCTCTATCGCTGGCCCTAAATTATTAGAACATATTGTCGATACGGTACTTCAATTTGAAGGGGATCGAAATTATACGTATCGGATTTTACGAACCTTAAAAAATCGTTTTGGCTCAACCGATGAAATGGGCATTTATGAAATGCAAGCCAATGGACTTCGCGAAGTTTCCAATCCATCCGAATTACTCCTTTCTCAAAAAGATGAAGAACTCAGTGGAAGTTCTATTGCGGCTACGATGGAGGGCATGCGCCCTATGTTGATTGAAACACAAGCGTTGGTGAGTACGGCGGTATATGGTACGCCTCAGCGTTCGGCGACGGGTTTTGATTTGCGGCGATTGAGTATGTTGTTAGCGGTTTTGGAGAAGCGTTGTGGTTTTATGTTTGGACAAAATGATGTCTTTTTGAATATTGCGGGTGGTATCAAAGTAGATGATCCAGCGATTGATTTGGCAATTATAAGTGCTTTGATTTCGTCGCTGGAAGATATTGCCGTACCTAGTGATGTTTGTTTTGCTGGAGAGGTGGGCTTATCGGGGGAGATTCGTTCCGTCAATCGAATTGAACAACGTATACAAGAAGCAGATCGCTTGGGTTTTAAAGAAATATTCATCTCCAAATACAATACCAAAGGCTTAGATAAAGAACGCTATCAAATTAAGATTACAACGATAGGAAAGGTGGAAGAATTGTTTAGGGCATTGTTTGAATAATCCTTATCTTTATACACGACACGGGATAAAAAGTGATTTTTAAATCTGTTTTATCCCGTATCGGTATATACCGCGTAAGGATAATTTAATTTTTGACAATCACAAAATTATCCCTATGTGAGTATAAATGATTATAGCTTGACAAACAAATAATATGAGCAAGAAAAAAAATATTATTTATCGTTTTTTTTCTAGCGATTGGGGACTTACCCTTTCGGCAACATTGATTGGTGTTTTCCTTGCTTTATTTCTAAATGAATGGGTGGCGAATCGAAAAGTTAAAGCGCAAAAAGCCATTGCATTAGAAAATATCCTAGCAGAAATAGAAGAAAATGAAGAACATTTAAAAAAAACGATTCCAAAAGATTCTACTTTAGTCGCAATTATATCTTCCTTGAGTGAATATCTAGAAGAGGATGATTTAATTGCAACGCCTGAAGAAATGAGCACCTTTCAACATGAATTTCCCGATGCATTAGCGATTACCGATTCGATTAGTTTAGGTGATGGAAAATATGAGTATAAAGGAAGTATGGAGGGTGTACTTAACTTATCAATTCTCTCTATATCCACAATTGCCATAAAAACATTGAAAAGTAGTGGTTTGAGTGCTACCTTTGATTTCGATTGCTTGAAATATTTAGAAACCCTAGAAAATTTATCTAATGAAATAATTCTACTCAATAAAGATTTAATCAATGATTTTATGGAGATGGGTAATTCAAAAGAAGATAAAGAACGACTTTCCTTAAAATTAAATTTATTTATCAATTATGAGAAAGGATTATTTGATATCTATCAGTCCAAAGAAGAATTCCTACAAAATTGTAAATAAACCGCCTTATGTTAGACCTCCGTTTAAACTGCGAACATTGTAATAAATCCTTACCTCCTAATAGTGAGGAAGCCCTGATTTGTTCTTACGAATGTACTTGGTGTACGCAATGTAATGATGATTTTTTACATAATGTTTGCCCCAATTGCGGTGGTGGTTTACAAAAACGACCCATTCGACCAGCTAAAGAATTACTACAAAATCCTCCTTCTAGCAAAACGATTTTTAAGCCTATTGATATGGATAAGTTTATTCCGCTTCGAGAAAAGCTAAAGTCCGTATTACCAAAAGATCGCTAAAGTATTTTTGACCTAAGCTCTAAATCTATTCGTATGCATACCATCCCTTTATCATTTGAATATTATCAACAGTTGGCGGCACAATCACTATTTATTTGTGCTTTACTAAGTGGTTTTTCTTTAACTGTACTTGTGGCAACACTAGAAAAGAAATCAGGAAATGGTATCATGAATTGGATGTTTGGCTCGGCGGCAATGGCTACTACCTTATTTCTAATAAGTATTTTTGCATTTACTGCTGTTTATTTAAAAACGACAGAAGGCTATCCTTTTCCTGTAAGCGAAGATGATTTGCATTTTCCAAGAATAGTAGGTGCGTTGTCCTTTTTTTTAGCAAATACTGCGCTCCTTTCAATTGTCGCACTTTCAGGTTGGATAAAATCAAAAAAGATGGGCTGGTTTACGACAATCCTTAGTATCATTGCCTTGATTATGTTATTGATATTAATGTAGAATTTTTGTGAGAATTTAGGGAAGAACAAAAGTATTCGCTTGACGAAATCTAATACCGTTTTGACAAAATCCTTTCATATATAATTTACGAAATCACTTATTCAATTACATGTAAGTTGGTTAACCAAAGTGAAATTTTAAAAAATCAATGAAAATCATCGACCTCTCCAAACCCATTCAATACAACAAGGATGATCCTTGGTTTATGAAAGTAAAAATCAAACATAAACCGCATAAATCGGCAAAATGGCTCATCCGATTACTAGGCTTACCCTTTAAATTATTTCCTGAAAATTTTGTGGGATGGGCCGATGATACCATTCAGAAAATGGGGGTGCATTCCACCACACATATTGATGCACCTTGGCATTATTCGCCTACGGTCAATGGAGAACGTGCCAAAACGATAGATGAAATTCCTTTAGAATGGTGTTATGGGGAGGGTATAGTCATTGACATGAAACATAAACCCGATTTTGAGGCGATCACCATAGAAGATATTCAAAATTTTCTCCAAGAAAACAGTTTACAACTTCAAAAAGACATGATTGTCCTCATCAAAACGGGACGTGATATTTACAATGGCACGAAAGATTTCCATAAGAAAGGAACAGGCATGTCTGCGGCTGCGACTGAATGGCTTATCGATCAAGGTATTAAAGTGATGGGCATAGATTCGTGGGGATGGGATTTGCCTTTGCCCTATATGATTCAGAAAGCAAAAGAATCAGGTGATGCTGAACTGTTTTGGGAAGCCCATTTGGTGGGGCAAAACAAGGAGTATTGTCATATTGAACAACTCGTTAATCTAGATGCCTTGCCCTTAACTGGATTTAAAGTCGCCGTTTTTCCACTCAAAATAGTAGGTGCATCCGCAGCACCTGCGCGCGTGGTTGCCATGATGGAATAAGAGACATCTTTTTGAATTGGTTTTTGTCTTTTAAAAGGTAGATCATTAGTCTTTACCCAATAAATAATTTTTATGCCTCACAAACTACTCCTTTTTGTTCTTGGAATCTTATTAAATATTGTCGTTTTTGCACAAAAAGAACTACCTATCATTCATGCGAATAATGAAATCACTCGTCTGTATGAAGGACATCATAATGGCTATATCAATTGGTATTTAACACCAGAAGCCAAGCCTGATATTTATTATTTAGACAAAAGTAAAAAAGCTTCAAAAGTAACACTCCGTACCGATATAGATGAAATCAAGGTCAAATTGCGTCCAGGTGAATCTTTTGATTTTGTGGTGGTTTTAAATGGAAAAGATTCCTGTTATAATCGTTTTATCCATAAAGCACCTAATACTTTTTATCAAGATTTATCTCCGCTTACAAAAGATACCATTCCTTTTCGACTGACCCAATATAGTAATATCATTATTGAAGCTTTATTGAATGAACAAGATACACTCTATCTCAATTTTGATACAGGAGCTAGTGGCATTCGTTTAAAAGAAGATGTCATTGTTGAAAAAACACATTTATTAGCAGATCAAGATACAGAAACGCCTAATTTCCGAGCGATGTCTCGCCAAAACACCCTTAAAATGGGTAATTTGACTTGGGATAGTATGCCAGTTGCTACCACGCGCTTTTCTGCGCATGAATCCGATGGACGTTTTGGATGGGATTTATTTGATGGACGAGTAGTTGAGATTGATTATGAGAAAAGTATTTTGATTGTCCATTCTCGTTTACCGAAACTAGAAAAAGCCTACAAAGATTTTGATATAATATTCGATCATACTTTATTTCATGTCAAGGGCGATTTAGTTTTGAATGGTAAAAAATATAAAAGTCGTTTTTTGGTCGATAGTGGTTATCAAAAAGCTATTTTATTGGATAGTGTGTTGATGCAGCAATATAATTTCCCAACCGATTTGCCCATTATAAAAACAAATGAATTGCGCGATGGGATTGGTAATGTTTTTATTACTAAAATTGTAGAAACAGATGCCCTTTCTTTTGGAAAATTGACCCTTGAAAATATTCCCACTCAACTCCTCAATCGAGCGAATCCTGCGGGTTATCCTACTCATTTTCTAGGAGCAGAAGTCCTCAAACGATTTAATACAGTTCTAGATTTTCAAGATAATAAGATGTATCTAAAACCGAATCAGTTAGAGAAGGACGAATATAGCGATGCGTCGTAAATAGACGAAATTTGATAAGCTCAAAACCTAAATGTTATTTAATCAGCTTCTTCTTGTGCTCGATATTGTAGAATATTCGTAGGAAGACAGTGTTTTGCCCAGATATTGGGGAGATGTTGCTTGGTGGCTGGTGCCTGTCGATGCTGCCAATAATGATCGCGGTGCTCTTTAGTCGCTGTTTCAAAATTAACAATAGGAAAAGGATAATCCGTACCAATTTCACAATTATAAAATTGTTGTTCCATTAGAGTCATCTTCCAAGGCTCATATAAAAGTGGAACGGGAACTTCTTTTAATTCGGGAATCCATTTGTGTACAAATATACCTTCCATATCATTTTCTTTGGCTTGTACAATTGGATTATAAATACGTAAGGTGTGATAGCCCGTTAGACCCGCTTGCATTTGAAATTGCCCGTAATGAATACCAGGTTCAAAATCTAAAAATAATCGAGCCAAGACATTTGCTGCCTCTTTCCAATCCTGCCAAAGCGTAAAGGTGATAAAAGTGACTAACATTGCACGCATTCGAAAATTGAGCCAGCCTGTTGCTTGCAAACTCCGCATACTCGCATCAATCATTGGAAAGCCAGTGCGTCCTTCGACCCATGCTTGAAATATGTGTGGATTATGAGTTCGATTTAAAATCGTTAAGGCGCGATTGGTAGGTTCAAATTCGAGTTGATACTCTGTTTCCAATTTTTGGAGATAATGGCTTCGCCAAAAGAGTCGCTCTAAACAGTGTTGTAGATCATCAGCTAGTTTTTTGGGCTGTTTTTTAGGATCTAAAAATTGATTGATTTGTCGAATACTCAAATTTCCCCATGCAATATAAGGCGATAGACGGCTACAAGAAGTACGACTTAAACTTGGTTTGGAAATGCGTTGTAAATAATTTTTGGCTCGTCCATCTTTAAAGGATCGCAAATATCGCCAAGCGAGTGTCTCTCCTCCTTTCTGAAAATTTTCATGGGATATGGTAATCGTAGGTGGAAGTTGTATTTCTAGTAAATGCGATAAAATTGAGGGTAACTCAATGGCTTTTAATTGATTTAAATCTGGATTACAAATGGGCGAACTCAAATGTTGATTGACAAATTCTTCCCATCCAAAACGATGTTTACGCCCTCGTATCACGCCATCTTGCCCGTATTCTTTCCATGAAATACCTTCTTGAAGACACCATTTTTTGACGACTTTATCTCGTTTGAATGTATGTAAGATACCTGTTTCTTGATGAGAAAAAATATGTTGTATAGAATAATGTGTTTGTAGTTGGTTAAAAATTGTGGTGACCTCATCATGGAAGATAAATAAGTTTTTATCCTTCAACTGATTTTGCATATCTAATAAACTTTCATAGCAAAATCGCCAATGCCGCATATCGGATTGAGGGCATTCCATCAAACTAGGTTCAAAGAAAAAACATAATAAAATAGGTAATCCTTCTTCAATCGCTTTTTGAAGGGGCTCATGATCGTATAAACGCAAATCTCGTTTTAACCAGACAATATTGATCGCTTTTTTTTGCATCAAAAATCAAACAAGACAGAAACCGTTTAGTTGAAAAAAGCAATAACTACCCACCATTTTCTTCAAAAAATACATCTATCAGAATACTACCAAAGTTGAAATGGAAAAGTAATTTTTTACTTGTTTACATTTTTTATAAATCGTTGTACGACTTGGAGTCGTTCGACGAATAATTCAATCATTATTTTGTGTGTCTATTTTTAGTCATGGGCACTTAATACCGAATTAAAAAAATCCTTTCGTATATAATTTACGATTTTTTCAAATCGGCATTATACGTTTAAGGTGTGATTTACGAAATCACTTATTCAATTTTGTATAATTTTCATCATCTCTTCGTCGAAACTACCCATAACAAATAGGATTGGTGAAGTTTCTAACTTCACCGAAACTTATCAAGCGAGCCCGCCTGCCTGTCTTGAAAAAAGAAAAAGCGCACAGGTTTCAGAACTCGCATAATGATCTATTTTTAATTGTTAAATTTCATTCTTATGTCAGAAAAAAAGTTTCGACGACTTGACCCAGCCGTAAATGCAGGCTCTATGGCAGACATTGCCTTTTTATTACTCATCTTCTTTTTGGTAACCACGACCATCGTCAATGATAAAGGAATACGAGTAGCCTTACCGCCTATTGCAAATACGCCTCCAAAACCGATCAATCAGGATAATGTACTTACCGTCAAAGTGAATGCTAGTAATCAGCTTTTAGTGGAAGGGCAAATGACACAAGTGGAAGATTTGCGTGCCTTTACAAAGGAGTTCATTATGAATCCCCAAGAACGAGAAGATCGCCCTTCCAAACCCACTGCTGCCATTGTTTCCTTGCAAAATGATCGAAGTACATCTTATGATACCTATATCAATGTGTACAATGAACTCCGCGCAGCCTACAATGAACTTTGGGAGGAGCAAGCCCAACAAATCTATAATGCCTCCTATAAATCGCTTTCCAAAGCCCAACAGAAAAGTGTTCGTGCTATTATTCCACTCGTTATCTCAGAAGCTGAACCAAGTGATTATGCAGGTTTGTAATGACAAAAAAAGGCAAAAATCCAATAATCAATAAAAATATTCAATCCGAACATGGCAAAATTCAAATCAAAAAAATCCAATATACGTCCTGAAATCAGTACGGCATCACTACCTGATATTATTTTTATGCTCCTGTTTTTCTTTATGGTGGTTACGGTTTTGCGAAAGGACATGTTGGTGAATATTCAATTACCGTCTGCTTCAGAGGTGCAAAAATTAGAACATCGCTCCTTAGTCAATCATATTTATATTGGGCAATCCAAGCCAATATCCGATCAAGCAATCAATCGTATTCAAATCAATGATGCCTTTGTCAATAAAGATCAAGTAGAAGTCGCAATTCGACAATTGGTCGCCCAAAAACCTGAAAATTTACATTCCCGATTAACGACCTCCTTGCAAATAGATAAAGCTGTGCAGATGGGCTTGATAACAGATGTAAAAACCCAATTACGCAAAGCAAATCAATTGAAAGTGAACTATGCGGCTTATGTTGGAGGTGGGAGGTAAGGTTAGCTTAGCTAGATTTAAACTTGTATTAATTTATTTTAGGATAAGGCACCTCTATTTTTTTGGCTAAGGTCGCGTACATACGGCTTGACCAGTTTTTGCTAGGTATGAATATTATACACATTGTTATATGCTGCTTTGTTTTTATTTAAACCAGCTTAATGCCTTACTAGCATAAATTTTTTTACTACTAATTTTATTTCCTTCAAAGAAATCTTCGCCTAAAATTTCAATCAATTTGTTTGCACTTACCTTTTTTGTAGATTTTAGTTCTAAATCAATTCTTTTCATTTTATCCAATTGCTTAATTTTTATGGAAATTTCATCAATTGGATTGTCCAAGTTTATAACTTTTTTTCCATATTCTGTTAATTCTCGGTTTATATCAATTACACCAATGATTAATAAATCTCTCCATATTTGACGTCCTAAATCTTTTCCTGTTTTTAGATTTTCAATAGCACGAGAAGTTTCCCTTTTGGAATTTCTTGGCAATACATTTTTACCATCTAGTTGTTGTAAATATTTACCTCTTCCTTTTTGAGGAACTATGAGTTCTTTGCCTAATTGAAGCTTAGTAAAAATGAACCAGCCAATTAACGTGAGTGAGTAAGTTGTCCATGTTTTATCTTGGAATTCATTACCCTTAAATATATCTTTCAAAATAGATGCTATTTCATTTGAAGATATTTTATTGTAGCTACTACTCTTGATTCTAAGAAATGGAGTATAATTTTGGAATTTGGCGTTCATGCGAGATATAAACTCATTTTTTGAGTTACTTGTCAAGGTTGAATTTAAGAAATACAATTCTTTATTTTCTACCTTCGAAACTAGCCCCAGTTTTCTAAGTTCACTAAGGATATTTTCGAGCGAACTCTGTTTAATGCTTTTAGGATGGGCATCAATAAGTTCTTTTATAGAATGCTTTTGCCCAACTTCAAAAAATGAGAATACCTCAAAACATAAATTTACTCCTTGTCTTAAAAGATAGCTTTCTCCAATTGTTGGCACCTCATTAGTAACAAGATAATCTCTAAATATATCCCAATATATATTATAGTTTGAACCTGATTTTATTATCATCCTCTTGTCCCTTAGAGATTCAATAACAGGTTCATCTATTTTCTCACCGAGCTCTGTTATATCAAAGAAATCTCCATCCAATGCTTTTTTAGCGATGTATCTTAATGCTAAAAGTTCATCTTTGGAAACTGATTCCATATCAGCCTTGAACAACTCTTCTATATTAAGATTATCAGATATAAGTTTTTCTTCTTCAACTCCTTTCTTTAGTTGATGATAAATATGAATGCACAATTTCTTAGTAAGCCAAGGTAATCCTTGTGAACTTTCTATTATTCTTCTTTTAAATTCTTGACTAAGTTTTTGAGTTGAAGCTTCTAGTTGCCGTATAACACCCTTAACTTCTTTTGAGCCAAATTCTGGTACAAAAAAGCTAATAGATTGTTCTTTAGCTTGCTGCCAATAATGGTATGCCTCATTTTCACTAGGAATTAAGATTTCTGTCTTCCAAGAAAATCCAACAATTAAGTTTGAACTTAAATCTGTGACATCAGATAAGAATTTGTAAAAGGATTTAAATAGTCCTTTCTTTCGAAAAACATCTTCAAACTGATCGAATATAAGAATTAGTACTTTATCTTCTTCTTTCAATTTTTCTAATATCTTTTGAACAGAATCAGAAGTTAATAAGTCATTGTTTGATGTGAATTTAATATCATCAATAGTGAAATTATTTATTTTAATAAATTCATTATTTAATGCTTTATCTAACAATTTCTGAAATGATAGAGCAACGAAATTATTGGAAGTTGAACTACGAGTATCTATTGCAACTGTGAAAAACTTATTTCTGTAATATTTATTCCTACATCTACCTCTAATATCGGCTACTATAGAACTTTTCCCCCATCCAGATTTCCCTGTTAAGTAAAATATTCTTTTGGCTATTTTGTTTTCTTGAGCAGATTTATAAAAGTCAAATATTTGAGTCCTAAGAGTATCTCTACCAACGAAATTTTTAGTTGATGCAGGCAAGTATTCATGCCAATCAATACTTTCTTGAACTTCTGAAATTGTTTCAATTTCGTCAATTTGACTGATTGATAGTTTTAATTTAGTTTGATCTTCTTCATTTATAAACAATTGCTCTAGATTTTCTAAATCAGGTATTTCTTTAATCAGCAAGTCAATTAAATCGGAATCTCTTACATCAGATGCATATTTCGCGTCTAGACAATAAAATTGTGATGGAAGGCTACCTAAAGATGACTTTACCAAATAAATAAAGAAATCTCCTTTATAAGAAACTGCTAATATTCTTTTAGTAATTGATTGAGCAAAGTTTTCAGGTTCAATTAACCTTCCTGTTTCCTTTAGCATCTCAACAATCTTCGTTGGTTCAAAAAATGTCAAATTCGAATACCTTTCGTCATTTTTCATTTCATCAACTAATCCTGCTGCTTGATGTTCTAGTTCTTTTGTTCTCAAGAAATAACCAAAATTAGCTTTCTTATGATTAACGTTAAAAGCAAAATTTCGTAATTCTGTAGAACTCACTTTTTCTTTTGCTTTACATTCTACATATAGGATTTCATTTGACTTGTCCATATGTTCAGCAACAAGATCAATTTCCATTCCTGTATAGTTCACATTTGACTTCACTTTATACCTATGAAGGGTAATCACGTCTCTAATCATGTTTTCAAAGCAGTTACCTTGCTTAAATGAACTATATGTTTCTAATATTATTTTTATTTCTGACTTCACAAGTTTTAATTTTTAGTTGCCACAAACTTACACTCAGTTACACAAAACCATTATTTATATAAATAGCCATAGCAACAAATTTACACAATTAAAAATACTCATCAAAAAAATCAGGTGTCCGCGAAAGTCACGAACACCTGATGGTATAAACGCAATAATACTTGAATAAGTATATTCTTTTATGTGTTGCGTTTGGGTATTAGTTTATCTTAACGAGTTTCTGGAAATAAGCCGTTTCTTTAGTTTGAATGGCCACGACATAAGTAGCAGCAGCAAGATGACTAATATCCATTTGTTGGGTATTCTTACCTGAAAGATACGTAATATCTTGTTGGACTAGCACTTTGCCCATTAAGTCATAAATCAAAATTTGAGCATCTCCAGATGAATTCGCCTCAAAATCAAGGGTGATATTAGTACTTGCAGGATTAGGTAATAAACGGAATCCAATGCCTGTTTCTATTTCCGAAATATTCGTCATTTGAGAACAAGCCACCGTGATTTCTTGACCTGTATGACATCCAAAGTCTGAATCAGTTACACCAATATAAATCGTCGCTTCTCCTTCGCCAGCCATCAAACTAATACCACCATTTGAGTTTGGCATTAATTCCCAATTGCTATCTTCCGCTTGGATACTCCACTCGTAAGAAATATTGGGTGCTCCACCTGTTACGATAACTTCGATTTCGTTGGCAGTTTCACAGAAAATCTCATCTGGAAGGATGATTTCTACATCAGGAATAATATCTACAATTTTGATGTTCATCATATAGAAACTTACATTACCACAAGCATCTGCTGCCTCCCAAGTATAGCTGAAACGGAAGTCTTCACAATTTCCATTTTCTTCAATTGTAGGTTCACTTATCGTCACCTCATGGCAGTTGTCATTTGCCTGTACAACTGGAATTTCCCACGCTTGATAGGCTGCATACGTCATCTCCATATTGCTTGGAGCATTGGTAAAAGTAGGGGCTTCTGTATCTTCTTGGCGAACGATGTGCGTTGCCGTACTGGCATTACCACAAGCATCTGTAATGGTCCACTCTCTTGTATAGGTGATGCCACAAGATGTCATTTCTTCTGTATCAACAAAAGTAAAGGATACCTCAGAGCAGTTTTCATCAATAGCAGGTTCATCAAACTCAGGTGTGGCATCACAATTAATCACTTGTTCTGCTAGAGGGAATAGTACTTGAGGTGCAATATTATCTTCCTCAATCGTAATGGTTTGTGTGAAGGAACGTTGATTCCCACAAGCATCTGTAGCGGACCAAATACGTTGGTAAGTACCTGCATTTCCACAATTGCTTAATTGGGTTTGATCTTCAAAGGTTAATTCTACGTTTGAACAGTCGTCATTTACTTCTACGATATCAAATTCAGGAACATCTGCACTACAACTTAATACTACATCAGAAGGTGTATTCGTAAATAATGGTGCTTCTGTATCGTCTTCTATAATGATGGTTTGTGTGAAGGAGCGTTGATTACCACAAGCATCTGTAGCGGACCAAATACGTTGGTAGGTTCCTGCATTTCCGCAATTGCTCAATTGGGTTTGATCTTCGAAGGTTAATTCTACATTAGAACACTCATCATTTACTTCTACGATATCAAATTCAGGAACATCTGCACTACAACTTAATACTACATCAGAAGGTGTATTCGTAAATAATGGTGCTTCTGTATCGTCTTCTATAATGATGGTTTGTGTGAAGGAGCGTTGATTACCACAAGCATCTGTAGCGGACCAAATACGTTGGTAGGTTCCTGCATTTCCGCAATTGCTCAATTGGGTTTGATCTTCGAAGGTTAATTCTACATTAGAACACTCATCATTTACTTCTACGATATCAAATTCAGGAACATCTGCACTACAACTTAATACTACATCAGAAGGTGTATTAGTGAACAATGGCGCTTCTGTATCGTCTATTCGTATTGCTTGTTGTGTAGTTTTGACATTTCCACATTCATCGGTAGCTGACCAAGTACGCGTGTGAATAGTTGTACAAGCATCTGTACTTTCAGTATCTTGATACGTAATTTCTACTGTACTACAACCATCATTGGCTTCTATAGGATCAAAATTAATTGCCATGCCACAAGAGATGGTTTTATTTTCTAAGTTGGTAGTGATCGTAGGTGCTTCATTATCTTCCATACGAATGGTTTGAGAAATGATAGTCGCATTACCACAGCCATCCGTTGCTGTCCAAGTTCGTTTCATGGAATAAGCAAAGGCGCAATCTTCTTCCATCATTTCGTCTTTGAAATCCACTAATACGCCTGAACACAGATCAGTAGCAGCAGGTGAATCGAATTGCATGCTTCCTTCACAACCAATGACTTTATCTTGTGGTGTGATATCAAATACAGGAGCATCTGTATCTGCTTTCATGGTGAATACTTGACTTATGGTAGCAACGTTTCCACATTCGTCAGTTGCTGTCCAAGTTCGTTGGAAACTATTGCCTGCTGTACATTCATCATAAATGTCTGTATCTTCAAAAGTAAGATTTACCGCACTACAAGCATCTATTACTTCTGGCGTATCAAATTCAAAGGTAGTTCCACAAGTAATTTCCTTACTTTCTGGAATAGTTGTAAAAATAGGTAGTTCATTATCTTCTACTCGAATGGTTTGACTAATTGTGCTTGTATTTCCACAAGCATCAACTGCCGTCCAAGTTCGTTTTTGTATTTGGTTGAAGGCACATTCAGGCGTCATGGTTTCATTAGAAACTGAAATGTTGACTGCACTACATCCATCAATAGCAGTGGGTTCATCAAATATAATGGCACTACCACAAGAAAGGATTTTTTCATCTTCTATACTAGAAAATATAGGAGCTTCATTATCACTAATATCTATTGTTTGGCTGGCTTGTGCTACATTACCACAAGCATCCGTCACAGTCCAAATACGTTGATAAGCACATCCATCGGCTAATGTAATATCTTCAAAAGATACATTAAGATGATCGATAGTATTACAGTTATCTGTACAAGCGGGTGTTCCAAAAGTGATGGTTTCGCCACAATTGATAATTTTGTTATCAGGGACAA
This sequence comes from Saprospiraceae bacterium, assembly GCA_020628645.1. Classification (GTDB taxonomy): domain Bacteria; phylum Bacteroidota; class Bacteroidia; order Chitinophagales; family Saprospiraceae; genus JAHDES01. The sequence continues at coordinate 14,307 of JAHDES010000083.1, forward strand.
ATGTAAATACTGGCGCTTCATTATCTTCTGGAATAGTAAGCGTTTGGGTAGCCGTAGAGGTGTTACCACATTCATCCAAAGCTGTCCAAGTACGCGTAAAAGAAGTAGCATTATTACAGTCCCCCCAATCGGTGTTATCTTCATAGGTTAATAATAAATTACCACAAGGAGAAGTACAAGTTGCTGTACCAAATTCAGGGTTTTCGCCACATCCAATCATACGACTTTCAGGAATGAACGTAAAAGTAGGGCCTATGTAATTATCTGGAACTACCCATGCTTCTGTAATAGCCTGAAAGGTATTTCCACAGGCGTCAGTTGCCGTCCATACACGAGTAATATCATAACCAAATCCCTCATTACAATCATCTCCTGGATCGGCACCATCATTATAAAAATCAACAAAAGTAATCGTTGCATCAGAACAATTATCAGCAGCTACTGGATTTGGGAAGATCACATCTTCACTACAGAAAATAGTTAAATCTACGGGTACATCAGACAGTGTTGGTGGAGTAGTATCACTTACTGTAATGGTTTGTGTACCAACAGCAGCGTTTCCACAGTCGTCGGTTGCCGTCCATGTTCTAATAATTGTACAGTTGCCATCGCAAGTTCCTGCTTGAGAAGTTTCTGTAAAGGTGACTTGTACATCAGTATCTAAATTGTCACTTGCGGTTACCGTAGCTGTATTTGCAGGAATATTATCACATGCAGCAGATACATCTGTAGGAACACCTGAAAGGGTAGGAGGTGTACTATCATCAGCAGATATATTCTGAGTGGCTGTAACTGTATTTCCACAATCATCAGTCGCTGTCCAAGTACGTATCACATCACAAGGACCATTCCCTACTATATCTTCAAAGGTAACATCTACCATCGTATCACAATTATCGCTGGCTGTAGCCATGTCTGTTGTATTGATAGGAATGCTAGTAAAGCTAGGAGCCGTAGTATCAACCGTTTGTACAGTAATATTTAAACTGGAAGCGTTTCCACAATTATCAGTTGCTGTCCATTGATAATTAGTCGATGTTAAGTATCCATCTATGATACAATCTGCGGTACTAGATATGATAGTCAAGTTAATACTTGCATCTGAACATTCATCACTAGCAATTACATCATCTTCTGAAAAACTAGGAACATCATCACATTCTACTGTAATAGTTGCACCATCTGATAAGCCGTTTAATAATGAATTGTTAAAAGAAAGAGAAGGAGCTTGAGCATCATTTAAAGTAAAACTAGCTGTAGAAGAAATACTATCTCCACAAGCATCAGATGCAATAAAGGTTACCTCTACAGGAGAAGAAGCACAAGAACCAGATAAACTTGGAGTAGCAGGATTAGTAGACCAACTAATAGCCCCACAAGAGCCAGCAGTTGCCCCACCATTATCAGCTAACCATGCTTGGAATAATGAATCTGCATTGGTAGCACAAGTAATACTCAGATCCATAGCTGAATTAATGAGTGAAATACCAGCATTTCCTTCCACAGTAAAGGTAGCAGTTTCAGAAACACTTATTCCACATTCGTCGGAAGCAGTAAAGGTGACTACTACAGATGAATTTGTTCCATCACAAGCAGAGGGTAAATCTGGCGCATCATTTGACCAAATGATCATTCCACAACAATCAATCGCTGCTGCACCTCCATTGTCTGCTAACCAAGCGTCATAAGCAGCTTGTGCATCACCATCACAACTAACTGTACTATCTTTCGGATCAATATAAATATTAGGTTCTTTAGAATCTAAACTATAAATTGTACCATAACAAACGCTTTCTCGACCACATTCATCTCTAGCTGTAAAAGTAACGACTTGGATACCACCATTTCCACAAGTATCAACAAAATTATCAGGGTCATAATTTGTAGTAATGGTTGCCATTTGCCCACAGTTTCCTTCTGCTTGAACGCCATCAATCCATTCTTGAATGACATCTTCATGATCTATAAAAGGATCACCACATTCTTTATATAAATCATCGATATAACAAACATTAGTTAAAGGATCATAATTAATATTATCTCCAACAAAAACAGGATCATCCCCATAAACCGTAAAAGTAACATTACAATAGGCACTACGTCCACATTTATCAGTTAAAGCTACTAAGTAATTGTAATCGGCAAAATCGCAATCTTGATCCCACCAACCTCCTAAAAAGGAAGAATCGACGACTTCTAAGGTATAATCTAAATCACAATCTACTTCTGCATACATATTATCAACTATGCTCAGTACATCAATATCTGAACCACAAGACACTCCAATGACAGGAGGGCAGGACAGGAACGGATCTTTTGTAGAAGGTTCGAACTCAATTCGTTGTGAACAAGAACCAATATTTCCACATTGATCTGTAAATAAATAAGTACGATGAATAATTTGGGCATCCCCTGGGCAAGAACTTCCATTGGGTGGGCTATCAAAATGAGAAACGCCCCATGTATTGGTACAGCCTGTTACCAAACCACCTGCATTGATAAAGTAAAATGCATTAGAATAAGGTTCGGGAATATCTTCATTACAATTCGGAACATAAAGATCAGGAGGACAATTGACTGTCAAACCACCAAAAATATTACAATTGGTAGTACCTAAATACCAAGGATCAAGTACACCAATACCTTGCGAAAGTGAAAAATCAGTAGTTAAATGTGTAGACGATGTGACTAGCATGACATAAACATCTCCACTATTCGTACCTGTTAAGTAAAAACTAGGTTCACCATCTGCATCATAATCGCAAGTTGTGGGATTAACACTAGTACCACAGCTTGCTCCTGCTGCTGCTACACTAGGAAATGGCCCATAGACAGTTACTCCTAAATCTTGATTATAATTATCATTTTCCAATAAGAAATAAAAATCACCACCTTGATCTACCTGAAAGTAGTACCATCCTACGCTATTTTGTGCATAGTAAGGGATACAACTAGAGGTGATAACCGTACCAGGAGGAATTGAATTGGAGGGGGAAAGTGGAAAATCATAATGGTCGACAGATCCACAAATAGGACTTGGATTTATACAAGAATTGGACTGTGCTACTAGTAGATTATTAAGGAATAATACATAGCAAAGTACCGTAAGAATAAGAGGGTATAACTTTTTGTTCATAGTTAATTAATTTGCAAAATTTAATTTGTCTTCAAGTTTATTTTGTATAAAATAATAGATGTCAACTTGAGCAAGTCAAGTCATACTGTTATAGGTTGTTTTGCAAGAAAATTATGAAAAATCTAAAGAATGTGACGGTTCAGGAATAGATAATTTACTTTTTCAAATATGAAGTTACATAAATTGTCAAAAAAAAGCGAATCTAGTAAGGCTTATGATAAGAAAATGAAGCCTTTAGACAAAAAATTACCAAGAATAGGGTAATTGATTTATGGAGCTTATCCAAAATTTTGTGTTTGGTATTGAAAAATCCCAACTGAACTTGTAGG
>JAHDES010000027.1 GCA_020628645.1 Saprospiraceae bacterium
ATTCTATAAAACTATCGTCGTCTATCTTTATTCCTCTAAATGTCAATGAACTTTTATGATAAATCGAATTTAGCAGCAGCTAAATTCTCATTCATAATCTTTTTATGAATTTCGAAAACGTCATATCGTTTCCGTAAGGGATTGCAAAGATATACACTATTCTCATTTCTGCAAACTTTTTTTCAGAATTTTCACAAAAAAAATAATAAAATTCACACTAAAATTTTGTCTAATATAATTTTTTCATATGTCTTCCAATCAATATTTGGAAAATAGCTCTTTAAACACATAAAACTTTCTTTAAAGAAGTTAACATACAAAAGAAGTATTGTCCGTGATTTGATTTGTTAAAAAAGAGATAAAAAATATTTTCCAAAAAAAAATTGATAAATCTTGTTCTGAAGTCTTCAGAAAGATTCTTCATCTCAGTTTTTTGATCTAAACTGTTCTAAAAGTGAAATTATTGCAAACATTAAAACAAATCCATACACCGCATCATCGATGGGAACTGAGGTAATACGTAAGCCTAAATATTCTTCAGGATTATAAACTACAATAGGAGAAGTCGTATAGCCACCTGTTAATACCCCATTTACTATAAAGAATGGAATCAGCATGACTAAATACGCTCTGTAAAAAAGCGTTCTATAGGAATTTTTGATAAAGAGATAATGATACGCCACTAAAGCAGCGGCGGATAAAAAGGTGGTAGATGTATACAATTTATCTACATTCAATAGACCAATGCCTAGAAAAGCAACCATCAATAATGGTGAAATTAATTTATCATAGTTTTCCAATCTATCTTTTGGGAAGTAGGCATTTAAACAAGCATATATAAAGGTACAAGCATAGGGTACAGTCAGAAAGAATATCCACTCTTCGATTGGCAGGGTCGCAATTCGATAGTCTAGGAAATACGTTTCATTGAAATTCCAAACCCCAATTTTAGTAAAATAACTATCAGCTACTATAAAAACTGCTCCTACTATAAAAATTGCAGGAAATAGGTATTTCCACCATTTATAAAAAGCGACTTTCTTGTCAAAACTTAACAGTAATACTGGTACAATTGTAAAAATGTGTAAGTACAAATACGCATAATCTGTTTCTAAAAAAGCAAGAGGATAGTTCCAATTTATTGTGAATAATAAATTATTCTCCGCTACAAAATTTGTTTTTATAACAAACGCCAACATCAAGAGCAGACTTAATGGAATCAACCACTGAACTATTAATCCTTTTTTTTTAATAAGATTGGCTGTTGACATCTATAATATATTTAACTGATTGCGTAAAGCAGAACTAAATAATAAGTAGATTTTTTTGCCATCATTCACTCGAATACGCTCTTCTTTTACTCTTGCAGCTGTTACTCGTTTGATTTTTTTGAAGAGATTAATATAATATACATACGCTAGATATACCCCAAAACGAGCTCCCTCTGGTAATCGAACAATACCTTTGTAGGCATCATCAAAATCTTTCTTGATATCTGTTTCAATACGAATTTTATCTTCGTTGGTGAAATTTTGAAAATCCACTCCCGGAAAGTACACCCGACCTCGTTCATCATAATCACTTTTCATATCTCGCAGGAAATTAATTTTCTGAAAAGCAGAACCTAAACTACAGGCTGGTGCTTTAAGTTTTTCGTAGCGTTCATGATCGCCTTCACAAAATACCTTCAAACACATTAAACCGACCACTTCCGCTGAACCATATATATATTGATTATAGAGGCTATCTTCATAACGATCAAAATGTAAATCCATTTCCATACTATCTAAAAAAGCATCAATCAATTTTCGTTCAATTTTATATTGATTCACCACTTCTTGAAAAGACTGTAGTACTGGATTTAAGCTTATCCCCTCCTCTATTGCCTTGTAGGTATCTGCTCGAAAACGAGATAACAATTCAGATTTTTTGAAATCATGAAAAGTATCTACAATCTCGTCGGCAAAACGTACAAATCCATAAATTGCATAGATTGGTGGACGAAATTTCTTGTCAAAAACTCGTATCCCCATCGAAAATGAGGTACTATAACGATTCGTAATCAATTGGCTACATTCTAGACAGGTCGATTGATATAACTGGATCATTTTGATTCGGGTTTAAAGGCTTTAAAAATTTCTCTTGCCACTACTTCTCCTGAGATAATAGAAGGGGGAACACCAGGGCCAGGGGTGGTTAGTTGTCCCGTATAGAAGAGATTGTTCACATTTTTGTTTTTCAATTTTGGTTTTAAAAAGGCGGTTTGCATCAAGGTATTCGCAAGTCCATAGGCATTTCCTTTAAACGAATGATAATCTTTTTGAAAATCTCGATGTGCAAAAGAGCGCATATAAATCACATTATCTCCGATAGATTGCCCCGTTAAGGATTCCAAGCGTTGCATGACCATATTATAATACTTCATGCGCATGGCATCCGTATCTTCTAAATCAGGTGCGACGGGAACGAGTATAAATACATTTTCACATCCTTCGGGTGCTACAGTCGTATCTGTTTTAGATGGGCAACACACATAAAATAAAGGTTTGGAAGGCCACTGCGGGTCTTCATAAATTTCTATGGCATGTTGATTGAAATCTTCGTCAAAGAAAAGATTGTGATGTTCGAGATTATTAAGTTTTTTGTTCACTCCTAAATAAAAGAGAAGTGAAGAAGGCGCCATTGTACGCTTATCCCAATAAGAGGTACTATAATTTCGACTTCGCTTAGGCAATAGATGTTGATCGATATGATGATAATCTGCTCCCCCAACAATAATATCTGCTTGATATTCTCCTTTTGAAGTTAATACTTTTGTTGCATGCCCATTAGGAACATAGATTTGTTGCACCTCTGTATCCAATTGAATCTTTACTCCTAATTCTTTTGCCAAACTCACCATCCCTTCTATAATCTTGTGCATACCGCCTTGTGGATACCAAGTCCCCAACGACATATCCGCAAAATTCATCAAACTATACAAAGCTGGTGTATTGCTAGGCGTTGCTCCGAGAAATAAGACAGGAAACTCAAGAAGTTGAATTAATTTTTCATTTTTGAAAAGGCTGCGTATTTGTTTCGAAATAGAGGTAAACATCTGCAAGCGAAACATACTCTTCAGCACACGAAGATCAGCAAATTCAAGAATGGAGTGCCCCGGTTTGTAGACAAATTCATTCATGCCTACTTCATATTTGTATTGGGCTTCTTCTAAAAATTGCTTTAGCTTAGCACTACTACCAGTTTCATATTGCTCAAACATGGCATAGAGTTCTTCCATCTTGGCTGGTACATGCATGACCTCTTCTTTACCAAAAAAGATAGAATAAGAAGGATCGAGACGAACTAGATCATAATAGTCAGCAACACTTTTTCCAAACTTATTAAAGAAATTTTCAAATACTTCAGGCATCCAATACCAGCTAGGCCCCATGTCAAAGACAAAGCCTTGAGCTTCAAACTTACGAGCGCGTCCACCAGCAATAGTATTCTTCTCTAGGATAGTAACATCATAGCCATCTTTTGCAAGAAAACAGGCAGAAGATAATCCGGCGAAGCCAGAACCAATAACGATGACCTTTTTAGACATTGGCAGATTATTTAGTTAATGCTTGTCAAAAATCAATTATTTTGACTGATGCATAGTCAATGTCTAAGAACAGCGTTTTTAAAGTTTTGTTTAACGAATTTGAATAAAAAAGGCATGAATATTAAACAAAATAACTAATCCACCCAACTTCCGTAGCCAGTTTTGAGTTCATATACTTCTTTAAAGCCCATTTCTTTCATTTTCTTCAGGGCTTTTCCACTACGTCCTCCTCCTTGGCAGTAAATAAAGGTGGTTTGGTTTTTATCTAAAGCATTCAGACGAGTATCGAAATCATCTTGATAAAAATCAATCGCTTTAGCTCCTTCAATCATGCCATTCGCACATTCGTCGGCTGTGCGTATGTCAATGAGAACAGCATTAGGAGTAGCGGCTAGTTTTTCTTTAAAGCTAGGAACATCTAAGCGTTCTGCTATAGTTGCCTCTTGTGAAGTAGATGGTGTTTCACAAGCAAAAAGAAGTAAAGTGAATAATAGAAAGATATATTTAGTGATTGTATAAGCCATAATATTTGGAATTAAAGAGTGGTGTTAAATTTTCTAGCAATAAAGATATAAATAAAGATGTTTATACCCATTTAAAAAATAAAGCAATAAAAAAATCCCCGATAGCAATACATCTATCGAGGATTTTTTATAGTATTATAAATTTGATCTTGTCAAATTATTCATCTTTTGCTTCATCGGCATTATCAGATAATTGCTCTTTCAATTGAGAGAACACATCCATATCACCGAGTGTAGTACGCTCCACTTTTGATTGCGTCTTTTTGATAGCTTTGCGCGTTTCTTGACGAGCAACCGTTTTTTCTTTCTTCACTTGCTCATCTGCTTCACGACGAATATCATCTAAGTAACGTAAGTGAGATACTAAAATTCGTTTATCATCTCTGTTAAATTCGATTACTTTTACGGTCAATACTTCCTCTACTTCTGCAAGCGTATTATCTTCTTTACGCACATGCTTAATAGGGGCGAAAGCCTCTAAACCATAAGGTAGTTGTACAATTGCACCACGATCATCTCTTCTTAAAATAGTTGCCTCATGATAAGAACCGACTGGGAATACATTTTCGAAGGTATCCCATGGATTTTCTTCGATTTGTTTATGCCCTAATGATAATTTACGGCTCTCTTTATCAATATCCAGGATAACAATGTCAATATCATTTCCAACTTTGGTAAACTCAGATGGATGAGAGAAACGTTTTGTCCAAGAAAGATCAGAAATGTGTACCATACCACCAATACCTTCTTTCAACTCAACGAATACTCCATAAGGAGTAAGGTTTTTCACTTCACCTGTATGACGACTTTCTAGTGGGAATAGTGTTTCTATCTCGCTCCAAGGATCAGCACTAAGTTGTTTAACACTTAATGACATTTTACGGTCATCACGATTGATGGTCACTACTTTCGCGTCGTATTCTTGTCCAAGTTTGAAGAATTCACGTGCATTGACTGGTTGGTTACTCCAAGTAACTTCCGATACGTGGATTAAGCCTTCTACACCTGGTTGAATTTCTAAGAAAGCACCGTAATCTTCAATGTTTACAATCTTACCTTTAACAGTTGAACCTTCTGCAATGGTTTCATCCAATACATCCCATGGATGCGGTTGTAATTGTTTCAGACCAAGAGAAATACGTTTCTTATTTTCATCAAAATCTAATACTACTACATTGATTTTTTGATTCAATGCAAGTATTTCAGATGGGTGAGAAATACGACCCCAAGAAATATCTGTGATATAAAGAAGACCATCAACACCACCTAAATCTAAGAAAGCACCAAAATCGGTAATATTCTTCACTAATCCTTCGAGTACTTGACCTTTCTCTAAGCCACCAATAATTGCTTCGCGTTGTTCTGCCAAATCACTTTCGATAAGTGCTTTGTGCGACACCACCGCATTTTTAATGGTTTCATTGATTTTAACGACTTTGAATTCCATGGTTTTACCAACATACGAATCGTAGTCAATGATCGGTTTAATATCAATTTGAGAACCAGGTAAGAATGTTTCCAATCCACCTGCATCCACAATCAAACCACCTTTTGTTTTACTAATAACAGTACCCTTAATAACCGTACCATTTTCGTAGGAATCAACGATATTTTCCCAAGCGCGTAATAATTTCGCTTTTCTACGAGAAAGCACTAATTGCCCTCGCTCATCTTCTTGACGTTCTACATAAACGTCAACCATATCACCAACCGCAAGATCAGGATTGTCTCTAAATTCAGATAGAGAGATTAAACCATCTGATTTATAGTTGATATCTAAAAGAACATCTCCATCACTAATCAAAGCTACTTTTGCAGAAACGATTTCATTTTCTGAAACGGAATTCAGCGTTGATTCATAATCTTTAAGGTAGTTACTGATTTCATCTTCTGAATATGGGAGTGCATGGCGATTACCTTTGTCCCAATCAAAATCATCGTGTGGAGAGCTTAAGTCAACATCTGATTCGACTTCTAATTCAATGGTTTCAGGTGAAGTATCTTCTACCTCTTCTGTTTGTGGAGCTGCTTGCTCCTCCGCCTCGTTAACTGTTTCCTCGTTTTCCAATTGCTTATCATCATCTTGAAGCATAAAGGAAATTGTTTTGTATGCCCTTAATTTTCAATCGTTTAGTATCAAAAAACTGGACAGTGGTTAAAGAATAAAATTTCGACGCGCAAAGGTAAGGTTTTTTAATGGGGAAACCAAACCTAAATCGTTTTTTAAACCATTGGCAGTTTATAGTACTTCTATTATTTTTAGCAACTATATTTATCATAAATATATTCAGAGGCTTACCTTTGCAAAAAAATGTCATGCGAGCATTAATTCAACGTGTAAAAGAAGCCTCAGTCACCATAGATGGTCAAGTGAAATCTAGTATTCAGACAGGATTACTCATTCTATTGGGTATTGAAAATGCGGATACAGAAGAAGACATTACTTGGTTAAGCAAAAAAATAAGTAATCTCCGTATTTTTGGAGATGAAAATGGCGTGATGAATAAATCCGTTATTGATGTAGATGGTGAATTGCTAGTAGTGAGTCAATTTACCCTTCATGCTAGTACCAAAAAAGGAAATCGCCCGTCTTATATTCGTGCTGCCAAACCTGATTTTGCGATCCCTATGTATGAAAAGTTTGTAGAACAACTAGCCATTACTGCTTCTCGTGAAGTACAAACGGGTGAATTTGGGGCAGACATGAAAGTAGCTTTATTAAATGATGGCCCTGTTACCATTTGGATTGATAGTAAACTGAAAGAATGATTGTAAATTTGAACCACAAAAGGTACAAAAAAACCATAAAGTTCGTTATTCTTTTTAGTAGTTCAGATCAACATTTCTCTATTATCAAACAGATCGTTTTCTATTTTTAGAACAAACCAAATTATGAATCATAAGATTGTTTTCGTCTTTCTAAGTTGTTTCTTTATAAATCTATCCACATCTTCCGCTCAAATCAAAAAGAAAATTAGATTTTATGAACTTGATGTGATTCGTGGATTATATTATCAACCTAATACAGCCAAGCCTTATTCAGGAACTGCCTTTGATGAACACAAAGGGGGCAAACGAAAACTAGAAATTCCCATTAAAGATGGAAAAATTCATGGTTTTGTTAAAGAGTGGGAAAAAAATGGAAAAAAAGTCTTTGAAGCGGAATATAATGCTGGCATTCAAGTAGGAAAAGAACAGCAATGGTATGCTACTGGAGATAAAAAATTAATCATCAATTATCTCAATGGCCAAGCAGAAGGCATTTGTACGGAATGGCATAAAAACGGTACCAAAAAATCTGAAGGTTTGTTTGTCAATGGCAAAGAAGAAGGCACTCATCAATGGTGGTATGATAATGGTCAACAAGATCAAATTGCTAATTATACAAATGGTCTTCAAGAAGGCACGGTAAAACATTGGTTTAAAAGTGGACAAAAGAAACTTTTCACCAATTATGTCAATGGTAAAAAAGAAGGAACAACTAAGGAATGGTTTGCCAATGGAATTCCCAAAATGGAAAAGAATTATAGGGCTGATGTAGAAGATGGAATCACTCAAATTTGGTCTAAAAAAGGGCTACTCATCCGAAAAACAATTTACGACAAGGGCAAAATCATTGAAGATTACAATTATAGTAGTGGTAGTATTAAATCTAATAAAGGATTTATACAAGTTTTCAACCAAAAAGAAAGTTTCTATCAAACCCACATCAAAGGAAATCGTGTAAATGCTATAGATGACCCACGACATATTATTTATGCGGTAGATGGAATGCTGCTTCGTTTATTCGATATACCTACTGATAGTATTTTCACCACTAAAGAACAAGCCTTATCTATAGAGGAACAATTGCGAACTTATGTCGCCAAGGAGGCAAAATTGCTAAGTTTGGAAACTGAATTCCCTATTGAACCCGTTATAGAAATGGGGCAAACATCTTCGAATACACCTTATATACATTGGTATTTTGTATCTCCTGAAAGTAAAAAAGAAGAACAAAAGCCGCGTACCCCACAAAAAGAACACTATATTTCTATCATTTGTAACAAACAACTCTTAAATTACTATAGTATTGTTACCAATTCAGATGAACCAGAGCAAGTTACCAAAATGTTGAAACGAATTGCTAACTCAACGGAGATTGCAGCAGAACGGATTGATCTCAACACCATCGTCAAACAACTGAAAAATGGATAAACTGATTCTTTTCTTTCTCATCTTACAACCTGCTTTATTATTCTCGCAGACCATCTTCACCTCTGAAGGTATACCATTACGAACAGATATGAATACCGAAATCATTGGTAAAGCTGATGATAATTATCTGTTATTTGTCAATAAAACAACCACTTTTGAGTTGCATGCTTTTAATGATGAGATGCGCCATATTTGGGATAAGGAATTAGAATTAGAAAAACGCAGTCCAAAAGTCATTGGACTTTCTAACCCAGATAATCGTTTGTTTTATCTTTTCTACATTCATCGTGTCAAAAACCACCCTATTCTAAAAGTCAATCAATATGACTCTGCTGGTGTACTCCGCGATAGTAGCACCATTATCGACCTTGGGGTGAATTTACATACCCCTTCTTTTACGATGATCCTTTCAGAAGATAAAACCAAAGTACTATTATATGAAGTAGAAGGCAATCGTATTAAACAAACATTGGTCTTTGATACGGATACCATGCAACTCGTATGGGAAGATGATTTATCCAAAATAGAGCTACGAGACAATCAAGATTTACATCATATTTTGGTAGATAATGATGGTAATGCCTATCTCATGCTATGTCGAGATAATTTTTATTCAAAAAATAGAATCCACCATTATGAAATTTATGAGCGCAATGTCCAACAAGAAACTTTTGTCAATTATAAAATAGGATTAAATAAATTACTCACCTATAGTGTCTATTTTGAATATGACAATTTGAATAAAGCCATCATAGCAGGTGGTATGTATTCCGAAAAAAATCGAGGTCGATCCAATGGTTTCTATTATATAAATATTCCCAAAGGAAATCCAGATCAACATGTCATCAACTTCACGCCCTTTGATGAAGAGTTTACCAACGAATTTCTGGATAAAGCAAAAGTGGAGAAAAAAGGTATTATAGATACAGATGTACAAGAATTAGTACTTCGAAGAGATGGTGGAATTTTGATGATTGGTGAACGTAATAAAAACTACTTCCATGCCAATCCATCTTATGCGGCTTCCTCTGCTAATTATCGTTCTACCGTTACGAGTGATTATTACTACAATGATCTTTTTGTAATTTCAATCCATCCAGACGGGAAATTACATTGGCGAGAAGTCTTACATAAAAAACAATATTCCTTTGATGATGCTGGGGTGTATTCTTCTTACTTTCTATTATTGACTCCAAGCAGTCTGCGTTTTTTATTTAATGATGAAATCAAAAGCGATAATACCGTGAGTGAATATATCATGAAAGGGAATGGTTCATTCGAACGTAATAGTATTATGAATACAGAAGATCAAAATTTACGCCTTCGCTTTCGAGATGCTGTACAAGTAGGGGCTAGGGAATTAATTGTACCTAGCGAACGACGGAATCGACTTCGTTTGGTTAAAATTAGTTATTAAGAAGATACACCATTTTGGAGAAATTATTCATCTTATTTTTTGTATCTTAGTAATTGATAAAACTACCTTCTTATGGCATTATTCAGCATTTTTAAAACCTCAAAGAATCAACGATTTGAATATAAACCACGGTATTGGGATCCTATAAAAGAAGAAAAAGAAGAGCGTCTTCGTTACCTAAAATCTTTAGAAGAAGATAAAAATAATCCTGAAGCGATGAAGAATCGTATTGCAGGTAGTTTCCGCCGTTCGTTTGCTACAGATAATAATGTCCGTACCCAGCAAGTGCGCCGTACCAACCGAATGCTTTTATACATTATCGTCGTCTTAGTACTCTTGTCTTATCTTTTTATTACATTCTATTTACCTGGTTTAATGGAACAATTAGAGTAGTAATAGTTATAATATTATCACACCATTAACGTACCTTAGAAGGCATTGGTCATGGAACATGGATAATGGTAAAAGCTTATCTGATTTATCCTTCGAATTTATCGTAGCACGATAAGATTTAAATGTAGAGTGATGTATCTCCTAAATAGCAATCAATCTCCAAAAGGTAGCAAACAAAAATATATTTTATACATCCTTAGCTTAGCATTAAGAACAAGCAACCAATAATGGACTAGACATTTGGGTGTAATTCTTCTGAATCGTTTCTATCATCAAAGATTTATCGGTATCTAATCCAGCATAAGAATTTATAGTATTGTATGCTCTCAAATGCTTATCGCTCCATAAGGTGTATTCTATTATGATGGGTGCTAAGTCAATCCCTTTTTCTGTGAGAAGATAGATGTTCTCTTTTTTGTTGCTAGGTAGTTTACCCTTGAAAATCAAACCATAAGATTCTAACAATTTTAGTCTTGCCGATAAAATACTTGGGGCAATTCTTTCCTCAGAATCAGACATTTCTTTAAACGTCTTTTTATGCCTAATCAATAAATCTCTTACGATGAGTAAAGACCATTTATCGCCCATTATATCCAATAAAGAAGCGATAGCACAACCTGAACGAAATTTTTTTTCCATTTTATTCCAATTATTACTACTGATTTAGTAGTAATTTTTATTTTTGCTATTGAATTAATAGTAAAATTACGAAAAAAATTTCAAATTTATGATAGTAGGACATTACTCAACAGCTCTTATCGCTCATCAAAAATTTCCAAAAGGTACGTTGCTTTTTTTCTTGATCGTTTCGCAAGTACAGGATTTTATGTGGTTTATTTTGCATTATTTTGGTATTGAACACACGACCCCTTCAGATGCCTTTGATGCGACGATCCCAAAAATGTATGCAAATATGTTGTATAGCCATGATTTAGTCCCTCAAATTTTATGGGCAATTCTTGTTTTTATCGTAGGTCGCCTTATTTTTAAAGATAATAAAATTGCCTTAGTAGGGACTATAGTTTTACTAGGACACTATGTATTAGACTTTTTTTCAGGTCATCCTCATTATATTTTTGGAGAAGAAACTCACGAATTTGGACTTGGACTCTATGAAACAAATCCTTATTTAGCGATCGGCATAGAAGCTGTCTTTAGTGCAGTTACACTTTGGTATTTCTTTTCGCAGGAAGCAAAAAATGGCATTCAGCGAACGTTCAAGAACAAGGCAATGATAATTGGAGTTTTTGTTTATGGAATTGTTTTTATGCTTTCTACTGCAACGGTATCATTGAGAGAAACCCTTGGTATTCCTGAATTTGATTTAGGTTTTAATACACTTATTCCAACGCTACTTTTTACGTATATTGCCATGCTCTGGATATTGAATTATGCAATTCCAAAAGTTGAAAAGATAAAGTCTCAGAGCTAATAATACAAATACATCTTTAACTCATTCAAAGCTGCTTCAACTATGAGGATATTAATTTTTTTTACCCTCTTTTTCATTTCTATCAATTGTATTTATGCTCAAACCGCCGACCGATCAGATGATCCAGTTGTGTTCAAAGGCATCGATTTACCTTGTTTATTAAATACCTCATTTGCAAATAAAGTTGCTTTTAAATATGACAATGCTTGGATACAGGTTCCGATACAGTTTGATGAAATGGCATTAATGAATGTGAATGCACCTTATGGTCCATTCATTGGTCAAGGGAATATTCCAGACCAAAATGGATACGATGTATTGTTTTACACGGATGCCAATACCTATGTTGGTGCGGCCCCTAATCCTAACTTTGATGAGGACGATGAGTTGGCATTTATGTATAGAGATGCAGGGAGTCAGGTATCAGTTAATGCTGGAAGTAATGTAATTCTAAAAGCAGGTCAAGAAATTTGCTTAGAAAGTAACTTTGAAGTTATTTTGGGAGCAGAATTCGAAGCTGTTATTGAAGGATGTCAATAAATTGCTTCAAAAAAATAAACAAGAACATTAAACCAAACAAGAAAAAATAAGTCAAAGAGATTATCAAGATTTAAATTAAGAGGAACAGCATTTCAAATCTAAAATCAAAAGCATTGAAAAATTTCTTCCGTTTTCTTTTGGTTTTTTACTACTAAAACAGTAGTAATTGTCTATTTTTACTATTAATTTGATATTGAAATTATAAAAACAATCAATTAAAACCTAAGATTCTGTTATAATAGGTCCTTATTCAACGGCTCTTATCTCCCTCTCAAGAAAGTCCAAAAAATATAAGCGTAAGAGCTTAAAAAATCCCTTAATACTTTTATCAATATTTGAAAACCTAAACGCCTTTTCAAATGAATAGAACAACTACAAAATTTATAGTGTTATTGCTATTTTTAGGAATAAATCTTAGCATTCAAGCACAAACCTATCCCGACCATTTTGGTACGGGAAACGATGTTGGGGTCACGGTTATTTCCAGTAGCGAGCAAGGTACAAATACCGCTAGTCATACGTTGAGTGGAACAGGCTTATTCCCTGATATGATTGGAGCTTCCCGATTTTTGGGACAAGCGACTATGGGGGCAAATTATGAAGACATCCAATATGTAACCCAAATTGGAATTGATGCTTGGTTGGAAGAACAATTTGCGATGCCTAGTATCAATTTCTTGACAGCTTATCAGGATATTTATAATGATGCATTGACCAGAATTTTAGCGGTGCATCCTGTCGCAGATACTATCAGAAGATCAGACTACCTTAATTTTGCTTTTTATGAGAATATCATAAAGGATCCTGATGCCTTGCGGCAGAAGGTTGCTTTTGCTTTGAGTCAATTGTTTGTCGTTTCTACCAACCTTGATGCTATAGAAGATCGTGGTTTTGGTTTGGCCAGTTATTATGACAAGCTTTATCAAGGCGCTTTTGGCAATTTTAGAGACTTACTCAATGATGTAACGTTACATGTAGTAATGGGGGCTTACCTGAGTCATTATAGAAATAGAAAATCAGATCCAGTAGCGGGGACGCTTCCTGATGAAAACTATGCTAGAGAAATCATGCAACTATTTACCATTGGTTTAGTGGAGTTAAATAATGATGGCACGTATAAACTAGATGATTATGGTAATCCTATTCCAACTTACGATATTGACGATATTCAGGAATTAGCAAAAGTATTTACAGGACTTGCATTAGGAGGATATGACTTAGTTGCCTATCCAAATTTAGCAGGGCAACCCCTAAATTTCGATGCTATTGGTCAAGTCATAGATGCGACTGTTCCCATGGCGATGTACGAAGATCAACATGAACCAGGCCCTAAAACGATGATTGATGGAACGGTTATTCCTGCTGGACAAACAGGCATGGAAGACATTCAAGATGCCTTGGATGTGTTATTCAATCATCCAAATGTTGGGCCATTTATTAGTATTCGACTCATTCAACAATTGGTAAAATCTAATCCTACACCTTCTTATATCAATCGAATTGCAACTGTATTCAATGATAATGGGCAAGGCGTTCGAGGCGATATGGAAGCCGTCATACGTGCTATTTTGGTGGACCCCGAAGCAAGAGATTGCTCGTGGATTGATAATCCTCAATCAGGTAAATTGAAGCAACCTATAGAACGATTCACTCATTTAATGGTAGGTTTTGATATCAATTCTCCCTCAGGTGATTTTTGGCTGGATGATACTGCCTTACTTTTTCCGAGAGTAGAACAAGCTTATTTGGCTTCGCCATCTGTCTTTAATTTTTTTACCCCTTTTTATGCGGAAAGTGAAGTTGTAGAACCTAATGATATGGTTTCTCCTGAATTTCAAGTTTTGCATTCGGTTACGGCTATTCATTATTTGAATACGATTGAATCTGCGATAAAAATTACACCTTTTATCAATAAAACAGCGGTAAATCCCAATCCCCAACGTCCAATATTAGATTTTAACCAAAATGGAGATTTGCCTTTCCTCGATTTTTCGGATGAATTAGCCATTTTGACTACTGGTAATACAGGTGCTTTAGATGACTTACTTGACCGCTTAGATATTATCATTTGTCATGGTCAATTGTCTGACGCACATCGAACACTCATTACAAATACCATTATAGAATCTGCTACAAATATTAGTGGCTATACTGCTCAGGATGTGCTGGATGATGTTTTGTATTTCATGATGGTTTCTCCTGATTATTTGATTTTAAAGTAAAATCCTAAGTAAGTGAGTAGTGTGAATTTACTCACCTAAACACAAAATAACATGTCAAAACATAAACATACTCGTCGTCAATTTTTGGGTCGTACCACAATGGGCTGTGCTTCCTTGGGCTTGACAAGCTTATTTTCAGGGATTACTAATATGGGGTTGCTGAATGCTGCTGCTGCTGCCAACCGACCTGTTTATAACAGTTCCAATAATTATAAAGCCCTCGTTTGCATCATGCTCAATGGAGGGAATGATAGTTATAATATGCTCGTTCCCAGAGGATCAAATGAGTATGCAGAATACGCAACAGTTCGTACTAACCTTGCATTAGATCAATCCAGTTTACTACCTATTAATCCGCTGAATCCTGATGGAAAATCCTATGGCTTACATCCAAATTTGGGCAATATGCAAACCCTTTTTGAAAGTGGAGATGCGGCTTTTATCGCCAATGTGGGGGCTTTGGTACAACCTACTACAGTAGCTGATTTTCAAGCAGGTAGCAACTTACCTGTAGGATTATTTTCACATCCTGATCAACGAACGCATTGGCAGACCTCTGTTCCACAAGACCTCGATGCGCTTGGATGGGGAGGACGATTGGCAGATATTTTGTACACTAATAATCAAAATCAGGATATTTCTATGAATATTTCGCTCAATGGTATCAATGTATTCCAAAGAGGTAATATCATCAAAGAGTATGCAATTAGCCCCGAAGGAAATGGAAGTATTTTGATAGAAGGATACGACCAAACCGACTTGCGTAATGTCTTGAAACGACAGACGCTTGATAATATGCTCGACCAAACCTATAATAATGTTCTTGAAACAGCCTATTCAAATACGGTTGATGCTTCTAATAATAACTCTTTGGAGTTTAGCTCGGCTATTGCCAATGGAACGCCAATTACAACAGTATTTGGAGATGATCCGCTTTCTCAAAAATTGTTGATGGTCGCCAAAACGATTGCTGCTAGAAGTGTTTTGAATGTTTCCAATCAAACCTTCTTTGTAGAGTTGGGAGGATTTGATAATCATAACAACTTTCTAATTGAACATGCAGATTTGATGGCAACATTGGATGCAGCGGTTTCTTCTTTTTATAATGCAATGGTCGAATTAGGTATCAATAATGATGTGACGACATTTACTATGTCTGATTTTTCAAGAAAACTGGTTTCCAATGGAGATGGCTCAGACCATGCTTGGGGAGGGCATAGCCTTGTGATAGGAGGAGCGGTAGATGGACAGAAAATATATGGTCAATATCCTGATTTATACTTGGGCAATCCTTTGGATACAGGTAGTACTCGTTTGATTCCGACGACTTCTTGCGATGAATATTTTGCAGAATTGGCACTTTGGTTTGGCGCATCGTCATCTGATTTAGATCAAATATTCCCCAATATTAATAATTTTTGGACACCTTCATCAGGTGGTGGGCCACTTGGGTTTATGAGCTAAGTTTTTTCATAATTAATACATCAATATGAAATCATTCTTTCAAATAATTTTTCTTCTTTTTGTCATCACATCATGTGGAGATGATGACGATAGTTCTACAGTTACTCCTCAAGAAACTATCCCCGTCGTACATAGCGATGCAACTTACGCTGTTGTAGTAGAAGAGGATATCACCTATGCAGATGGACTTAGTCATGATATGACAAGTACTTCCTCTTTTGCAGTACCTCTAAAATTAGATGTTTACTCTCCCGACAATACTTCTACCGATAGACCAGTTTTTATGTTTATTCATGGTGGTGGATTTACAGGAGGAATTAAACATAAACCTGAAATTGTAGAGATGGCTAATTACTATGCTTCCAGAGGATGGGTTTTTGTTTCTATTGATTATAGAACAACCGAGGAGTTAGGTACAATTCAAGGAATGACTCCTGAGGGATTAATTACGTATTATAAAGGACTTGCGCCTCAAGAATGGATTGAGAATGCCTTGCAAGGGGCAGAGAACTCCGGTCAGGTTCAGCAAGCTACTGCTATGTATCTCGCCCAAAGGGATGCAAAAGCGGCTCTTCGCTGGATTGTGGCTAACTCCAGTATTTATAATATAAACGAAGACTTTATTACAGTCGGAGGAGCTTCGGCAGGAGCAATTACTACAATTGCTTTAGGAATTTCAAATCAAGAAGACTTTAGAGACGAAATTACCATTAGCGATGATCCTACACTTTCTACTACCAACCTAGGCGAATCTTATGAAGTAAAAAGTATGGTTTATTTCTGGGGTTCCAACATAAAATTAGATGTGTTTGAAGCAGTTTATGAATTGAATCAATATGACCGATATGACGACAGTGATCCTGAATTATTCATGGGACACGGTGAAGCACAAGACCTTGTTACGCCTTACGAAGAAGCACTTGAACTGCAAGGCATCTACGACTCTTTGGGTATTTACAACCAACTGGTAACCCTACTAAACCCAAATGGTGACCCTGCGGGACATGGAGCTTGGGATGCAATAGTAGATGGAAAAGGCTTATCGGAATTAACTTTTGACTTTCTAGTGGAGCGACAAAATTTGAATGTCGAATAAAAAAGAACTACGCTGCATTTAGCAGCAACACCAGCATTGTCTTAAAGCAGGCAAGATGTCTTTGCACCAAAAAATATCAAAGAACCGGTTTTTTCAATATTAATAAATCAACATGAAATCATTATTTCAAATAATAATCCTTCTTCTATTAGTCACCTCTTGTGGAGATGATGACGAAAATCCTATAGTCACTTTTCCGCCCACTATCCCCATCGTACAAACCGATGCCACTTATGATGTATTGATGGAAGAAGATGTCATTTATGCGCAAGGATTAAGTCATGAAGACCTCAACAGTGCCGCTTATACCACCTTCGATTTAAAATTAGATGTGTATCAACCTGACAATGATTCAGAGAATCGACCAGCCTTTTTATTTATTCATGGTGGAGGTTTTTCAGGTGGCTCAAAACAACAAGAACAAATCATTACTTGGGCGAATTATTATGCTTCTCGTGGTTGGGTCTTTGTATCGATTGATTATCGCTTAAAAGGTAATATTGGATCAGTTCCACAAGAATGGGTTGATTATACTACGAACATACCTGATAATGAAGATGCTGCTCAATTTTTAGCGATGTATCCTGCTAATCGAGATGCGAAAGCGGCTATGCGATGGCTCGTCGCTAATGCGGATACCTATAATATTAATACTGATTATATAACTGTAGGCGGCGGCTCTGCTGGTGCTATTACTGCAATTACTTTGGGGATTTCCGACCCAGAAGATTTCAGAGATGAAATTAGTGTGAGTCAAGACCCTAGTTTGGCAACGACACATCTTGATCAAAGTTATGAGGTCAAAACAATCATCGACTTATGGGGTTCTAAAATAGCTTTGGATGCTACAGAATTAATTTATGGACATAACCGATTCGATAATAACGACCCGCCTTTATTTATCGCACATGGTACAGAAGACCCTACTGTTTTGTTTAGCAATGCAGAAGATTTAAAAGCGATTTATGATGCTAATAATGTGCCTTTAGCCTATTATCCCTTTGAAGGATTAGGGCATGGAGCTTGGAATTCAATGCTAGATGGCAAACGCTTAGAAGAATTAGCTTTTGACTTTATAGTAGAGCAACAGGAATTGATTTATTGATAAAATACAAGCCAAATTGAAAAACTTAATTTTTGTAATTTCTTTTTGTTCGTATCAAAATACTCTAATCACTCCAAATATTAATATTTTTCGTTCTTAGACAAATTGTGTGGAACAAAAAATGTGATGACTCGATTCCCGATGACTGTCGGGATGAGATACAAGCGTTTTGAAGCCCGCCTGAATCACGAAGTCGGGCAGGTTTCATTGAAATCACAATTTTTGTCTAAGAACCATATTTTTTAGACACCAGCCCCCAATAGTACACCGATTGAATTTATGAGTTAGGAGGTGTTCTTAAACGCTTCGTCAATTCCTTGGGTTCTTGTACCTTCTTTTACAACATAAATTTGTACCTTTATGGTGATTTTCAAAACATGTTGTGTTAACAAAAAGAGGAGAACGATATGGCTGATATTATTCAGCTCTTACCCGATGCTATAGCCAATCAAATTGCCGCTGGTGAAGTCATTCAGCGACCTGCCTCTGTCGTAAAAGAACTGCTAGAAAATGCGATAGATGCAGGAAGTTCTCAAGTCAAGCTCATCATAAAAGATGCTGGTAAAACCTTAATTCAAGTTATTGATAATGGTTGCGGTATGTCAGCTACTGATGCGCGCCTAGCATTTGCGCGGCATGCGACCTCCAAAATCCGTAAGGCAGAAGATATTTTTGCCATTCGTACGATGGGTTTTAGAGGTGAAGCGCTTGCTTCGATGGCTGCTATTGCACAAGTAGAATTGAAAACACGACGACAAGCGGATGAGTTAGGGACGCGTATTTTTATAGAAGGATCAGAAGTTAAATCACAAGAATCTTGTCAATGCGCACCTGGTAGTAGTTTTTCGATTAAAAATTTATTTTATAATACGCCAGCTCGACGGAATTTCTTGAAATCAAATACGGTCGAGATGCGCCATATTTTAGATGAATTTCTTCGTCTTGCTATTGCGCATCCAGATGTATTTTTCACATTACATCACAATAACACGGAAGTCTATCATCTCCCAAAAGGGAATCTTCGTCAGCGCATCGTTAATATTTTTGGAAATAATTGCAATAAAAAACTTGTCCCTCTTAGTGAAGAAACTGATATTTTAAAAATAAACGGCTTTGTAGGCAAACCAGAATTTGCAAAACGAACGCGTGGCGAACAGTTCTTCTTTGTGAATAATCGTTTTATCAAAAGTGGCTACTTGAATCATGCTTTGATGGGTGCTTACGAGGAGTTATTACCTAAAGACACCTATCCGCTCTATGTCATTTTTATAGATATTGACCCTTCGAAAATCGATGTTAATGTTCACCCTACTAAACAAGAAATTAAATTTGAAGACGAAAAACTTATTTATAACTATTTAAAAGTAGCGATACGACATGCACTGGGGCAATACAGTATCACTCCTACCCTCGATTTTAACCAAGAAAATAATTTTTCCAACTATACGGGAACAGCTATCCCACAAACTAGTCCAGGTAAAAATAATCCATCAAGCACTTCTTCTACCTATAATCCTTCTCCTGTAAATGATCAAACACGCCACAAGAACAATCTAAAACACTTCCAAGACTTATATGATGGCTTAGATGCTTTTGATACCAACAATACTGAAGACGAAGAAAGGCCCTCACCAGAACATTCAATGACCATAGAAAGTAAATGGTCGGATCAACCTGTAGAACTCGATGATGAAACGGGGAGTTTTAGTCAACAAGAACGGGCTCCTTATCAAATTCATGGAAGGTATATTGTCAGCCAAATTAAATCTGGCTTTCTACTAATTGATCAACAAGCTGCGCATGAACGTATTTTGTATGAACGTTATATCAGGGCATTTGCTGGGCAAGCTATTGGCGTACAAAAATTGCTATTTCCTAAAAATATTGAATTGGCATCTCAAGATGCATTCTTACTAAAAGAAATTTTAGAACAAGTCAATATTCTAGGATTTGACATACAAGAATTTGGGACAAATACCTTTGTTATTCATGGCATTCCTGCCGATTTACCCACAGGAAGTAACGAACAACAAATCATTGAAAAATTACTAGAACTCTACAAACAAGATTTAGAAGTTGAATTACTCCTTCAAGATAAAGTAGCACAAGCTATGGCACGATCTGCTGCTAACAAGCACGGTCAATCGCTCACTCCCCTCGAAATGACAACTTTAATTGATCAACTTTTTGCCTGCTCTACTCCCTATAAAAGTCCACGTGGTAAAAACTGTTTTATTACTTTTGAACTGGATGAATTAGAAAAACGTTTTTCTTTGTAGTTAAAATCACACCAAAATTTCATCTTTTACCATCTTAGTAAATAGAGTTGAGCACTTAAAGAAGCAAAAATTCCTTTGAGAATCAACAAATATTTATTTTTGTTTTACTAAAGATCAAAATATCCAATATCCTATGATAAGGTTTAAGTTAAATTATATAATTACCTCTTTTATTTTATTGATAGCCGTAATGTCTTGTACGCCTGACCAACGAAAGGCGCTCGAAGCTACAGATAAAGCGATCGGTACAACTAATGAAATTGTCATTGTAGCCGATCAAAATTTATGGGATGGTCCATTAGGTGATACCATTCGATATTATTTTGAAACGCCTTTTATTATACTCCCTCAGCCTGAACCACTATTTGATCTTCGTCATTTCACCGTAGAGGAATTAAGAAAAGAACCGCTACGTAAGCAATTACGTACGTATATGTTTATAGGTGATTTACAAGATAATGCCTCTTCTACTGCACAATTGATTCGAGAAGACTTACGCGAAGAAAATGTACGTCGTGCAAAAGAAGATCCGACCTTCATTTCTACTGCTGGACGAAATAAATGGGCACAAGGACAATTACAAATCTATCTTTTTGGATTTGGTGAAGCTGCCTTAGAAGAAAATATCAAAAAGAATTTTCCAGTCATCGCTAAAAAAGTACAAGATTTTGATCGTAAACAAGTTGCAAGTGCCGCTTATGTCATTGGCGAAAATCAAGTTAGTTCACAAACTGTAAGACAAAATATAGGAATCAATTTCAAAGTACCACGAGATTATAAAATTGCGGTAGAGGAAGATGATTTCATTTGGCTACGTAAAGAAACGCGTGAAATTAGTAGTAATATCATGCTCCATAAAATTCCTTACACCAATAAAGAACAACTAAGTAAGGAAGGTATCAAAGAGATACGAAATCAACTCGGTAAAAAATATATCACGACCGAAATAAAAGGGGCTTATATGCGCATCAATGATGAAGATCTGCCACTTTTTGTAGAAACCATTCAGCTCAATGGAAGTTATGCCCTCGAAGCTCGTGGAATTTGGGATATAGTCAATGATTTTATGGGTGGCCCATTTATCAGTTACTTAGTTTTGGATGAAGAGAATGGAGCACTTTATTTTGCAGATGGTTTTGTACATGCCCCAGGGGTACAAAAACGAGATTTCATGCAGCAATTGGAGTATATTTTTAAAAGTCTGAAAACGAGTTAAATCTGGCTAAAACGCCTCCAACATTCGAATCAAAAAGAAGCCATCATCCCCTTGTTTTTGATAAAGCGGCATTAAAATCAATCCATCTTCCTGCGCTTGAATTGTTCCATGTCGGTCACTTGCTAAAATTTCTCCTGCTTTAACAGTTTGGAAGTTTTTATAATTGGGTGCCATTTTAAATTCATCTCCTTGTTTGATGGAGTGTACCATGATTAATTCGGCTAATTTAGGTAAATCTTTAGCATATTCCATCAAAATAGAATCATGGCGATTTTCGATATGTTCGGCATTAACGCAACCAATGGTTCGTAAGCAATTGGTAATGGCTGCAATTGCTCGATTAGTGGATAATTCTTCTTTATGCTGACCCGATTCAAAACAAACGGCTACAGTTTCTACTGGAAAATTATCGGAGCAAAAATAGTGTAAAGAAGTACCGCTTATCCCATTCAACATTCCCTTAATTACGGGTGCATGTAATTCAACTGCAATACGCTCACTTTCTGCCTCGTCGGTGCAAATGGAAAATATACCGCCAAATGCAGTAGTCGTATGTAAATCAAGTACCACAATCTTACTCGGTTGGTAATCCTTGATTTCTTGATGGATAAGGGAAAGATTTTCTTTAATTTCTAGGTCTTCTGAATCTAAATCTTCTCGTTCTGCATTTTTAATGCGTTCAATATTGGCGGGAGTCCATTGACGATTGAGATCTTTGGAAATAAAGCGTTTGCCATCACGCATAGCACGTACATTTCCACGAAGTCCTAATAATCGACCACAAAACTTAAATTGTGGATTGGTGATCGGTTCTACTTCTAGCATTTTAAACATCAAATCCAATGCTTTGACTCCTGCAGGTTCATTCCCATGCATGCCTCCAAATACTATTAATAAAGGTCCTTGTTCTTCTCCTGTGTAGCGTCCAATAATTCGTTCCAAAGTAGGTAATGTTTAGTTTCGGAAAGTAAAAATACTAATTTTTCAAGCTAGACTAAGCCAAAGCGTTGTCATATTTCAAATACAATAGCCATTGTATCAACCCTCTTAAAAATAAGAAAAATAATAATGCTCCCCATAAACTATGATTTCCCCATAAAGAAATTATGCTATAATGTACCATGAGATATAAGCCTAATGCCAACAACATACTATTTCGCATAGCTTTTGAGGCGGTTAAACCAATATAAACTCCATCCCAAATGTAGCAAGGTGTTGCAAGTATGGGCAGTAATATCATCCAAAACAAATAAGGAATACTTGCGGCTATAACTTCAGATTTGTCGGTGAAAATATAAAGGAATTGTTCTCCAAAAAGGGCATAAACCAAACTAAACAATATCGCTAAACCCATACCCCAGATGAAATTTAAGCGAATCGTTTTATTTAATTTGATTTCATCATTTGCACCTTTATACTTCCCCACTAAACTTTCTGTAGCATAAGCAAATCCATCTACAGCATATGACATCCAATTTAAATATTGAAGTAAAATCACATTTACAGCTAATATCATCGCTCCTTGTGTTGCTGACTGACTATAGAAAAACCCAAAAGCAAAGGTGAGACAAAGGGTACGAATAAATATATCTCTATTGATGGATAAGAATTGTTTTAAAGCATGTATTTGTAAAATAGTAGTGTTCGATAACAGTTTTAAATAAGAAGAATATCGTCTGAACAAGAAAAATAGTCCTAATAACAATCCTGTATATTGTGCAATGACTGTTCCCCAAGCTACGCCCTCTACATCCATTTCTAGGTAATAGATGAAAAAGAAGTTGGCTAAAATATTGACTAAATTAATGGTAACTGTTAAAATCAAAGGAATTATAGCGTTTTGTAAGCCAAAAAACCAGCCCATCAATGCATACAATGCTAAAGTTGCAGGTGCTGCCCAAATACGGATATTGAAATACTTAGCCACTAAAGTCAATTGCTCGCCTTCAATATTCATCAAATAAAAACTAGCATCTCCTAAAGGTTTTTGTAATATTAAAACTATAAAAGCTAATATTCCCGCCACCACTAATGCTTGTCCTAATAATTGAGTAATTCGAGTTTTATCTTTTTGACCAAATGCCTGAGCCGTCATGCCTGTAGTCCCCATTCTTAGGAAGCCAAAATTCCAATAAATAAAATTAAATATCATCGCTCCCACACCTACTGCTCCAATATGTAACGCAGAAAATCGCCCCATCAATGCTGTATCCACCGTTGCAATTAATGGAATCGAAATATTACTGATAATATTGGGAATGGCTAGCCGTAAGATTTCCTTATTCATAAACTAAAGATGAGAATTATACTTAGCCTTTTGAAGAAAACCCTCTTAAAGTTTAGTACTTTTATTCTTGATAGTACGACCTCCAAATTCTTGAAATTAATCTTAACGATGAAACGAATTTCTTATATTCCATTTCTTTTATTAACGCTGTTCTTTTCTTGTCAAACTACTGAAAAGGCAGATTTAATTGTGACGAACGCCGCGATTTATACGGTAGATCAATCCAAGCCCTCGGCTCAAGCAGTTGCTATAAAGGATGATCGTATATTGGCATTAGGAACAATAGAAGAAATCAATTTATATCAAGGAGAAGCTACTCAAATCATTGATGCAAAAGGGCAGTTTGTCATGCCCGGTTTAATTGAAGGACATGCCCATTTCACCAATATGGGAAAAGCTGCTTTAATTCTTAATTTTTTAAAATCAAAAAGTTGGGAAGAGATCGTTGCAATGGTAGCTGAAAAAGCAAAAAATCTTCCAGCTGGAGAATGGATTGAAGGACGCGGTTGGCATCAAGAAAAATGGATGGAAACGCCCTTTCAAAATATTCATGGCTATCCGTTTCATGATGAATTGAGTGCAGTATCACCTAATAATCCTGTTATTCTCTATCATGCTAGTGGTCATTCTTTATTCGCCAATGCAAAAGCAATGGAACTAGCTGATATCACTCCTGAAACGCCTAATCCAGCTGGAGGTGAAATCGTTCGAGATGCTGGTGGGAAAGCGATTGGTGTCTTCGAAGAACGAGCGATGACGGGAATTAAAGAAGCCTATCAATCTTATTTAGAAACTATTCCTGAAGAAGAACAATATGATAAATGGCTGGAAGGCATTCGTCTCGCCGAACAAGAATGCCTATCCTATGGAATTACTTCTTTTCAAGATGCAGGTTCTACCTTCCAGCAAATTAAATGGTATAATGAATTAGCAAAAAAAGGAGAACTCAACATTCGTCTTTGGGCGATGATTCGACATTCTTTTGATGAAATGAAAGGAAAATTAACAGATTTCCCAATTATGAATGCTGGAAATCATCATTTTACCGTAAATGCCATCAAATCTGAAGTAGATGGTGCATTGGGCGCTTTCGGGGCGTGGCTTTTACGTCCATATTCAGATAAGCCCGATTTTGAGGGGCAAAATACAACGCCTATTTCTGAAGTTAAAAATATTGCTCAACTGGCTTATGATAATAAAATGCAATTTTGTGTACACGCCATTGGTGATCGTGCCAATCGTATTGTTTTAAATATTTACGAAGAACAATTTCAAAAAGATAGCACCCAAAAAGATTTGAGGTGGCGTATCGAACATGCACAACATTTGAATCCTGAGGACATTCCTCGCTTCAAAGATTTGGAAGTGATTGCTTCTATGCAAGGTATTCATTGTACTTCAGATGCTCCTTTTGTTGAAAAACGCTTAGGAGTGGAACGTTCTCGAAAAGGGGCTTATCCTTGGCGTTCCCTTTTGGATGTCGGAGTAATAATTGCAAATGGTACTGATGCGCCAGTAGAATCGGTTAATCCTTTTGAATCTTTGTATGCTTCGGTGACTCGACAACGTATTGATAATGGAATGAAATTTTTCCCCGAACAATCCATGTCTCGCGAAGAAGCCCTTTATTCCTATACACTTGGAAATGCTTATGCCGCTTTTGAAGAAAAAGATAAGGGCTCTTTATCGGTTGGAAAACTAGCAGATTTAATTGTATTATCTAATAATTTATTGACTTGTCCAGCAGAAAATATTTATAAAACAGACGTATTATACACCATTTTGGGAGGAAAAGTGGTCTATCAGAAAGAGGATTAAACTTATTATTTACACGATTCTGAGTCATCCGACAATTTACACACTTTACATAAAAAAGATGATTAAACTAATCGTGAGACGACTTATAATCGGCTGACAATGTTACACACAATTGGAATATCCATAACTAAAATTAGACACAACTAATCGTGACACGACTTGGAGTCAGCTCACGATAATAATTATACAAATGAAACGAATCATGGTCATCGGCTGTTGTGGTGCTGGAAAATCTACCTTTTCTAGAAAACTACATAATTGTATTGGTATCCCTCTTTTTCATTTAGATCAACATTATTGGAAACCGAATTGGGTGGAATCAGAAAAAGAAGAATGGACTAAGGTTGTAACCAATTTAGCCAAACAAGACAAATGGGTTATTGATGGCAATTATGGTGGAACGATGGATATTCGTTTAAATCGGGCAGATACGATTATTTACTTAGATTACCCGACGTGGAAATGTTTTTGGCGGGTACTCCAACGCATTTGGAAACATTATGGAAAAGTACGACCTGATATGCCAGAAGGTTGTAAGGAACGTTTTGATCTTGATTTTTTACATTATGTAGCAACTTTCAATATCGTAAAACGAAAAAGCTTATATGCAAAGTTGAACGCTCATAAAAAAGATACGTCTATTCACATTTTTAAAACGGATCAAGAAGCCGCTCAGTTTTTAGAAAAATTCTCCAATCAATAAAAGATACCAATCTAAAAGTATCCTATTATTTCTTTTTTTCTTTTTTCAAAAAAGTATCCAATGTTTGTTCAAAATTAGTTTTCATAGCAGGAACATTGATTGTTGTAAAGACTTTGATTGCTCTATCTAGATTATCATGTGGAGTAGTTACTTCTTTTTCTTCTGCCCATTCGGGATAAGCTAATGCTTGTAAAATTGCTACATCCCACATAATCCACTTAGTCTTTTCTCTATCGGTAGCTTGCCAAAATCGGTCATAATTCTCCCAACGATCTATTAAGTAATTTCCAATACCTCCTCGATTTTTTAATACCTTGTCCATTACGGTTTTCTCAAAAACAAGATGCTGACTAGTAGTTGCGGTCATTACCCGAAATTCTAAATTAGCTGTATTCAATAACACATTTACTGCATTAGGGTCATTATTTGTATTAAATTCTCTTTTATTCCAAGTATTGGTTGGCACTTCATACCAAAAGCCTAGGTAGTTGACCGAAAGTTTAGGGATGATTTTAGGTTCTATTAAAATAGCAGAAGCAATATTCGTACAAGGTCCTAAAATAACGATTGATAACTTTTCCCCTTCTGGGGTTGCCAATGCTTGTTCGATGATAAAGTTTGCTGCTGCCGAAGCTTGAGGTCGTTGTTCATTGACCATTGGAAAATTACTGCCTTGGGGAGCAGGAATTTCGGTTTTTCCCATTAATTGGAGGATTTCTTCATTCAAGCGCTGGCTTTCGCCTACCGAATCATTGGGTGTTCGAGGATTGGTATGCCATTGTGCGGAGCTTAGTCCAATGACTTCCAATCGGGGTTCTAATAATGCCCAAGCGATGGCATATAAATCATCCACTTCGTTAGCCGTATCTGCATCTATAATGACTCGAATAGGTGAAGTAGTTTGTGTTCGCTCTGTAAAATAATTTATGGGATATAAACTACTAAAAAGGCTAAATTTAAGGGTATAGTCTAAAAATACTCTTCTTTGCATTAATGAAAAATTATAATTCAATTGTAAACTTGCGAGATATAGAAAGGGTAGTGATATTTCTTCTTTTTTTGACTACTCAAAACTAAAAAAGTAATTCACAAGTTCACTTTATTTTTATACAAAATGTCTTGATCGAAACAAGTTGCGATTAGGTTTTATCTATCATTTCTTTCTACTTTCGTAAAATGAATTTAAAACAACAATTTCAGGAAGCTTTTCCCAATGCTTTCTTTTTAGAAAAAGAGGTAACACTAGTGAATCAATATTTGCAAGAACAAAAATGGTTACAAAAAAATGAAGTCCTCATTGCACTAGAAAAACCGGGGGAAGGCAATATGAATTTTGTGTTGCGTGCTACCACTAATCAACGTTCTTTTATTTTGAAACAAGCGCGACCTTGGGTAGAAAAATTTCCTCAAATCAACGCTCCAATTGAACGGATTGCAGTAGAAGCTCAATTTTTTCAAACGATAGAAATGCTTCATTCCATCAAGCATTTCACCCCAAAATGTTTAGGATTTGATCCTGATAATTTCATTTTAGCAACAGAAGATTTAGGCAAAGGGGCTGATTATAGCTTTTTATATCAAAAGGATCATTTATTAGGAGACAAGGAAGCGCAGGGCTTAACCAACTATCTTATTGATTTACATCAAATAAATAATCCTGTTGATTTTCCGACCAATATGGCGATGCGAAAACTCAATCATGAACACATCTTCAATTTTCCATTTATGGAAGAAAACGGGTTTAATCTAAATGAAGTACAAGAAGGTTTACAAGCTGTAGCAATGCCTTATAAAACAGATATACAATTGAAAGAAGTAATTACCAAATGTGGACTTGTTTATCTATCGAAAGGCACGCATTTATTACATGGTGATTTTTATCCCGGTAGTTGGTTGAAAGTAAAAGATGGGTTGAAAATAATTGACCCAGAATTTGCATTTGTTGGTCCAGTAGAATTTGATTTGGGCGTGTTAATGGCTCATTTAGTGATGGCAGAACAATCAACTTCGACTAAGCAGAATATCTTACAACAATATCAAAAAAATATAAATTTTGATAGCGGCTTATTAGCACAATTTGCTGGCATTGAAATACTTCGTCGATTAATAGGCATTGCGCAACTACCTTTAAGTATAGATTTAGCAACTAAAAAAAGATTAATAGATCAAGCTGTTACATGGATTACGTCTCAAAAAATGACTTTTTGAAGTTACATTTGTAGCATCATTTTAATGAAAATAGTCTTTTGTACCGAATTTTAGACTTTAGTAGTGGGGCACGAATAAATTTACATTTTTGATTCCTCGAATTAGCTCAATCAACTTCCCACCAAAGGTGGACAGGCATTTTCAATGACTTATTATTTTCGCTATTTCAAGGAACGTAAATTTATTTGCTCCGCGTGCCTTAAATCGTTTCAAGTATTTTTTTTTCAGCGGAAGTGGCTGGAATCTGACGCATGGCATGATGCAGTGAAGAAGTATTTTCTTCCGATAATGTAGTCAATGGAATACGAACATCTGGTGTACCAAATCCTTTTAGAAAACAAGCTGCTTTGATACCCGCAGGATTTCCTTCACAATACAACCAATGATGTAAGTCAAAAAGGCGATTATTGAGTTTTTGAGCAGCCGTAATCTTTCCTTTCAATGCAAATCGGGTCATATCTGACCATTCTTTAGGATAGGCATTCGCAATTACAGAGATAACTCCGTCGCCTCCACAAGCCATTAAGGCAAGCGCGGTTGGATCATCACCAGATAAAACTAAAAAGCCCTCTGGTCGATCTTTGATAATTTTACTACCTAGTGTAATATCGCCACTCGCTTCTTTTACCGCTACGAACTTTTTACTATCTTTTGCTAAACGAACAAGTGTTTGCGCTGAAACATTAGATCCTGTACGACTAGGAACATTGTAAATAATAATTGGTACAGGAGAAACTTCCGCAATCGCCATATAATGTTGGTAAATTCCTTCTTGGGTAGGTTTACTATAATAAGGACTAGCCGATAAAACGGCATCAAAGCCATCCAAGTCAAAATCATGGAAACGTTGAATAAGCGCTTGCGTGTTATTATGACCAAACATCCCAGCTACAAGTGGTACGCGTTGGTTCACTTGTTTTTTGGTAAAATTCAACACCTCTTTACATTCTTGTGTATTGAGGGTAACGGCTTCTCCCGTACTACCGAGAGAAACGATATAATCTACCCCACTTTCAATGACAAATTCAATTAAACGTTGAAGTGTAGGATAATCTACTTGATTATCTTTGAAAGGAGTAATCAGGGCAACTCCAGTTCCTCTAAATTTGTGTTGACTCATACGTATGCAGGCTTATTCATTTTCTGTAAAAACAATTCCATTTGTTGGGTAAAAAAGGGAATATTTCCTTCTTTTTTTAAACTATTAATCATTAGATCAAAACAATGAAGGTGTTCTACAAATCGACCTATTCTAAAACGAGCTTTAGATAAGGTACTAATATATTCTAAGGCTAAATTTTCTTCAAAAAATAGATTAATTAATAAATCAAAGGGTTCTTTAATAAACTGTTCTACCCTTTCTCCTTTTGGAATATAAGAAAGGGTCGTATCTTTCAAATTAAAAGAAGGAAAATCCGTTTCTATTTCATTTTTATCATGGATAAAACCCAATAATTGTACTTTTTTTCCTTGTTTTTTTAATTTAGACGCATATTTTAAAACAGCATCACTTTGTTTACTTTCAGTAGCATCAAAAAGAATACCTATCGTCTTCGATTCATCCAAGGAAATAGAAGTATGTTGATGCCTTGTTTTGCCCAATTCACTATTTAAATGACGTTGATAAAAATATCGTTTTATCTTTTCTATAAAATTCATAATCACTAAAATCTACATAAAAACATACACTAAGTAGTTTTAGGGGATTAATCGGGCAGAAAAAAAATCCTTTAAGATTTCCCAAAAAGGTCTAAAAACCTCCATACTGTCGGTATTTTTGCCCATTTCAGAAAATCATTTTTTTTGCCCAATTAATTAATACCCCTTACTTAACTAGCTGATCGAACAGCGTCTAAAAGTGCTTCATCTGTTTCATAGATACCAATTTTACTATATTTTTCAATTCGTTCTTCAATTAATGTATCGGTTTCTTTAGTGCTAATTTCTGCTAATTCTTTTTTAATATGACGTTTTAAAATTTTCACCATTTCTTCAGGGGCAGTATGAGCGCCACCTAATGGTTCTTTAATGATGCCATCAATAATGCCGAAATCAAACATGTGATCGGCTGTTAATTTCAAAGCTTCCGCTGCTTGTTCTTTATAATCCCATGATCGCCATAAGATAGAAGAACAAGATTCAGGTGAAATAACGGAATACCATGTATTTTCCATCATAAACACTCGATCTCCTAAACCAATTCCAATTGCGCCTCCAGATGCCCCTTCTCCAATCACGTAACACAAAATAGGAACGCGAAGTTGAGCCATTTCGATCAAATTCTTGGCAATGGCTTCAGCTTGTCCACGCTCTTCTGCTTCTAAACCGGGAAAAGCACCGGGTGTATCAATTAAACAAATCACAGGATAATTAAATCGCTCGGCTAATTTCATCAAGCGTAGTGCTTTACGATAGCCTTCTGGATTTGCCATTCCAAAATTACGATATTGGCGCATTTTGGTATTCACCCCTTTTTGATGCCCTAAGATGACGACCGTTTGCCCATCAATAGAACCAATTCCTCCTACAATTGCCTTATCATCTTTATAATATCGATCTCCATGCAATTCGATGAATTTCTTACACATATTCTCAATATAGTGTAAGGTGTAAGGTCGTTCAGGATGTCGAGAAAGCTGTACTTTTTGCCAGCCAGTCAGATTACTATAAATCTCTTTACGGGTAGTCTTGATTTTATCTTCAATCTCCTTGATCATTTGCGATACATCAATATCTCCGTCTTCCCCGACCTGTTTGATCTTCTCTAGCTTTTCATACAAACTTTCTAAAGGTTTTTCAAAATCTAAGAATACCATAATCCATAACGTTTAATCTCATTTTTAAAACAAATCTTTAAAAACAAACTATGATTCAATAATTGGGTAGTTTACAAAAATAACAATTAAGCGATTACTAATTAAGGATAATTATTTTTTTTTCATTTTTTTTACAATTGGGGTTGCCTATTTCCAAAAACTATTTTACATTTGCATTCGCTGAAATGAAGAAGTGGAAATTATTAATTGTTTAATGTAACTTTTATCCCTTCTTTAAGTATACTTCAATTACTGGTTCGGTAGTTCAGTTGGTTAGAATACCTGCCTGTCACGCAGGGGGTCGCGGGTTCGAGTCCCGTCCGGACCGCAAAAGCCTTCACTTGAAAAAGTGAGGGCTTTTTTGGTTTAAAACCATAGGAATTACATTCCTTTACAACTTATATATCCTTCCTACACTTGCTAATTCTTGAAAAGAGGTACACAAAACGGTTTCCTCATTTGAGAAAAGGTTTCTAATTCGGTTTCCTTTACTGGGTTCTTTTATAGTCTAGGTTATAACAAAATTCCATGTTATGACTAGAAAGATCAAAATTCTATTCTTTTTATATAAAGCTAAACTTAATAAGAATGATAAAGCTCCAATCTACTGCCGATTAACACACAACAAGGAAAGACGACAATTCTCTACAGGATATTTTATTCCTCTTGAAACATGGGATTCAAAAACTAAGACTGTTGATGAAAATTATTATCTATCCTCTCAAATCAATGAACGATTATTATCCATTGAACGAACCATCTTCGATTTGATCTTAAAGTACGAGATAAATAAGAATGATTACACCCTAGATGAAGTTTGGAATGAAATCACTGGAAACAAGAAAGATAATGTTAAGTGCTTTATTCAAGCATTTGATATGCACAATGAAGAAGTAGAAAGTTTAATTGGGAAATCTTATACAATAGGAACGTATAAGAAATTCATAAGTATTCGCAATCAGTTACAAGGATTCATTAATTCAGAATATAATCAGGCTGATATATTATTGTCTAATGTAAAATTGAAGTTTATTCTAAATTTTGAGACTTACTTGTTGACAAAGAAAAACATGAAGCAGATTTCTGTTAATAAAACAATCCAACGTACACGAAAAATAATCCGATATGCCATCGCTCATGAACTTTTAGAAAAAGACCCGTTTGCACTTTACAAGCCTAAATCTGTAAAAACAAATGTTGTTTATTTAAGTCCAGAGGAATTAAAAGTTCTTGAAAATTATACATTTGATCTAGACCGTTTATCTAAAGTTAGAGATTGCTTTGTATTTTGCTGTTATACTGGATTACCTTACACAGAAATGGCGACCTTGAAACGAAATCATATTTACAAGGGATTTGATAATAATGACTGGATTAAGATTTACAGAAAGAAAACGGATAAAACACTTAATATCCCTTTACTTCCACAAGCTGCATTAATTCTTGAAAAGTATCAGAAAAGTTCAGAAGATAACGAGTATATCCTTCCAAGGATTTCTAATCAAAAATTCAATAAATACTTGAAAGAAATAGCGTATGAATTAGGAATCTCTAAAAAGCTGACACATCATATTGCTAGAAAAACATTTGCATCAACTGTTCTTTTATATAATGATGTTCCTATGGAGATTGTTAGTGAATTATTGGGGCATTCTAATATTAAAATAACTCAAAAACATTATGCTAAAGTTGCTAATAAAAAGGTAAGTTCACAAATCTCTAAACTTGCTGATAAGTTGAAAAATAAATCTTAAAAAAGTAAGGGATGGTTAAAATACAATAACCATCCCTATCCAAATTCAACAAAATTTATTAATGATATATTCTAAGCTGCTTCATGCAGATATTGTTTTTCGATATGATCTACTTCATTTAAGCATAATTGTCTTGCTCTTGGTAACGGATATTCTGAAAAGATAAAAACAGTATTTTTGTGATCTAATAACCTTGCTCTTCCAACAGCTTGCAATAATTCTTTTTCAATAAAATAAAACTGTATTCTTCTTAATTCTTCATGCTCAAACGTGTAAAAATTATACTTAAAACCATTATGCTCGATAAGTTTACGTTTTGGAATTAAATTAAGAGTACTTAAAGGGA
Source organism: Saprospiraceae bacterium (assembly GCA_020628645.1). GTDB lineage: Bacteria > Bacteroidota > Bacteroidia > Chitinophagales > Saprospiraceae > JAHDES01. The sequence goes on from JAHDES010000027.1 coordinate 33,407, forward strand.
TGTTTAACAATTTTCCAAATAATAAATAATGACAATTTGAAATATGAGGTGTTCCAATAACTTTAAAATCCTTTCCTGATAAGGAATTAAAACCTTCCGATTTCCCAAAATGTAACTGTTCAACTGTATTAGAAAAATCAGTTTTGTGTTTTAGAAACGTAATTACTTTTAATTTATTCAAAAAATCATCTGCTTTTTTAACTCTATTTTCATTTAACCTCATTGCTGTCCTAGAAAAGCTTTTATCAGAAAATTGTATAATTTCTCCTTTCATTTCTACGTCAGATAAATCAATTAATTCTACCCTATCACCATATAGTTTTTCATAAATCCAAGCATCAACAGTAGCAGATAGAATAATATATTTTTTATCTTCAAGCAAGGGTCTATAATTAATATAGTGAATTACTTTTTCGCCATCTGGATCATCACTATCTTCGGGTTCAATAACATACTTGATAGATTTGTCATTGAATATAAATGAGAAGACATCGCCACTAAACTTATCATTATTTAATTTGATTACCTCAACTATAAGATTGGCATTTTGAAAGTTGATAGGTGGCATATCCTCCATTAGAAATCCAATACCATTTTTAAGATGATCGGCTAATCTTTTGACTAAATTTCCGTCATGAATATTTCCTTTATCAAATAATGCTTTAGCTAAAATTCTTAAATCCTTCGTAGTAATTTTTTCAAATCTAGCCAATTGGTGCAAAGGGTCTTCATCAAAGATATAAGTATGATGATTCTCAAAATTTGTAATACAGCCTTTTGCATGAGTTGAAAAGATAGTTTTTTCTGATGATTTACATCTGTTTATCTGGTTTAAGTAATTGGTGATATTTTGAGTAGCTTCAGAATAAATATTTGCTTGAGGACTTTCTATAAAAGAAATCAATTCTGATAAGGCATCTTTATACAAACCGCATTTACAAAGATTAGCATACTTGATAGATAAATGCTCAGGAAGATTATCTATTAATTCTGGAGTGCAAAGATGTTCAATATTTGAAATTTTAGATTTTTCATCTTTTAGATCATGGTTAGGAAAGAACAATACAATTCCTTCTGTATCAATTGCAATACTAGTTTTTCCTAATCCTGTCGCACATTTCATCAAATAAATTTTATTTGAATCCTCGCTCATAATCCTATTAAATTCAGATTTCATTTTATCTCGCCCTTCTTGAGGTTGATATGTAGGGATTGAGTTATTCATTATTTTGGGTTTTGAATATTGTCCTACTGGACGTACTTGTAATAAAGTATGATAATTATTGAATACTTTTTTATCATCTTCATTTTCAGAATAGATATGATTAAAAGGTATAGGATAGATCCGTTCTTCTGTCTCCCAACGATACTTGATGTATTGCATTATCCCAATTTTATTGTCATTGATGTATGGATTTTGAAGAATAACATTCTTGAATTTTTTTTCTCCGCCTTTAATTCTAAACATATTGGACGCCAATAAAATGAGATCATAATCACATATCCTCTCCTTGTAATCTAGAAATTTTGACAATAATGTAGATTCTTTCTTAGCAAATTCCCAATCAAACTTTTCTAGTTTTCTTTTATAAAGTGTTTTACTTGCAAGTGTGGAATTTGGAGAATCCTCTATAATACTATTATAGGGCAATCTCATTATCCCCCAATTCTTTTCAATTTTTTGTATATCTCTTTTAGGATTTTTTCCTTTTGCCATTTCTTGAAGGCAACAGAGGAATTTTAATTTTTCTAAAGGCAATACATAGTTGTGATTATTGAATAAAATTTCTTTTCCTCCCAACCACATTCTAGATAAATCAGTAATACTATTTGATTCTGGAAAAATATTTCTTAGCGTACCTAAGGCTAGTTTAGCTATTTTAGAATCTGTTATTTGTTCATCTAAAACAAAAATTATTCGGAATCTTGGAATTTGTTCAGAATGGCTAAAACTTGAATAAATAAACGTAGGTTCGATTTCGTATTCTCTACATCGTTCTAAAACATCACCTATACCTAAAATAGATTCGTTGGGTTTGTTGTCAATATCTAAAGTAAGGATTTGTGTTGATAAGAAATTACTATTCTTTCTGTTTCCATTTAAAACGGATGCGCACCAAGTTCTACTGTAAGGTGCTACGGTATATTTCATAAAATCATCCACCGATAATTCTACGGTGTTGCCATTACAGATTAATCTACTTTCCTCTGTAATTTGACAAGGTTTTGATACCCGATCTTCTGGACTTAATGTCAATTGGATTATCACTATAAATTATTATTGAAAATGGTTTATCACCTTCGGTTGAAGATGATTAGATATTGGCTGTTATTATCAGCCATTTAGAGAAGCATTTTTTAATGCCTTTTTGTAGATACAATATCACTATAAATATTGGATTATAGCTCGATTGTTTCCCTGTTTTGAAACACCAACACACGAAGATCAAGCTCATATAAACTCGAAAAATCTATTTATTCCAGTTCTTATTTCACTCACTTTAAATTAATACCATGACAAATCAAAATTACTTTAAGCAAGAATATGAGGAATTTTTAGCATCTACTTTTTATGGCAAACTCAATAAGAAGTTTACTCCTCTACCTTACTGTAAGAAGTATAAACTTTTAAAAAACATAGTGCTAGTTGCATCCTATATTTTTAATTTATTGAGTGGAATTACAGCATCTTCATTATTGTATTTTTTCGTTTTAGGACTAACAAAAAGTCAAATTGCATTTGCTATTACATTAGTTATTATCGCCCTGCTAGAGCTTCTAAAACGTAATCTAAGCGGACTAACATTCAAGGATTATCTAATGTATAAAAAGATTCCTTTGCTCCTTGTCGTTACACTAATCACTTTATCAGTTCTATCTATTCTTTCAAGCTATTTTGGAAGTAAAGAACTGGTATTTAATTTATCTACTCCTGCGCTTGTTTCAAGTGTTGAAGATGCTACAAGTAGCCTTGATGCACAGATCAAAAGTATAAATCAACAAATAAAAGATGCTAGAGAAACAAGATGGTCAGGTACTACCACAAGTGCCAGTCAAAAAACGATAACCTCACTTAATAAGCAGAAAGAAGCCTTGTTAAAGGAAGTTATTCGGGTGAGAGAAAAAGTAGATACAGATAATGATGAAATTGAAACTCAGCACTTACGAAAACTAACAATCAATGCTAATCATTTCGCTTTAATCACATTGCTACTTGAATTACTATTTCTTTCAAGTACATTCTACCTGCAATATTATGATTTTAGAAGTTTTATTGAATTTAATCAGGTAGAAAGACCAGTAGCTACTAATAAGAATAACGATTATTTGTTACCAGAAGAAAAAACGGTAGCTACCGATTCTCAAAATATCAGTATGCCAATTGATATTCTACAAGGAGCAATCAAGAATGCTAAATCTAACTTATCCGCTTATCAATCTAAATTAAAGAATGGTCAAGGAACAGTTTCCGCCAACCAGAAAGGAATTAATAGATGGAAGAAACGGCTTAAAGAGTTAGAAGAACTATTGCCTGATAAACCACTAGACACAGAAGATGAAAGTATTACAGATAAGGGTAGTGACAATGGAGTTGCTACCCTTTTTTGATTTAATAATCTTAAAAAAGAAATCTATGCAATTAAGAACTGCACAGCGAAAACAATCTTTTATGAAACTAGGGATTCAAGCACCTAGTGGAAATGGGAAAACGTACAGTAGTCTATTATTAGCAAAAGGATTAGTAGGCGATTTATCAAAGGTTGCCATTATTGATTCTGAAAAGTCTGCTGATTTATATGCTCATATTGGAAATTACAATGTATTAACCTTAGAACCTCCTTTAGCACCTAAGAAATATATCGAAGCAATTGATGTTTGTAAAAAGGCAGGAATAGAATTAATAATCATTGATTCTCTTTCTCATGCTTGGACTTACATTAAAGATTATCATTCTAGTATGTCAGGTAATTCTTTTCAGAATTGGGCTAAACTCAAACCTTTACATCAAGAATTGATAGATGCTATCATCCAAACACCTATCCATTTCATTTGTACCATGAGAACGAAGCATGATTATGTTATGGTAGAGAAAAATGGAAAACAAGTTCCACAGAAAATAGGATTGAAAGCAAGTACAGCCGATGATACAGAATATGAGTTCTCCATTGTTTTTGAATTAGATATTGCTCATCAAGCTAGTGTATCTAAGGATAGAACAGGTTTATTTGCTCCCTTAAAAGTTCCTTTTATCATTACAGAAGAAACAGGGCAACAGATTAAAGACTGGTGTAATACAGGCATTACGATAAGTGATGTAAAAAGTATGATTGATAAGTGTACAACAGTAGAAGGACTGAATCAAATTTACCGAGACTACCAAGAGCTTTACTCCTTACTTGAACCTGATTTTATTGAACGTAAATCAATTATTACTAACTCTTTTTCAAAAGCACAATCTAATGGAATTACAAATAACCAATAATCAAAACGGGGTACACGATACACCGCAAACAGTAGCTACTGTTGAAACTACTGACAATAGTAGATTCTTAGAATCTAATACAGAGGTAATTGCTTTAGAAGAGATTCAAAACAAGCATATCATTCCTGTTTTTGTAAAGGATAATACGCCTCTTATCTCTCAAGCTGATTTTATCACCAATGCTAGAGATATAGTAGAAGAATTATCAGGATATGATTCTACACATCCAACACTTAGAGTTTCTCATGCTATCAAGGGGAGAACGTTTGAAGCTAGAAATAAGAAAGCTGCTGATTTACTAGAGCATGAAAAGACCATTTATTATGAACGTTTAGCATGGATTTCAGAAATTCCCAATATCACAGAAACAATTAATGGTCAATCTTTGACTTTGTGTTTTGGAGGAGTTAAATCATATCACTTGGATAATCTCAATACCAAGAATGGTTCAAATCAGCATTTCAAATTCTTTATGGGTTTCAAGGTGCGTGTATGCACCAATTTATGTATCTGGACTGATGGATTTTCTCATAATATGAAGGTTAGAAGTTTGGAAGAATTGTACACAGCTATTTATGAGGTAGTGAATAAATATGATTCTGTTCAGCATTCTAAACTATTGGGAAGTCTATCTAATTACGAGTTATCAGAACAGCAATTTGCTACCCTTGTAGGTAAAAGTAGAATGTACAATCATTTACCAAAACCACAGAAAAAGGATATTCCTGAATTGCTAGTATCAGATTCTCAAATTAATGCAATGACAAGAGCTTATTATGCAGATGATAATTTCAGAAGAAATGGAAATGGCTCTATCAATCTTTGGAATATGTATAATTTACTTACTGGTTCTATCAAATCTAGCTATATAGATTCCTTCCTTGATAGAAATGCGAATGCTTTTACTTTCACTAAAGGAATAGCTAATGCTCTTGATGGAGAAGATGAATTTGCTTGGTTTTTACAATAATAGAGGAATTGATATTCAACTCAAGAACTTTCTCAAACATTTGAGTTGAGTAGAAGTAGTCCAAATACAGTTGTTACTGTTGGGCTGCTTCTAATTTTGATTGAACATTTTTATAAGTTTTATTGAAACCATTTAAAGAGACATCTTCAATTATTAATTTTGTAATTGTATAATTATTTTTTGATCTAAGGCTTTGCTTTATAGCTTTCTTATTATACTCTTCAGAGCGTTTTAGGTAAGTATTAAATTGCTTCTTGTTTTTAGATAAACAAGCTTTTCTTAAATAATAACAACTAAGAGTATCATTAAATCTTGAATTTTCTATTTTACCCTCATTATTCCTTGCTAGTTCTCTAACTCTATTTTCTAATTTGTCGAATTTATCTATTGTTCCTGCTTGAGTAGTGAAATATATTAAATTATTAATTGCATAAAAATAACAATCAGTTCTTCTTTTGAGTTTATCAGGATCTATATTTTTTACTTTCTCCAAAAACCTTATTGATTTGTCAATGTATTCAAGTGATTTATTAATATAATAATAGTCAGATAAATTATAATATTTTTTTAAATAAGAAACTTCTTTCAATTCTGGGAAAGAGGGATTTCCATTTAATCTCTCCCATAAACTAAAGTATAGTCTAGACATTCCAATTAATATGTTATAATTATTTTTTTCAAACTTATTTTCAAGACATTCTATAATAGAATCAACTTTTTCAAATTTGTTAGAATGTCGCAGTATAGATTCAGCATGGATCAATGCCAAATGATAAGTTGGATAATTATTAATTTCAAATCTATCACATAACTGCTCAATAAGATCATATTTTTGAAATATCCATAAAATTATTAATGCTGTAATAAATTCACTTTTATCGTTTTTATAAACTTGATAAACTAGACTATGTGATAAGTTATTAGCGATTTGATTGAAGTGGTCATTATTATCATCATTGAAATCTTTAGAAAGACGATTAGCTATCTTTTTTATATCACTATAAATGTTTTCACCTAATGTAAACCGTACTAACCCATAACCATAGATTACATCAACTTCATCAGATAATTTATAGTTATTTACTCCTTCCTTTAATTCTTTTTTAATATTAATAAATTCTTTATCTATTTCTAATTGAACTTTATCAATTTTGTCCTTTTCTGATATTATCCAATTCTCTTGTACTTTAGAGTAGTCTTTTATTTTATCTTTTAATTGTGAAGTAATTTCTTTTCTCTGATTTAATGTCCAGTTATTAATACTGTTTTTATGTGTTTGCTGAAAATCAATATAGTCTAAAATTGAACTAATAACTTTTTCTTTAACAAAATTATCAAAGAGTATTTCTTTAAAAAAGTCAATGTCAATGTGGCTATCAATTTCTTTTTGTATTCTGTCACTTTCTCTATCACCAATAATAGAACTCAAAATCGCCGCTTCTTCAAGTTTAATTTTTATGTGCGTTTTTAGTTGTGAAATTTCTCCTGCAAACTTATCTAAAGCCTCATTTCTATTAGCTTTTGAAAATATTGAATCTAAAATTAAAAACTGCTCATTCCTTATTATTGGTATTTCTATTTCTTTACCTTTTTTATTATTGTATTTATAACTAAATGATACATCATTATCACTTGATTTTTCAATCTCTGAAATTGCTCTAAGGAGTATTGAAGAATTTGTGTAGAAAACGGGTAATTCTAAACCAATATCAATATTATTCTTCTTTTTAAACTTTGATTTAAAAATTGATAGTTTGTAATGTATAATTGCTAGAGCAAGGGCATCTATTAAATTAGAACGGATTTTCTTTGGGCGTAGAGTAAACAACTTACTTTTAAGCAATGTAAACACATTACCTTTTTTTATGTTGTTAATTTTCTCATTAGGTAAATCTTCAAGATTCAGTACTTTATCGAAAAGATATCCTAATCGTTGATTCCAATCAATTGTTTCAAATATATAATTTATCTTATATAAAGTTTTTGCTTCTCTGTTGATAGATTGAAAATAATCATCTAAACTCTTTTCTGTTAGGTTAGAATTCATGTTAACAAATTCATTTAAAAATTCATCCACTTTAGTACTCGGCATTCTTTTAGGGAAAAGAAACCTTTCTTCTAAGAGTATAGATAATTCAACCTGATGGGGAGGTAATAAAGAAATATTTTCTAGTCTTTTGTCAAATATTAGCGCATTTACAAGAGTTTTATCTGAATAAAAAGAGTCTTTATTGAAATAACTAATATTATCATAAAGCCAGATTCCTCTTACAATATTAATAATTATTACTGTATCTAAATATAAATTTTTCTTTATCTTATATTGGTCTATTAGATCGTCTTCTATTTCTTGATACAAATAGTTTGACATTAAACTTTCTAAGTTAGTGGATGCTTCTTTTACGTTTTGCATTTCAAGTCTGTATTCAATTCTACTTTGGGTTAAATTAATTTATTAACAATGCCTTTAAGCTTACTTTTATAATCTTGCTTCTGAAGAACATCTTCGATATATTCTTCTACTTTTTCCTCAGAAGAATCTGATAGGGAAACGTAATCATTTAAGAAAGCAATTGCTTTAGTTTTTATAAAAAAACTTGCGTTATACTTTTTCAAGATATATTCTTGAGCCAAAATCCATTTTTTTTGTTTAGAGCATATTCTTAAAAAATTATATAAGTGTTTTCTCCAATCCTTTTTTTCATAAATTATAGACCTGTTTTTTAATAGAATTTCAAATATTTTATCCAATACATTTTGAGTAATAGCTAATGAGGTGAAAGTTATATTTACTAATTCAACTAAAGATTTATTTTTCTCTAAATTTCTAATTACAAAATTAGCAAGAGCCTCTATTATAATACTATTAGTCTTCTCTTCTTTTAAATGCTCAATAAATTTAGCCTCTGGATTGATAGCAGAATTTGAAGAAAGTTGTCCTATAAACCTATGGTAGAAGTTATATTCTTCATAACTTAAAACATTTTCTATTATTTCTTTTGACCAATGCTTCTCATCAAGTTCACTTATAAAATCATTTAATTGACTTATCTTAGTTATATTTTTACTTTTGAGATAGAGTGCTAGGAAATCATCAATTATTACTTCAGTTATTGAGAATACAAGAGAATCTCTCTTTACTTGATATTCTCTTTTTAACAGATCAAATATGCCATTTATATTCTTGTCTTTAAGTAATCCCATTAAAATAGCAGGAATTAAAAAATTATTAGCATTTGATTCATGTAACGATTCCATAAAAAAATCGAAATCAAATTCATCCTCTATTTCGACAATTTTTTGACTTAACTCAATTCGTCTTTCAAGTAAGACTTTATTATCAAAAAGATACTTTCTAAATGATTCGACTAAAAAAGAAGATTGATTGTTTAATGAAAGCAGAATGATTTTTTCATATGCAATTATACTTCTTTCATTATTTTGGTAAATAGTTTCTGAAAAAATATTATTTAAGCATCGTTCAATTTTCCTAGTAAGTGAAGGGTTTAACTTATCAATGAGCCATGTCAACGCTAATTCGTCAGTTGAGAATTCGCGGCTACTTCTAAAAATTACTCCTATTTCAGGTTCGTTAAATAAAATATCTTTAATGAACTCCTCTATTTTATTTTTTTCTCCAAGAAGAAAACAAAGTTCATTTATATCAATTTTCCTATTTTCTGAATATATTTTTTGATAATACTTCATGCCATTTTATTTTAATAAAAAGCAAGAGTTGAATGCTTTAATGGGTAAATATTCACTATTTTCAATCATTTCATTACAACTCACAGCTTTGTATTCATTTTTATTGTTATAAAAAAAACCATTGTCAAGTGGTTTTGTTTTTCCAAAGCGTAATTCATCTTTTGTAGGGGCGAAAAACTCGTATAATTCTGCATCACAAATAGTAGGTCTATAAAAAGAATACATTTTAGAATCAATTAGTTCCATATCCAGAATAAAACCAATTACATCACCTTCAAATCTATCTGAATCTCCTAATCCTAGATGGCATAATATTTCAGGCTTATTAAAGAACTTACAAAAATCAAATGGTTTTTTCTTTTCTTCTTCATAAAATGTAAGCCATATAATTCTGTTTGGTACTTTTAAGATTACATTTTCATATCTTTTTGGAACAAATTTTCTATAAATTAACGTATCAATAAATCTTTTAATTGCCGTTGTACTTCCTCCAAAATACTTTTTATTTGGAGACAAATTACATACTTTTTCAAATGACTCTCTTGGTATTACTGTACCTACATATTTAGGGTTAGGGATTTGTATTTTACCCCCTTTTCTTTTTAGTTTTTTCCTGAAAAGATTTACTAGCTCACTTTCGATTTCTATAATACTTTTAGTGCCGAAATTGTCAATAATTGTTGCGCATATCTTCTTCATATATGCAGGAGAAAGAAAATGTTCTGATTTAATATTATCAACAACTCTTGAAGATGATATTCCATTATGCTCACTCATTTCATTGAGAAACTTATCAATAATATCATTCTCTTCTTTGGTTAAATTTTTTCTGACTTTGGAAAGAGTAGGAATAATTGGCATTAAGTTAGATTGTTTGTGCTTATTTTAAAAATAAAATACTCGATATAGCAAGATACATATATGTCTTATCCATAAACTAGGGTTATTCAGGAATAGAAAATTATATGTATAACTCTAGTATTTTGCCTGTAAAATTGTACGCATAGATGCGTTTTCTCTTATTTTTGAACACCACTATTAATTAAGATAGAATAATGTTTAAATTAAAAAGTAAATGGGTCTGTAAGTTACGTGTTTTATGCTTATTTATTGTTGTTTTATAAAAAAATGTGAAAAATATTTCATTTACGTTACCTGTACACGCTTTATCATTTCTACTGAAAATATCTCTATACTTTTAGTGGTGTAGATTTTTCATGTACCTATAAGTTTATCTTATCACCTATTTGAAAGAAAGATTAGTAGGAGATTTCTTCATTTAAAAAGTGTGTACATAGATTTAATGCATTTTAAGGATCATTTTGTATTAATAACTATATACAAACCATTGGTATCTTTACACCTGACCATCATCTATTTTACGATGGTTAGGTGTTTTCAGATTAGCTCTACTAAGTATATCTTCTTGAAAAGAACTTCTAACTTTTGAAAGAATACTATTAATCTAGCCACTCTCTGGGAATTAATGCATTATCTTCTTCATCCTCTCGCCATCTTTTTTTCATGAGTACATTATTATAATCAGACCATGAATTCTCTCCAGTATGTTCTAGTACGATTATTTGGACTTTTTTCTTAACTCTCTTATTGAATTCTGAAAAAGCTTTGAATATATTTTTTACTTTGACAATATCATCATCATTAATATTAGTTTCATTTTTCAGTTCAGGAAAGTATACTTGACTAGGTTGGTCAAAAACAATAAAGGATGGAGTTTTATTATTTAATTGAAGTCCTATAAAATATTCATGGAGAGCAAGAATAGTGGAAATATGGTATGCCATGTAATTATGTCCACTTCCAATCTCCCATAAATAATCACTTTTTCCATCTTTAATAAACTTTAAGGTAAGATTGTCTATATCTAACCTTATATCAGAATCACTTCTTTCTACGCCAAAAATATTAGCATATACTTTTATTAGATTAGAAATCTTTCGAGAAGTGGTTTCTTCCTTTGTAGACAGATTTTTCTTTGAAAAAATTTGCCTTATAGTTGTTATTCGGTTATTTATTTCTTTGAGTTCTGCTCTTAGAGAACTGTTTGGTGCGATAGCATCATAATTTTTGAGTTCTCCTTCTAAGTTCCCTATAAATTTATATATCCGATTTAGTGTAAGCCTGTGTTTTTTGTATTCACCATCTTTATCGAATAGATTTTTGAGTTCTCCTCGGATTTGATTTAACTCATTTTCTAGTTCTTCCATCTCCTTTTCTAGCACTTTAATCTCTCTTGAGAACACTTTATGATACTCACCTGATTCGTAAGAAATATCGTCTATTTCTTTTTTTACAACTAGTAAATGTTTTACATAATCTTTTGAGAGACTAGTATCAGAACCACAAAATTGACAAACTTTACTTTCAGATAATTCTTTATAAAACCATCCAGCGGTTTTAGTCCTATCTTGCTGTATCAGTAAACTACTTCTATATTCAAGATTTGTTTTTGCAAGCTTCTTTAAAGAAACTAATTTTTCTTTTACTTGATGAAGACTAGATGCGACTATATTTTCTCGATTTGATAAAATCGAAATTCTATTTGACAACTTAGCAGTTAATCCAACTTCTATACGTGGGATTGAATCATCATCGAGGGTTAATGCTGCTTCTCTAAGATAATATATAATGTCCTCATTTGATAATTCATCTATTTTTTCAGGAGAGCGAGGTAAGAGACCATAACTTTGTGCTAGGAAGTAATAACTAGAAATATCTTTTAATAAGCTATTAACACTATTTTTTTTAAATTCAATTTCTCTTTCAAGTTTATTTTTTCTACTGTTAAGCTGCTTCAACTCTTGCCTTAATTCTAATGTTTCATCATCTATAATTCCAAGTAAATAAGGAAATAAAGACTTTAATCTTTCACGATTTTCAAAAGTATCTGCTTTGAAAAAAAGAGCATATGCATTAGCAATTATATGCTGAGGTTGATAATTTAAGCTAATTATATCCCTAATGCTTGGTGATGATTTAAATCCTGAATTATTATTATCTTCTGAAAAATTGAGATTGGTTAAATTCAGGAAATTATTCATTAATTTTTTTAAATCATCTACATGGGTATTTTTTTCTAACTCATCTGGAATTTCTATAAATTCAGCTTCGTCAAAATACATTTCCTCTCCTAAAGATGGTTCTTTCCTAGCAAGCAGTACTTGTTTTTGACTAAACTGTAATAAAATTCCAAACCATTCTGTTTTATCTCTTATTATGCCAATGGGGATAGCACATTTTGAGCTTCCAAGACAATAATCAATAATAAATATTAGTGCAGATTTCCCTTTTCCACTTGCACCTGTTATTACATTTACAAAATTTAAGTCAAATTCAATTTCTCTTCTTTGTTTTTCCCTTTCCTTTGACCATAATATTATTTTTTTAATTTTGAACGTCATCAAATTTTTACATTTAAATAAGCTAATATTTGCTCCGTTTCTAATTGAGAAAACCATGCACCTAATCTTCTAGATGCAGCTATTATTTTCTTATATCCTTTGTCTGACCCAAATCTAGGAGTTATATTTTTCTTTCGATTAAGATATATTTTCCCATTATCTTTATCATATATTAAAAGTTCGGCAGAAAAAGCAATATCTAATGCTCTAAATGTAGTTTTTTTCAAATCTAGGACTCTTTCTTGAATACCCTCAAATATAATTTCATTAGAAGTTAAAATTTTAATGAAACTTCCCCTACTAAAGTTTTTACTACAAATGACATTAGAGTAGTCTTTAGTATATACAATTGGTAATACAAGAAAACAAAGAAATATACTTACTCCGCGATAGTCTTTATTATAGTTGGAATACTTATCCACAAAAGTGTAAAGAGCATGCGCTCCCAAAGCTGCATTCTGGATTATCTCGTATTCATTAAAAGTAAGATAACTAAATTCTACACCTGCTCTTTCCAATTTGGATGCCATCCTAGAATTTTTTGATTAGATAATTGATGATAAGTACCTTTAGTAGTGTAATATTGTTCCGTTTGAATCCCTGCAAGAATTCCTTTATGCTGGATAGTCTCTGAAAAAATATCATATCCTTTATTACTATCATTCAATTCCTTTGAAAGCCTACATTTAGTTCTATATATCTGCTGCCATCTTTCTGTAAGATCATTTTCAAAATCTCTAAATTCCTTCATTGTAACTCTACCTTGTTCCGCATATGTTGACCTTTCCATTTTAGAGCGGAGATAATCATTTATTGATTCAATAATTTCCTTTTCATCTAAATCAATAATCTCAAGCTGCTTTACAAAGTTTTTCCCTCTTTCCTGTTCCACTGCTATTTTTTGAATAGGGAGATTTTCTTTTGTTTTTTCGATGAATCTTTTTTGAGAATATTTTTGAATAAGTTGATCTTTTCTAGTCCAGATAGAATTTACGTTAAATATGGCATTTTCTCCATTTATCCAATAGCTGATAGTTTTATCAAAAAGCCCTCCTATTAAATCTATATATATGTTACTAAAAGGTACTTCATCTGAAATCTTCAAGTTATACTTAATTTTATCTTTTAAATCTTGACGATCATTCTTATAATCATTATCTACTAAACTAACTCTTAAAATTAATTCAAGTAGTAAATCATCAGAGTAGTTTAAAAATTTATTACAATAAGATCTTATAGATTTACTAGGCTTTTCTTTCGCAATTTTTTTTAGTGACTGCAAAATGGCTTGTGCTTCTTTCTCATCATTACAATTAGACATTTTCCTAGCTAAACAAACCTTACTTACAGGCTTTGTAGTTGCAAGAATAAAACGTGAAGAAGAAATATCATAAGAATGGATTGTAAGAAGGTCAAGCCATATTATTAATGTTTTCCATAGATTTTTACTTTTATTACCATAAGGATTTGATGCCTTTAAGGTACTTTTATCTTGTTCAAAAATTGTCTCTATACTCTCTCCGTTCTGTAACTTAACTACTACATCATCTTCCATCTCAATTGAAACAATTCCATCTTTTTCACAGACACTTAACCAAAATAAAGCTCTTTCTATTTGGTAAAGATAACCAAGCATTTGACCTTCTGCCGAATGGAATGTTGGATTTGTAGACATCTAAATAGTATAAATTAAGGCAATATTCTTTTGAACAGTTTATCTACATAAAAATAAGTATTTTTTTTGTTTTTTCATTCTTATTTAAAAAGAGGTACTAATAGCTTAGTAAGTGGCATATATTAATTATGGAACGGACTAATTTCAAGCTCTGAAATATCAAGAGAATGCATAAGTTAGATAGTACTTCTATTCTGTTTTCATCAAACTTGACTAAATATTATTGTTACTGCAAGACTTATTTAGTTGCATTATATCTATAGTGACTAAGTTGTAATCCAACCTATCAAGAATGAGATAATTACTGTAACATAAAAGACTGAGGATAGCACCATTGATTCTACTCTAATAATTTAGAGCTATTTTCTGGATTAGAATAATACCTTATTGCTTCTAAAAAATTAGTGAACTCTTTTACCTGATTTTCAGGTAATTCCTTATACTCTTGTGACAATCCCTCAAACATAGGATTATTTTCTAAATTAACTCCCATTTCTTTTATCACTTTAATTTTTTTAGGGTTAGTATTATGTATCTTAAATACAGGCTCTCCATTATCATTATATCTCCTTGTATCTTTTATTTTGAAAAATAAATTAATATGATTCATTACTTTTCTTTCTGTTGTGATTTCTCCAAAACCTATATCCATTCGAGCATAAATGTTATTAATTCTTCTTTGTATTTCTGCTTTAGTCATTAGTTCTCCTTCTGGAAAAGCTGATAATAATTTCTCTTTAACGGGATGCTTACTCGATAAAGCTTCAAATAGAATTGATGTAATTATATTCTTAACTGCTCGGTCATCTCTTCTTGCCAATCCAGTTGATTTTTTTATATAATTATCTCTTAAATATTGGATAGCATCAGACTTTCCTACCCATTCATAGATTTTATTGTAATTAGAAAATATGCTCTGCTGCAAATATGTCATCCCCTCAATATTTCTAATATCTTTTATTTTCTCATCATCAGATATATTGGTAATAATGTAGTCTAAGGCATCATTAATTTCTTTTGTCTTAACTTGGGTTTGATCTATTTTGACTAAATCAAATAAAGAATTATCTATATTGTCAGGGAAGGATTTAATTATTGTACCTATATCATAATATTCTCTAAGTACATTTTCTAGTCCACTATACTGAACATAAATTTCCTTAATAGTACTCTCCGTTTCTAGCAAAGCATCTATGCTAAAATATGCAGGTCTATAATTAGATGAGAATGATTCAGGTAATGATATTTCTTTATTTTCTTCATACACAAACCTTGTCAAATTATATCCTCTAATTTTGGCACTTTTAGTAATTGAATCTCTTATTTTCCTTAGTAGATTAGCAGAATCTTTATCATTAGAGTAGATATGTTTTACACAATCAAGTGTTTTAATTGTTTGTTCAGCATAAAAAAGTAACTGCTTAACTGTCCTGTATTGTTCTGGCTCTTTTCTAATTTCTGAATAGACTAAATAATGACTAAGTATATTACTAGTACCATCATTATTTGTTCTAATTCTACCGTTTATTTGTCTTATTCTATCTACAGATAAGGTAGTATATCCCTTATTTCCATCAGCAACACATATTACATGACAACTACTATAAATATCTACTCCCGAAAAATATGCACTAGTAACAAAGGAAATAGAGCCTAATTGTCCTCGTGTATCTTCAAATTCTTGAAAGTAGTCTCCTACTCTTCTTTTACTGTTACTGCTACATAAAATTCTACATCTCTCTTGTATTTCATCTGGAAGTAAGCTTATGGTATGTAAAATTCCTTTTATGTAATTATATGCTACAAGTATTTTTTCTTTTTTTATATATAGTTTTTCTATTAGTCTAGCAAGCTCATGATCTTTATATGCAGGATAGGTATGAATAATGTTCATCTTATTCTTGACCTTTTTCTCGTAATCAAAAATAGTGAGTGGTTCTTTTTGTAATTCAGGATTACTGAAATCCTTTAGGGTAGCTGATAGTACACAAGCATTATCAAATTTAAAGTAATAATCCATTACTTTCTCTAAACTATCTCTGTAACCAGAATCAGCTTGAAAAGTATCTATCTCATCAACTGTAAGAAAAAAATCTTTATGACCAGATTCCCCAATAGATTTAATGACATATTTGATACTATCAGCAACGACTAATATCTTGATAAACTTATTTTGCTGTTTATATTCTTCTATTCTATCAGGTAAATCATCTTCAGAGATTGGACTAGGAAACAACCTAGTTTTACTTCCTACGTAAATAGTTGCTATCTCTTTACTTTCTCTATGTTCAAAGGCTTTACTAGCTGCAATGGCTTTTAAAGGTTCAACAATTATAGAATGTCTTTTTGCAGTTATTTCAAGATGAGTTGCTCCTATTCCCGTCACTCTTTTATCTATCCTTCCCTTTGGTAAGAAATCAAAAGAATCTGATAGATAACTACCATTTTCTAAAATATAAGTAGTTGTATTTTCATCTCTATTTTCATCTTTCTTAATAATTCTAGTCGATTCTTTTTCAATTTCCATTTTAATATTTTCTGACTCAGTTAGATAATATATATAATGACTAAGCTAGGTATTAAATACGGATTACCCAATAAATGGATTGTCTCAAAAGGGTTTTATTTCTGTTTCCATACTGAAAAACTATAAGTTTCTAGGTTTCAGAATAGAGTAACTTCAATATTTATAGTAAGTCACTTCTGAGGGTATCCCCATTACCCACCGCCACCATTTCTTGGGTAGAAAAGTACCCCCATGTCTAATTCTGATTTCAATTTATTCACTAAAAAAATTAATACCAATGGCAGAAGTTACTATTATTGACTACAAGGAGTTCAAAAACAACAAAGGAGAAAAATTCTATGCTATGATTGTTGAAGGTGATGTAACCTTAGTAAAAAGCTCTGAAACAGGTAGCTACTATGCTACTTCTAAAAAAGCAAGTGTTTCTACAACATTTGATGAAGAAACGATTAAACGATTACTTGGTAAGAAGCTAGAAGGTAAAGTTGCTAAAGTACAATGTAAGCCTTATGAATTTACTGTTGAAGGAACTGGTGAGGTAATAACACTATCACATCGTTATCAATTTATTCCTGCTGGTACAGAAACAGTACAAGCACAAAACGATGTTGTTCAAGAGGAACTGGTTAACTAATAAATAATAATTAAGAATGGGCGGCAGATATATCATAGTATATTATCTGTCGTTTGTTTTTTTTTGATAAAAAAAATAAAAATGTGGAATTAAGTAACTGTTTTTTTATAACTCAATCAGGTAATCTTATCCAAGTATTTTGTCCTTTCAAGGTGATAGCTCATACGTCAATAAATGAAATTATGGCAGGAGAAATATTTACAGTTGAAGCCGTTAAGAAATCCCAGTTAGATAATATAGTTTTTCAAATTGGAAATCAATTTTACTACCATCATTATTTTGAACTACTCATCTAAATGTAACAATACCCATTCAAATACATATAATTATTAGGCATTTTGGATTTCTTGTTTCAAGTGAGTAATAAAGTATTTATAACACTTTCATAAAATCGACGAGTAGCATAGAGGTTAGAGATCAAAATCGAATAATTCTTTAATTTCAATATCTAATGCTTTGCAAAGAATAATTATTGTTTTGAAAGTAACATTAGTGCGTCCATTCTCAATTCTTGAAATACTCGTCTTTTCTAAGTGACAATAAGAAGCTAGGTCATTCAAGGACAATCTTTTTGAATGACGGATTTTGCGAACTCTTTTACCAAGCTTTTTATAATAATCAGGGAAATATATTTTCTCCTCTATTGACATATTTGCCAATATTAGGTGTTATATTTGCACCAAGGGTAAACATAAATGTTTACAATGTGATTTAATAAAACCTTGTCACCTAGATTTATTGCCCTAGCATTTTATTAATCACAAAACGTATTAAAGATGAAGAATATAGTAATCCTTTTATTTAGTCTAACTTGTATTTATCAACTAAATGCTCAAAAAGAAAATTTGTACGGCACGATGGAAGTATTACTATTAAATATTGGCAACGAAAATTACTCATTTACAGGTAAAGAATATAAATTTCAAAGCATAACATCTAGTGAACAGGCTGCCAAAGAAGTTTTTAAAGAAGCAGAACACATAATGACAATATTATCGAAAAATCAAGATGGTACTCAAATGAGAATGGGAGTTACATTTGTGTGGCATGATAATGACGATATGATTTTACATATTTTTGATACAATTGAAATTTTAGTAACACCTTGGATAGGAAGTCCTACATATTTCCTTGCTGAAGGCAATAAAGATTTGACTATATACAAACGCCAAGATAAAGGATACATAATAACAGGCTTTGGAACTAAACTAATATCAAAGGATAAAAACTCTACAATAAGAATTGATTTGATACTTTTTTATAAGCCTTAAATAATAATGTTAGAACTAGCTTTTATAAAAGACGAGAAAGGGATATTCGCCAGAACATTTAGTGTCCATGAAGAATATGGTTTATCATTTGGTAATGAAAAAGTATACTTCCATAAAAAGAATACTCAGTTTTTTGAAGGCTGGGTAAAATGCAACGTATTACAAAAACTCTATCAAAAAGAGGATTGGATTACATACTCCGTCCAATTAATCATTAATGAAGAAGAAAGTGAGTTTATCTTAAATGCAAGCTTGCCCAGTTATCTTGAGCATCAAGTTTCTAAAGAAAAAAAATATCATCTTCAACTGAAAATATCTAAAGAAAAAATATTTAGTAATAAGCCCAATTTTATAATTACCTATGGCTCTTTCAAAGAAGAATGCTTTTTTGCTGAAATTGATTTTGCAAACCTATGGACAGGACGCGTAACAGTTGGAGACCTTGGCATAGATATACAAAATGAAATGCTCAGACAAACAAAAGAATATCATAAGAAGAAACAAATCGAACTAGAATCAGAATTAGACAAAGTGGCAAAGGAATTAGATAAAGCGAAAAAAAATTATATCGAAGCTAAAGAAGCTCTTAAAAAGTTTATGTCAAATAATAACCTTCCTTCTTGATATCTACAGACAATTTATGAATTAAAACATATCAATAATGAAAAAAATAATCACTTTAATTTTACTAGTCCTTATACTAGTCAGTTGCTCAAACGATGATGACAATGAATTAAACGATGTATCACAAAACATCAATACACAAGTCAGTTCATTGACCATTAATGATATAAGGTATGAAGGATTCATTGAAGAAAATGAATGTTTTCTGAGAAACGATACGATACATGCGACAAGAAATGATTCCGATTTTACACATCCTGCTGGTTTTTATGTAACAGATTTTGGTATTCTTACTGGTATTCCAGAAGGTACTTATACATCTGACGAATCTAATATAGGTGCAGTAGTAGAAGTGACTAACGATACTATTGAAGAAGATTTTATCTCACAAGAGGGGGCTACATTAGAATATGAAATACTAAATGATGGAACTGGTATCAAGTATATAGAAGATTTAATATTAGTTTCTACAAGAGATTCAAATAATACTATGAAAGTAAGTATGGTTTTGCGTTGTAAATAAAAACTTGTACCAAACAAATTGAATAATTACCTATCATTTTCTAAATTTAAACCTAGACAACCACTAATTTATATCCAAAAAGGTTTCCATAAGACTTAATATAGTTACAAATAACTAGTCTTTAGTCGATTAAGTGAAGGTTATATTCTCCCGTCCGGACCGCAAAAGCCTTCACTTGAAAAAGTGAAGGCTTTTTGTTTTCTAAAAAGAAAAGATTTCCTTAAAACCGCAAATGCTTTACGGTCAATGAATTATTAATAAGCTGTTTGAGGGAATCAATTCCGATCTTGAGGTGTAAATCTGCGTATTGAGCTGTGACGGATTTATCGCTTTTTTCTGTTTTCACCCCTTCTGGTACCATGGGCATATCGGAAACAAGCAATAAAGCCCCTGCTGGAATTCCATTTTTAAAAGCAGCAATGAAAATAGTGGCTGTTTCCATATCAATGGCAATAGGACGAAGCGAACGTAAATATTCTTTGAAATCTTCTCGATGTTCCCAGACGCGTTTATTTGTCGTATAAATTGTTCCTGTCCAATAATCTTTATCGTATTCACGAATGGTCGTCGAAATGGCTTTTTGCATGGCGAAGGCTGGAAGAGCAGGCACTTCAGGCGGTAGATAATCATTGGAAGTTCCTTCTCCGCGTATAGCTGCAATAGGAAGTATTAAATCGCCTACTTTGTTGAGGTGGGTTTTTAATCCTCCACATTTGCCAAGAAAAATACAGGCTTTGGGTTGGATGGCTGTCAATAAATCAATAATTGTACCTGCATTAGGGCTACCCATTCCAAAATTGATAATGGTGATATTTTCTGCGGTAGCACTAATCATGGAACGGTCTTCGCCTTTGATCGGAACATTATGCCATTGAGCAAAAACTCGAACATAATTACTAAAATTAACTAGAATAATATATTCGCCAAATTCTTCAAGGGCTGTACCCGTATAACGCGGCAACCAGTCTTTTACAATTTCGTCTTTAGTCTTCATGTATTGTGGTTAAAGTTGGTCAAGAATATGTTTTTTGGCAATGTTAAATTCTTTCCTCATCATATCCAATTGTTTGGACATGTTTTTGGCATTTGTGGGGTCTGCAAATTCACTTTCGTCTCCTTCATTTAGATTTTCGAGTAGTTGATCTGTAATAACTTCGAAGGGTTGGAGTTGAAATAATAAGTTATAATCAAAATCTTCAGGGTTTTCTAGTTTCTTATCAATGCTTCTGAGCATTTCAATAATTTCTGTTTTAAACTCTGTCGTCTTTTTTAATAATTTTCGATGAGGCAAGGCTAATCGTTTCGTCTTCCAAACAGAAACTATTTCCTTTAATAATTCCTGAAAAGCAGTATTAAAATTTAACTCCTGCTTCTCATTATAGAATGGGTTGATTCCTTTTTTAAATAAGGTAGTTTGAATTTTTTCTACATCAACTTTATCGCCTTCTTGAAGTTGAAGAATCATTAAGGCTCGTACAAACTCTGAGCTATAGCTATTCCCGATTTCATGAAAAATCCCATCTAAATCTGTCGCTTCTCCCATCGTATCAAAATCAGGAAACATGGCTTCATCTAAGGCGTCATCTAGTGTAGATTGGAAATTTTCTTCTGTATTTAAAAATGCATAATTGCCATTATTATAAACTGAAAACGTAGGATGATTACTAATAAATGGGCCAATAGGTGTTCCTGCTTGTTCTAAAACATGTGCTTCACAATCAGCAAATGCATAAAACAACTGCATATCTATAGGAAGCATTAAGTCTTCCATATACAACAAATCTTCCAAACACTCACTCAAATCTTCATCCTTTCGAGTGGTTGCAATTTTTTGTGTAGCGATTGTTCGAGCATCTAAATATCCTAAACGAAAAATATTTTTTTGATAATCAATAGGGCTAATTAATATATTGTCATCTGGTGAAAAATTTTGCTTTTTTAACCAATCTGAAAGATCGTAACTGTACAGTTGTAGTCTATCTTCTTCCCCGTCCATCGCATAATGTTCAAATCCATAAGGGGGAAGTAACGAAAAAAATTGCCCCGACTGTTCAAAACTAATGGACTCGCTCATTAAGTTAATTTCATTATCCTCTTCATCAATTAAAAATATATTCTGCGGATGAATACGCGGGTGGATAAATGGCAGGAAACGATGTCCCACCACCATTTTCTTTTGCTCTAATTCATACTGAGTCAACTGAATTCTAAAACTAGTATGAGCAAAAAGCTGTTCTCGATAAATGATTCGTTCTTCCTCATAATTGATTAAGATATCCGTAATCCCTTTCGCCATTAAATACTCTTCTAAGCTAAGGAGTACTTCATCATCCGTTTGTTTAGTTTTAACTAGTTTTTTGACCCGATCTATAAAGTCATAAAGATCAGAGGTATTTCTCGTGGAGAGTGTTTTTTCTATGGCTTTTTCTAATTGCATTGCATGCTTTCGTTTTGCTGAATCGAGTCGGGGGTAAAAGATTAGTTCATAAAGATATACCTTATTTTTAGAATTTATACTAGACCGTACAAAAGTCTACCTACAAACATAAATCATCCCGAATTTTTGAAGTCTTGAATTTTTAGGACATCGAGTCCTAAAAATTCAAAATAGAGGGGTTTAAGGGGTGAAGTGTGCCAAATTTTGGCATACTTCACCCCTTAAAATCCCCATAAAAACAGCCAGAATGGGCTCGATGCCCATTCTGGCTGTACAATTTGGCTTCATCCATATATTTTCGGGATGATTCATGTTTATGCGTTTATAAAGGCTGTAAGATTACATACCTAACTTCGCTTTTACTAAATTCGTTACATTAGAAGAATCTTCTGCGTACAAGATAATTTGAGCCGCTTGATCGAAAATGAAGGTATAGCCATTTTCATTAGCAACATCTTTGATCGCCGTATTTACTCTATCTAAAATCGGTTGTAATAAAGTCGTTTCTTTTTCTTGTATTTTCTTAATCATGTCCTGCTCATATTGAGCAATTTTAGCTTCTTCAGCACGAAGCAATTGACCTTGTTCTTCCTGTTGTTTTGGAGAAAGTTCACCTCGTTCTACTTGTTGTTGAATCGTGGTAAATTTAGCTTCTAAATCTTTCAGCATATTTTCTCCTTTCGTGCGTAATTGCTTTTGAAGGGTTTCTAAGTTCGTACGTGCTTCCTTCACTTCAGCCATTTCAGCAAGTAGAGCTTGTGAGTTGATATAGCCAAATTTTTGGGCTTGTACCAAACTTACCATACAAACAAATGCAATGAATAAGCTCGCTTTTTTAATTAAAGTATTCATGGTAGTATGTTTTACAATGATGAATAGTAATGTTGTTAATAAAAATTTTGTGATCGTTTTGAGCTTTGAAATAAGGCGATTAATACATCTCCCTATTTTCTAAAGCGGCACAAAATTACGGATATTTTAGCAAAATCTTACTAGAATATTGACTATTTCAAGCCAAGTTTTGCCATAACATCGGTAGTTTTATCGTATCGTGCATTGGAATAAATCATTCCTGTAGCTCCACTTTTATCAAAAATGAAGTCATATCCTTTTTCTACGGCATACTCGTCGATCGCAGAGTATACGCGTTCTTGTATGGGTTGTACTAAATCTTGACGTTTTTTGAAAAGCTGTCCTTCTGGTCCAAATTTATCTTTTTGCATATCGCGAACGCGCTTTTCCGCAGCCATGATTTCGTCTTCTTTTTGCTTGCGCATATCATCACTCAAAAGGACTTGTTCGGCTTGGTATTTATTGTACATTCCTTTAATCTTATCGTACTCTTGTGCAATATCTTGACGCCATTTAGCGGCTGTTTTATCCAAATCTTCTTGTGCTTTACGATAATCAGGCATACTTTCCAGAACTTTATTGATGTCTACATACGCTATACGCTGTGCATCTGTAGTAATGGCAAATAATCCCATGAAAGCGAAGAGGAGGAAAAAATGTTTACTGAAGTTGATGATACTGTTATTTTTCATAATTACTTGTGAAATTTTATTTTTGGTGTTTAAGACTTATTTATACAATGATACAATTTTTGGATTTGCTTTTTTCTTATCAAAATCTTAAAGCCCTTTTTAGTCTAAATCAATAGGTATCAAATAAATTAATTTTCTTTACTAAATACTTCTACCATAAGGACTTATAAAATCATTAAAATGACCATCAAAAAGTAGGGTTTAACGTAAGTTTAACGCCTTTGTTAAAGCAAATTAACGGCAAATGTAAGGCATAGTCTTTGTTTTTTATACACGACAGGATGTAAAATAGGTTTAAAAATTACTTTTTCACATCTTATTGGTATCTACCACAAAAAGATAATTTATATTGAATAATCATTAAATATTAGTCAAAAATTAAATTCCCTTTTTGCGAGTATACTTCAATAGAGTGAAGTTTTGTAATTTTAGCTCCTCCAAAACCAAACAGCACTAAGCAATTTTTCCAACTTTAAAAGAAGGTTAAATTTTTTCTTATTAAGGTGGAATAACTAAATAACGCTAATGTCCGAATTTCATTATATCAGTCGGAATAATTTGACGGTTGAACAAGTCCGTCAAATATTATCAAGCAAGCAAGCACTACAACTTTCTGAAAAGAGTAAGACACATATTCAGGATTGTCGATCTTTTTTAGAAAACAAACTCACGAATACTAACGGACGTTTTTATGGTATAAATACTGGTTTTGGATCATTGTGTAATGTTGCCATCTCACCCAATGAAATTCAAGAATTACAAGAAAAATTAGTACAATCACACGCATGTGGAATGGGTGAGTATGTACCTCAAGAAGTGGTTCGTATAATATTGCTACTTAAAATTCAAAGTTTATCTTTTGGACATTCCGCAGTACGACTTGTTTTAGTAGAGCGACTAATTGAATTTTATAATAAAGGATTTTTACCTGTCATTTATCAATTAGGATCTTTGGGAGCATCTGGTGATCTAGCTCCTTTAGCTCATTTATCATTACCACTTCTCAACAAAGGAGAATTGTGGCAAGATGGCGTTTGTTACCCAAGTGCTAGTCTTTTAGAACAACACCAAATCTCCCCCTTACAACTTCAATCTAAAGAAGGATTAGCTTTACTCAATGGCACTCAATTCTCAACTGCTTATGCTGTATGGTGTTGTATGAAAGCACAACGTCTTATTCAATTAGCCAATCTTTGTGCAGCACTTTCTTTAGATGCTTTTGATTGTCGAATATCCCCTTTTGATGAACGTTTACACCAAATACGCCCTCATAAAGGACAAATCAAAGTGGCCCAAGCTATTCGAACATTATTAAAAGGAAGTCAGCTTATTCAACAAGAAAAAATAAATGTACAAGACCCTTATGCCTTTCGTTGTGTACCACAAGTACATGGAGCCAGTTGGGATACTATTCAATATGTACAATCTGTTGTGGAAACAGAGATGAATGCTGTTACTGACAATCCAAATTTATTTCCAGAAACGGATGCCATCTTATCAGGAGGAAATTTTCATGCGCAACCCATTGCTTTAGTCCTTGATTTTTTAGCGATTGCTTTAGCAGAATTGGGCAGTATTTCGGAAAGACGCACTTATCAATTAATTTCAGGACAACGCAATCTTCCTGCTTTTTTAATTGCTGATCCAGGTTTAAATTCGGGGATGATGATTCCCCAGTATACTGCTGCTTCGATTGTTAGTCAAAATAAACAATTGTGTACACCCGCTAGTATTGATTCTATTGTATCGAGCAATGGACAAGAGGATCATGTAAGCATGGCTGCTAATGCCGCGACAAAAGCCTATAAAGTAGTGGAAAATGTAGAACGTATTTTAGCTATTGAGTTTATGAATGCCGTACAAGCATTAGAGTTTCGACGACCACTGCAATCTTCTCCTTATTTAGAAAAAATTATAAGTGATTATCGAAAAATTGTTCCTCCTTTAAAAGAGGATCGAATTTTAAGTACAGATATGCGTTTAAGTTTGAAATTCATACAAGCGTTAAACCTAAAAGATTACCTTCTAGAATAATTAGGTGATTCTTTGGTAATCACTACATCATGTGGGTGACTTTCAATGATACCTGCGCCAGTTATTTTCGTAAATTGTGCTTTATGTAAATCTGGAATAGTGGCAGCACCACAGTACCCCATTCCTGCACGTAAACCTCCAATATATTGTACCATAACTTCTGAAAGTGTCCCTTTATACGGTACACGCCCTTCAATTCCTTCTGGTACTAATTTTTTAATATCATCTTCTACATCTTGGAAATAACGATCTTTTGACCCCTGTTGCATAGCACCCAATGATCCCATACCACGATAGATTTTAAATTTACGTCCATCGAAAATAATCGTCTCCCCTGGCGCTTCTTCTACGCCAGCAAAAAGTGAACCCGCCATAATGGTACTTGCCCCAGCAACTATAGCTTTGGCAATATCTCCTGTATAACGAATCCCGCCATCTCCAATAATAGGAACACCTGTATCTTTAATGGCTTGATAAGCATAGTAAATAGCTGATAATTGAGGAACACCTACTCCAGCCACCACACGAGTGGTACAAATACTACCCGGTCCTACACCTACTTTCACACCATCCACTCCTGCGCGTACTAATGCTTTTGCTCCTTCTCCTGTAGCTACATTCCCTCCTATAATTTCTAAATCTGGAAAACTACGTTTCACCATTTTAATAGCATCCAATACTCCTTTTGAATGCCCGTGAGCTGTATCTAAACAAATAACATCAACATCAACAGCCACTAGAGCCTTTACCCGTTCCATTAAATCATGAGTTACCCCAACTGCAGCCCCCACCACTAATCGACCAAAAGAGTCCTTACAAGAATTGGGATAATCTTGCACTTTCATAATGTCTTTATAAGTAATCAAACCTGCCAGTCGATAGTCATCATCTACGACAGGTAATTTTTCGATTTTATGGCGTTGTAAAATTTCACGTGCTTGTTCGAGATTTGTACCAATAGGAGCAGTCACCAAATTTTCGGTGGTCATCAAACTGGTAATGGGCTTATTGAGATTGGTTTCAAAGCGTAAATCTCGGTTGGTTAATATGCCTATTAGTTTATTCGCTTGATCGACGACAGGAATACCCCCAATTTTATAGCGACGCATAAGTTGTTGCGCATCTCCCACTAGTGCATCTTTCGTGAGGGTTACAGGATCAATAATCATCCCACTTTCTGAACGTTTAACAGAACGAACATGCTCTGCTTGCTGCTCAACCGTCATATTTTTATGGATAATCCCAATACCACCCTGTCGCGCAATAGCAATGGCAAGTTTATTCTCTGTAACAGTATCCATTGCCGCCGATACAATAGGAACATTCAGACGAATATTTCGCGTAAGTTGAGTGGCAATACTTACTTCTCTTGGTAAAACTTCTGAATATGCAGGTACTAAAAGGACGTCGTCAAAGGTGAGCGCTTCTTCTATAAATTTAGAGGAAGAAGAAATTGTGTTGACTTTTGATGCTGTTTTTATTTCCATGCGCAAAGGTAGCACAAATTAAAGCGAACATCCAAATGATGTTTGAGTTTTTTTATTCGTTTGTTACCATGGATTTTCTAAATCTTTTTTGGTGTATAGATGGTTTTTTTCTGTAAATGCTGTATTCGACTGTTTTTTTAAACGGAGTGTATCTTTATTTCTCAGACGATATAAAAGTGCTATTGGAAATAAAATAAAAGCGAAAATAATTCCTAGAATGACCCGTGAATTGATATATCCAATAGCAGCTACCAATCTCCCCCATGCCCAAGTGATCCATTCTGCTGCAAAGGTTGAGAATAGCCCAAGCAATCCTATAATCAAACTCGTCCACATGAGCCATTTTGCTTGAAAAATAACAAACAGAATAAGAAAACCAATGACGATTCCTAAAATTGCTTCTGATGGATGCTGTTTTTGCATATTAAAATAAGGTATAAATAAAGGAACCCACTGCCGAACTTTCTGCAAAAATAAGCAAGACTCCAAGCAGTAATAAAACTACAATGACCGGCAAGAGCCACCATTTTTTTCGTTCTTTTAAAAACAACCACAAATCGCTCAAAAATTCCATATCTAAATTTTATAGTCAATAAGTCTAAGTTTATGGGCAGAAAAATTAGTATAAAAAATGCCTTTGCAATATCTCAAAAAATCAACATAATCTTCTCATCATCAATTATTTATGATTTTTATGAGGGCAGTCATTTTCATACAAGTAATTTTGTCCGCCTACTTAAGTAGTAAGCTAAAAAAATTGGTATAATAACTTCTTTTAAGTCCTTCAAAAATACCCTGCATAACTTTCATGTTTTCAGTTATTTAGTCAATTTTTGAAGGACGAAGTTTTTATACAAGCAATTTTCGTTTAGCACTTAATCTAATTCAAATTGTTCTTTCCAATCGTCAGTTTTGTCCCATTCAAGCTGTAATTTTTTATCAAATAGAAAATTTCCAATCACCAAAAAATCCATTTCAGTTCGCATAAAACAACGATAAGCATCTTCTGGAGTACATACAATAGGTTCACCCCGAACATTGAAACTAGTATTCACGACCATTCCACAATTGGTCAAATCTTCAAAAGCTTTTATCAAGCTATAATATTCAGGATTGGTTTCTTTGTGTACTGTTTGAATACGGGCTGAAAAATCTACATGTGTAATTGCTGGTACCGTTGAACGACTAACATACAATTTATTTCTCAAATCCAACTGATGATAATCCACAGGAACTTCATTTCGTTGTTTTTGTTGTACCCCTTGCACTAATAGCATGTAAGGTGAAGTATGTTCTAACTCAAAATAATCGCTAGCACGTTCTGCTAAAACAGAAGGCGCAAAGGGTCGAAAACTCTCTCTATATTTAATTTTGAGATTGAGTTTTTTCTGCATTTCTGGATTGCGAGGGTCGCCAATGATTGAGCGATTACCCAAGGCGCGTGGACCAAACTCCATCCGTCCTTGAAACCAACCAATCGCATTGCCTGCATCTATCAAAGGAGCAACTTCTTGACACAAATCATCAATCGAATCAAATTGTTGATAATTGGCTTTATAACGTCTACCTACTTTTAAAATATCTAAATCACTAAATTCTGGTCCTAGATAAGCACCTTTCATTTGATCGGGAAACCGTACTTGTCTTTCTTGTTCAAAATAAATATAATGTGCAGCTAATGCTGCTCCTAAAGCTCCTCCTGCATCACCTGCTGCTGGTTGAATGAATATATCATCGAAGATAGCTGTTTTTTGAAGTTTTCCATTGGCTACACAATTCAGTGCTACGCCTCCTGCCATACACAAGTGTTTTGTACCTGTCAGTCGTTGGGCTTCTTGTGCCATTTTTTCTAAAACTTCCTCTGTAATTTTTTGAATAGCTAAGCCTAAATTGCAATGGCGCTGTTCTAATTTACTTTCAGAAGTTCGTTTGGGAAACCCAAAAAGCTGTTCCCATTTTTTATCTACAACCATTCGCAAACCCGTCGCATAATTAAAATAGTCTTGGTTGAGCCAAATAGATCCATCATCATAGATTTGTATAAGTTCTTCTTTGATGATCCTAATATAATTTTGTACCTCATCAGAATTAGGGTTTCCATAAGGAGCGAGCCCCATCAATTTGTATTCTCCAGAATTAACTCGAAAACCCAAAAAATAAGTAAAAGCAGAATACAGCAAGCCCAAAGAATGTGGAAATTGAAGTTCTTTTAAAATAGTAATTTGACCATCTTTGCCATGTGAAATACTCGCAGTTGCCCACTCTCCTACTCCATCTATGGTAAGAATAGCAGCTTCTTGAAAAGGAGAAGGATAAAAAGCACTAGCTGCATGAGAAAGGTGATGTTCTGGAAAGAGGAGTTTTAATTCCTTTCTATTATACGTTTCAATAGCTTCTAATTCTTTTCGGATAATATTTTTAAGAAATAGTTTTTCTTTGATCCAAACAGGTATAGCCGCTATAAATGAACGCAAGCCCTTGGGTGCAAAGCCATAGTAAGTTTCAAGAAGACGTTCAAATTTTAAAAGGGGTTTATCATAAAAAACGACAGCATCTAATTCATCAATCGAAAATCCACTTTGCTCCAAACAAAATTTTATCGCTTGTGTAGGAAAACTAGGATCGTGTTTTTTACGCGTAAACCGTTCTTCTTGTGCTGCTGCTATAATATCGCCTTTATGAATGATGGCGGCAGCTGAATCGTGGTAAAAAGCTGATATTCCCAATATTTTCATATCCCCTCTAACATTGGTTGAATAATTTTCTGCAATTCTACAGCAATTCGTCTTTGTCCTTCGTTATTCCAATGATAACCATCTTTCGCACGTACACAAACACCATTATTACTGGCATGCAATACTTGAAAAGCAGGTGTATCATAAAAGGGAATACCTTGATCGGTAAAAATCCGTTTAAATTCGTCATTTTGGGGTTGATAAACATCGGCATTGAAGCCTATAATGGGGATGTTATTGTTTAGTTTTGTTTTAAATTTTTCAATTAATCTTTCAGTAACTAAAACGGACTGATCGAAAGCATGAAAGGATCGTTTTTCTTCTGCAATTCGTTTTTCTCCTACAATCTCCTCTTTTTTTAAGATGGAATATTCAATCTTTCGGAAGATTAAATCAATAAACTTAGATTTTCTAAGAAAGCTTGTCCACGTATGCGCGGGATTTTCATAGTATATTGTACCATCTAAAGATAAATAAGGACGTTCTAAACCTACTTTATAACCACAAGCTCGTTCTAAATCGGCATAATTATCAATAAAATCATTAGAGCATACTTGTAAGACCACTAAATCAGGTTGTATTTCTTCCAAATATTTTTCTAGAATCATATAATGCTGTAGGTTGCCATAACCTGCTTGCCCATAGGCAAATATTTCAACATCCAAACTATCTTGTAAGTGATGAAAAAAGGTTTTATCATCTGATACTTCTACACTTTGTGTATAGGAATCTCCTACTATGAAGACCTTTGGCTTCGTAGTAGTTAAATTCCCAAATTGACGAAAACCATCCCGTTTTGTAGAATAATTAACAATATAAGGCGTATCAATATAATCTTTTAGGGTAGTCGTATATTTATAATTGGGTTTGCTTTGCCATCCTAAAACCTTGTCTGGATTGGCTTTATTGAAATGAGGGGAAGGAGGCGTCATAATACGTGTAATCACTTCTCCAACTCCTATAATTAGTAGAAGAAAAAATAGAAAAGTGAATAGTGCAAATTGGAGTTTTCGTTTGCTCGAAAATTCTTTTTCTGGAGTTGCTCCCATATGAATTTTACGTGTAGTTTTACAAATGTAAAGATAACCGCTAATTCATCAATATCTAAAGAAAAAAGAGGTTTATATTCTATTTATACTCCACGTACTTTAATTTTGAGAGCAAGAAAATCACTTTTTCACCTCCTGTCGTGTATAAATTGCCTTTCTCCTTATAGTGTTAACCAATAATTTACTTTCAATACAACTGATCGCGTTTTGGGACCAAACATCCCTGCTATATCATAATTATCTGTGTATACTAAAAAGACATCAGACATAGGTGCAAATCGCCACTGCAAACGACTATTGATATTAAAATTATCGGATTGGGTGTTATATTGTAGAAAAGTTGTCCAGAATAAGTTAGTGGAGAAATTAATTTCCATTCGTGCTGTTGCTAAAATGAGATTTAAATCAGTATAAGGCTCAGGAAAACGAATGGCATTTTGTTCAAATCCTAAGGCAAAATTACCCCAAGGTTGAACTCGGTAGGTCAAAGTAGATTGTGAAGTCAATTTGGTGCCGCCATAAAATTGTCCGTAGACTACAAAGGTTTGAAATCCTAATTTTTTTCGGCGATCTGTATTAAGTTGAATATTAAATTCGTGCATCAAATAATCTTGCTTGGGTAAAGCAGGTGTTGTCAACGCAAAAGGATATAATAAATCCACATAAATACGATTGAATCGAAAACGCAACTGACTCGTATTCTTAAAAAAGATAAAATGGCGCACACGCGTGTACCATTCATTCAAACTTGCATCTGCATTCAGAAAAACAAAATTCTCTAAACCTGACCAATGTACATTTACACGCTTACTATCTTTTGGATAATGATAATAATCTAAGAAATTGGAAAACTGCGTAAATCCTGCTCGTTCTAAAGTACCATTGTCTGGATCAAAATTGAATAAACGCCCCGTAAATCCAAGATCGGCAGAATAATCTTCTTGCATATTTTGTACACCTAAAAATGCTCGAAAATTGGTACCATTATACGCAAATAAGCCATATCGATGTGCATTCTTCGAACTAATGCCTTCTTTTAAGGATTGTAAATAACCCGTTTGAACGGTCCATTTTCCGTTTTCCGTACTGTAATTAAATTCTCCACCAAGCGTTCGCCCAAAATCATTCTCGACGGATTCTGTCCCATCAAAGGATTGTCGATTTAAGAAAATTCCTTTTACAGAAGATCGCTTTAACACTCGTTGTTGAAAACTCAAAGCACTATAGTTTTGCCCATATTGTTCTTCATCTCCTCTCGTGTGCATATTGAATGCGCCAATACGGAGGGTTTTATTTAGGTTACCACTTAGTCTTGCTCCATAGAGAATGGGAACGGTTTGCCCAAAGGCATCCAATCCAATTCGACGGGAATAAAAGGGTCGTTCTGCGAATTGTCCAAAATTGTTAAAAATATCTGCATTTTCTTGAAAAAATTGACGGCGTTCAGGAAAGAAAATATTGAAGCGCGTCAAATTCGTTACTTGTCGATCGACCTCAACTTGCGAAAAATCAGGATTAACAGTTAAATCGAGATTTAGCGTAGGTGAAATAGCTACTTTAGCGTCGCCCCCGAAATCATAATCAACATTTGTAGCACCATCTTCACTCACATGATCTTGATTCAAACGAGCAGTGGCATAAGGAATCATAGAAATGTTATTCCCTTGTTTTTTTGGTGCTTCATCCCAGATCAATTTTCCATAAAAATTAGGATCAGTAAAATCAAACTGACGAGGAACAGGTGACCAAACATGGGATTCATTGCTCCCTGGTTCTTCACGACCAAAGTTGATTCCCCACTCTGTAATATTTGATTTATAACGAAGGGTTTTGAAAGGAATCGCCATTTCTACAATCCAATATTCAGCCGAACGTTCCACTTCTACCAACCATTTATTATCCCAACTACCATCTACATCTACTGCTGCCAAACCTGCCGTTTGATACACTAAAACTTCCGTCTGTGCCCCCATCGCATTCACACCAAAACCAAAGCCATTTGTTTTTTGCCCAATAGGATCAAGCATAACAGCAAAGCCATCGCTCCCTCCATAATCATCTCGTTTGAGCGTTTGTATAATATAATTTGGATCATCCCAAAGTTGTGCTGCGACATAGAGAAAACGATCATCATAAGTCAAACGAACTTCTGTTTTTTGCTCGGCAGCTTTATCATCGACTGGTTGATTAAGCATAAAATTGGTAGCTATTGCTGCTTCTTGCCAAACGGCTTCATCTAACACCCCATCTAAACGTATTTTTTCAGTTGTTTTTTTGATGTGGATAGTAGGAGGGGGAGGTGCATCTTGTGCAGTACCAGTAATAAAAATAAATAGCAGTAAATGGAATAGTAAAAGGTTTTTCATTGATTTGATTTTTGTTTTAATACCGTGTTGATAAAATCCTTTCGTATATAGAATATGATTTTTTCAACTCGGCATTATACGTTTTTGGTGTGATTTACGAAATCACTTATTCAATTTCGTATAAGTTGTCGCTTACCTTATAAATACAAATTTTCATTATGAAAGATGCAAACTATGCCTTCTTAATACAAACTCTTTTTCTTTTGTAAACAAAAACAGCCCCTAGCTGAAGCTAGAGGCCATCAAAAAAGACGTAATTTTTAGATTCTTACTGTATTAAAACAAGATTTGGTTTATGTATAATAAGTAGGTTTAAGTAGCCTAACTTATAAGGAGATTTATTAGTCTAACAAGATCATTTTTTTAGTAATATTACCAAAATCAGTTTGTACTTCATAATAAAGGACACCACTTGTATTAGCAATATCTTTACGAAGTAAATTGAATTTATTGGCACCTTTTACAAAGTCGCCTTCAACTACTTTTATTAAACGACCAGAAACATCTGAAATTTTAATTGTTCCTTTACTGGCTGCTGGTAAATAGAAACCAATTGTAGTCATCTCTTTAAATGGATTCGGTGTATTTTGATACACTTCAAATTTATCGCCCACCACTACAGAACCATCTACTCCATCAAATTGTAATGCAATATCTACTTCTTCAAACTGCTTCGTTACTGCTTCTTTAGGAGTCATTCTAGAATTAATAGAAATATAATCCCGCAATTGACCTGTTTCTTTTGCCTTGAAGGTAATGTTAAAGATAACATCTTCTCCTTTCAATTGATTTTCACCATTCCAACTTGTTGTAATCATACCATCTTCCAAAAAGTAACCAAAATTACCCTCTCCAAGATAAGGCATTTCTCCTACTTGGATATTGATAAATTCTAAAGCAGTCGCATCAAAATTTAAGGTAAATTGATAACTCATCATCTCTTGAATCGCATCTGCTCTAAAGGCAATGGTATATTCTTGATCTTTTACAATAGACTGGTCTTTTACTCGGAAAATTAATTTATCTGTATCATTTCTACTAATATCTTCATTATTCCCATGAATTGACATTGGATCTACAGAATAATTGACATCACCAATTTTCACCCCAATAAAAGAAGCTGTTTCATTTTCTACTAATGACGCTGTTGAAAATCCTTGTGTTGGATTCTCATCAAATGGATCACTTGGATTATTGAATACATAATTAGCATCATAAAATCGCCATGACGTATTATCAGGAAAAGTTGTGGTAATTGCTAAAATCAATTGTCGGATTTGTACAATATCGAAGGTAGTAATCGAACCATCTGCATTTGCATCTGCTGCAATCATTTTATAAGGTTCATCTAAGTCTTCAATAGCTAGAATATGTTGTTGAATCAGTACTAAATCATAAGTGGTCACCCCATTACCTGGATTTATATCTTTAGTAGGCACTAATTCATAGGCATAACAAGCAGGAATAGTCGGATAGGCAAAACTTCCAGCAGCATTTGTAATAGATGGGGCAATTAAAGTCGGCTGATTGACTTCAATTTTCACATCTGGGATCGCAAGTCCTGTAGGTGTCTTGATAGTTCCTACTAAAGAAACATTAGGGGTGGTAGCTCCACAATTCGCTAACACTTCATGATCCATTGCTGTAAATAAGTTTCCTTGCATCAGCGAAACTCCCGTATTACGCATGATAATGTCCACTAAACGTGTATTTTTAATTTCTTCTATGTCTTCTGCCGATAAAGCAGCGTCATTTTCAAAATAGAAACGATCTCCGTCACGTAAACGAGAGAATTGTTCTTTCATGATTTCCATCAAGGTCTCTCCAAACAAAGCTCCAGCCATGTGTTCTTCGGCTAAGAAACCTACCCAAGGATCTATCTCATTAATATCACCATAAATATTTTCTAACTCTGTTGCTGCTAATGGATTAGAATTTATCTCCGCAAAAGAAGTATACGCAGGTAATCCAAAATTAACGCGTACGGTATTAAAATCAGGGATGCCTCGTTCTCTTCCTCGATTGATATTAATCGCTGCCAAATCTAAGCCCCCCATCCCAGGAGTACCAAATAAGAAATTGCGAACATCATCAATCAATCGACAATCCAAATCTTGTTGGGTTTGTGTTCCCATACCTTTAAACAAAGGATCAACACCGCCACCATTGACGAGTTCTATAGGATTGAAAAAAGCATCACGAAGGGTTAAATTTCCTTCAGGAATTGTATTTCCTGAATTATCCATTCGCAAAACATCTGCTGTCAAAAGTGTATGTCCCATACGGAAGGCAGCAGCAGAAAAGATATTGAAAATACCAGCATTGACACTACTATCATAGCCCGTATATTCTTCCAATTCAATTCCCATTGCAGGCAGCCATTCTGTATAAATTACATTTTGAATCAATGCGCCTACAATTTTTCGAGCGCGTTGATAGGTTACTTCGTCATTCCAAAAAGGAAACTCTTGTCTTAATTCATCACAAATGCGATTGTGTTCTCGAACAAAAAGTGTGTGAAAAGAAGCTAGAAGTACATTTTCATTTGCACGAACATCACCCGCCACAAATAATTTTGGAGAAGTCCCTACTGCATCATCCATCTCAGGAGCATTATGATCTATTTCATCTTCATATTGACCTGTGGTAGTATTGAAAGGCAATAAATTACCTGCTGATGTTTTTAATTTTCCATCTTGAAACGTACGCAACCAGTCTGCTCTTATCTGATCTGAACCATAAACTCCAGATGCATCAATGTAAGCTGAAATTCTATTGGGATGTTGACGAGGATTGATAAAGGAAGTGCCTGTACTAGGATCAAATTCTGATCGTTTCATTGGAATACGCACAGTACCAGAACTCATTGGATCGAACCAAGGATCGCCTTCTGGTACATCAATCATAATAAATTCAGCAGGTGCATCGCCTGTAAGATCAATATCGTGATCAATGAATTGTCCCCACACCCAATTGTATGTACTTAAATTAAGTGGGTCATTAATGAGATTGGATTGGTTGAAAATAGCATTGCTAATTTCACGAGGATTAGGTCGATTGGTACCGCCAGGGGCGGACGCTTTATCTGCGTATGCAATGTCAGTCATTCGCACTAAATTCGTGTGTGCTACTCCCCAATTTGGATGACTGATATTATTATTACTACCATCAAAAGTACGATTCGCTTGTGCAAAAGTAGTGAAGAAAGTCAGTATACATAGGAGACTGACTAGTGTTTGTTTCTGCATGTCCGTGATCCTTTAATATTCATGGGTAAATCAAATCAACGCTTATTAAATCCATTGACATTGAATGGAAAGTAACAAGCAAAACTGTGTTTGTGCTGCCTTTTGCTTATTTTCTATTCTGTAGCATTATTAAAAAATCAACCAGTGATTTTTTAAGTTATAATGTATCGGTTAAAGGGATGGATTTTTTCTCAGAATTCGAGAAAAATTAGGGGATGTATTTAAGAACTACAAATATACAATTTTTTATGGTATGATGCTCCACTTATAACTAAAACTTATAAGTACATAGATTTCATTGATGATTATAATTGAGTAAGATGTCACATCTTAATACTTAGAAAATAAACTCACGCTACAATTATTGGTTTTCTTTTATGTATAATTCTCTTATTTTTAGAAAGTATCGCTCAAAATCTCCTCCTTTCAGCCAATTGTTTATCACGAAAAAGAAATATATTTTTAATAAAAAAGCGAGAAAAAGTATAGCAAAACCTTTCGTTGCAAAACTAGAATCTGGCAAATTATTCCAATTTACTTGAATCACTGCATACAAAAACAAAGGGGCTAAATAAATTCGCCTAGCATGAAATAAATGACTATCCAAACGAGCAAAAAAGTATAGCATTGCAATAGAAGTCAAAATAGAATACAGCAAAGTTCCCGTATTATTCCAAGCTTCATGGAGCATAAATTGATCGATAATCGAAAAACTCAATAGCGCAGTTGTCAACAAAATGACGAAGATCATACTACGTTTAAATTGATTGGATTTTTCTTTTTCGCCATCTATAGAAATGGTCTTCATATCCATCACAAAAAAGAGATAAAAGAAACAAATGGAACTCAACGCACTCACTGCATCTGCCACTGCCCAACTCCAAGGCGTAAATTGAGCATAACTCACTAAATCTCCAGCTAACAAATAGCCTTTTTCTACACTATATTTTATACTCAACCAAAGGTAAAGTAGTATCCAACTAATCCATAATCCCAGCCATCCAAGTTCAAATTGTTTGATTGCCATTCCTGCAAAACCATTCATAGGAGCACGACGACGTTCTGAGGGCAAATAATAAAAAAATAACAAAATAGGAATGGTGCAAATATGTAATATGGAAATCAAAAACTTATCATGATTGGTGCTAGCCAGCGCATTTCTTTGTGTTTCTGTTAATTCACTTGTGATTGGATTCATTTGATAAATCAATCCCAATAATAGTACACCAATACCAACAAAGCATGCCAATCCTATCCAACGCACCAACTTAAATTGATTTAGATGAATCCATTCAAATTGATTAGAGATTGGTGTTTCAGCAATAAAAGGAATAGCATTTTTTTGCCGAAACTGTTTACGATAACGGCGATAAAGCATCAAATAACGATCGGCACTCTCGTTACGCTTGAGCTCTTCTTTTAGGGGAATATCTGTTAATTGATCAGGATGTTCTCGCTGCCAATGCTGTAAGATATAATAGCACATGATTCCTTTTGTTCCATCAGCCGGCACGCTTCCTTTTTGATTAAAGTAATTGTATAAACTTGAAGCGGAGATGTTTTTTTGGATTTCCTGTTCTATCGTACGACATTTTCGCTCTCCTGCGTTTCCTTTTCTTGGTATTCCAGGATAAAAAACAGCCCAAAAGTCATCGAGTAATTGGATCAGCCACGGTTCGTATTTCTGCTGCATAAATGAAATGGGCTAAGTGATTGCTTCTAACTACAAAAATGGAAAATAAGGTAAATTGTCTAGTTGAAGTCGTAAAATAGCGTTTTTTAAGATAGCTTTAACGAAAACTTCTTGTAAAACAGCGTTTTAGGAGCATTTTGGGGAACTTTTGGGGCAACTTTACAAGGTTTTTGAGGCACTTTATAATAGTATAAATTGATAAAAAAGGGGATATTGTTTGCTGACAAGATTACCCTTTTGTTATAAATTGTGTACCTCGAAATAATTCTTTTCGAGGTACTTTTTTCATCATTTCACGACAAATTTATAAAGGTAAATACCTACTTCTACAAAATAAAAGGGGTCGTATTGCAAGAATTTAGGGTAAAAAATCTATTTTTAGGAGTTCTATTTATTATTCACAAAAATTAAACAACACATATGGCAACGGAAGTATTTGGAGGTTCGGATGTGAATCAGAAAACGATACTAGACCACCCTTCTGGGCTATTCGTCCTTTTCTTCACAGAAATGTGGGAACGTTTTTCTTACTATGGTATGCGTGCATTATTAGTTCTTTTCTTAGTTTCAAGCCTCATGGATGGTGGATGGGGCTGGGAACGAAGTGAAGCATTACAATTATATGCATGGTATACAGGATTAGTATATATTACTCCCATTTTTGGAGGTATTATCGCTGATAAAATTTTAGGTTATCGTAATGCTGTTACTTTAGGAGCACTGATTATGACAATAGGTCACGCTTCAATGGCATTTGAAACGCCCTTTTTCTTTTATACAGGTCTTACCTGTCTTATAATTGGTAATGGTTTATTTAAACCCAATATTTCATCTATAGTTGGACAGTTATACCCGAATAGTGATGGGACAAAGAAAGATGCCGCTTATACTATTTTCTATATGGGTATCAATGCTGGGGCATTTTTAGGTATCTTATTATGTGGTTATATCGGTGAAAAAGTTGGATGGAGCTGGGGATTCGGATTAGCTGGGATTTTCATGTTTTTTGGAATGTTACAATTTTGGTTTGCTCAAAATATATTTGGGAATATTGGACTAAAGCCTAATAGTGTAAATAAAGCTGCCGAAGTTATTAAAGATGATACACCAGCTCATGTGCAAAGAGATCGCATAATCGTAATTAGTGTCTTTGCTTTTTTCACCATCTTTTTTTGGTGGGCTTTCGAGCAAGCTGGTGGCTCAATGACTATTTTTGCAAATGATTATACAAATAGAGTATTAGAAGGAAGTGGAGCTAATATGTTTAAGATAGTCAATACTTTATTAACAATAGGCCCAATGATTGTCATTACATGGGTTTTGATAAAATTATTCAATGTAACATTCTCTCATTATAGTTTATCTAATATTTTCCTTGGATTAAGTTTTGTTATAATTTGGGGTATCGTCCTCTGGATGCTAGGGAAAGAATGGACATCAGAGAATACAGAAGTTCCAGCTTCATGGTTTGGAATTTTAAACTCTTTCTTCATTATTGTTTTTGCTCCATTATTTTCTAAATTTTGGGAATCTAAAATTATCACATCTGGTCCAGTTAAATTTGCCCTTGGATTAATATTATTAGGGTTAGGATTTGCTATTCTAGCTTATGGCTCAATGAGTATTCCACAAGGAGCTAAAACTGCATCTGTAAGTATGATTTGGTTAATTTTAGCCTATCTTTTCCATACTCTTGGAGAGTTATGCTTATCACCAGTCGGTCTATCTTATGTAAGTAAACTTGCACCTGCTAAATTAGTTGGGCTTATGTTTGGTGTATGGTTTGTCGCCAATTTTATTGCCAATTTTGCGGCAGGTTTAACAGGAAGTTACATTGATGCAATTACTGAAATGTATTCTATGTCTACTTTCTTTTTAATATTTACGTTCATTCCTGTAGGAGCTGGGCTTGTACTTATTATCATCAATCCTATTTTAAAACGCATGATGCATGGAGTTGAATAATTAAAAATCTCCTTTTGCTAAAATATTTAAAGGTCGAAAGCTAACTCTATAGTTTTCGACCTTTTTCACAAAAACGAAAAACTAATCAAATAATAAAACAGTAATTTATGTCAGATAAGAATTTTGATTTACTAGAAGAACATGGAAGCGTCCTCGGGCATCCGTCGAGTCTTTTTGTGCTTTTCTTTACAGAAATGTGGGAGCGTTTTTCCTATTATGGAATGCGTGCTTTGTTGGTGATTTTTTTAATAGGATCAATCACAGGTGATAATCCAGGTTGGGGTTGGGAACGAGAGGCGGCTTTATCGCTTTTAGGTACTTATGCTTTGATGGTTTATCTTACGCCAATTGCTGGTGGATGGTTGGCTGATAATAAAATCGGTTATCGAAATGCCGTAGGAATTGGAGCCTTATTAATGACCTTAGGGCATGCCTCAATGGCGGTAGAAACACCCACGTTTCTCTATATTGGTATTGGTTTATTAATTATAGGAAATGGTTTCTTCAAACCCAATATGACTTCGATCATCTCCAAATTATATGAAGGACATCCAGAAAAGAAGGATGGTGCATATACCATTTTTTATATGGGGGTAAATGCTGGTGCTTTTCTTGGAATCATGCTTTGTGGTTATCTAGGCGAAAAAGTGTCTTGGAGTTTTGGTTTTGGATTAGCGGGTATTTTTATGTTTTTAGGAATGCTACAATTTTGGTTTGCGCAACCTTTATTTGGTGATATCGGCGCAAAACCTGATGGATCAAAAGCAAAAGCAGTCGATATTCCTGAAGGCGATAAATTAAATCCATTTACACAATTAGATAAGATATTAATTGCGGCATTTGCTATTCTATCATTAATTTGGATTTTCAATGATCCTATTTCTACAATTGGTGGCTATGAGTTACTACCTGGCGGAGCAAAAGGAACAGTGGCAAATACTGTAATTTTAACAGCACTTTTGCTATTCTTTACCGTATTGGTATCAAGATTTACACGTTATGCGCCAATTACGCGAGACCGTCTGATTGCTGTTGCCATCTTTGCATTTTTTACCGTATTCTTTTGGGCTGCATTTGAACAAGCAGCAGGTACCATGCCAATTTTTGCGGCGGATTATACCCAACGTGATTTGACAGGTGGTTATGCAAGCATGTTTAAAATTATAGATTTAATTGTAACGATAGTACCGCTCGTTATTATTACTTGGGTACTTGTGCGTCTTTTTAGTCAAACATGGAAAAAGATTTCTTTATCTAATACCATTTTGGCGTTTAGTTTTGTGATTATTTGGGGAATCGTTTTATTCAAAATCACTAATGAATTTAGTAATGAAGGAACAGAAGTACCAGCCACTTGGTTTGGTATTTTGAATTCTCTATTCATTATCATGTTTGCGCCTTTTTTCTCTAGATGGTGGGAGAGTAAATATAATCCAAGTGCTGCTTTTAAATATGGGTTTGGTTTAATTTTATTAGGAATTGGATTTGGTTTCTTAGTATTTGGAGCATTAGGAATTGCGCAAGGTGCAAAAACGGCATCTGTTAGTATGATGTGGTTGGTTTGGGCTTATCTGTTCCATACATTGGGTGAATTATGTCTATCTCCTGTAGGGCTTTCTTATTTGAGTAAGCTTGTACCAGGACGTATGATTGCGTTTATGTTTGGAATATGGTATTTAGCAATTGCTATTGGTAATAAGCTGGCGCATACTATCGGTGGTATGATTGATCAAATCACAGCTCAATATTCATTAAGTACGTTCTTTTTAATCTTCACCTTAATCCCAATTGGTGCAGGCGTTTTAGTGATGCTACTTAATCCAGTATTGAAAAAACTTATGCACGGGATCAAATAAACATTATTTAAAATATATATCCTATCTTAGAGCGAAGGTCATGCTATTGATCTTCGCTTTTTAGTATTAATCTTTTAGATCAAATGAGTACAATTAATTTTTCTCCAAGTGAACTATTTCGCAGTACCATCATCATATGGATGGCAATGATCGCAGGTGTTTTTTTGATTTCGACCATCTTTATTTTTGTTATTGGCAATAGTGAAGGAAGTGGTATTATCCCTTTTAAAGGCTTTGCATTAGATAATATGTTTATACTTTTTGGTGGACTTACCCTTTTTTCGTGTCTTGGCATGAGTCAAGTACTCCGTAATCGACATCATCAGACGATTGGTTCAGAACAAAATTCCTTAACTAAAAAAGTGGAACATTATCGCTCAGGTTTTATCGTCAATGCAGCTTTGATAGAAGGTGCTATTTTATTCAATCTTGTCTTTATGTTTATTGAAAATAATCTCGCCTATTTTGTATTAGTTGCCATTGGTATCTTCTTCTTTTTACAGATTCGTCCTTCTTTAGATGAGTTTAAACAATTGTATAATTTGAATTCGAGTGAGCGGCAGGAAATGGGGGCGTGATTGATTATTGATTATTGATTATTGATTATTGATTATTGATTATTGATTATTGAT
>JAHDES010000028.1:0-7958 GCA_020628645.1 Saprospiraceae bacterium
CATTTAAACCTATTTTTTAAATTTCAAAATTTTTGACCTGCGAAAGGTCAGTTAACACCTCTAGCAATTCACTCAAGATCATAGCCGTCGCTCCCCAAACAACTTTATCTTTGACATTGAAATAAGGGACTCGTTTAAGGGTGAGATGTGGACTTAGAGCTAAGTCTTTTACTTGCCTAGTAGATTCATCCAGCAATATAGAAAAAGGTACTTCTACAATATGCTTCACTTCACTGAGTTGCGCATTAAACTGAGGCGCTTCTTCCAAATAACCCACATAAGGGTGCACTAAAAAATTACTAACAGGAATGTATAAATCCGTTAATTGCCCTAGTACGGTAATAGAGGTTTGTGCAACGCCTATTTCTTCTTCCGTTTCACGCGTGGCAGTCATTGCGAAATCCGTATCTTCCTTTTCATAAGCACCGCCTGGGAAACTCATTTGTCCACTATGCTTATCGTGCTGATTGGTAGAAACACGTTCCGTTAGTACGATATAAGGTTCATTATTTTTGGGATAGAAGAGGATCATAACTGCTGCTTGCCTTGCTGAAGGAGGTGCGGGGCGATAGTGCGAACGAACCGCATGCGCCATTTTCACTTGAGCAGCTTGCCCTGGTAATGACTTTTGTAATTGTTGTTGTAAACTTGTTATAAATTTATTGTACATTAATAGCTAGTTGACCAAAATTTTGCTAAGAAAATTCTTAAAATTAAACCTTATGTTTCGAATAATTCTTCTTGCCTTTTTACTTACTCATCTAGTTTCATTAGCCGCACAAGATCAAAAATTTTCAACAGAAATCAATGAAGTAAAAATTTATTTACAAGGGGCAGAAATTATT
Source organism: Saprospiraceae bacterium (assembly GCA_020628645.1). Taxonomy (GTDB): domain Bacteria; phylum Bacteroidota; class Bacteroidia; order Chitinophagales; family Saprospiraceae; genus JAHDES01. Next base: position 846 of record JAHDES010000028.1, read on the forward strand.
CGTTCCAAAACTTTAAATCTAAACGCTGGAACCCATCAATTGGTTTTTACGGGTTTGTCTCCTGTCATTAATCCTAAGAGTGTACAAGTGACCGCTAGTGGAGATGCCACGATATTATCCATTTCCAGTAAATCAAATGTATTGGAAGCGGTAGAAGAAAATGCTAAGATGACCGCCTTAAAAGATTCTATTGAATTGGTTGAAGTCGCTCTTCAAGATATTAATGATCAAAAATATGTCTTAGAAAATGAGCGTAAGGTCATTGAAAATAATAAAGCCTTTAATAGTAATGTCGATGCCGTAGACTTAGCTAAATTACAAACGACTACCGATTATTATCGCACACGTCTGCTTGAAATTCAACGCGCTATTTCTAAATTAAATCGGGAAGGAAAGGAACAAAACAAATCACTTGAACGCCTCCGTCAACAGCAGCAAGAAGAGAATTTCTTTCGTCGCCCAACTTCAGAAGTGGAAGTGATTGTGAATACTAAAACAACTTTAAGTACTAGCTTGAAGCTTCGTTATATCGTCAATCAAACAGGATGGTCACCCATTTATGATTTACAAGCAGATAATTTGTCTGAGCCTATCAATCTCAATTATCGTGCTTTAGCGTTTAATAATACAGGCATTGATTGGGAAGAGGTGAAAATTATTTTATCTACTGATGATCCGAATAAAAGTTCTGCAAAACCTGCTCTTCGTCCTTGGGTATTAAAAGATCAAAATAGCATCAATACGTATGCGTATAATCGAAACCAAAAAAATTCAAAAGGGCGTTTAGATTTACAATCCTCCCAAAATATGGTACGTCCTCCCGCTACTTATCAGCATGATCTCGATCCAAATGTTCATTATGATAAAAAAAGAGAACAAGATGATTTTGCTCCACAAATTCGTTTTGAAGAAATAGAAGTGAGTCAATTATCTACTAATTTTGAAATAGAAGATCAGTATACGATTCCTTCAGATAGTCGCCCTTATTCTATTGAAATCACAAACTATAATCTCAATTCTACTTATCGTCATTATGCCATTCCTCAAGTAGAACGAGCGGCTTATCTATTGTCTGAAATTACAGGTTGGGAAAATTTAGATTTAATTGCTGGTCCAGTAAATATTTATAGAGGTGAAAGTTATGTGGGCTTTTCCAATTTAAATCCACAGAGTTTTAATGATACCCTAGATTTATCCCTTGGCCGAGATAATAAAGTTTTAGTCATTAAAGAAAAACAAAAAGAATTCAATAAACGTCAATTTATCGGTATTAATCAACGAGCCGATTTCTCCTATCAAATCAAGGTGCAAAACAATCGAGATCAAGCCATTTCACTAGAATTGGTCGATCAAGTACCCATCTCCAACAATAAAGAAATTGAAGTGACTGTAAAAAACATTTCTGGTGCTAATCAAATTGAAAACACAGGAGAACTTAATTGGAATCTTACACTTGCCCCAAAAGAAGAAAAAGTGTACTTAGTCGAGTATAGCATCAAATATCCTAAAAATGTTCGACTGCTATTTAATCGTACTCGAACCTTGGTGACGCCTCGTTATTTCTAAACTCATTATCAACAACTTGAACAATAATGAAAAGAAAAAGAACAATAGTATAAATTCTATAGTCTTAAACACTACATCTTTGGAAAGACAAAACAGAAAACAAAGTAATTGTAGTTAAAGTCACTTATAAAATTTCTTAACCCAAGGAAGAAATAGTTTATTTGGTAGAAAAATTAATAAACTATTCCCGCTAAACCAATGCGGAAGATGTTAAATACAGGTGCAAGTTTCAAGTTGGTTCTCTTTCATTCACACTTGAGCTTGTACTTGTTTTTTATTGAATGGCTAATTTAATGATATTCCAATAGCCTGTTTCGAGTACTGCTTTGTCATAAAACCCGCGTTCTTTTAGCATTTGATGCATTTGAGGAAGATTATAGGAAGGCACCGTCATCAACATATGATGTTCTGCATGATAATTCACATGATAAGGCGCAAAAAGATGACGTTCAAAGAAGTTGGCATAGGTTGTTCGTGTATTTAAAAATGGATCCGTTGGACTTTCTAAAACGGAATGTTCCGCCATCGAACGAATGCGCAAAACAAACTGAAAAGTCGTAAAATAACTCCCCACCCAAAGTACATACAACCAAGGTGAAGCAAGCCACGTTAGTAATGCAAAAAACAACAAATGAAAAATTAAAATACCACTAAAGTTTTGAAATAAAACTTGCCAAAACTCACCCCAAGTTCGATTTTTTTGAGATATTTTGACAATCTTACCCCCTAAATTATACTCCAAATAGCCTAAATTCATCAGCACTAAACCTGCTAAAGCTTTAATCCCCGTTTGTCCTGTAAAATCTCGAAAGAATTTACGTGCCATTGATTTTCTAGACGTTGGATAGCCTCTTGTCAATAATAAATCTGGGTCTTCTTCCAATCCTGTATGCAAATGATGAATATTATGATACGGTCGATATTTCAGCATATCTTGAAAGATAGGATATGCCCCCAACCACTGTCCCACGAAGTCATTCAATTTTGCATTTTTAAAAACAGACCGATGTCCAGTATCATGCATTAAAATAGCACAGGCTAATTGTTTTCCACCCAAGATAAATGCCGCTAAAAGTACAGTTGCTACATTCGTCCATTGATAGACCATAAAAAATGCCCCTACAATCCACAACCAATGCATCACAACTTCTACTAATGCCATTCTATCATTTCGTTGCATGAGTGCCTTTCGTTCTTCAGTCGTAAAGTATAAATGTGCAGGTACTTGTTGCATGATTCACAGATTTGAACACGATTGAACATCTTTAAGATATAAAAACTTCTTTTAACTTTCAATGGATCATTAAATTAGCTTTTCAATTCGCTTTCCCTTCCTTATTCAAAAACATAAGCCCCCTCATCTCTCAACACTGCGCTTATCATATTTTTTGTAGAAAGTTCTCCTGTAGAAAGGAGGCGTAGAAACCATTTTTCTTTAAGTTCCATTTGTTGGATGATGCCATTGATTGAATATCCTTTTTGATGAAAGTGAACGACTTGTCCATAGAAGTTTTCAAAAAAAGCCAATTTTTGGCGGAGTTTATCTTTTGGTTGCTCAAATTGAGGATTATGACTACAAAATAGCCACTGAAAATCAAGGGAAAGCGCTTTTTTAATTGAGGCTATTTGTCCTTTCATACTTTCTGGACGCATAAATACACGGATATAGGTATGAACAAACAAATCTGCTGAAAACAACCAGCCTTGATTTCGCTCATACAAGCCTACCATATCGACGGCATGTCCAGGTAAAGGAATGATTTCAAACGTATAATTAGGTGTTTGAATAAATTGATCTTCAGTTGTTATTTCCAAATTTTTCTTAGAAATCCCCCAAGTAAGCCATTGTGCAAAACTAATAGAAGGAGGATTTTTCATAATTTTCACACATTTACTAGAGGCATAAACAGGGCAATTAAACTGTTTTTGTAAGACTAAAGAATTCCCCGTATGATCTTCGTGGTGGTGGGTGAGATACATTTGTTGTACCTCTAAAGAAGAAAGTGTTTGCACTACCTCTTTTTGCATATTACTATGTCCTGTATCAATCAATAAGCCATCGACAAAAAAATTGTGTACATACATCACAGGTTTTCCAAATGGCCATGAGCCATATTTGAAATATTGTACAGCACCTTTCTTATATGCTTTTTGAATTTTCATTAACTAGTAAACGAACAAACGCTCTAGCGGTTGACCCGCTAGAGCGTTTGTTGTATAGACAGATTAAATCATTTTAATCTTTATTAGAAATTTTCAAATATTTATCTAATGCCATAGTCATAGAAGGCGTTTCAGGAGCAGGTGCTTTAATATTGATTGTCAAACCTCGATCTAAAACAGCTTTACTGGTAGAATCGCCATAAATGGCCATTCGCGTTTCATTCTGTTTAAAATCAGGGAAATTTTCATACAAAGATTGAATACCTAAGGGACTAAAAAACACTAAAACATCGTAAGTTACATCACTTAAATCCGACAAATCACTTGCTACTGTACGATACATTAAAGCATCTTTCCAGTCAAACTCATTTTGGCTTAAAAAAGCCGCTACATCTTTTTTTCCAAGATTAGACATAGGCAACAAGAAATTTTCCTTGGCTTTATGTTTTAAAAGATAAGGTTTTAAATCTGTGATGGTTCGTTTTCCTGTAAAGACTTTACGTTTTCTATAAATAATGAACTTTTGGAGGTAGTTGGAAATAGCCTCTGACATACAAAAGTACTTGGTATCTTGAGGCATCGTAATCCGCATTTCTTCACAGATACGGAAGAAATGGTCAATTGCATTTTTACTGGTGAATATTATGGCTGAATAATCATCTGGACGTATTCGTTCCTTTCGAAATTCCTTGGCGGTCAATCCTTCTACATGGATGAATGGTCGCCAATCAATTTGAAGGTCATACTTTTTTTCCAGTTCATAATATGGTGAGCGCTCTGGCTTAGGCTGTGATACTAAAATGCTTTTTACGATTTTGTAGCTTTCCCCTGGTGCATTACCGTTTGCTGCCATTCAAATAACTATTTTTGAAAGCTGCCCATTACAGCTAAGGTTATTTTTATAAATTCACCGAAAACTCCTTGAAATTGATTAGTTTGATGATAAATTCATCACTATTTTAACCAAAATAAAGATAGGAGCGATTTCGACGGTGCAAAGGTACATAAAAAAATGAAATTTATGTAGTGCAATATATTTTCCAGCAATTAATATGCCTCTTAATGAGCGATATAGATACATTAAAATTATTAATCCGAATCCACCATACAAAACAGTAAAAGTCAGATTTTCAGGTGCATAAGCTAATAATAAGTTAAGTGGAACCATCAAAATTCCCAAAATAACATTGAAAATTACAATCATAAAATTGTATACATCCATCTCTTTTTCTACAGGAAAAATATAGCCGAGAAGACTTAGTGTCATGTGTTTGATCAGAAAAATAGCTGCTATGCCACCAAAAATTTGAGCTAATGTTCCCCATGTCCCTAAGGAAAAGTCATATTTAGACAATACTAAATAGATAAAAATGGATAAATTAATCGCATAAATGAAATATAAAATAATGTAAGGCGATGCCACAATACTTGTAATCTCTCGAAAGGCAGAACGCAATTGACTATCATTGATAAACGCTTGATACGCCTTACCCATAAATGACCGAAATAAGGTAGTCACCACTGCAATTAAGACCAGCATAATTCCTAAAACAATCATCAGAAATCCTTGATTGGATGACCTAGAAGGTGTAGGAATATTTTGTTGTTCAACAACAGAAGTTGTTTTTTGTTCTTGACGTTTTGGAGTAGTTTCTATTGGGGCTACTACTGTAGGTGTGACCTGATTAGTACCAATATCAAATGGATTCGAAGCGGTAGAAGAGGTCGACTCGGAAGGTATAGATGAAGGAATAATAGTTGCCGTTGAGTCTTCTTTTGGAGCAGTTTCCTCTATTGTCGTAGTATTCGTTGTAACAGGCGAAGGCACATAAGGAGTTCCTCCTATATCGAATGGATTTTGTCCTTCTTGTGCCAAAAGCGAAATTGGTAACAATAGGAAAACAAAAATTAGTTGATAAAAAGTAGATAAATTTCTTTGTCTCATAATCACATGTCAAAAGTAAGCAATGCTACCCTTTTTTTGAGTACAATTGAAGAAAAAGTTCCATGAATCAAAAAAATATGGATTGCTGTCGTATTGGTTAATGAGTTGTTAATCGAATCTTTAGTAGAACATCACAATAGAGTTTTACGTATTTTTAAGGTATAAATTTTCTTGCATGTCTTCAGCAGCGATTCGACGAGTCATTATTTTTGGTGCGATAGCTATCTTAGGTATTATCGGCATGCAGACCTATTGGGTAAAAAGCACATGGAATCTAAAAGAGCAAGAATTTGATCAAACTGTACACATTGCTCTCTTTCGTGTAGCTAAAGAAATGGCGGGCTTAAATGAAAGTGTACTCCCCTCTATGAACCTCATTAAACGCATTGCACCTAATTATTATGTGGTGAATGTGAATAGTGATATAGATGCCGGAGAATTAGAGTATCATTTACATACGGAATTTCAAAAAGTAGGCTTAGGAGTAGATTTTGAATATGCTATTCATGATTGCGAAACAGACGAAATGGTATATGGTGATTTTTGCAACTATTCGGATTTACCAATTGATGAAAATGCTTTAGGAGATTTGCCTCAGTATGACGAATTCACCTATTATTTTGGGGTGAAATTTCCTTCACATTCGGGTTATTTATTGGCAAATATGCAAAATTCCATTTTCTTGTTAGGAATTTTATTGGTGACGATTTTATTCTTCATGTACTCGATGTATGTCATTTTAAGTCAACAACGTCTGTCGAATATGCAAAAGGATTTTATCAATAATATGACGCATGAGTTTAAAACGCCTATTTCGACAATCAATATTTCGGCAGATGTGTTTTTAAAAAATGAACATATTAAAGATAATGATCGCTTGTTTCGCTACGCTACCATTATCAAAGAACAAAATACTCGTTTAAATAATCAAGTTGAAAAAGTATTACAAATTGTCCGACTTGAACGCGATAATTTCCGTTTAAATAAAGAAGAGGTGGATTTACATGAGGTTTTACAGCAACTCATAGATAGTGTCGAACTCAATATTCAAAAACAAAAAGGCAAACTCAAAAGTGCCTTGGATGCCACAGCTACAGTAATTCAAGCAGATAAACTACATTTGACCAATATCCTATTTAATCTAATTGATAATGCCCTAAAATATTGTAAAGATTATCCTGATATTTCGATTACTACGCGTTCCTATGGCGATCGCCTGCGTTTGACTATTCAAGATAAAGGCATTGGAATTGGAAAGGAATTTCAAGCAAAAGTATTCAATAAATTTTTTCGTGTTCCTACAGGTAATGTTCATAATGTAAAAGGATTTGGTTTGGGCTTATTTTATATCAAAAACATTTGCGAGGCTCATGGTTGGAAATTACATCTAGAAAGTGAACTCGATCAAGGAACGGAGATTACAATATGGATGCGGCTGT
>JAHDES010000028.1:8058-75452 GCA_020628645.1 Saprospiraceae bacterium
GAAGGGTTGAAGGGTTGAAGGGTTGAAGGGTTGAAGGGTTGAAGGGTTGAAGGGTTGAAGGGTAATAAACAAACAAATCAACAAAGCCCAGTATCTTGGGAGAGCAATAAACAAAAAGCCTTGAGCGCAGGCAACAAATAAATCAACAGAGCAGAGCCTGTGTAATTGCATAAACTAATAATTAAGATTCAATGAATGCCCAAATTTTATATGTTGAAGATGATGAAACACTCGGTTTTGTAACCAGAGATAATCTAGAATTGCAAGGCTATCAAATCACGCATTGCGAAGATGGAAAAAAAGGACTGACAGCTTTTCAAGCAGAACAGTACGATTTATGTATTTTGGATGTGATGTTGCCTGAAATGGATGGTTTTACCCTTGCAGAAGAAATTCGAAAAAAAAATCAAGATATCCCGATCATTTTCTTAACTGCTAAATCCCTCAAAGAAGATAAACTACACGGACTTAAATTGGGAGGCGATGATTACTTGACCAAACCATTCAGCATTGAAGAACTTATTCTAAAAATAGAAGTCTTCCTCCGTCGAAATAAAATTACAGTTGCTCCTACCCCACTTCAAATATATGAGATCGGTACGTATCAATTTGACCATAGTAATTTATTATTATCCACCGAAGGTTTTGAAAAAACCTTGACCCAAAAAGAAGCAGACTTACTCGCTTATTTCATTCAACATAAAAATCAAGTCTTGAAACGTTCTCAAATTCTGGAGCAACTTTGGGGAGAAGATGATTATTTTATGGGACGTAGCTTGGATGTGTTTATTTCTCGTTTACGAAAATACCTCAAACAAGATGAATCCTTAAAAATAGAAAACATTCATGGGGTAGGTTTCAAAATGAAAGATTTAAACTAAGCATATTGACTCACCCTAGCGCGTTCATCTTTAGAATGGCTTTTTGCAATATGAAAGGCTTGTTTATAAGTATTGCCAATCACATCTTTGAAATGCAACCATAATTCGAAGCCATCATCAGCTCGTCCACTCCCCTTTGCCTCGCAAAAAACATTGTAAAACTTACCCGTTTCGATCAAGTAATCTTTATACCCTTGAGTAATATTAAGATCGTGTCTTTTCTTGATATAAATATCGGTAACAGTAGCCTGATGCCCTTTATTGAGAATTTTTATTTGTACACCTTTTCCTAATGGAGCGACTTGTAAGCTGTGAAATGTTAAATCTGGGGCGACTTGTCGAGCTTTCCTTTTCTTACGGGCACGTATACTTGAAACAACAATCAAGATGATGAAAAGCAATAACACCCCTCCAATAATTGCATAATGAAGTGGTCCTAAATTTTGTGCGATTTCTTTCAGTTGGTCGATATCAAATTGTTCCATCTTTAAAAAATTGTGCTCAAATTTACAAAATCAATCCTTAATTACAAGATGTGGCACTTCTTCCAGATTCCAATCAATCACCAAGCCCCCCGCCAATCGTTGGGCAATCTTCTTTCCATATAAATGTTCACACAAATAAAGTGCCGCTTCAAAGGATTTAGCTCCTCCTGCTGAAGTAATGTACTTCCCATCATGAACAAAAAGTATATTTTCTCGCACATCAAGTAATGGAAACATTTTTTTATAAGCTGCAACATCAGAAGGAAAAGTAGTTGAAACTGCATGCTCCAACAAGCCTGCTTTTGCTAAAACAAAAGCCCCATCACAATGAGAAGTGACAAATTGTGCTTCTTGATCTACTTTTTTTACAAAATTGAGCATGGCTTCATCTTCCAAATCTGTATCCAAATGATGTTCTGCACTTGGCACGACCAAAATATCAATCTTTGGTAAATCATCTTCTAAATAATTGTAATCAGGAAGCAATCGAATACCTTCAAAACTAGTAATAGGTTGTAAAGTGTTTGCTACCATAAAAGTATTCATAGCTTTAATGCTATCTCTAAAAATCGTATGTTGGAAAATATCATACGGTGCAGTTAATTCGGTATTGTACACGCCATCCATAATGAGAAAAGCAACATTGTATCGTTCCTTGTCTAATTCAGGTGTACGTTTTTGCGAACAAATTTGATTGTTGGTATCCTTAGTTTCAAGTTGCTTAGCTTGACAAGCTAAGCAACTTATTAAAAGTAGAAAAAGAAAAACGCGCATGTGATAAAATAGTATGTTTAATCTAAAGAATGCTCTAAATTAAACAGATTTTAAGATAAACCGATAATGAAAAAATTAAAATCCATTCGATAATAATTTTAATTAGTCTAATAAATACAATCTGTGTACAGGACAAAATAATCGTTAGAAGGATGCAAGGGATTAAAACCACCTTGAAAAGAGGCTTGTTCCAACGTAATTTATTGCGTTGCCCTTAAAAAAGAACACGCTTCATAAGTTTTGTCCTGTACACAGAAACACAATAATAAAAAGATAAACCTACTTATTCTTTTCATTCTATTTTTTTGGGTACTTTAGTCTTCTTTTTTATCGAAAAATTACTACATCCATGAAGCAGTTATTTTCTATCCTTTGTTTCCTATCCATTTTATGCTTTCAACTCGATGCGCAAACTACTGATCCAAAAGATACGGAGGTCTGGGAACCTGAACCACGTGTAGTAGCTACAGATACATCAATTCCTTCAGATGCAATCATTCTTTTTGATGGTACTAATTTAGAAGCATGGGAATCTGCCAATGCCAATAAAGGAGGAGCCAAATGGACAATTAAAGAAGATGCCATGTTTGTTGCTCCTGGAACTGGTGATATCAAAACCAAACAAACTTTTGGAGATATACAATTACATATTGAATTTCGCACCCCAAAGCGCGTAGAAAGTGAAGGACAAGGACGGGGGAATAGTGGTGTTTTCTTACAAGAACGCTATGAAGTACAAGTATTGGATAGTTATCAAAATCGTACATATTCAAATGGACAAGCTGGTTCTATTTACAAACAATATCTTCCTTTAGTTAATGCTGCTAGAGGCCCTGGGGAGTGGCAAACGTATGACATTATTTTTACTGCACCTAGATTTAATAAAGATGGAATCAAAATCGCATCGGGCTATTTAACAGTTATTCATAATGGTGTCTTGATTCAAAATCATGTGGAGATTCAAGGTACTACAGAATATATCGGTATGCCAAAGAATAATGCGCACGGAAAAGCTTCGATCAAATTACAGGATCATGGAAATTTAGTGAGCTATCGAAATATTTGGGTTAGGGAATTGTAAAGACGGTTGATGGGTGGACGGTTAAGAAAAATCCATACAAACAAATCCACAAATTAACAAAGTCGAACATAATGGGTAAGCAATAAGCAAATTAACAGAACATAGCCTTGTGGGCAGACGACCAGCAAATCAACAAAAGCCTGAAGCAAAGCATTAAACAAAACCAAGCATCGCGCACTAGTAAAATAAACAAATAATGAAACTCAAATACAAAAATAGTAACGAACTGATAAAGATAGCCACAACATTTGCCGAAGAAGACAAACCTTTCGCCAGTGCTAGAGTGTGGAAAATGGTCGTCGCTAAAGATCCTTCTCCTTATCCTATTGTACAATGTGTGGAACAAATGCGCTTGAGTGGCGATTATACGACGGCTGAACAGCTTTTGGGAGAAATTCCGATGGACAAACTTCCAGATGAAGGAAAATCACTAATCTATCTTCGCTATGGGAGCTTGTATGAAGACCAAGGACGTATTGATGAAGCCATTACCGCTTATCGCAATTGTATTGATGCTTTTGTGGAAGAAACTTATCCTTTTATTCTTTTGGCAAATTTACTGTCTCAACAATCTAAACTAGATGAAGTAGAGCAAGTTTTAACAACTGCATTAGAACAAAAAGAAGGCTCTTTTGATGAAGTATATTACCATTTAGCAGTAAATGCTGCGCGCCAAAATGATTTTAAAAAAGCTTTGGAATACATCAACAAATGCCTCGAAATTGATCCTGATTTTCCTCCAGCTCATATCTTTAAAGAAGATTTTGAAACGGTTTTAAAATTCAAGTAAAATAATAGCCCCCATATAAAACAGTACACTCAAATGAAATCTACACCTCCAAAACGATCGAGCGATTATACCAAAGATCTCCACAAAATTATTGCGGAGGAAGATAAATACATAGAGCGACATCGAGATGAAAATGACACCAATCATCTTTACAATGTAAATGAAAATGGTGTACCTAGTCAAAAATGGGGATTGTGTATTTCAGGAGGTGGAATTCGATCTTCAACTTTGGGTTTAGGTGCTTTACAGAAATTTATGCGCGATGATGTATACAAATATTTTGATTACATCAGTACCGTTTCTGGAGGTGGATTTATTGGTTCTTGCACAAGTGCTTTGCTATCTGCCCCCCGCAAAAAGGATGTAGACAATGCCAAATATGCCATTACAGGCGAACGTACCAATGATGGTCCCATCACCTATACCCGCGAAGAAAAAAAAGCACGTGAAGAAGATATCGACATCAACTCCAAACCTGGCATCAATAAAAATAATGCCCCTTTTCTAACTCGAGGAAAATACTACCGCGATCAATCTAGTTATAGCCCCAAACATCAACTCAATCACTTATTGGAACACGGTGAATATCTCACGCGTAATCGTTCTGTTTTTAGTTTAGATGTCAAACGCTTATTGAGTGCTGTATTAGGAGGAGCGATTTCTAATGTCTTGTTGTTCTTATTGTTATTGTTGATTGTGGTATCTGGCTTGACCGTTTTATTTCAAATTCTGGGTGGAAATAGTTTTTGGGATGAAATTCAGTTTAAAAAATTACCCGCTTCCTTATTCGATTTATACCAACAAATTCCGAAATCTATTCTTGCCTTGAGCTTTCTTATAGGAATGGGCTTTGCTGCGGTATATCATTGGGTGGGAGTTTCGTATATTAAAGAGAATATCAACACCTTTAGTAAGCATACTCGTATTACTTCACTATGGGAATCTATTAAGGTTTTGTTTAGTGTAAAATCAGCCAAATATCAACATGGTGAAAAAAATCCAATTAGTTGGAATGAAGTATTTAATTATTGGTCCTTTGGAATTTTTGATTTCTTTTACAACCTAAATCGCGATACTGAAAAAGAAAATTTACTTTCTTTGGAGATGGTCGATGATAATGAGACACGAAATGATTTTCTTGTTAAACGAGTCGTCCGACGATTTGCATTATGGACACTTATTGTATCAGGCATTTATGTAATTGTAGTCATTTTATATGCTCGCTTTTTAATCCCAAGTATCGAATATCCTTTTTACCTCATTTTATTTTTACCCATTTGGTTTTCTTTTGGCATGTTGGTTTACCTTTTCTTTTTGGGGATGACAGGAGAATCTTCCCCAAATTATGAACGCATCACCCGTTCAACTTATCTTGGTTTGTATGGAGGAGCTTTCAATACAGTAGTTGCGGCTGTTTTAGTACCTGTAGTAATCATTGGGGTTTTCTTCTATAATTTAAAAGATAATCTCAATATTGAGTATTCTCAACTCACTTTACTTTTCTCGGGTTCTGGCTTAACTTTTTTATTAACCAACAAAACGGATGGAGGAGTATTGGGAGGAATCCCTAGCATGTTAGAACGCTTTATTCCTGGTTTACGAAAGATCATACTCAATTTATCCATCTTCATTATTTTGATATTGAGCTTGTATGCTTTGACTTTTGTTATTACAACTTTTGATGATTTTGATGAATGGGTGTACCAAACAATTATCGCTCCAATAAAAGGTCAATTCTATATTCCTTTTTTAGGGATTTGTGCCATGGGATTTAGTCGTTTATTTACGATTCAAAAGAAGCTGGTCTATAATACGATTTTTGTATTGTTATGGAGTGTTTTCATTTTTCTTATCGTATTGATTAATGAAAGTTGGGATAATTTTCTAGTAGAAGATATTCCCATGTTCACTTTAATTTTCTTTATTGTAGCAGCACTATTAGTTGGATTTTTATTAACCCAACGACATGGCACAACGATTAATATAGTGATTGGAATCATTGCAAATTTGAGCTTACTCCTTTTGTTTACTATAAAATCTACCTTTTGGGTTTCCTTTTTAGAAAGCATTGAAAAATCTGAAATGACCCCAGCCCTTATCTTTTGTTTTGGTATTGCTTTAACATTAATTCTTGGTTTTTTCATCAAAAAATATAAAGGAACGATTTTCACTTTTTATAAAGATCGACTCACCGAAGCCTTTTTAATTACCTCGGGGCCAAAAGAGCGTCAAACCAAGCGTTGGAAACAACAAGGGAGTCCAAAAGAGATGCTTCGTAATCATGAAAATCTACTCCTTTCTGATCTTGGACACGACAATTATCGTGGGCCTTACCATATTTTAGTCGCTGCCCTCAATTTGAAATCAAAATACATCTACCTGCGAAAAGATCAACGTTCTGAACACTTTATTTTTTCAAAATATTACATCGGTTCAAAAAGTACAGGATATGTTAAAACTCGAAAATATCGAGAAGGAAAAACGACCTTGTCTGAAGCCATGACGATTTCCGCTGCCGCAGTCAATTCAGCGATGGGTTCTATTGGTTTTTTTGCACAAACTTTCTTGATTACCTTGTTCAATCTTCGTTTAGGAACATGGATGCCCAATCCTTGGGCCTATTCTGGTTTAGCAGATAATGAGGAAGAAGACCGTCGACGATTCAATCGTATTTCTTATCTTATTGATGAATATACAGGTAATTTTTCTACTCGTAAAGCGCTCGTCAATCTTTCAGATGGAGGACACACAGGTGATAATTTAGGTTTATTGCCCTTGTTAAAAAGACGTTGTTCAACAGTAGTCGTCTGTGATTTTGAAGAAGATCGCAATTTTGGGTTTGAATCGTTTAATAATGCCTTACGTATGGCTTATATCGAAGAAGGCGTTTGGATTCATATTGATTTAAAACCCTTAATGCCCGAAGAAAAAAAATCAACACATACCAAAACGAGCGTGGCTGTAGGTACTATTTATTATCCAGATGAATCCAGAGGACGTATTATTTATATTAAATCTTCTCTTAGTGGTGAATTAGCAACTAGTGTACGCTCCTACTCGCGCAAACATGCTGATTTTCCTCATCAATCTACATCCGATCAATATTTTGATAGTGCCCAATATGAAGCCTATCGAAGTCTGGGGTATGACCTAGCGGAGATGGCAATTCATCCAATTCATTTAAGACGAGCTGTTGAAGAACAAGAAGTACTCCCAGAAAAAGAACCTCGTCGAAATTACATGGAAGCCATTGCTGCTGCCAGAGCGCAATATGGAAGACGAAATAAGGCTTGGTTGAAAGGTTTTCAGGAGGAAGAAGTAGATGAACTTCCTCCAATGGAGGAATAAATCACTCCACCACTGTCAGTTTCAACATATTGGTACGATGGCGACGATGTAATGGCATACTTCCTATATTGACTACAGTATCTCCTTGTTTTAGTAAGCCTTCTTTTTTGAGGATTTCCACTACATCTTCGATGGTTTCATCTGTTGTAGTGAATTTATCATAATAAAAACACTTCACCCCCCAAACCATATTGAGCACTGATAACATGTGGGTCTGATCCGAAAACATATAAATCTCTGAAGCTGGGCGGAAGCTCGATACTTTAAAAGCAGTATAACCAGAACTCGTCATACCAATAATAGCCTGCGCGCTTACTTGCTCTGCAATACGACCTGCATTGGTACAAATAGCATCCGAAAGGAAAGTTCGGGATCGCTGAGAGGGTTTAGGCCTTCTACCCAAAATGGAATATTGTTTTTCTGCTTCAGCAATGATTTTATTCATTTCTTCCACCACTTTTACTGGATGTATACCAACAGAAGTTTCTCCACTCAACATTACTGCATCTGCACCATCTAATACGGCATTCGCTACATCGGTTATTTCGGCACGAGTTGGAATGGGTTGTTTAATCATACTATCCATCATATGCGTAGCCACAATCACAGGACGCGCGTATTGAATACAACGATTGATAATATCTTTTTGGAGTAAAGGCAATTTCTCGATAGGCATTTCGATGCCTAAATCGCCACGAGCCACCATAATACCATTAGAAGCTTTGATAATTTTATCGAGCCGCTCAATTGCTTCTGGCTTTTCAATTTTTGCTAATATTTTAGCAGGATGATCAACAGCATCTAATCGCTTACGCAGATCTTTCATATCTTTTGGAGAACGAACGAACGAAAGTGCAATCCAATGTACATTTTGAGTAAGAATATATTCTAAATCACGTTCATCTTTGGGTGTGAGAGAAGGTAATGAGATATTGGTAAAAGGTAGATTCACTCCCTTATTAGAAGATAGAATCCCCCCAAATAGTACTTTTAATTTGACGGTATCTTTTTTATTTGTTTCTATAACTTCAAACATCAATTTTCCATCATCTACTAGTACCTTTTCTCCGAGCTTGACATCTTGTGCAAAACGATCATAACTCATGTAAATTTTTTCCATCGTACCAATGCACTCTTCATTGACAAAAGTCAGAACATCACCTTTGTTGAGTTCCAGCGCATTATTTTCTATTTTTCCAACCCGTAATTTGGGACCTTGTAGATCGCAAAGGATACCTACATGCAAATTATATTTTTCATTAATATAATGGATATGATCAATTACTTTTTTATGATCTTGATGTGATCCATGTGAAAAATTAAGCCTAAAAATGTTGACACCCGCTTGAACTAGTTGAAGCAACATTTCATATGAACTAGATGCAGGGCCTACTGTAGCAACGATTTTGGTATTCTGATGGTCAACGATTTGCATGAAAAACTATTTTATGCGTTACAATTAGAACTTTGTTTGTTTTGTAAACGAACTTATCTCACAAGGTAGTTTTTTATATTGAGAAAAACTAAAAAAAAAACACTAAGTGTAATTTGTACAATAATATTTTTTATTCTTCAGTTTGAAAATGTTTTTAGTCCTGAAAATAACTTTAACTCTACTTCCGTTGTTCCTTCCTAAAAGGTAGTGTATCAAAAAAAAAGGCAAATCCTTTGGTTATGCCTGTAGTAATGATTTATTTTGCACTACATTTCGTTAACCCATGCTTATGCTAATTAAAAAATAAGCAAAATAAAACGATCATATTATGTCAAACATTGCAAATAAAGTAACCAATATCATTGTCGATAAATTAGGGGTGGAACAAGATGAAGTAACTCCTGAAGCAAGCTTTACAAATGATCTTGGTGCTGATTCTTTAGACACTGTAGAACTAATCATGGAGTTTGAAAAGGAATTTAATATTAATATTCCTGATGAAGATGCAGAAACAATACAAACTGTTGGTGATGCTATTAAATTCTTAGAATCAAATGTAGACTAGTACGATGAATTGAATATATTCATTATTCTAGCAAACAAAATCAACCTTGTCCACAAATTAGGGTGATTCCCTAATTTGTGGATTTTTTTCTCTCCTAATAATTTCCATTATGAAGCGAGTTGTTGTCACTGGTATAGGCGCAATCACTCCTATTGGTAATACGATAGCATCTTATCTTGAAAGTTTACAACAAGGACGAAGTGGTGCTGCTCCCATTACACTCTTTGATGTAGCGAAATTTAAAACTCAATTTGCCTGCGAAGTCAAAGGTTTCGATGTAAAAAAACACATTGATCGTAAAGAAGCTCGGCGAATGGATCGTTTTACTCAACTAGCAATGGTAGCTGTAGATGAAGCATTTGAAGATGCAGGTCTTGATGTAGAACAACTCAATTTAGATCGAGCAGGCGTCATCTGGGGATCTGGTATTGGTGGCTTAGGTACATTAGAGTCTGACGTATTAAACTTTGCGAATGGCGATGGTACTCCTCGCTATAGCCCGTTTATGGTTCCTAAAATGATATCTGATATTGCACCTGGGCTAATCTCTATTAAATATGGATTTAGAGGAGTCAATTATGCAACCGTTTCTGCTTGTGCATCAGCTAGTCATGCAATAAGCAATGCCGTAGATAATATTCGTTTAGGTCGAGCAGATGTCATTATCACTGGAGGTTCTGAAGCAGTTATCACCTATTCTGGCATAGCTGGCTTTAATGCCATGAAAGCGCTATCTACGCGTAATGATGACCCACAAACCGCCTCACGTCCATTTGATTTAGATCGAGATGGATTTGTGATGGGAGAAGGAAGCGGTGCATTGATTTTGGAGGAGTATGAACACGCCAAAAAGCGAGGAGCAAAAATATATGCAGAAGTAGCAGGTTGTGGCGCGACTGCTGATGCCCATCATATTACTGCACCTCATCCAGAAGGTTTGGGTGCAAAAAATGTGATGCAATTGGCATTAGCTGATGCAAAAATGAATCCTGAAGACATAAGTTACGTAAATGTACACGGAACATCCACCCCGCTAGGCGATATTGCTGAAACAAAAGCGATTCAGCATGTCTTTGGAGAACATGCCTATGATCTAAATATTAGCTCCACTAAATCCATGACTGGACACTTATTGGGAGCAGCAGGAGCAGTAGAAGCTTTAGCCGGAATATTAGCTATCACGCATAATTTCATTCCGCCAACAATCAATCACTTTACGGATGATCCAGCACTCGACCCTAAGTTGAATTTTACATTCAACACTGCCCAAGAAAGAAAAGTAAATGCCGTACTATCCAATACATTTGGTTTTGGCGGTCACAATTCGTCCGTTATTTTTAAACGATTTGAAGTATAACCAGAGAAAATTATAAATATTTATAATTTTTTTTTACTATAAATAAATATAATGCTATTGAGATAAGTATAAATGGTAGTATACTACTTGTTTGAACGTTAAATAATTCAATAGATTAATTAAAATATTGATCTTTTTGATTGCACCTAATATCGGTAGCGAAGGGTAAATCAACTCTCCGCCATCGAATTGCTTTCAATAATTGTAACAGTATTTTAATTAATTACATTTCTATTTGTCCGTTCTTCCAATTAATTACTTATCCAAGTAGCATTGTTTTAACTATCAAGACAGAATAATAAGAATGCCCTGTTAGTGTTGTTTGACACTACAACAGCTAGTTCTGTATGGACTTGTCTATTTGAACAATCCAATACTAGCTTTTATAACAAACGTATTCTTAACAAATGATAGTTATACTTCTATCTTTTTGCGCGCTTGAGTCATGACCACTCAACTAAATACGACTGACATTAAATGAAATGGATTTTTAGATTTTACAATTATTTTCTTTCTACAGATAAGGATTTTGCGCGGCGATTACGTCGTTTATTGGGATTTACTCCTGTTAATCTCACCTTATTCAAATTAGCCTTTGCTCATAAATCAACTATTTCGGATAAAACTTATGCGATTCAAAATAATGAACGACTAGAGTATTTGGGAGATGCTGTTTTAGGAACAATAGTAGCAGAATATCTTTTTAAGAAGTATCCCAATGGCAATGAAGGCTTTTTGACCAAAATGCGCTCTAAAATTGTCCAACGTAAATCGCTCAATACAATTGGTGACAAAATGGGCTTGGATATGATCTTGGCAGAATATAATAATACACGCCTTAGTCGATCTATGCTTGGTAATGCTGTAGAAGCTCTCGTAGGAGCTGTATATCTTGAACAAGGATATAGCCGAACTAAACGATATGTTATACGCAAGATTCTCCGTAATTATGTTGATATACATGAGCTCGAACATTTCGATGATAATTACAAAAGTCAATTATTGGAATGGTGTCAAAAAAATGGGCAAACTGTTAGTTATAAAGTATTAGCTCGATATAAGTTTGAAAAACGCGATCGTTTTAAGGTAGCCGTTTTAGTGGATGGAAAAAAATTAGCAACAGCAGATGATTTTAATAAAAAATCTGCCGAACAAACTGCCTCTGAACGGGCTATGCAAAGCCTTGGATTAACGGCTGAAAAAGCCTCATAAGATAACTATTTTGATTCGCTCCAAAAACGATATTCTCGCGCTTGCCCCCGACCCAATAACGCGTCGATTTGCCTATAGTTTTGCCCGTCCCAATCAATGGGTAGAACTAGAAGGAAACGAAAATATTCTATGGGGAAAATGTCGCACTCAAAAATCTTCCTATAATTGCCGAATTTCATTTAAACCACAAAAATTTTATTGCAGTTGTAAAAATAAACTCCCGTGTAGGCATCTACTGGGGCTTCTCTTCATCTACCTCCAACAATCCGATTCATTTAGAATTACATACGATCTACCTCAAGAAATTCAAGCTTGGCTCAAAGATGAACAAGTTATCACCAAAAAAACAGTAGATCCTGAACGTGAAGCTCTCAATCGCCAAATTCGTTTAAAAAATTGGGAAAAGCGTATGGAAATGATGGCGGCTGGTTTAGATGATTTGGAAATCTGGCTACAAGATGTCATTCGGCAAGGATTAGCAGAATTAGAACAACAAACGCCTGAGTTTTGGACAGGCATCGCTGCCAGAATGGTAGATGCTAAACTTGGAAGTATTGCTCGTAGGTTACGTCTTTTACCTGAGCTCATCACAACTCGAAACAACTGGCATGAGGAAGTACTTCAAGTGCTTGGCGAAATCTATTTATTACTAAAAGGATTTCGTCAAATGGAAAAACTCCCTGATCCACTACAAAAAGAACTCCTCAATCTTGCTGGTGTTAATCAAAAAAAAGAGGAGCTGCTCAAAGAAGAAGCCATCAGTGATCAATGGCTCATTACAGGAATTGTAGAAACTCAGGAAGAACAGTTACGTTTGCGTAGAACTTGGCTTTTAGGTAGAAAAACAAAACAATGGGCCTTGGTACTTGATTATGTATGGGGACAAATGGATTTCCCTACTTCTTGGAAAATGGGACAACTTTTAGCAGCAGAAGTCATTTATTATCAGGCAGCTTATCCATTACGGGTTTTAATTAAAAAACATCAAGTTGTAGAACACTCCATTAAACAATTATCTGCTTATCCTAATCATACTGCTTTTTTTAGTGTTTATGCGAAAGCCATTGCTGCTAATCCGTGGTTACGTGATTTTCCTTATTGTGTGAAATCCGTAATTCCCATTTTAGAAAATGGACAATTGTATTTACAAGATGAAGACAACTTTCTATTACCTATCTCTTGCAATGAAACCTTAAAGTGGCAACTCTTAGCTTTGAGTGGTGGTTTTCCCATACGAATATTTGGAGAATGGACTGGTGAAGCTCTATCTCCTTTAAGTGCCTTGGTAGATGGACGATTGGTAGAACTTTCCTGATGAAAGAAAATCTTCTAAATAAAGCAATCCTACTTTCCTTTCGTCTAAAAAACTCCTAAAATCATCTATTAGTACAGCATTTATTTATTTTTTCATGTAAATTGAAATAACTATTGAGAAATACATAGCTCTTTGAGCTTACAAATTATGAACTACACCAATCATGGTCATTGATATAATCTTTGTTGTGGTATTTATCTATGGATTTTACGTGGGTTATTCTCGCGGAATTATTTCAACAGTATTTACCATTTTATCTTTCCTTTTTGGCTTTATTGCTGCTGTTCGCTTTACAGATGCGATGACTGATTTTCTCACTACTGCCTTTAATGACAATAGTCCTTTGTGGTATATTGCAGGTTTTCTAGCTACATTTCTAATTGCCATGTTAGCTATACGTATGTTTGCTAGGGGATTAGAAGGAATTCTTCAAACGGTACAAATTAATTTTATCAACCAAATTGCGGGTGGCGCATTATTTGGAGGATTAATGATTTATTTATACAGTGTTGTCTTAGGTTTCTATAATGCAACAAATCCACTTAGTCCTGCCATAAAAAAAGAGTCTATTAGTTACCAATACATCCAACATTTCCCTGGGCAAGCTAAACAAGTTGGAGAATGGGCCTACCCACACTTGCAAGAATTTTGGCATAAATCAATGGATGCTTTTGATCGCTTGGAAGAAATGAGTGAAGTAGAAGAAAACAGTTCTATCTTTGATATTGAAGAAGAAAGCACTGAAGAAAAACAATAATTTTGCTCCTTCTCTTTTAAATATTTCCTATCTTGATGTAAAATTTACACCCAAAAATCATAGGAAACATGAAGAGAATAATTATCCTAGGCATTTTATGCTTGGCTTTATCTTTAGGCCTCTTTGCTCAAACTACTACTATTAATTATACGGTATCTTCTGCCGATATTCTCAATCCTGAACGGGGTTTTTATACGCCTACCATCACTTATGCAAGCAATTATGACGCGCTAAGTTCTTCTTATTTAAATACCTTACAAAATTCACATACGCCTTTCAATGCCAATTATCAAGTGACGACCACATTGGTATTTCGTTATTTTGTATTAGATGATTTTGTTGGAACAGATATTATTTCCAATGATTTTTTAAGCAATATGCAAGCTGATTTTGATGCGATACGCGATGCTGGCATGAAAGCAATCATTCGTTATTCTTATGTCAACTCCCCCAATACAGGTGCTTGTGGTAGCTGGATTTGCCCACCTTATGGCGATGCCCCTAAAAGTAGAATTTTTGCGCATATCAATCAACTTAAGCCTTATTGGGAAGCAAATAAAGATATCATCACTGCTTTTCAAATGGGATTCATTGGTGTCTGGGGTGAAAATTATTACACAGATTATTTTGGAGATGCTTCTCAATCGCCTTTTATTCTTACAAATACCAATTGGCAAGATCGAAATGATGTGCTTGACTCCCTTCTCCATGCCACTCCTATAGAACGCATGGTACAAGCACGTTATCCTCAATTGAAACAACGCCTAGTGTATGGCATTAGCGCACCTACAAATTCTGCTGCTTTGACCGCTGCTGAAGCCCATCAACCCACACACAAAGCTCGAATTGGTTTTCACAATGATTGTTTTTTAGCGAGTGATACTGATTTTGGCACTTATAATGATTATGGCCCGCCTGTTTCTATGTCGGATACTAGCAATTTAAAACCCTATTTAGCCAATGACACTAAATATGTTGTCATGGGGGGTGAAACGTGTAGTAATAATGATACGGATGACGATTGCGCTTTTGAAGGTGGACGAGCAGATACGGAATTAAAACGGTTTCATTATTCTTATTTAAATTCAGCATACAATAATCCTGATGTCAATAATGATTGGACAGGAATTTGTATGGAAGATATAAAGAAAAATTTAGGCTATCGTTTTGTTTTACAATCTGGTACATTCACCAATGAAGTCCAAGCTGGTCAGAGTATTTCTATTAGTATTGATTTAGAAAATGAAGGTTATGCTGCTCCTTATAATAAACGAGGTTTGGAATTAGTATTAAGAAATACTGCTACAGGTGCTACTTATTTTGCGCCCCTTCAAGCTGATCCTCGTTTATGGTTAGCAGGTAGTCATACCATTAATGAACATCTTTGTATTCCTGCCACCCTACCAAATGGCAATTATGCGTTGCTATTAAATTTGCCAGATCCCATGCCTACCTTATTCAACTTGCCTGATTATTCCATTCGTTTTGCTAATACAGGAGTTTGGGAAGCCAGTACGGGTTATAATGATTTAGGGCATACTTTGGTGGTTAATTCTACAGCAAATGAATCTATTTGTTCTGGAGAAAATCTATTTCTATCTATGAGTAAGTATGATCCTGATTATTGCGAGGCTCTTTTAACCATCAATAATGCCATTACTACTGATATTTATGTTGCTCAAGATCAAATCTTGTCTAATGGAACAGTTAACATGAGTGAAATCGTTTATTTCCAAGCAGGACAAGAAATTCAATTAGAAGAGGGATTTGAGGTACAATTAGGTGCTTTATTTCATGCACTTATTGAGTCTTGTCAGTAAGAATTAGTGGCTACATTTTTTTGAGGAATGTATTGGTTAATTTTTTGGTATAATTTTTCTGGAACAAAAGGTTTTGTTACAAAATCATCTAGACCTGCTTCAATCGCTTCGTCTTTAACTTCTAAAACTGCGGAAGCTGTCAATGCTATAATGGGTAATTGTAGATATTTTCCTTTCATGGATCGAATAACCTTAGTCGCCTCTACCCCATTCATTACGGGCATTTGTAAATCCATCAAAACCACGTGATAATCTTTTTCCTTGACCAAATCAACAGCAATCTGACCATTATCTGCTATATCTACTTCTAGCCCCCATTTTCGTAAAAAATTCATGGTTACTTTTTGGTTAATAAGATTATCTTCTACTAATAATAATTTTATACCTAGCAAAGAATCCGTTAAATTAGCAGGTAACTCTTTTTCTATCACCTCTGTTTCAACGGCAGTATCACATGCTGTACAACGATCAAATTTTAAAGAAAATTCAAAGGTAGATCCTTGCCCCAATATACTTGAGACTTGAATAGAGCTACCTTGCAATGCCAATAATTCTTTGGTAATTGCCAGCCCTAAACCTGTCCCTTGACGGATGGTTTCATCACTTACTTGAGAAAAATCTTCAAAAATGGAATCTAGTTTTTCTTCGGGTATTCCTATCCCTGTATCTTTTACTTCAAAATGAAGCAGCACTTGCTGATCCATTTCTTCTTTTACAGATATACTCAATACCACTTTTCCTTCATCGGTGAATTTCACCGCATTACCCACTAAATTATTGAGTACCTGTGTCAAGCGTAAAGCATCACCTTTTATAAATCGGGGTACATTTGGAGCAAGATTAAGAACTAAATCAACTTCTTTTTCTTGCGCCTGACTACCCAAACCATGATGAATCGTTTGAGTAACCTGATGAAGATTAAAACGTATTTGTCGAAACTCAATTTTACCTGCTTCAATTTTACTAAAATCCAGAATATCATTAATAAGCCCCAATAAATTTTCAGCTGAAAACTTTAAAGTACTCAAATGATCCTGTTGATCTTCTCGTGGATTTTCTTGCATCAAAATATGGATCAAAGCAATCACCGCATTCATCGGCGTACGAATTTCGTGACTCATGGACGAGAGAAACTGTGCTTTAACTCTTGATGCTGCAATCGCTTTTTCTTTGGCTTCTACTAGTTCTTGTTTAATCTGTCGATCTTCCGTTATGTCCCTTGCAATACACATCGAATCTTGTAGATTTCCCTTTTCATCAAAAGTCATATTGACCCGTTGTCCAAGCCATATTAGTCCTCCATCTTTACAAATAAAGGGAAATTCTCGATAGGTGGTACTGATTTGATTTTGAATTTGATTGGTATAAAAAGCAAGATGATCTTTATGATATTCCTTTGGAACAGGATCCAAAAAATTCATATCTAAAATTTCTTGATTGTTAAAGCCCGATTTACGGCACATGGCAGGATTCGTAAAAATCAAATTCCCCTTACCATCTATTTGATAAATCAAATCATCTACTCCATCGACTAAGTTTTTATACCTTGAGCGACTTTTTTCTAGTTCTTGATTTAATCGACTTTCTTTATTGAGTACCGTTAAAATTTTGTTTTCAATTTTATCTTTATTTTTAATATACTCAATTATTACATTGTAAATAATGAATAGTGGGATTGCAAACCGTAGTGGAGTAAGTATAACGGCATCTTGCTGGCCAACAAAATCAAAGACTTGTGGTACATTAAAGAGATTAATTTCAAATTGTTTAAAAAAAACAACTAAGGAGATATTTATTATACTGATTATCGCATATCCTAAAGCCCAATTCTTATCTAATACGAAACTTGCAATCATTACAATCACAATATACCATACTCCTATACCAAGCAGATTAGGTACATTTAAGGCAATATGAATGGCTGCAGCGCACAAGAAAGTAGCCGATAATGCTATCTTGGTAGCAAATCTATAGTCTCTTTTGTATTTTATAATAAAAGGAGCAGCAAAGGTGGCGAGAACGGCACAAACATTAAGAAAAATGACAATATTGCCGAATACCAATACACTAGGCACCATCATCAATAGCATGATTCCTTTAAAAACACTCACTCGAAATGCTAAACCGACTTTAATTTGTTCTAGGTAATCTTCAGTTGAAGCAATATAATCTCCTAGAAACCAGCTTGATATGTAATTCAAATATTTCACAATAATAAAGATGTTTCACATGCATGCTTACTGTTGTGTGTTATAGTTTGGATAATACTTTTTAAAGTAAAAATCGAAATCAACTAGCAGAGATAGGTAATAGAAGAGAGGAGCATCAAGGCAAGTTTACAATTTTAAAAAATTCGAATTATTTTAACAGAATATTTGAAAATTATTAAAGTAAACCCTTTTTCATGTCATAATTTGTATAAAACATGTAATAAATTATTTCAATAATATTGCTTTATGTGACATTAAAAATAGTTAACTAGTTGTACTAATCATATTAAAATACAACTAGAATTTAAATTAAAAAAAAGGAATAATATTGAATTCCGTATCAATATAAAATTACAGTTCTATTATAAAGTTGAACAAAAAAATAATTTTGAAATTTATTGAAAAATTATTTTAGATTAGTCTAAAAATTTTTATTACCTTTGTATAAAAGTAATTTAATCATGCTTTCTTTCACAGAAGAAAATTATTTAAAGGCCATCTATAAAGTATCTGAACGTGCTGAAAACAACGTCAGTACGAATGCTATTTCAAAAGAAATGCAAACAAGTGCTGCTTCTGTTACAGATATGCTGAAACGACTTTCCGAAAAGAAGCTCATTCATTATGAACGCTACAAGGGAGTCAGTATGACTCAGGAGGGGCAACGAATCGCTAAATATCTCATTCGTAAACATCGTTTATGGGAAGTTTTTCTAGTAGAAAAACTAGAATTTACCTGGGATGAAGTACACGATATAGCAGAACAACTAGAACATATTAAATCTGATTCTCTTATCGAACGATTAGATCAGTTTCTAGGTCGTCCTAAATTTGACCCTCATGGTGATCCTATTCCTGATGCCGATGGAAATATTGCTTTTAGAAAGCAACTCCCCCTTAGTGAATTAGCCATTAATCAAATTGGAGTCATTGTGGGTGTTCAAGAACATACGACCCCTTTTTTACAATATTTAGATAAACTTAGTCTCACTTTAGGAACAGAAGTTGAAATTATAGAAAAATTTGAGTTTGATGATTCTATAAAATTGATCGTCAATCATACCCATGAACTCATCTTATCAGGGAAAGTGAGTAAGAATATATTTGTTCAATAAAAAACTAACTATCATCATGCGAAAAATAATTATCCTATTAATTTTCTTTACTTCTACTTCTTTTTTATTAGCAAAAGAAACTCGCCCTTTAAAAATAGTTGCCACAGCGACTATCATGGCAGATATGACGAAGAATATCGTTGGCGATCAATCTGTAGTTCATTGCATTGTTCCTGCGGGCGCAGATCCACATGTATATGACCCTACTCCTGCTGATGCAAAATTGATTGCTGATGCTGATCTTATTATCCAAAATGGATTGACCTTTGAAGGTTGGCTTAGTGAATTAATTTCCAATTCAGGTACAAAAGCTAAAGTCATCACTTTAACAGAAGGGGTTGATGTAATTGGAAGTTTGGACTATACCAACTCTAATGATCCTCATGCTTGGATGAATGCAGCAAATGCTTTAGTGTATATTAAAAATATCAAGGACGCATTAGTGGAAATAAATCCTAAAAATGAAGAAGTTTATAACTTCAATTATGGTGTTTATAAACAGCAAATTGAACAACTCGACAATTATATCTTAAAAGAAATTCAGAAAATACCTGAAAATCGTCGAATTTTAATTACCTCCCATGATGCATTTCAATACTATGGTAAAAAATACGGCATTCGTTTAGAAGCTATTCAAGGTACATCTACCGAAGCAGAAGCGCAAACTTCTGATATAATTCGCCTTACAAAAACCATTAAAGAGAATAATATTCCTGCTGTATTTATTGAAAGTACCATCAATCCTAAATTATTAAAAGGATTAGCAAAAGAAAATGACATTGTAGTAGGTGGTGAACTCTTTGCAGATTCATTGGGAGATGAGGAAAGTGAAGCAGCTACTTACTTGGATATGCTTCGTTACAATACAGATGTAATCGTGGCAGCACTTAGTCGTGAAGTAGCCGTTCCTGTTTCGACTAGTAGCGAGGAAGCACCATCTTCTCCTTATTTAACATGGGGTTTGTTAGGTCTTTTGTTAATTGGAGGGTTCTTTTTTGTCTTTAGACAAATCAATAATTAAAAATAAGCAAGAGAAAACTATTTTTTGATGGCGACAACACCAATCATCACTATAAAGGGATTATCTGTTTCTTATGAACGGAAACGGGTTCTGACAAATATTTATTTAAACATAGAGAAAGCCTTAATTTATGGGGTTATTGGTCCAAATGGAGCTGGAAAATCTACGCTATTCAAAGCTATTTTAGGTTTGATTGATACGGATAGTGGGGCTATTCACATTAAAGGACAAAGCATTAAAGATCTCCGCAAACAGGTCGTTTATGTTCCACAAAAAAATGATGTAGATTGGCAATTTCCAGCTACTGTTTATGATATAGTGTTAATGGGGCGCTATCCACACAAAAAAGTGCTAGAACAAATTAATGCTCAAGATCGTGAAATAGCCGATCAGGCTCTCCAAGAAATGGGGATTCTTCCTTTAAAAAATCGACAGATTGGTGAATTATCAGGTGGACAACAACAACGAGTCTTTTTGGCAAGAGCACTTTGCCAGCAAGCTGATATTTTTCTTTTGGATGAACCCTTTGTTGGTATTGATATTACCACAGAACAAACGATTATTGCTACACTCAAAAAATTAGCGCAACAAGGAAAAACACTCCTTGTAGTTCATCATGATTTATCAACGGTAGAACAATATTTTGATAAAGTCATTTTATTAAATCAACGACTCATCATCTGTGATGATACAGATAAAGCCTTCACTCCTGAAAATATTGCCAAAGCTTATGGTGGGCAATTGCCAATTTTGCACAAAACAGGAATGATTGAAAAATAACCCTTTGTATACATATTACCTTTTTAAATAATCATTATACATTAGTTAACTTTACACAATAGTATTATAGGGAACTTCTCACTAGTTACTTTTTAAAGTCTTAACCATGTACAAATGATAAAAATAGGAATTGTAGAAGATGATCTTTTTTATAAGACTCAGTTAGTGGAATATTTTAAAGATTCTTCAAAAATAGAATGCCTTTATAGTGCTAAAGATTCGGAATCCTTTTTAAAATACTATACCCCACAAAATAAAATAGATGTTTTACTAGTCGATATTGCCCTACCGGGCATGAATGGCATACAACTAATTGAACTCATTTCTAAACGATATCCTAAGATTAGTTGCATTGCATTAACCATCCACAAATCGGATACTAATATACAAAGAGCTCTTACCGCAGGGGCTGTCGGATACTTATTAAAAAGTCTTTCATTTGAAATGATAGAACATAAATTAGTCCATTATATTAAAGCAGCAGCCCCGCCTTTATCTCCCGAAGCAACTCAATCCATTATCAACTATTTTCATTCTAAAGAATTTAAATTTTCAACCCATTCTACAGATCATACCCGAATTCCAAATTTTACCCATAAAGAAAAGATCGTTATTAAATTGCTGCTAGAAGGGGAACCTTATAAAGTAATTGCAGATTTCTTATCCATTAGCGTGAATGGTGTGCGCTATTACGTCAAGATGGTCTACAAAAAAGTAAATGTTAACTCTCGTGCTCAATTAATGAAAAAAGTGTTATACGATAAAAAAATAAAAGAGGTCATAGATGAGCTAGATACCCCCTAGTTTAAGGAACTTAATAAAACAGGAATTTGGATATTAAGCTCATATACATTTGCTGTGTTTGTAATTATTACATTCCCTTGCAAGTTATTTATCCGATTTTTTATACTAGCTTGACCTAAGTGTGAAGTAGATGATAATGCTAAGGATTCTTGAAAATGATTCGTTATTTTGAAATGAATTTGATCTTTTTTATTGTATAAATGAATAATAATTTTTTCAGAATTAGTATGCTTTACAATGTTATTGATCGCCTCTTTAAAGACCAAAAATAAATTATATTTATCTTCGACAGATAGCTTCATCAAAATATCTACATCATCATAATCCAAGATATAATCAGGCAATCCCGATTGTTGATACTCATTAAGGTACTCTTCCATTTTTAGTACAAAATCACCCACCTTATCTTCATTTAAATTCATCGACCATACAATATCCGACATAGAGTTGATTACATAATTACTTTTCGAAATAATCAAATCGATATTGGATGAAGATGGCGTTTCTTTTTTTAGTTTTCGTACTAAATGATTGAGATGAGTTAGAGTGCTTCCCACATCATCATGCAAATTATCTGAAATTTGTTTTCGCAATTTTTCAATGGCTTTTTCACGCATTCTTCTTTGTCGGAAATACCACCATGTGCCAAAAATTAAACCAAAAACGATAAAAAGCAGACCTGATAAGGTAAAAAGCAGTCGTTCATTTTTAAGTTGGATATTTCGTTGACTGATTTTGAGGGCACTGAGTTCTGTTTCTTTTTCAAGGCTAATTTTTTTCTCTACCACTTCTATTGCCGATTGACTTCTAATTGACTCTAAACTATCTAGCTCATTTTTATATTTTTGAAAATAATGCAATGCTTTCTCATAATCTCCTTCATGAAAATAATAGTTATATAATTCATTATTGGAAGGTACCGACTTATAAATAAGTTCTTTATAATAAGCTTTAATCTGGTCAACATCTACATCAAACTCACTAGGTGCTTCACCTGATTCTTCTATAATATTGAGTATACTTGCACAAAGATATTTACTCCAATGATCAACCTCCATGATTATACTATATTCTAGTGCTTTATTTGTATAGCAAACAGCTTCTTTATGTTCTTTTCTACGATTACAAATTGAACCCGCCTCCATATATGCAAACACAAAGTCTTTCTGCATTTTAGTCAATAAAGAATGTTTAAGCATGTTATCTACTGCTCCATCTATTACTAAATTATCATAACCTAGTGCCTGATAAGCTCCTATTAAATAAAAGTAAGCCGTGGACAAATATCGTTGGTCGGTTTGATTATTAGCACAAAAATCTAAAGTCAAAAATTGATTAATAATATTGATTGTTTTCTCAGGCATCCCAAATAAATCATATACAGCAGCAAGGTTAGTGTAGGCAAGTTTGAGAATTGCAGGCTTTTGGTGTTTTTGTCCATAAGCAATCGCTTTGTAACAGGTTTCAATAGGAACATTATATTGTTGTTCATGCCCTTTGTAGCGAGCGAGTTGTACTTGTGCATATATTTCTGTTTCTTCTTCTCCAATATCTTTCGCATAATCAATTGTTCTTTCCAAAATAAGCATGGCAGAATCTAATTCTCCATTATAACTCTCCTCTAATGCCCTTCCCCAATAAAATAAGCATTCGACAGCCTCTCTTTGTAGATTTTTGTCTAAAAAAAGAGGCAAAGCCTTATCTAAAAAGGGTCGTCCTTCAGAAGACTTCCATAACTTCACAAGGCATTGACCACGTAAGAATAGTAATCTATTTTTATAAATAGGATCATCAACTTTTATTATTTCTTTATCCAACTTATTTATTCGCGAAAGTGCCTCATCAAGGTATCCATAATTAATAAGTAATTTTATTGTTGCAACTTCTGCTTTGTAAGCTAGTGTTGTGTTAGGGTATAGTTGAAGTAGGCTATCAATTCTATATAAGCGCGCTTCTTCTTTAGCAAAATCTTCTTGATAGGTAAGCAGCAAATTTTCGTAAATATCATCCAATTGGAAAGCAATCTCTTCATAAATTGTTTCTAGTGAAGAGTCATATTTTGCCCATACACTACAACTTGAAAGGAGCAATAAGCAGAATAAGGTGATATGTTTTAGACGTCTAGTCATTAAATAGTTCAAACTATGTAATAGAACCGAAATTGTAAGATTAGTTTATTGATAGCGTCTCACAATGACAGGTGATTTTTTGGGTGATACTACGGTATAATGAAACTTTATAAAAATTGCATTTACAAATACAGAAACACCTAAGTTAAAGATAATACAAAAGTATGTAGTTAAATTATTTTTTCATTTACATTTCTTATATAATATTCAACTATCTACATACTTATGTAGGTACTTAAAGTAGGTTTTGGTATATAAGTTGAATATCTTTTTGGCAATAGATAGTATTAACTATCCTTTTAATGCATGTATAATAAAAATTTGTCTCTATTACACGAACCTCGCATTATGATCACATTTATTTTAGTGAATATAAACAAACACAATTTAATCAACCGAAAAGATAGAGATGATGGTTTAATTGTATTTATACTAAATCCCTAAATAAGATAAAATCAAAATGAATCATACCATTATTTATTGGTTCAAACTAAAAATTAGTATTGAACAAGCCAGTAAACTTTTACTGCCAAGATAAATAACCTATAAACAGTTAAATACATTAATATTATTGTGCATATATTGTTTAAACGGTTACCCCTCCTCTATTGGGTAGCCGTTTTTTATTTGTACCCCCCCTTTAAATGCATACATATACTACATACTCATACATATAGTATATATATAATAATCTGATATTCTAATGGCATACTTATTGTGTACTTATTTATAAAACAACACATTCATTAAATGTACAATAGAAACTATACACTTATAATAGGTGTCTACTACCTTTTATTTATTTCATTTTTACTTCTAATTTATTCTCCCCATAGCTACTCGTATCCTATTCCATCAAAAAGTTACTTTATTGATAAGAATTTAGCAGATGCCAAAATACTAGAAAATGCATTTGAACATACTGCTACTAATCATTTTCATCTCTTGACTCATGGTCGAAGTGGTGAATTATTGATTGAAGGAGAATGGAAAGATGCCTCTCAAATAGAAAATTGGTTCGCAGAAAATAATCTATTAAACAATCACATCCACCTTAATATCTATGGCTGTGAATTTGGTAAAGGCAAAGAAGGAAAGGCTGCAATTGCTTATCTTGAAAACGCACTAGGTATTTCCATAGCTGCATCTGATGATATAACGGGAATTGATGGAGACTGGGAACTAGAGGTAGGAACATCTTATTCTAGTTTAACATTTGAAGATTATACTTTTAATTTACAGTGTGCTTGTAATGAGTTTTTATATATCAATGAAATTGGCACTGATCCTGGAGTACATAAGTTTTTGGTCAACTCCGATGGTACACTTGATGAGATCGGTAGTCCATGGTTCAGTAATAATGCTAATGATATAGGGCTTACTTCTCCTCATGGATTAGGAACAGATTTGAACGGCTACCTTTATATAGGAGAAAATTTTCTGGATGGGTTTCAGATAAGAAAATTTACCTGCGATGGAGAACCTTTTGATGAATCAGATTTTGCCATAACTACAAATGGACAGTTTAATATCTCTTCTATTGACAATAGTATTTTCTTAAATGATCGTGTTGGTGATCGAGCATTTTCAGAATATGATGCTTGTACTGGTACACTAATTAATACATTAGAAGTCTGCGACCCCGCTTTTGCCAACAACTCTGATTGGGGGTTTTATATTGATCAGCGTACTGATATTATGTATGCTACAAGAGGCTATAATAATTATACCACACCAAATGATTTATATGTTTTTACTCAAGCGGATTTTGATAACAATCCAACTAGCTGTATAGACCCAGTACCATTAAGTAGTGTACCCGCAGGCATCGGTCAATTTGTAGGAGTAACTACAGATATGGATCGAAATATTTATATTGTAGCAGTAAGAGAAACCAATCAAGTTTCAATTATAAAATATGATGCCAACTATCAATTTATAGGAGAATCTGCTATTGATGATGCTACTAGTGGCGGTGGCTGGGCAGGTTCCCGTGGTATAGCATATAGTGAAAATGCAAATAGGCTTTATCTGGTATCTTCCTTTAATAATGAAAATTGTGTTTCTGTATTTGATACCAATTTAACGTATCAATTTGCAGCTGTAGGGCCCGTCGCAACATCCGATTTAAGAGGTAAAGCAGTAGCTGTCAATAAGGAGTGTTGCCCAATCCCAAATAATCAAACGATTGATCAATTATTTTGTGTGACCGACATGAGTAACCCTGTATTTCTAAATGATGTATTTCCTTGTGACGGGATAGTTTGTGAAGGTATATGGATGCCTGCCGATGCAGCTTCCACAGCGATATATAACGATTGTAACCAAAGTATTATAGCAGGAGTTCCTCCTGGTTGTTATAGTTTTACAAAGGAATCTGATGGTACAGGAAATAATCCGCAATGTGGCGCATTTGTATTAGAGTTTAATCTAGAAGTCTTAGTTCCGCCTGCAATGACGCTATCTGAAAATCAGACGATTTGTAGCGGTACCACACCTACTGAATTAAGTATAACGACTACAGCTACCAATATTCAATGGCAGATGAGTACGGATTCATGTATGGGAGCTTTTGTGGATATCTTTGGTGCAATAGGAACAAGCTATCAACCACCAGCATTGACGGACACAACTTATTTCAGAGTTATGATTAGTACATCTGGAACTTGTACTACAGAAACGTGTTCTTTCGCAAGTGAATGCATCGTCGTGACCATAGGAGACTGTGATTGGGGTGACTTACCAGATACTGGAAGCTCAAGCAGTACCGAAAATTATCAAACAACCCGAACCAATAATGGTCCACAACATTTAATTACAACTGGCTTAAGCCTAGGGACAATAGTTGATGGAGAATTGAATGGACAACCATCTAATGATGCCTTAGGAGATGGCGCTGATGAAGATGGAATTACGTTTTTGAGTTCCACCAATTGGGCTCCTGGAGGAATAGTGCGCATTCCTTTTTCAGCAATTAATACCACTGGCAATCAAGCCGAACTAGAAATATGGATTGATTGGAATGGAGATGGCGATTTTTCAGATCCAGACGAATGGGTCATTGATTTATCTGATGACGGAGCAGCTAATTTCGGTCAAAATGGGTATTTAACGATCAATATTCCCAATAATGTTGTTGTCGAGCAAAATTTTGGATTCAGAGTTCGATTGAGTCATGAAGATGATATGACTCCCTATGGTACGATCAATAGTGGCGAAATAGAAGATTACTTACTTCAAATAGACTGTGATTATAATATTTGTTTAGCCGTACAAATTCAAAACTAGGGTACATAATTAAAACGAATTGCTAATATGTTCACATCATTATTACTTTCAAAAGTCTATACACGACACGGGGTAAGAAAGTGATTCGGTAATTTGTTTTAGCCCGCGTACGGTATCCCAACTTTGGTACGGGAGAGCTATACCGACGCGGTTTAATTTAACCTGCCCGATCTGAAGATCATTCAAGCGGGTTTTGAAAATCATAAAATTAAACCGCGTCGAGTATAACATACACTTTTTAATTATACATCTATTCCATAAAACGGTTACCTTTCTTCTTCTGGGTAACCGTTCTTTATTGGTGATTTGTAAAATATTTTATTTTCAGATAATACAATGGATAATCTTTGTTAAAGATTTGAATAAAAATCACTCCAAAACATTTATTTATCATTCTATATCAATATTTTAAGTATTCAAATAAAACATATCAGTTTCTACATACTCATGTAGTACCATAAAGTATGGCATGGCATATTTGTTGAAAATTCTTTCCTTATTTAAACAATCCTTTCAACAAATGTACATAAGAAAATACTCCCTTATTATAGATATCTGCCGTCTTTTTTTCATTTATTTTTTACTTCTAACCTATTCAATTAATAGCTACTCGTCTTCTACTCCATCAAAAATAAATAAATCAAAAAATCATTTTATCGACAAAACTATAGCAGATGCGAAGGTACTAGAACATGCCGCTGGAAATGATGATAATAATCATTTTCATCTCTTCTCTCACGGTAAAAGTGGCGAGCTATTAATTGAAGGAGAATGGAAAAATGCTTCAAAAATAGAAAATTGGTTTGCAGAAAAAAATTTATTAAATAATCATATCCACCTCAATATTTATGGCTGCGAATTTGGCAAAGGTAAAAAAGGAGAAGCTGCAATTTCCTATCTTGAAAACACCCTAAGTATTTCTATCGCTGCATCTGATGATATAACTGGGATTGACGGTGACTGGGATTTAGAAATAGGGACATCAAACTCCCCTCTAAAATTCGAACAATATGCCTTTAACCTACAATGTGATTGTGATGAATACATATACCTCAACGAAACAACCGATGGTGGAAAAGTGCATAAATTCTTGATTAATTCCAATGGTACCGTCACAGAAGTACTGAATAATGGACAAGCATGGTATCCTGGTAATGGTACAAGTGAAATGGAAAGTCCACATGGTTTAGGATCGGATTTAAATGGCTACTTGTACATTGCGGAAGGATTAGGTACTACACACGATATTCGAAAATTGACTTGTGATGGTGATATATTTTCAGAAAGTGATTTTGCGATTACTCACCCGCCTACTAATTTAGAAACAGTAGAAAATACACTATATGCGGTTCACAATTTAGAAAATGGCATTTATCACTATGATCTATGTTCAGGAAATTTATTAGGTACAACACAACTCCAAAATAGTAATGATCCCGATTTTCGGAATCAAGACTGGGGGTTTAGTTACAATGCTACTACGGAGACTTTTTATGCCACACATGGTTTTTATGGAGATATTAACGAAAGTTATCTCTATCGATGGCCACTTAGTGATATGACCGTAGGAACCACCATTCCTGTATTTTTAAGCGACTGTTCTTCAACAAGTTTTGTTAGTAATGGAGATAACTGTTTGTCTGAAGCTGCTTCTATTCTTGGGGTACAAGGCGACAATAATGGGAATATTTATATTATTGAAAAAGATTTTGAAGATAATCATCCTGCAAGAATAGTAAAATACAATAGTAGTGGAGTTGTTGTTGCAACAACTGCTTGGGATAATAATGATGGAGATGGTGGTTGGCATGGTGCTATTGGTATTGAATATAGCCAAACTACTGGGTTTTTATATGTATCTACTGTATCCCCAAATGATGATTGTGTTTCTTACTTTGATGCGAATCTTAATTATTTAGGTGCAGCAGTGCCAGCAACGGGGAGTGGTTCTGAAGCAAAGGGAATTGCTTTACAGTTAGAATGTTGTCCAACTCCTGCAGATCAAACTATTCACCGAACTTTCTGTACTGGAGCACGTACGAGAAAAGTTTTCTTAAATCGATTTTTTCCTTGTGATGGTGTGATTTGTGGCGCACCATGGGAACCTGCCGATAGTGAGTCCACAGCCGTTTATAGCGATTGTGACCAAAGTGTGGCTGCCAATATAGCGCCTGGTTGTTATACTTATACAAAAAATTCAAATTCTTTAAATGGCTGTGGGGTATATTCCCTAGAATTAATCATTGAAGTATTTGAAGACCCCGGTCTTTCTATAAGTAGCGACCAAACAGCCTGCCCTGATGATTTTGATCCCTTAACAATCAATATTACAAATACAAACAATCCAAGTCTATCCTATCAATGGCAAAGTAGTACTACTAATTGCACTTCTGGTTTTACTGATATCGTTGGTGCCCCTACTGATGGATCTCCTTATACGCCTGCTAGCTTATCTACTACTACTTATTTTAGAGTAGTTGCAAAAAATGCCGATTTATGTGTACCAAGCTCCTGTTCTGCAACAAGTAATTGTGTGACACTAACAGTAGATACAGGTTGTGGCCCTGTCTGTAGTATATCTGGAACTGATCCTGATTGTGGTATCGCTAATGGTTCAGCGACAGTCTCAGGAACAGATGGCACTCCGCCTTATACTTACAGTTGGAGTAATAGTGGTTCAGGTTCCCTTGCTTCTAATCTTGGTCCTGGCAGTTATACCGTAACCATAACTGATGCAAATAATGCTACAAGTACTTGTAATATCGTTTTGACTGAACCAGGAGGACCATCGGCAACTTGTATGGTAGATACACAACCTGGATGTGGACAAGCCAATGGCTCAGCCTCCGTTTCAGCATCTGGTGGGTCAACACCCTATTCTTATGTATGGAGTAGTGGCGGATCAAATGCTTCCGAATCTGGATTAGCTGCTGGAATGTATACAGTAACTATAACCGATGCGAATAGTTGTTCTACCACCTGTGATATAACTTTGACTGAACCAGGAGGGCCATCAGCAACTTGTATGGTAGATACACAACCCGGATGTGGACAAGCCAATGGCTCAGCCTCCGTTTCAGCATCTGGTGGGTCAACACCCTATTCTTATGTATGGAGTAGTGGCGGATCAAATGCTTCCGAATCTGGATTAGCTGCTGGAATGTATACAGTAACTATAACCGATGCGAATAGTTGTTCTACCACCTGTGATATAACTTTGACTGAACCAGGAGGGCCGTCAGCAACTTGTTCAGCGGATACGAATCCTAGCTGTTTTATGGCGGATGGACAAATCTCTACCTCCGTTTCTGGAGGGACACCTCCTTATACCTATTCTTGGAGTAGTGGAGGATCTGGAGCGACAGCAACAGGATTAGTAGGCGGAAATTACACTCTAACAGTAACAGATGCGAATAATTGCACTGCTACTTGTGCCATAATTCTGCCAGACCCTACAGGATGTTGTGAAGTAAGCATTTCAACAACAACACAATCCGAATGTCGGAATAATGGTACACCGACTAATGTAAATGATGATTATTTTACCCTAACTGTAAATGCTACCAATACAAGTCCAACTCTAACACAGTTTGAAGTGGTCTATAATGCTGCTCCCGATGGTACAGGAGGAACAGTCATCGGAACAAGTAATTACAATACCCCTATTGTAGTTGGTACAGCAAGTTCTCCACCTTTACAAGCAGATGGAAGTTCTACTTATACAATAACTGTTCGCGATGCCACTACCCCCACTTGTTTTGAAACCTTTACCACAACTCCTGTTGATTATTGTTTCACTTGCCCAACTTTTAATATGGTGACAACAAGTGATTCTGAAATTTGTGATGGCGAATCAGTAGCAACAATCCAAGCAGCTGTAACCGATGTGGTCGGTTCGGATCAAGTAAGATTTGTTTATTTTACAAGTCCTCAATTTGGTACAGCAGTGTATACAGGAGGTACTCATATAGGTACTGTACCAGCTACAGCAGGCTTTGCCTCAATAAGTAATATAAGTTTTCCAAGTGCAGGATCGTACTTTGTCTATGCCATTTTGGATCCTCCGTCTACTGCTGATCCAAGTTGTCGTCCTTTTGCTTTTACAGAAATTACAGTACATCCCTTGCCCAATAATACTATGATGGTACAAGATATATCCACTTGTGAAGATCATGCAGCTGTTATATCATTATATGATTCAGAATTAAGAGTGTCTTATCAATTAAGAGATGATATAAATGATAATCCAATTGGCGAGTCTGTTCGTGGAAATGGACGAGATATCTTAATTTATATACCACCAGTATCAACCGCAGGAATATACACCTATAATATTTATGCAACGAATACAGCGACTGGTTGTGAACAAGAAGTTTTAGACAAAGTGGTCATCACAGTTGAAGAATGTGATTTCCCATTTTATAGACGGGAATGTGACTCACCACCCTGTCATTTTGTTCGTGATAATTTGTATTTCGGAACGGACATCATGTCAGGTAGTGATAATGGAGTGCTGTTTGCAAATGATATACATCCCGGTAATTTAATCCACCTTCCCATCAATATCTTTAATAATACAGCTAATGATGCCTATATGACGGCTTGGGTAGATTGGAATGCCGATAATGATTTTGATGATGCAGGAGAACAAGTGGCTAATGAAACCTATATCTATGCGACCTATAATGGTAATTATCAGGTGTCTCTTCCTGTGAATGTTCCTAATACCGTAAGTCAAGGAAATGATATAAATTTTCGATTCCGTTTAAGTACAGATCAAGCAGCTATTGCTGATCCTTGTTCTGAAGTTGCTTGTGCGCCTGATGGAGAAATTGAAGATTATTTATTACGCATTGATTGCAATAATAATATTTGCTTACCTATATCTATAAGAAAAAATGATTAGCACCTCATAATTAAAATCCTCATCAAATAGAAAATTCAAATACTAATGAAAAAGATATTTTCCTTGTCTTATTCCATTCTAGTCGTACAAAACAAACTACTGCTTCAAATGATTCATAAAAGAAGAAATAAAATTAGATTAATCCATTTTGTGGTTTGTATTTTATGTTCTAGCACTACTATTTTTGCACAATTTTGCCCCCCTACTACAGGGACAGAGGCTGCAGCTAGTCCTGGGATTTTGTATACTAATCCTCCTTCCTGTAATGTTCAAGCAGGAGAACCATCCGTAAGTGTCATTACACCCAATTTCGTATGTGGATTAAATGAGGTAGAATATCAAACACTTAATCCTCCTGAAAATAGTGGGGTACTCTATCATTATTGGGGAAACTGTGCTAATTCTATACCTGTCATGCCATCAGGAATAAGTGCTCAAAGAAATGGATATATCGAACAAATGTTTTGTGCAACAGATTCATACGGATTACCTGCCTACCCTGATGGTTTATCCAACATTTCTGGACAAGTAGATTTTTTACCTACTCGCCATACAGAGGTAGGTTGTGATAATTTTTTAAATATAGGTACTTGTCAATGTGGAGGTAATTCTTCTGAAGAAATTCAAGGAGCAGAGTTAATTCAACTTGATTTTTGGCTAGCAGTGCCCAATGCACAAACACAGATTGGTATGAGATTAAGTGGTGGCAATGCAGATGCAGGAGCGTTTTTTGTTGGTGCTGATTTGGATAATATGTGCAAAGTGGCTTATCATACAGATGGAAGTGTTTTTAGTGCATTACCCGAACAACCTATTGGTACATACAATCTACCTAATGATATTAACCGTATTTGTGGTTTATCTGTCGTTCGTGTCCGTCTTTATTATAATGATATTGCTGGAGGCTTCACTGTGACACCAGAGCTCAATATCGGAAGAGGTTGGGAGGGATTAGCAAATTTGTTCATCTTTCCTGCTACCGCTGTAGACGATAATATTACCCCTACTGTATCTCTTACGACCAAGGTTGGTTTTATCAATACAGATGGAAATATATTTGATATCAATGGAATTTATGATCCATTGGCTTGTAATCCTGTGCCTACGACTATTGATTATACGAATGTAGATGGTTTATCCTATAATGCAGATTTTGGCGATTTACCTACGACCAGTACTCCTTTAAGTAATGTTAATTATACTACCTTATCTACTGATGAAGGACCAGCACATTTATTAGCTTGTACGGATTTATATCTTGGAGCTAGTGTAGAAAATGAAATAGAAGCAGAGAGCAATCTTACGGCAAGTGGAGATACAGGAGATGACGGTATTATTTTTCCTACCCATATTCTTTGGAGTGTGGGTAATACCGTACGTATTCCGTTTACGGTAGTCAACAATTCATCGTTACAGGCAGAATTGGAAATCTGGATGGATTGGAATGGTGATGGCGATTTTAATGATGCAAATGAATGGATAATTGATTTATCAGATGATACAAATGGTGATTTTGGACAAGCGGGCTATTTAACGATTCCGATTCCTTCCAATGCAACTACCGCTTATCCAATCGGATTTCGAGCAAGATTGAGTCATCAAAACGACATGACTCCAAACGGCTTAGTCAATAGTGGTGAAGTAGAAGATTATTTAGTGCGGATCAGTTGTAATAATAGTTGTGAAGGATTTTCAGTGAGCAAGAATAATTAATAAAAGCATTTTGATAGTCATAAGTATTTCTTTATTGAATACTATTTTCAGCCTGATTCCTACTATAAGGAATCAGGTTTTTGAAAGAAAAAAACATATCACTCCGAATAAAATCTCATAAATTATTTGTACATATATTATGATCATACCTATTTGTTTCTCCTCGAGGCAAATGGGTTTTTGAATTAAAAATCATTCCCTAACTTATTCAAAAATTTAATACCTAAAAAAGGAGTAGTTTTAATAAATCATAATGTTCTTCAGTTTAAATCATTAATTTTGTATTGACAATTAATTTTTTCAATCAAAATATTATCATGGGACTCATTGCACTAGAAGGAATGCAGTTTTATGCCTATCATGGTTTTTATGAAGAAGAAAACATCATTGGTAATGATTATATTATAGACCTTTATGTAGAAACCAATTTCAATAAAGCAATGAAAACCGATGAATTACCATATACCATAAATTATGAGACCATCTATCTTATCTGTAAGACTGAGATGAAAAAACCACAAAAATTACTGGAAACTATTGCTGCCAATATTCTTGATCGTCTCAAATATCAATTTCAAACCATCCAAGGGACTCGGATCGTCATAAAAAAACTTAATCCCCCTTTAGGAGGTCAGGTATCGCATTCAATGATTGAGATAGAAAAAAACTTTGTTTCGAAATGTGGTCGTTGTGGAAGTAGCTTTGTTTGTTACAAAGATGAAAACTGTTGGTGTCAAGGTATTCAATTAACTTCTGAAACCCAATATTCACTCGATCAGCGCTATAAAGGCTGTCTTTGCTCCTCTTGTTTAGGTCTTTTTGCGGGAAAATAAACACCTATCAGTTCAAAATATACTCTTTATCGAATTGCTCCTTGGTTTATCGAACTTCTCCTTGGTTCAATCGAACTCTTTTGTTTGATATAGTAAATTGGTGCATCTTTGAAGTAACAAAAAGCTAATAAAGCAACAACAAATCAACTTAAAGCGACTGAAACTATTCCAATTTAGTTAGTTAAATAATGTGCCCCATAAACCATTTCAGAGCCTAGGCTCTTTAAAAACAAGTTTGTAGTGCTGATTTTCCGAAGGGGATGGCAATCATTGTCATCCCTTTTGTTTTTGTTATTGATTATAGATTTAAGTCAATAAAAAATGGTCACCAGCTATAAAAACTAATGACCACTTTTATAATTGTAACAGGTTTTGCGGGATTACTAATCGGTTTATATTAATGGAACATTCATGACTTACAGATAGTTCCCGCCCTGTAGTATTTTTCTTAAATTACATGGTAGCTAATAATTTGGATGCTTCTTCTGATCCCATTTTTGCTGCCTGAGTCCAATCTTTTGCAAAACCTCGATCTCCTGCTCGTTGTCGAGCAATACCACGATAAAGAAGCTGATCTGCACTTGCTTTCTCTTCTGATTCTTTCTCTATTTCTATTGCTTGATTGAAGGCTTTAAGTGAATCTGCATATTCTCCAATTTCTAAAAGAACTTTTCCATAATTGAAAAAGGATTGTTTACGCCAAACGTAATTTGGATTATCAGGTAAAAATTTTCGTTTGGTAATTAATTTTAATTCAAATGCAGCTTTATCAAATTCTTCCAATGCCATATGACAATCCGCTTTGGCTCGACGAGCTTGCCAATAGAT
Source organism: Saprospiraceae bacterium (assembly GCA_020628645.1). GTDB lineage: Bacteria > Bacteroidota > Bacteroidia > Chitinophagales > Saprospiraceae > JAHDES01. The sequence goes on from JAHDES010000028.1 coordinate 43,506, forward strand.
AGGCTGTAATGGAATAGATCTTTTAACTGCGCCAGTTAGATCGACAATTGCTTTATCATAATTACCCTCTAACATTTCTATTTTTGCACGCCCCATATGCGGCTCAGGTAAATTAGGATTAATATCTATACTTTTGCTAAAGTCGTACCTTGCATCTTTGTAGTTTTTCAACTTCAAATTGATATATCCCCGACGCTCATAGGCATTCGCATGACGCTCGTACTTTTCTATAGCACGACTTAATGCAGACATGGCTTCATTTTCTTGACCATCTTGTTCTATGAGTTCTCGACCTCGAAGGAAAGATTGAACAGCTACTTTGTCGGATTGTGGTTCAATTGTACCTTGGTGTAGGATAGTGCCATTATCAGTCATCCACAAGCTCATATTGCCAGCAACTGCAAACTGTGCAACATATTCTAGGAGGCTAAACGTGTTTTTCCACGTTTTACGGGTACTTTGTGTGATAAGACGAGGAATATTTAAGCTCTTGCTTTCTTCATCGAAGATTTCCTCTTCTTCTAAGGCAATATCGGATTTATAATAATTCTCAACCCGATGTTGATACATTTTAAGGACTTTGTCATAACTCTTGGAAGTACCAAACTCCAAACGTCCTTTGATAATAGTTTTGTAGGTCATCATGCTGTTTTTAACAGAACTCACTGTAGAACAAATGTACGACTCGAAATAAGGCATAAACCATTATTGAGTAGTGCACTAGTTACTGTGCATTCCTTTATTAATACAAGTGTGTTTTTTATACTGAGTGTAGTTTCTCAAACACAAATGCATTTCTCACGTGCGTGATTTTACCCAATAGCAGTTTGCCAAAAAAAGTTCTACATCAGTCTTCTCACAGTAATGTCAAAGTATCAAAAAAATTTGATGGGATTAAAAAGCTTGCTCTTTAGATAAGAATGAAATACAAAAATGTTAAAAATTAATTAAAAAATCAAAAAATTGTAACACTTTTATCTAAAACAAGACTTGTTCCATTAATATAATGGCAAGTTTGGATAAAAAGTTCACATTTATTTAAAAAAATAATCTTTCATAGAAATAGTTTTCAAAACCATTTCAAACTAAAATGTGAAAAAAGGATTGATCTTTTCATTCAATTCGTAGTTTGAAAAGAAACCTTTTATTAGCTTTCTCAAATCAAGAATGTTTATGTTATGTCTTTGAATAATTTTAAACCTCCTTCTACTTAAAAAAACAGTAAACATAGTTTTTATCCCCTAAATATTATCACTTAACCTTTAAACGATAGCTTTCCTCTAATTTTTGCATCTTTTCAATAGAACATCTGTTAAGTTTGTATAATTCTAAATCTACGCATGCAAGCATTACAACTTTCTTGGCTTCTGAAAATGGCATGGCGCGATAGCCGCCGCAATAGAGCGCGTTTGCTTTTATTTATCTCTTCTATCATCTTGGGGATAGCTGCTTTGGTAGCCATCAATTCGTTTTCTGAAAATTTACAAAAAGACATAAATACGGAAGCCAAAAGTTTATTGGGTGCTGATTTAGTCATCGAAAGTGAAGTTGACCCTACCAAAAATGCGAGTGCATTTTTAGATTCATTAGGCGGACAACAATCACAAATCGTCGATTTTGCCTCTATGGCTTATTTTCCAAAAGGAGGATTCACTCGTCTTGCCAATATTAAAGCAGTAGAAGGACAATATCCGCTTTATGGTAAATTAAATACAATTCCTAAATCCGCCTCATCCAATTATCAAGAAGGTAAAAAAGCTTTGGTTGATCGAGCCATGATGATTCAATTTGATGCCAAAGTGGGCGATACAGTTCGAGTTGGTGAAGTTTATTTTGAAATTGCTGGAGAAGTGAGTTCATCTACAGGTAGAGCTGGTATTACTTCGTCTGTCGCACCCGCAGTTTATATTCCAAAACAATATTTAGCGGAAACCCAATTGATACAAATAGGAAGTCGAGTCGACTACTTTTACTATATTAAATATCCTACTGAAAAGGAAATCGAAACCTTTGTAGAAGATAAAAAAGATCGATTTAAAGCACTAGAACTCCGTCCTGAAACGGTAGAAGATCGAAAACGAGGCATTGGTGAAGCTTTTTCTAATATGGCAAATTTTCTAAATCTAGTAGGATTTATTGCTTTGTTATTGGGCTGCATTGGAGTGGCAAGTTCTGTACATATTTATATCAAAGATAAGTTATCGACCGTTGCTATCTTACGTTGCTTGGGGGCGAGTGGGCAGCAAGCTTTTTTGATTTATCTTTTCCAAATTGTAGGAATGGGATTGATTGGTTCTATATTAGGAGCTTTGTTAGGCAGTTTGTTGCAAGTAATTATTCCTTCCGTTTTAGCAGATTTTCTTCCTTTGCAAAATGTGAGTGCTGATATTTCTTTTTCAGCAATTGCTTCTGGTATATTTACAGGTTTAAGTATTGCTGTATTATTTGCTTTACTTCCTTTATTATCCATTCGAAAAACTTCTCCCCTACGAACGTTACGTGCTTCTTTTGATGACAACACGAATGGAAGTGATCCTTTAAGATGGGTCGTTTATATCTTAATTTTTCTTTTCATTGGAGGTTTTACCTGGTTTCAAACGAAAGATGCACTAGTCGCGCTTTTCTTAATTTTGGGTGTTACACTTGCTTTTTTGTTATTGGCTGGTGTTGCGAGATTATTGATTTGGCTAGTCAAACGTTTTTTTCCAACGCAATGGAGTTTTATTTGGCGACAAGGTATTGCCAATTTATTTAGACCCAATAATCAAACCCTAATTTTGATGGTGACGATTGGATTAGGAACAGCTTTGATTTCAACTTTATTTTTAACGCAAAATTTATTACTCAAACAAGTCGAACTCACGGGAAGTGATAATCAACCCAATATCATCTTGTTTGATATTCAATCTTCGCAAAAAGAAAAAGTAGCTGATTTAGTAGAAGAATATAAAATGCCTTTGGTACAACAAGTTCCTATCGTGACCATGCGCTTGGATAATATTGATGGGATCAATCGAACCGCATTTCAAAAGGATACCACTTCAGAAGTACGTTCTTGGGTGTATCGTCGAGAATATCGAGTCACGTATCGGGATACGATGATTGAAACGGAGTCGATTTTAAAAGGAAAATGGCATACCGAATATCCTGATTCAGATACGATTTATGTATCATTATCTGATCGAATAGCAAACGCGATGAAGGCAGAAATAGGCACACAAATCACCTTTAATGTACAAGGGACACTCATAGAAACGGTGGTGGGCAGTATTCGAGAAGTGAATTTTAATCGTGTTCAAACGAACTTTTTTGTGGTATTTCCATCTGGTATATTGGAAGAAGCTCCTCAATTTCATGTAGTCGTTTCTCGTGTAGATGAAGTGGAACAGTCTGCTAAATTTCAGCAAGCATTAGTTCAAGCATTTCCCAATGTTTCGGCTATTGATTTAACGCAAATTTTGAAGACGGTAGATGATATTTTAGGTAAAGTATCTTTTGTGATACGCTTTATGGCCTTGTTTAGTATTTTAACGGGTTTATTGGTTCTGATAAGTTCTGTTGTCTTGAGTAAATATCAACGGATACAAGAAAGTGTACTATTGCGAACGCTCGGCGCAAAAAGCAATCAAATTTTATACATTTCAGCTTTAGAATATACTCTTTTAGGGTTTCTTGCTGCTTTTACGGGAGTTTTGCTATCTATTATTGGAAGTTGGGCCTTAGCGCGTTTTAGTTTTGGAATTCCTTATGAAATTAGTTTAGTTCCAGCCTTTTCTATTCTCCTTATTATAAGTGTATTGACCATCATCATAGGTTTACTCAATAGTCGTGAAGTATTGAATAAACCACCTTTGGAAGTCTTACGAAAGGAGATTTAGTTTATGTTATAGACTTTCTAAGTTGGTTAAACTTAGAAAGTTATAGAATCATTCTACAATTTCTTCTGTGATAGGCTCATTTTCACTAATGATTGGTTCTGGAAAATAATCAGTTGTATTGGCGTTAATCACCTTTTTTAAGTTCTCCATATTTTCGGTTTCTTGCGCCGTAAAAGCCCCGCCTAGCATTTCCATAGTAGCGAACATAGAACGAGCAATCAGATTTTTGCCAATGACTTTAGAATCTGTTGCGACTATCGTTTTACCATTTTCTTCTTTACATGAGATCGTTTGTTCGAAATTCATGCCTTCACTATCAAAATGCATGGTCACATGATCGAATTCTTCCATTTCCATTACCGTTTCGATCATTTCAAAATCTTCTTGCCCTTCACCTGGATTGACGATGATTTTATATTTACTTCCTACTTGAAAAGGTTCTCCACTAATCAATTCCATGCTTTTATAACCTTTGAGCCATTGATCATATTTGGATTCATCTTGGGTAACGGCCCATGCTTCTTTTAGGGGTTTATCTACTGTAATGGTATGCCCATATTGCACATGTGGATTCATCATTCCTATTAGAAAAAAAACACCTACAAAGGCGAGGATAAGAATAAGGAAGTATCTAAGGAATTTCATATTGAGTTGATTATTTATGTTCTTCATGAAAATACAATAAAGTATCCTTATTCTATATTTATTAAATCATTTTTTTACTAGAAGTTTGATAAAGAATTCGTTCAAAACTAAAAGATGAGATAGTATAAGTAGTTTTAGGGATTAAAAAAACTCCTGCAATAAGTAACGAAAAAACAAAAAAAGGCATTAATAAATAAATGCCATTGCTATTTTTCAATCATATAGCAATTAAATTGTTATTTATTCTTGTTTATAATTTTAGTTCAGCCACAAATTTTATAATTTTGGAATAACACAACCCCCAGACCATGAAAAAAAACCCTCAATCTCAAAACAAGACCACCCAACCTTCTCAATCTTCTTCTCACATTTTTAATCAAAAAGAAAAAACACCTTTTTTCTCTGACGCAAAGGAAAAACAATCCTCTTTTTTTTCGCCGAATACCATTCAAGCCAAATTAACTATAGGTGACGCAGGAGACAAATATGAGCAAGAAGCAGATGAAATGGCTGAAAAAGTAGTTCAAAAAAAGAATGCTCCTGCTATAAATTTCCAGCAAATGGATGAAGAGGAAAATACCATCAGTAGAAAATCCACATTTGAAGGTGATCAAGACCAATTCAACCAACTTTTGGATGTACCAGAATTTGGAGAAATGGCATCTAATTTTGAGACACAACTTGAAAACTCAAAAGGAAGTGGTCAAACACTAGATAAACAAACGAAGCAGCAAATGGAACAAAGCTTTGGGGCTGATTTTGCCAATGTCAAAATACATACTGGATATAACGCTACTCAAATGAATCAAAGCATAGGTGCACAAGCATTTACCAATGGTAGTGATATTTATTTTAACAAAGGGAAATACAACCCTAGCTCTACGGCAGGCAACAAACTCTTAGCACATGAGCTCACTCATGTCGTTCAGCAAGGAGCAGCTACACAAGACAAAACAAAATCTTCTACTCCTAGTACTTCATTACAAATGCTTCGCAAGCAAAATGGTACGACCTCGGATAATGCTGTACTCTTTAAAAAGGAAATTCAAGCCTTTCAAGATAAAAATCCAGAAGAAGAAATTCTTCAAAAACAAAAAATCATTCAAAGTAAAGAAATGGTAGGAGATGTAAAACAAAAAACGAATCGTTCAAAGATTCAACGTTCTTGTAGCGGATGCAATGGTTGTTCTGATAAAGCTCCTCCAAGTAAGAGTACCAAGCCTCCTGCCCCAGCTTCCAACGCGCTTAAAGGAAGTGATGTACAAAATAAAATTAATGCTATTCTCTCACAACATGACACCTTAAAAACACATACTGATGTTGTAAAGGTCGCTTTAAGAGAAATCAAAAAAGGAAAATCGGTAGGGTATAATGACAATGCTATAAAAACCACTCATCTTCCTCCCATTGCTACTCTTTTAGGTTTAGACTTAGCAACACTTAAAAGTGAGTGGTCTTGGTTAGTCACTAATGCTAAGAAAGGAGGAACTTCCTACAAACAAAAAGAAAAAGCCTTTTTAACAAAAATCACATTGAGTCAAATAAAAGCTGTACGTAATACATTCAAAAAATCTCAAGCACACGACTGGATTAGACATACAGATGCCTCCGTCTTTGATCTAATTATCAAACATGCCGACAATGACATCACACCTGAACAATTGTATGCGTATACATCAAATGAAGGTCTAAGTCTATTTATACAATCTAGAAAAGCAATGGGACGCTCAGGAAGTACATTGGTAAATTCTCCCATTTCTGGTTTTGACTTTTTAGGTCTGGATGATTTTATGACTGATATGACCGCTAAAAGAAAACCATTAAAAGATTTTCTGCCCGCAAACTTCACATCGAGCATAACTCCAGAAACTCGAACTAATGAAAAAGGGCGAGAAGTAAAATCTGCAGAATTTCCTGATTTAGACTTAGCTATACAAGCAGCTAAGGCGATGCTAAAACGAAGGAGAGCATTGTTCGTCGAGGACGCTCAAAATAAGGGGTACACTACTCCTACTGTAGATGAAAAAGTATATTGGACGTATACCTACTATAATCCAGGAGAATTTGGAGGAAAGGCTCAATTGGAAAAATACAAAACCGGCAATGGGAAATACCCTGAACGTACACTTTCTGATTGGATTACCAAAAAAGAATATCCTCATTCCCTGCGTGTCCTTGAAGGATACAAAACCGTAAAAGCGTTGAAATTATTTGAAAAGTAAGTAGGCGGACAAAATTACTTGTATGAAAATGACTGCCCTCATAAAAACCATAAACAATTGATGGTAAGAAGATTATGTTGATTTTTTGAAGAATTACAAGGCATTTTTCATACTAATTTTTCTGCCCATAAACTTAGTCTAATGAAACACCAAATCATACTTATTCTTGGGAGTATTCTTTTCTTATACGCCTGTAATAATCAAGTGGGTAATCAACCTATTAAAAAACAAGCTGCTAGTGAAAGTATAGAACAAAATACATTTATAGAAGATTCTATTTTTAGAAGAGCAATTAACAGTTTAGAAACTATTAATTTTTATCTGGCAGGTAATGATAGTATTGTGATTACAAACGATCCTTTAACTTTAGTAGAATTGAATGGAGTGAAAAACGCTTTTTATTCCCCATTTGATGAAGATGATTCTGGTTTACAACACTATAAACAAATGAAAGTATTGAGAAAATATCATCTTAAACTTAAACCATTAAAAAAAAATAATCCATCTACAAATGTTATTCAATTATTCTTTAAAACTTCATTAGCTGCTAAACAGTGGTATACCATATTTGAGAATAGTCCTGACAAAAAAGTAATTGAAAATAAACCTAAAACTTGCTTGTGGTTAGATCAAAATAATGTCTACTTCATTCAAACGTATAATACACCTGATAAAACATATCTTTATCAACTTCAATCAAATTTAAAAAAACAATTGCATCCTAACCAATAAAATATATTCTATTGAAACCAAAGCCTTCTCCAACTTGTAGATGAGGCACGCGGAGAAAATAAATTTACTTTCCTTGAAATAGCATGAATGCAGCTTTACCCAGAGGGTAGTATAAGATACTAGCGGAATGAACCGCGATAGCGGGAGGGTGGCTAAGTCATTGAAAATGCCTGTCCACCTTTGGTGGGACGTTAATTGAGCTAATTCGAGGAATTAAGAATGTAAAATTATTCGTGCCTCACTACTAAGGCGAAACATCACTCTTTAATACCCAAAAAACTAAATTATGGAATGGTTAAAATCACTTTATCCAGAAGTCAAAGCCAATCTTTTAAATAATGTACCAGCTTATTGGCCTGAATTTAAACTCGTCTTAGCAAACATATTACGAGATCAGTTACCCACTGAAATCGCTTTGCCGCTTGCTGCTTGTCGAGCAGTAGGTGGAAATGTCAAAAATGCTATTCCCATCACCTCTGCACTGTTGGCGATCGCTATAAGTATGAGAATTATTGATGATGTACAGGATCAAGATCGTTCGGGGCAACTCTGGCAAAGCGTAGGAAGTGCACGAGCATTTAATTATGCTAATGCAGCACAATTTTTATGTTTTGAGATTTTTAGAAAAGCGCAATATCCATCTGCTATATTTTATGATCTATATTCTTCATTATTAAGTGCGTCCTTTCAGCTATCCTTTGGTCAAGATCGAGATCTAATGGGAAATACCAAAGATTTTGAATCGTACTGGACTACAATAGAATTGAAATCTGCTACTGCCTATTCTTTAGCCTGTAAAACAGGTGCACAAGTGGGTACTAATAAATCTGAGTGGATCAACGCTTGTACTTTATTTGGACATCATTTGGGACTGGTCGTTCAAATTTTTAATGATATGGATTCGCTATGGGATTCCGACATGCTTACTGATCTGGAACAAGGAAAAGTTACTCTTCCTTTATTGTATGGAATGTATTTTCAACATCCTAAAAAAGATTTTTTACAAACATTGGTAAAAAAGAATGCCATCAAGCAGCACGCCAAAGAAATCAATGCCATTTTAACAGATATTGATACTCCTCAATTTATGATTTGGTTAGCTATAAAAGAAAGAGAAAATGCGCTAAAACAATTGGAAATATGTCCTAATTTAGAAGGCAAACAAGCATTAGAAGCCTACCTTACAGGAATGTTTGGGGATATTGATTATCAATTAGATAAAATAAAACAAGAACGACAATATTCTTCGATTGTTTAAAAAAAGGTAACTCAAGATCACTATCATTCCACAGGTAATGGACGAATATGGAGCATATTCACCACACAACTTTTCATATTTCCTACTGTAAGGGCAAATTCTTGTGCTACTTTTTTGCCATTTGTATATTGGGCAGGTATCCAACAAGGCATAGTACGGATGGTTTCAAGCAATAATTGATCAATATTTTCTCGCTTATTGTTTTGATATTCTTGACCAAAAACATGAGCATTTACAATTTCGCCTTGTTCATCAATGGAAAACTTGATGGCAGATAAATCATAGCCTTCAAAACTTCCTGTTGGTATTTTTGAAATGGCGTTTTCATATAAGTATTGCATCATTTTCTCCTCCCCACCTTTAAAGGTAGCATCCTGATTTGGATTAGTAATAAAAGAGAAAACCATTTCTTTGATATCATTCTGTTTTAGATTATTGTCTGGAAGGTATTGAACATTGACAGAAATTTCTGTGCCTGCATCTGATGCTGTAATGATTTTTTTTTGTTCAGCAGTAAGTTGGTCATTTGGACTTTTTGCCTTTTGGATTACTCCATGATTAAGCGCACTGATTTCTACAGCAATATATTCTTTTACCCAATCCGATTTATAACGAGCATCTAAATCGTTTAAGGTTTTAGCTGCTTTGACTTCTTCTTTAGAAATTAAAATATAGGGCTGTACTCGATTGACTTCAAAATGAAGTTCATTAGAGACGATATCATCTTGTGCAATAATAGTAGTGGCAAAAAGAAAAGAGAGTAAAAAAAGGTAAACTAAATGGACTCGCATATCAACTTCAATTTAAATAATTATACTACTAAATTACACCAAAAATAGATGCTATGTCTTCATTGAAGATAAATTAACAAGTAGATAACAGCTTAAAGATGATTATGCCCACACCTTGCAGCCTTCTGTACAATTGGTACAAATATCAATTTGATCGCGCCCTTGCAACAATTGAGTTCGGAAATTTTGATAGTCTTCGCCTTGCCAGAGGGTTTTAAAATTAGTTTCTTTTAAGTCTCCTAAACGATGTGTGGCATCCTTATCAAAACAACAAGGTACGACCATGCCATCCCATGTAATTACACAGGAATGCCAAAGTTTCCAGCAATGATTAAGCAATTCATTTTTAACGCGCCAAGTCCCATCTTCTTGTTCGGCATAACGGGCATATTTGCCAATGGTAGGAATCAAATCATTCCCATTTTTATAATCATACACTTGTGCGGTTTTCAGCTTCACTTCATCTACTCCTATCTCATCCGCCAAACGATAAATTTCTGGAATTTGATGTTCATTGGGTTTTACGACTAAAAATTGAAAAATAACATGAGGCGTAGCAGATTTGAGTTTCTTTTTCCATTTCATGATATTCCTCGCCCCTTGCAAAACGACATCTAGTTTCCCTGCTTTTCGATAGTTTTCGTAAACTTCTTGTGTTGTACCGTCAACAGAAATAATCATGCGATCTAAACCCGATTCAATCGTTTTTTTAGCATTAGCATCATTTAAGAAATGTCCATTCGTAGACGTAATGGTATAAATGCCCTTTTGATTAGCATACTTAACCATCTCCAAAAATTTGGGATTGATATAAGGTTCTCCTTGAAAATAGAAAATGAGATACAATAAGTCCTTATACAATTCATCAATCGTCTCCCGAAAGAAATCTTCTCGTAAATTACCTGTGGGGCGCGTAAAGGCCCGTAAGCCACTCGGGCATTCTGGGCAACGCAAATTGCAAGCCGTAGTGGGTTCTACAGATATGGTAAAAGGCATGCCCCATTGGGTTGCTTTTCCCGACCATTTGGTACGATAAAAAGAGGAAATGACTTTTGCGACATTCCAAGCGCGACGAGGCGTGAGCTTAGATAAGAAGTTGAAACTGTCTTGAAGATGTAGTGCCACTGTGTTCGGTTTGAAGCAAAATTAAGAAATAGTCTGCTATTTTTTTGTCACTTTAACAGTAACGTTTAACACAAGTGGTAAGTTGGCAATTTTAACTTTTTTATGTTACTTGGTAACTTTGAATGGTCAAATAAATCAATAAAATTAAAGATACAAATACCATCCAAACACGGATGTCTTGAACGAGATTGATAGTTTTCTCCGTAAACATACTTATCGGTTTAATTTTGGAATGACGGGATTTGTATAGTGGATTTATTATCTACTATTCAAAAAGGATACCATCACAAAAAACTATAATGTGTTAAGAAGAAAACTATCTTGCAGATATTGAATTTTTACGCGTCTTTAATCAACGCTTTATTGATACACTTCACTAGATTAGGGCCTTCATAAATGAGTCCAGAATAGATTTGAACGAGTGAGGCTCCTGCTTCTATTTTTTCGAGCGCATCTTCGGCAGAAGCAATTCCTCCTACCCCAATGATGGTCAGTTTTCCATTTGATTTTGTTTTTAAATAGCGGATCACTTCCGTGGCTCGTTGCTTCAAGGGTTGACCACTCAATCCTCCGTTGCCAATAGTTTCAATTTGAGAAGAAGAGGTTTGAAGATTGGAGCGAGAAATCGTCGTATTCGTTGCAATAACGCCTTCTATTTTGGTGGTCGTTACAATTTCAATGATGTCATCTAATTGGGTGTCGGTTAAATCAGGTGCTATTTTTAATAGAATGGGTTTAGGAGTAGGTTTTGCTTTATTTAAATTTTGAAGAAGGCTAAGTAGACGAGTGAGTGGTTCTTTATCTTGCAAATCGCGTAGATTGGGTGTATTGGGAGAACTCACATTTACCACAAAATAATCCACATACGGAAATAAGGCCTCAAAACAATGGGTATAGTCATCCGCAGCTTGCTCATTGGGTGTCACTTTATTTTTACCAATATTTCCACCTACGATGAGTTGTTTTGGATAACCTTTCTTTAAGCGATGGACTAAATCTTCTACTCCATCATTATTAAAGCCCATTCGATTAATTAAGGCATCATCTTGCGGTAAACGAAATAAACGTGGTTGCGGATTACCAATTTGCCCTTTAGGCGTAACCGTGCCTACTTCTACAAAGCCAAATCCTAAAGCTGCCATCGTCTTGAAGTACTTTCCATCTTTATCAAAACCTGCTGCTAGCCCTACTGGATTTTCAAATGTTAAGCCAAATAATTCTCTTTTTAAACTAGGATGCTGTACGCGATAAAAGGACCGCATTATGCTTCCAATTAAAGGAATCGCCAGTAAAAATTTGAAGATTGCAACTGTTAAATGATGGGCTTTTTCTGGGGCTAAAAGAAAAACAAAAGGCTTGAAGAGTAATTTGTACACCGTTATTTTGAGATTTAGATTCGGTGGACAAAGATAGTGGATTGTGATTAGAAGTTAGCATCTTCAAATGAGTAAATCTTTTTTTAACCAAATTTGATTTTGCAAGTTTGGAAACTCGCTGGATATGTTTCGATGAAGTTAGGAAACTTCATCTATCACAATACTTTATTTCGTTTAAACAAAAAATTAGATAGACAGATGTAGACTCATTTGAAAGCTATACATCTGTCTATTTTAAAATATTCTTATCGAATCACTGCAACTGGCATATTCGCATCGTAGTTTCCTGAGAGCATTGGGGTTTGTGCATTGGCGGTATAGTTTTTTACGCTTGTATGCACAAAATTATAGAGTTCTTGAATACTCACAATTTTGTTTTGATTGGTATCTGCTTCACCTTTAAGTCCTCGAATCAAAAAATGACTAAATATTCCCTGACGTAAGCCTTGATCTTCCAATGAAAATTCTTCTCCTTTAGATGAAAGTAATAAAGCGATTCCTCCTCTTGAACGTTCAAATGCACGATAATAATGATCGGTTGTACGAGAAGGGGCGCGACTGGCTAAACTCGTTGCGCTTCCTGAATGACAAGCATCTGCAAAACAAATTTTGTGTTTGGCTTTACTTTGTTCTAAAATTTCTTTGACCGTTCGATGATGTAATAAATTACTATAACCATCAAAATCAGCAGGAATAAATGAACCATCATAGCCATGCCCAGAAAAATAGAATAAGACCACATCATTTTCATCTGCCTTCAAAAACATCTGGCGCATCGCACGAATAATATTGTCTCGTGAAGCATCTTCATCTATGAGTACCCGAATTTGATTATCAGGTAAAGCACCTCCTTCGGGGCTTTTCATAAAGGCATACATTTGATAAGCATCATCGTCTGTGTATTTTAAGGTTGGCATGTGTTCATAACGCGCTACTCCAACGATTAAGGCCCAAACTTTTATATCTCGATTATAATCTACCTCTACATGTTCATCAACCACTGTATTTCCTACATCGTATTCTGTTTTTATGATTCTTCCTTTGTCCCAACTTGCTCCTAATACTTTTCCATAACGATAGTACATGATTCCTTTTCCGTGAGGGGCATGATTTTTCCAGCCGCCCACATACTTATCTCCATTTTTATAGAAACAAGTGCCCTCCCCATCTGGTAAGCCATTTAAAAAAGTACCGACATAACGCGAACCATCTCGGTATAAAAATTCTCCTTTTCCATTTTTACAAAAAGAAGTATTACAATTCTTCAATTTCGCTGAAACAGAAGCATGAGTAGTTGTAGATGAAGAATTACTTGGCGAAGGAGTACTTGCAATTGCTGTATTTTGACGAGTGTTATTCAAACTGCCATCCTTCCAAACGCCATGTGTTGTTTTACCACTAGCATTGACAAAAACTCCTTGTCCGTTTTTGCGATTATTTCGCCAATTGCCTTTGTATTGCGCACCATCTTTATAAAACATAATGCCCTGTCCATCAAATTTTCCATGTTTGAATTCGCCTTCATAACGATCCCCATCTTTAAATTGATAGGTCCCTCTACCACTAGCTTGGTCATCTTCCCAGTTGCCATCATAACGATCCCCATTTGCATAATTAAAAATGCCTTTTCCATTAAAACGACTGGATTTAAACTGACCTGTATATTCTCCACCATCGGTATAAATCAATTTTCCTTGTCCATCTCGATAATGGTTTTTCCATTCACCAATGTATTTATTGCCATTGCTAAAATACAGAATACCTTTTCCATGAATTTTACCTTTTGAGAATGTTCCTGTGTATTTTGCACCACTAGGGTATTTAAAGGTACCATGTCCATCCCAGCAATTGCCATCGAGACATTGCGCTTGCAATTGGACAATAAATAAACAACAAACAACTACAAAACTCCATTGCTTTTTCATAATCCTACGGTTTTTAGTGATTCATTTTACCCTAGCCCTACTGCATGGGGAGAAGCAAAATGATGTAATGAAAATGGAATAGTGTAATTGTTTTCTCGAATAAAATTTTAGTTAATGATTAAATGAGTGATAGATAGATAAATTTCAAATATTCAATGAAATCTTTTCTACTAAGGAATGATTAAAGAATAACTTGGGTACGCTGGTTGGTAGTGGGGATATAGTATAAACTAATTTTCACACATCTTATTGTAGAGAAATATGAATTTTAAGAAAATTTTTAGAGCGGCAGATTTTAATTTTTTCATTACCGAAAGCCTGTCACAGTTTGTTTTTAAAAAAAATATATAATTTCTATCCCAACTGTTTCGTTTACATAAGCGTATAACTTATAAAACATTAAAATATGTTAAAATAAGCTATGGTACAATTATTGGTGTACCAAAAATAGATGACTTGCGTTGAAAAGTAATATCTTCGCAATCGCTACAGGAATAGGTTTCAAAAAGTAAGCCCCTGACTATAATAAATTATAGTAACAAAAGCTAGTTCTTAAATTTAGGAATTGGCATTAAATAAGTAAGCAGTAACGTTCACGCTGTAACTTAAATCCCTTGGGTAATTATAACTATACAACATGCGACTTAATTTAATTTTTGTCTTTATTGTTTTGCTATCATCGGTAACTTTAATATCTGCACAACAAGCAAATTATTATGCCGACAATTATTATAATGATATCATCCCCACTTATACCGAAGAAGACATTCGCGATCGCTTACGCGAACTTAATCTTTGTGTACCTGCTCGATATAGCTCTATCGTAAAAAGTTATGTTCGTACCTATTCGGTCACGAGTAGGGATAAAGCAAAGCGTATTTTGGGAAGTTCTGTCCAATTTTTTCCCATTTTCGAGCAATACATCAATGAGAAAAACCTCCCTCAAGATTTAAAATATCTACCCGTTGTTGAATCTGCCTTGAATCCCCATGCCGTTTCGAGTGCGAATGCAGTAGGCTTATGGCAATTTATGGCAGCTACGGCACGTGAATATGGATTGGAAATTAATGGTACTGTAGATGAACGAAAAGACCCTCATCGCTCTACGCAAGCTGCGCTTACCTTTCTTCAAACGCTTTATAATCGATATGGAGATTGGGCCTTGGCACTAGCGGCGTATAATGGCGGGCCTGGTCGCGTAAACCGTGCGATCAAACGAGGACGGAGTAAAAATTTCTGGACAATCAGTAAATATTTACCAAAAGAAACACGAAATTATGTGCCAGCATTTATTGCTGCTGCTTATTTGATGAATCATTATCATTATCATAATCTGGAAGCTAATTATCCAGATCTAGATATGCAAATGACGGATGTAGCTCGTGTATACAAAACGATTAGTTTTCATGATATTTCTGCTATTACAGGCTTACCAACTTATACTATTGCTGCCTTGAATCCGTCTTATAATAAGCAAATTATTCCAGGTTCAATGATGGGGAATTATCTGATCTTACCTAAACGAGTAATGGGATCTTTCCTTCAATATCAACGTTTGCCTGATGGCTCAGCACGTAATTTTTCTCGTTCGCTCGATCTTTCTTCTCCTTCGCGTCATCCAAACGATCACTTTTTTAAATCGAAATATGTAGTAGGAGAAGGCGAAGATATTTATCAAGTAGCTCGTATTTTTAAATGTAATGCTCATAATATCAAAGCGTGGAATGGCTTATATACGATGTATGTACGCCCAGGACAAGAATTAACAATTTACCAACCTTATGTCAGTGCAGATTATGGCGATCCTGTAATTAGTACTCCTAAAAAAGTCGTTAAACCCAAAGTGGTCTTAAAGAAATATAACACCGTTTCTATTCCTGGTCCTAGTTTGAATAAAGTAGATACTGAACAAAAAGCTCGTAGAACGTTAACTAGTTTGACCAGTGAAAGTTTTCTTTATCATCGTTTAACGAAAGGACAATCTTTAATTGAAGTAGCGAATAAATTTCCTGGAGTAACACTTGAGGATATTCTTAGCCTAAATGATCTTTCTCAGAAGAAACGAATGCCTAAACCAGGGACACGGATTAAGATTAAGCGAATGTAGAAAATGTTTCTTACTAATTAATGATTTCTTTGATCAACACCCCAAGCTAATTTTCCTCGTATGGTATCTACAAAACTATTGTCTTGGATGTGAACTAGACGAATATTAAAGTTATTCTTGCGTACGGCTAGTTGGTAACTTGCTGTTACTACTTCAAATCGAGAATCCAAGGTACATAAGAAGTTATCTGCGCGCCCTTCGACTTCAAAAGAAATCACTGAATCATCTGAAATTACAATGGGTCGTACATTTAAATTGTGTGGAGCAACAGGAGTGATCACAAAATTACCTGAATTGGGAAAGATAATAGGTCCACCACAACTCAAAGAATAGCCTGTAGAACCCGTAGGCGTTGAAATAATGATTCCATCTGCCCAATAGGAATTGAGATAAGCGCCATTGATAAAGGTATGAATGGTAATCATCGAAGATGTATCGCGCTTGAGTAACGTACAATCATTTAAAGCAAAGGGAATTTCACCAAAGATTGGAATATTAGATTCGAGATAGAGTAATTTTCGCTCATCTAAAGAATACATACCTCGACTAATCAAATCAATAGCTTCTTCAATTTTCGTTTTTTCAATACTTGCCAAAAAACCCAATCGTCCTAAATTTATACCTAAAATAGGGACATTAAAATCACGAATTTCCGTTATGACGTTGAGTATGGTACCATCTCCTCCAAGCGTGATAACAAAATCAAAATTATACATCTCAAAATCAACATAACCAGAAAATCGACCAACGTCTCGACTAAATTTGATTTTATCTTTTAATTGATCAAGATAGGGACCATAAACATAAGCATTGATTTGACGCTGGGCGAGCACATCGAATAGACGTTGCACATAAGGTTGATCCTTTTGTTTAAAAACTTTTCCATATACAACAACAACTCGCATCTTATAAAACTAAGGTGTTAATTTAAAATGTAAAAATAACCCTTTTTCGCCTAAATGGTTAAAACTATACTGAAATCGCATCACTTTATCATTATAAACCACCACATCTAAACCAATCCCTCCTCCCCAAAGAGGAATATTATTCAAATTTCCATACTGATTGTAATAGAGCGTATTGACATAAGCAGCATCATTATTTAAGGTCAAATAAACTCGAATGGGTAATAGTTTAAATTGTTCAATGGGTATGTATTTACCCAAATTATATTCTTTATTCCAAAGTTCATAGCGCAAAGTCGATTTAAACAAGGCGAAATCCATTCCATCTACTACATACAATTCATAGCCTCGAGCAAAATCACTTCCATAACCAAAATCGGATACATGCGTATAGGGCAATTTATCCCGTAAGACCTGATATTTTCCTTTGAGAAACAATTCTACACTCCATTTTTTCCACCAAGAAAAATATTGCGTATAGGCTACAGTAAGTGGTAAAGCGTTAACATCTCCTGTTAATCCAAACCCATCTTTTTGGAACGTGGCACTAAATAGAAATCCATTTAAAGGATATGGTTTTAGATCGCGTTTATCAATGGTATATTCATAATAAAATGTCAAATGGCGTTGACGAGTACGCTGTGCTAAAAAATAATCAGGATTTAACTCCAAACCAATTCGTTCAGCAATACCATTATCGCTCCATTGTAATTTGAAGGTATGATAATGATAAATTCCAGGGCGATAGGAAATTCCTCCACTCATACGAAAGCGCCGAAGCTGAAATTGATCGTTAAATTGATCAAAAAGTAATTTGTTTTCTTGCGTGATATAGGCCAATTCCTTACGGCGTGCAAAATAAATATTGCCAAATAAGCCAACGGTTTGGTCGGGATTGATTCCTGGTAAGTTATAATCTAATTCATACTTTTTAGTGTAACCATCTTGTACCGTAAGTTTCAAGCGATCTCGTCTCCCTGTGAGATTGAAATGATTGAGACTTATTCCAAAATTAACGCGTTTGAGCGAACGATTTTGTTCGTCCCACCACACATTAAAATTTCGATCTGCCAAACTAAAAATGATATAGGGATACAAATACCACGCTTCTTTTACTGTAATACCAATAATGAGGCTTTGTACTTCTGTATCCCAATCCAAAACATTCAGGTTTGTTTTGATAAAAAGTCCTGTATTTTGAACATTTAAGCGATTGATTTCAAGGCGATCTTGTAGCGAAGATATGGGAATTTTTGTTCCTATTTGAAAATCTAACTCTCGAAATATGACGGCATCTCTTGTTTTTACGTTTCCTTCAATGATAATCGCTTTGACAGTGGCTACTGCTGCTTCTTGGGCTGTACTCATAATTGGCAAGCCTAAAAAAAAGAGAAGAAGCCATCGAATAGGTATCATGCTAATTTTTCCTTGGAATTACAATAAAGAAAGTATAATAAAGCGAATGGTCAAAGCTAAGTAACTTTGACCATTCGTTTGGTATATTCTAATAAGCCTTTAGATAAAAAACCTATTATTTTAATGTAAAGATGACCTGAATTCCTCCAGCTGCATTCGTTTGAGGGAAGTCAGCAGATATTCTTGGTACAGTCCGATCATATTTAAAATACAAACGTAAATTGAGCTGATCATTCACTGCATAATCCAAACTAGGTTCAATATTGATGGTTCTATTACCCCTAGTTGCCTCAATATTATCTCGATCTAATGAATGTACTAAAGTTACATTATCTTGCAAGGAGAAATCAAACTGCATTCGAAGGTCACTTCCTTCTTGTTCTTTTTCTTCAGGTTTTGCATCGTCATCATCTCCTCTAGTGTTTGGTTTTCGTTTACCTCGCTTCTTGGGTCTTTTATTCCCTTTTAAGAAGCCAATGTATACGTCTTCCATGATATAACTATAACTAAAGGTATAGGCTGTTGAGCGCGTTTCATCTAATTGACTATCCGTAAAGTTCATTCGTAAATCACGAGCTTTTGAATAATCAAAGAGTAAACTCATGGAATTTTTCAGCTGGACTTCAATACCTACTAATGGTGAAAATTCTTCTCGTATAGCAAGGTCAGGTATTTCAAATCGTGAATAATAATTAGAGTTCAGTTCATTAATATTAGAAGAACTGAAAGGATCATTGAAATTATATTGTAAATCCGTCCTAAAGGAATTAATCAACAAATCAGATCGATAGCTATGATTGAGTGAAATACTAGAGAACGTTTCTTTTAATCCATCTAGTTTTGCCAAACCATCATACGAGACTCGCCAGTTTAATCGAGGAAGTGTATTAAATAAATCTCGGGTAGAAGTCGTAATACTATTTACATCTTGCCCCGTATAGGCGGCCATAAAGGCTGGAATCAGTACATCTTGTTGATAACGACCATATCCAGCAGTATAATTACCAAACTCTGTATCTGTATCGTGTTGTCCTGTACCCAAACGTTGTGAGATAATGGCACGATTATCTTCAAACTCTTGAAACAAAGCATCTAAACCTTCATTACTATCATCAACAAACAAGGTTCTAAGTGCAGAATAAGATATACTTAAAGAACCATAATCTCTAGGTGCTGCATGTACAATGTCGCTGATACCATCATTCAGGGTGTCTTTGAATATTTCAGCATGATTTTCGGTGAATGTACGATTGGCTGTAATATCAATACGGAAATCATTGATGGGTTCAATATTCAAGGTTCCCGAAAAGTTTTGGGTATAATTTTGAAGTAATTCTTGAGATTGGAAAATATCATCCGAAATCCATCCATTTGCTGCTGCATCATCAAACCATTGTGTATTTGGTTGAAGCCCTGCCACAAATTCCCAACCGGGTGCACCGAAACCATCTTCTAATCCAAAATATTTGGTATTGGGCATATAACCTGGTAAAATAGTAGAAAAGGTTTCGCTATAATTTAAATTGGCTTTATTTAATGCCATTAAAGGGCGTATTAAAATACGTTCTGCTACAGAGGGTTCTCGTGTTTTTTTCTTTTTGTCATCGTTTTTCCCTGAGCTACTTCGAGATGCTCCTCCTATTTGGCGTCCACTTCTTCTATTAGATTTAGATTTTCCGCGAAGGATTTTTTCTAGATATTTTGACTTTTTGTACAGGGACAAAAAGTTGACATCTGCACCTAGCTGTCGGTTTTGAGTATTTTGAACTACATTTCCTAAATCTTGTAGATCCAAAGCAGCTGCACTCCATGCATAGGAAGAACCATATTGCGCATTGACACTTATCCAATCTAAGAAATAAAACTTATCGAGTGGTAATTTATAACTTGCACTAAAGGTATGGTTATAATTTTTGGTACGACCAAAATTTCGTATTCCATCATAAATAAAATCTCTTAATTCTTCTTGACTACGACGTACCCCTGCGTCGGTGTATTCTTTTAACTCATCAATTACAGCTGTATTTGTGGCATTAAAATTCAATTTAAGCGACTCCATAAGATCCCAATTCAAGGTATAATTACGATCCCAAGCAAAGCGTTTATCATAGAAGGTACTTTGTAAAGGGTCATCATCTGTGAAACGATAGGTAGTTTCTCCTAAATGACGATCCATTGTAGTATTAAATCCAAGGGTATTAGGAACAAGATTAAAATTGACATCTGTAATAAACTTGAGGTACTTATTTCCTTTAGCTACATTCTTAAATGGTTTAATATAAAGAGGTTTTACTGTGTAATTATAATTAACTGTACCTCTATATTGATTAATCAAATCTTTTTCTACTATTGGATTTTTTTCCAAAGTTTGCGTATGAGAATAGGTGAAATCAAAATTGGAAATATCCCACGGCAGTGGTACTCCTTCTTTTTTGGTTCGCTCTTTACGAACATTGGTAAAGTTAATACTTTTAATTTCTGAGAAGGTTTTAGCAGCTTCTTCCACCGAATCTCGTTTCGTGAGATCATCTATATCATTCAGTTTATCTTTCAATACAATATCTAAATCATAGGGATCAAACTCAGGTGTTTCTACAGTACGAGAATACGTAGCATAAAAGGGGACTTTAATTCCTGATTGTTCGGGTAGAAGTTTTCCCAACTCCAAATTAGCCGAAAGGTCGTAGGAGGTAGTTTGTTGTCTGGCACGTTGTTGAATTTTCTGTTCAATTCCACCATAACCAATACCTGTAGTATTCCAAGCAGCATTTAATGATCCAAAATCTGCTAACTGTACATCTAATCTTGCCAAGGCTGCACCGCCGCCTCGCTCATCAAGTCCACTTACACGAAGTTCATTAATCCAAAACTCTGCACATTTTGTCAGTCCATCGTCTTGTTTGTTACGCACGCCTACCATTACTCCTTTCACTAAACCAAGATTAGGGTTTCCTTTAATTTTGATGATATTATTTTCTCGTCCCTGCACTCTATCATTCTCAAAATAGATTTGGTCCAATGGAAAACCTGCTTGTCCATTTCGTCTACTTTTAAGGGCAACTAAAGAATCTAGTGCAAAATTGAATTCATTATCTTCTCGCCAAACTTCTCGAATATAATTTTCATCAATAGCGGGATTGGCAGGATTTCCAGCAAGATTGACATCTGACATACTAATAGGAATTTCATACTCATAGTAATTTTGTTCAAAATCACTTCCTACTCGCATGAACATCGTTAAATCGCCTCGATCAACATTGTCATCTTGAGATTCAGCATGTACAAACATTTTGATTCGATCATATACCCTTAAATCTAAATTAAAAGATTTAAATACGGCTCGAGCATCTCCATCTTGCAAATCACAAACATTCATTTGTAAGGATTGCTCATTTTGCAAAACATTTGGAAATGCACCAATAGAATTTTCACGTTGAATCCCTGGAGGTAATACGTAGGCAAAAGGTTGACGCGCACTATTTTCTTCAATATTTACAGCATCTACATCAAATTTGGTAAAATTACTTTCATCTGGAATACCCAGTGCAGGTTCATTTAAACTTCTAGCATAACGTCTCCATTGATTGCGCACTAATTCTAAACGAGCAAAACGTAAGGTAACTGGTTGGTCAAATCCTTTTACATAGATTCTGATAAATTGTATAGATCGAAAATCTTGAATGGCACCTACTTTACGAGTAAATTGCTCCAAAGGTATTTTGAAACGATACCAAGGGCGACCATATCTCGTTTGACGTACATCTGTAATAAACCCATTATCGGCAACTCCTTGCCCTCCAGCATCAACACCTGCTATCATCGTGGGTTCTAGTGGGATTCTATATTGAAAATAGGCTTCTGTTTCATTTACTTGACCATCATTATTAAGATCTTCGTTATCTGCTTGTAGTTGATTGGCTCCTACATTATTATTATTGTTATTACCAGTGGCACGATTATCAAATCGTACAGGCGTATTTCCTTCTAATCCATTAAAGCGCGAGTATCGAAGGAGAGGATTGTTTGCTGCAGCAGCAGCTAAATCACCTTCATTATAAATAGCATCATTATAACCAACAAAATCATCATTGGAAGGATCAGCTTCAAGCGCAGTAATTGCGCTACCATTCAATGGTGGATTAGCATTTCTGTGAGCATCAAGAACGTCTTTAAACTGGATACGTTCTGCTTCATTACTAAAACCATCTAAACCTACATCTTGTAACGCTCGATCTCTGTTTGCAATACTATCGTTGGTATTAATATCAAAGGAATTTGGATTTTGGGGAAGTAAATCTGCCAATACTCTTGCGAGATTAGTATTGTTTGTAACACGATTAGGTTTAGTTTCTGATGGAATACCACTTTCTAAGGAGTGGCGTGCATCCCGAATAATATCTTCTGATAAATTTCCTAATTCCAAATACAAATCACCTGGTCCTGAAATTGGTGTACCCCCATTACCCGGTAAAAAAGGACTAAGCATCCAAAACTCAAGAAACTCAATATTTTGTTGTTCAAAATCATTATTAGAGGTAATTCGTTGCATAACCCCTGCCCAAC
This sequence comes from Saprospiraceae bacterium, assembly GCA_020628645.1. GTDB lineage: Bacteria > Bacteroidota > Bacteroidia > Chitinophagales > Saprospiraceae > JAHDES01. Next base: position 66,449 of record JAHDES010000028.1, read on the forward strand.
GACTAGAAGGGTCTTTCAAGCTACCATCTACATCTACTCCTGCAGTATAAGGCGTTCCTTCTGGAATATCATAATTGTAGGGCCCTCTTTGGTTCGGATAATAACTTAAATCAAAGGATTGAATAATATTTTGAGTTCCAGGTGTTACTTGCTGATTAGGGAATACTTCAGTGAGTGGAATTCTAGCACAATAGGAAGTTTGGATGGAGTCATCCGAACATCCTGCCCCTCCAAATTGATCGATACGATACCAGTTTAATTGCGCTCGATTTGCCCCTGAAACCAAGTCGTCTACTAATTCTCCTTCTGGAAACATTGGGTTGGCATTGCGACTATCATTTTGAGGTATACTTGCAAGCACCCAATTATTGGGTCGGGCGCGTAAGTCAATACTTGTTGCACTTCCTTCAAAATCATCGATCATCAATATACCTCCTTCATCATCATCATTCTCATTAATGGCCTTCGAGTGTCCAGGTTTGAGCCATGCTCCTTCCGCCACGAAATTAATATTAGAAGGAGCTTTGGTTTCTATTAATGGTAAGGCATCCACTGCTTTTGTCAACCAAGGTGCTTCTTTGCTGATGGAAAAATCTAGCCCATAAATACGATTATTAATAGGATCTTCTCCGATATTTACTTTTTGAGTAAAGGGACGTTCAAATAAATGCATGTAGGTTGCACCTAAACTCACATCTTCACTAAAACGATACTCCCCTCGCAAGCCCACCATAGTTTTCTGGTTGAAATTGAAGGTATTATTTTCATATTGTACTCGAATAGGTCTACCCGATGAAATAATAGCATCATTTAAAATAGTAACTCGTCCAATTTGATAATTGATCGTGTAGTCTTGACCTTCCACTAATTTCTCCCCACCCGCAAAAACGGACACTGAACCAGGCGGTAAATTAAAGGCATTCAATGATATTTCGGAGGATGAGCTAGAGCTAGCTTTATACGTTCCACGAATAGTAAAACGATTGAACTCTGGAAATTCTCTCGCCCTAAACAAAGTAGAGTCATAGAGCATTTGATAAGAGTATTGAGCTGCCAAAGCTGGATCTGTTATTTTTTCGGATAGATCTGAACCAAAGGGTTCTAGTACAGGAAACATAACCCTTCCATTTCGGGGATTGATCGTTACCCCCGGAACAAAGTCAAAAATTCCATCTGAACAGGGATCTCCTTGTACATTTAACCTGTCTAAATTAAAAACTTGTAAAAGAGGCTGACCAGAAAGATTAGATTCAGGAAGAAATCGCTTTTCTCCTTTACCAGGATCTTCATAATAAATATCTAGCTTGAAATTTTCTCGATCTACTTGAAAAGCTCCTACTGCATAAATGTTTTTCATCATCAAATCCCAAGTCGGAAATCCGATCAGTGGTGTATTTGATTTTAACATCTTTACAAAAAGTACATCTTGATTACTTGATGTTGAATCTACAGCACTTCCTCCATTGGCGTTACTATCATTACTAAACTCTCCTACTTGATATACCTGTCCATTATAGGTATACTCATAGGCGACCCCTACAATTTGGTCTTGGCGAATGTATGGGCTTAAACTTACAAAACCCAATTGAGGATGAAAGTCATATTGATTTGGATCGAGTTTTATAGCACGAACTTTTTGGAAATCTTTTCCTTGCTCCAGTTTAAACTGATTTTTCAGACGAGTCACCGTACGTTCAAGCGAACGAGCATCTGGGTCTCGTAGAATATCTCGATAAAGATCATTCGCATCATTAGTAGGTAAAGGATGCTCACCTGAAATATCTAGATTGCGTGGTATAATTGGGGCTTGATATTGAGGGTTATCATTGACAATACGAACACCTTCCCCTAAATCGGTAACAGCAATAACATTTCTTAGTAATAGTCCATCTTCAGGAGTAGAACCAAAGTTATTTCTACCATCATATGTTACCCAAACTTCCATTTTTGTAATACGAAAGAGGGCATTAACTTGTGGTAGAGATTGAAGAGACTCTTCAAAAACTGCTCGATTATAGTGTGATAAGAAAAAGTGTCTATTTTCATCGTACTCATCTGCATCTACTTCAAATGTTTGTATTTGCCCTCCGCCTTCAAGTGTAATTTCTTCCTGTTTAGCTTGTTTGGTAGCAGCGAGAGCTGTTAGCCATAAGCGTCCAAATTGTAATTCTGTTTTCAATCCAAAAAGACTTTCACTACCTTGAATTAGATTTGTTCGGAGCGGAAGGCTCACATTTCCAGCCTCTATTTTTTTGATAATTTCATCTTCACTAAATTGATCACTGTTGTAATCCAATTTCATTTGGTTATCTACATCGAAAGTAGCTTGGGTATTATAATTGGTAGATAAATTTAATTTTTCTCCAATTTTCCCTTCTACGCTCATTTGGATACCCATATCAAAATCAAATCCTCCATTTCGCTGTTGTCGAACAGTTAGTGAAGGGTTTTCCCGTTTCGAATAATCCACCCCGAAATCTAATTGAATATTTCCTTGAGGGCGAATGTCGACTTCTGTACCACCAAAAAGACGATCAATTAAATTACTTTGAATATCAAACTTTTGGACAGGATCAATTAATCCGCTGACGGATATGTCATCTTTATTACTAATCCCTGCAAGTTGGTTGAAATATTTTCGTTCTTGTTCTTTGGCTTGGTAATCTAAATACTCCTCAAAACTCATATAAGTGGGCATCCGATAATATTCATCACCCATTTTTTCGGTAATGATGTATTGACCTGTTTCGGGGTCATATTCTACATTTTGGTCAATCACTTCAGGATCTTTTAGATCAAAAGGATTATAATTATCGTCTGTAACGAAATCGCCGTATCGAGGATTTAGGGGAATGGTATCTTGGACTGTACTTACAATAATTTCAGTGGCAAAAGGGTCGTCGAGTTGTGAGCCTCCAAAATTGGATGAAGCAAAAGTGTGTGCGAGTGTTACGAAAACGATTGCAGTGCTAAGTAAAAAATTTATTTTCTTCATAACTGGCATGGAATCAAAGTGTACTTTAGAAGTTATAAATGAGCTTACACTTTGACCTTCTATTTATAGTTTGCGTTATTTCAAAATGTTATATCTGTTGGGTAAAATAGAATTTCAGTGCTTCTAAAGTTTACCCTTTCAAAACGGGATTTCCCTGTACTTTTTATGTATGACCTTATTTTTAACATTCGTAAATGCATGACATTTTTAACGACATGAACATATAAGGCTAATCTTTTATTCTTACGGAGAAAAAAATGATAAGTTTAGAGAAGCAATACCAAATACTAGGGATTATGACAATTGCTTCAATGCTACCTTTATTAAGGTCTCGACTTTATCAATATTAGGTTGTTCTTTCAAGGATTTGTTGAGTACCTTTTGTACCTGTATCTTATTAAATCCTAAGGCTACCAAAGCAGATAACGCTTCATCTCTCAAAGTATTGTTCACAGGCGTAAAACTTATTGGTAAATCTCCCGACTCTTTGACTAATTTGTCTTTTAAATCCAGTATTAATCGTTTGGCTGTTTTAGGTCCTATTCCTTTTACTTTTTTAAACGCATTTACATCTTCATGAATTATAGCAGCCCGTGCTTCTTCTGCCGTCATACCTGATAAAAGTAAACGCGCCGTATTGGGCCCAATCCCACTTACAGAAATTAAATGAATAAAAAGATTTCGTTCAATGTCTTCCGCAAAACCATATAGGGTTTGACTATCTTCTTTGACATGGAAATAAGTGAGTATTTTTACCTGCTCTAATTTTTCAATTTTTGCATAGGTGTATAAACTTACATGTACTTGATAGCCTATACCGCCTGCCTCCACAATGATATAGGTGGGATTTTTAAAGGTAATCGCTCCTTTGATGTAGCTAATCATAAAAGTTTGACGCTTAATTGAATTTGACGCGAAGGTAAGGAAAAAAGAGAGTAATTTTCACTACTTTTATCAGATGAGTATAGATAAAAAAATGCCTGATTCGCCTATCCATTTTTCTTGTGGAATACGTATGAAAAATAGATTCATGTTAGCACCACTTACCAATCAACAAAGCCATGAGAATGGGCAACTCTCTGATGAAGAATTATATTGGTTAAAACTTAGAGCAAAAGGGCAGTTTGGTCTAGTCATGACTTGTGCAACTTATGTACAAGAAAATGGAAAAGGATTTGCTGGTCAATTAGGCATATCCGATGATTTTCATATTCCTAGTCATCAAAGATTAACCCAACAACTTAGAGCACAAGATGCTATTGCTGTTATTCAACTTTATCATGGTGGGATGCGTTCTCCCGAAAATTTAATCCAGCAAGTTCCCATTTGCCCTTCTAAGAATGAAGAATATGGCGCAAGAGCCCTTACCTTAAATGAAATACAAGAAGTCAAAACTAATTTTGTACAAGCTGCTATTCGAGCTCAAAAGTGTGGTTATCATGGTGTCGAACTGCATGCTGCACATGGCTACTTGATTTGCCAATTTTTAAGCAAAGAAATTAATATACGAAACGATCAATATGGTGGCACTTTAGAAAATAGAGCGCGTCTACTATTTGAAATTATAGATGAAGTAAGGCTACATTGTGGAGCATCCTTTCTATTAGGTGTACGCCTTTCTCCCGAACGCTATGGGATGGATGTTCAAGAAGTAAAAACGATTTGTCAACGATTAATTGACCAAAATAAAATAGATTTTATTGATTTATCGCTTTGGGATTCGTTTAAACTAGCAGAAGACAAAAAATATCAAAATTGTAGTTTACTCGATCATTTTACTACACTTGATTTCAAAGAGGTCTTATTAACGGTGGCTGGAAAAATTAGAAATGGAGAAGATGTTCATAACATATTAGCTACTAATGTAGATTTTGTAACGATTGGGCAATCGGCTATCCTTCATTATGATTTCCCAACTAAAGTCATTGAAAATTCAGATTTTAAAGCAGTTGAGACACCTGTTTCACGTGCTTATCTTCATTCGCAAGGTGTTAGTGATAAATTTGTAGAATATCTGAAAAGGAGAAAAGGTTTCGTAGCAGATGATTCTTAACCTTAATTTCCTAGAAACACCTACTTCTTTTTAAAAACACATTTTCTTATCCCCTTCTTCCTGACTATATTTGCAGCAAAAAAACGGAATGAACATTCTTCTCTTAGGCGCAGGAGGGCGCGAACATGCTTTTGCTTGGAAACTAACCCAAAGTCCACTTTGTACAAAACTCTATATCGCTCCTGGAAATGCTGGTACGCAAAATTGTGGTACCAATCTTTCGATTAGTCCAAATAATTTTGAAGCCGTGAAAAAAGCTTGTCTAGAACATGCTATCGAAATGGTTATTGTGGGCCCTGAAGAGCCTTTGGTACGTGGAATTTTTGATTTCTTTCAACTTGATGAAGCGATTCAACATATTCCTGTCATCGGGCCTTCTCAGGAAGGTGCGAAATTAGAAGGAAGTAAAGCCTACGCTAAAGAATTCATGGCAGAATGGAATATCCCAACGGCTGCTTATCGGGAGTTTACACAAGCTAATCTCGAAGAAGGACTTTCTTACATTGACACACAGACACCTCCTATCGTCTTAAAAGCAGACGGACTCGCCGCTGGAAAAGGGGTACTTATTTTAAATGATAAAGAAGCTGCAAAAACTGAACTACGCGAAATGTTGAGTGGAAAGTTTGGGGCAGCAAGTTCAACCGTTGTGATTGAAGAATTTTTGAGTGGAATTGAATTTTCTGTCTTTGTATTAACAGATGGTAATAACTATAAAATTCTTCCTGTTGCCAAAGATTATAAACGCATTGGTGAAGGAGATACGGGTCTCAACACAGGCGGAATGGGTGCTGTTTCTCCCGTTCCTTTTGTCGATCAAATAATGATGGATAAAGTTGAAACTCGAATCATACAACCTACTATCAAAGGCTTACAAGCTCGAAATATTACGTATAAAGGCTTTATTTTCATCGGTTTAATTCGAGTAAATAATGAACCCTACGTCATAGAATACAATTGTAGAATGGGTGATCCTGAAACGGAGGTCGTTCTTCCTCGTTTGGAAAATGATTTGGTAGAATTATTACACAAAACACATCTGCAAGAATTACATACGCTTGATATACAACTTCATCCCAAAGCAGCTACTACAGTCATGCTTGTTTCAGGTGGTTATCCTGAAGCTTATGAAAAGGGAAAAACAATTCTTGGCGCAGATGCAATCAAGGATAGTATTGTATTTCATGCTGGCACCAAAATGACGGAAGCAGGTGTGGTGACTAATGGTGGCCGAGTGATGGCAATTACCTCTTATGGCGATCATTTTCAAGAGGCGCTAGCAATTTCTAATAAAAATGCTACTCAAATTCATTTTGAAGGAAAGAATTATCGAAAAGACATTGGTTTAGATCTTATTGAATGAGCTATACCTTTCATGATATAACGCAGATTATTCCTCATTTTAATGCGCAAGTTTCTCATCCTCATGCATTAATCAAACAATTATTGTTTGATAGTCGGCAATTGATTTTTCCGAGTACATCTCTATTTTTTGCGATTGTTGGTGAACGACAAGATGGACATCAATATATCAACGATTTATACCAAAAAGGCGTACGGAATTTTGTCGTGCAAAAAGGATTTGATGCAACGAAATTTCCAAATGCCAATTTCATTTTTGTAGAAAACACCATTCAAGCCCTTCAACATTTAGCACAGCATCATCGAAAACAATTTGATCTTGAAATAGTCGGCATTACGGGTAGTAATGGTAAAACTATCGTAAAAGAATGGCTTTTTCAGTTGTTGCAAGCTGATTTTTCAATTGTAAGAAGCCCTAAAAGTTATAATTCTCAAATAGGTGTCCCCCTTTCGCTTTGGCAAATACAAGCATCGCATCAGATTGGTTTATTTGAAGCAGGTATTTCTCAAAAAGGAGAAATGAAAAAGCTCTTTTCTTTGATTGAATGTGAAATTGGCATCTTTACGCATTTAGGCGAAGCACATAATGAAGGATTTACAAATTTAGAAGAAAAACTAGACGAAAAATTTACCCTTTTCAAAGCTGCCAAAACCATTATTTGTAATATAGATCATCCTTTAGTTGCTAAAAAAATTCAATCTTTTTCGAAAGAACGTATTTTTTCTTGGTCCTATAATTCAACTGCTGATTTACAAATAATAACACAAAACAATAACGGTTCAGCTACAAAAATCATCGCTCTTTTTAAAGGAAAAACAGTTGCAATTGAAATTCCATTTCGAGATACCATTTCTATTGAAAATGCGATTACTTGCTGGTGTTTTTTACTCCATAAAAATATAGATTCCCAAGTTATCCAGAAACGCATGCTTCAATTGGAAGCCGTGGAAATGCGTATGGAAATGAAAGAAGGCATTAATAACTGTCTGTTGATAAATGATAGTTATAATACGGATCTTTCTGCCCTTGAAATTGCGATTAATTTTGCGATTCAACAAGCAAAAGATCGGTCTATTAGTCTTATTTTATCTGATATTTATCAAACTGGAATTGCTGAGAAAGAGTTGTATACACAAGTACAAAAAATCATCTCACGTCCTGAAATTCATCGTATTATTGGAATTGGAAAAGCGATCCAAGCATTAAAAAATTTAGATTATCATTTTTCAAGCACAAAAGATTTTCTTAATCAATTCGATGACTTTAGTTTTCAAAATGAAGTGATTTTACTCAAAGGTGCACGTATTTTCCAATTTGAACGCATCAGTAATCGTTTAGCAAAAAAAGCACATCGTACCCAATTAGAAATCAATCTGAGTGCATTAACCCACAATCTAAAAATATACAGTCAATTACTGAAAGCCTCCACCAAATTACTGGTAATGGTAAAAGCAGCAGCCTATGGAAGTGGAAGTGTAGAGGTAGCGCGTTTGCTTGAATTTCATCAAGTCGATTATTTAGGTGTGGCGTATATTGATGAAGGAATTGAATTGCGTAAAAAAGGGATTCAATTGCCTATTTTAGTGCTCAATCCTGATGAAAGTGGTTTTGAAGGTATGATTGCACATCAGTTAGAACCTGAGATTTATAGCCTCCAACAATTACAACAACTCTATCTTCATTTAAAAAATAAAGCAAGCCACTACCCTATTCATCTCAAGATAGATACAGGGATGCATCGCCTTGGATTTGAAGAAGAACAGCTTCAAGAACTCATTCATTTTTTACAAAAACATCAGCAATATTTTAAAATAAAAAGCATTTTTTCTCACTTATCTGCTAGTGAAGCTCCAGAACATGATGATTTTACGCATCAACAAGCCCATCTATTTTTACATCTTGCGCAACAAATACAGGCAGCTTTTTCGTATCCTATTGATCTACATTTGCTCAATTCTAGCGGAATTAGTCGTTTTCCACAATACCAATTCAATATGGTTCGTTTGGGCATTGGATTGTATGGAATCGAAAGCGATTCTAGTATCCAACAGCAATTACAGGTGGTCAGTCAATTAAAAGCTCGTATCTCACAAATAAAACAAGTTTTACCAAATGAAACAGTGGGTTATAACCGAGCAGGAAAAATTAAGACCGAACGAACCATTGCTACCATCAGTATTGGTTATGCCGATGGCTTGCTTCGTCTTGCTGGAAATGGCAATTATCAAGTGGAGATCAATGGTCATTTCGCGCCTATTGTTGGTAATATTTGCATGGACATGTGTATGATTGATGTGAGTGGTATTCCTACTATTCAAGTAGGTGATGTAGTAGAAATTTTTGGGAATCATTTGCCGATTCAAAAGTTGGCAAGTGCTTTAAAAACGATTCCTTATGAAGTTTTCACCAATATTTCTGAACGAGTAAAGCGCGTTTATTTTCAAGAATAAAAGAAAATGCCAGCGATTTGACTTCCAATCTACCATTTTTTATAGCCCTTTCACTTTCATAAAAAAAGGAGTAATGGTACTTTTGTAATATTCTAATGAACAATAAAAAGTATTAATATGATAGGGTTCCAAAAAGATGGAAC
>JAHDES010000029.1 GCA_020628645.1 Saprospiraceae bacterium
GAGCACTTCCATGGTAAGGAAGGGGTCGGGGGTTCAAATCCCTTCATTGGCTCTCAACATAATTTCTAGAACAATTAAATCTCATTTTTCATCATTCTAAAATCATTTACTGATGGCTAAAGAAACGTTTGAACGGACTAAACCTCACGTAAATATCGGTACAATTGGTCACGTAGACCACGGTAAAACAACTCTTACCGCTGCCATCACTTACGTATTGGCCGAGGAAGGTCTTGCAGCAAAACAAGATTATGATTCTATTGACGGTGCTCCTGAAGAAAAAGAGCGCGGTATTACTATTAACACAGCTCACGTAGAGTACGAAACTGCTAATCGTCACTATGCGCATGTTGACTGTCCTGGTCACGCGGATTATGTGAAGAACATGGTAACAGGAGCGGCTCAAATGGATGGTGCTATTCTTGTAGTGGCTGCTACAGATGGTCCTATGCCTCAAACTCGTGAACACATCCTTCTTGCTCGTCAGGTAGGCGTACCACAAATCGTGGTATTTATGAATAAAGTAGATTTAGTAGATGATGAAGAGATGCTAGAGTTAGTTGATATGGAAATCCGTGAGTTATTAGATACTTATGATTTCGATGGTGACGAAGCGGCTGTTGTTCAAGGTTCTGCTTTAAAAGCACTTGAAGGTACACCAGAAGGTAAAAAGGCTATCATGGAATTAATGGAAGCTGTTGATACTGAAATTCCTGAGCCAGAGCGTGATGTTGATAAGCCATTCTTAATGCCTATTGAGGATGTATTCTCTATTACTGGTCGTGGTACAGTAGCAACTGGTCGTATCGAACGTGGTGTAATTAACACAGGTGATTCAGTTGAAATTATTGGTATGATGGCTGAAGGAGAGAAGTTGACTTCTACTGTTACAGGGGTAGAAATGTTCCGTAAAATTTTAGCTCGTGGAGAGGCTGGTGATAATGCTGGTTTACTTTTACGTGGTATCGACAAAGCTGCCATTCGTCGTGGTATGGTAATCTGTAAGCCAGGTTCTGTACAACCACATACACACTTCAAATGTGAGGTATATGTATTAGGTAAAGATGAAGGTGGTCGTCATACTCCATTCTTTAACGGATACCGTCCTCAGTTTTACTTCCGTACTACAGATGTTACTGGAGATGTAACGCTTCCTACTAATGTAGAAATGGTAATGCCTGGTGATAATGTAACCCTTGAAGTTAAATTAATCAATGCTATTGCAATGGAGAAAGGATTACGCTTTGCAATTCGTGAAGGTGGTCGTACTGTTGGTGCAGGTCAGGTTACAGAAATTCTTGAGTAAGAATAAAATGTCGATTTTTCGACCTTAAGTATAGATATTTTGACGAAATTAAGCATCTCTACGGAGGTGCTTAATTTTCGCATAATGGGATTAAGGTAAAATTAGGCTTATTCCTATATCAAATTTACGGGCGTAGCTCAGTTGGTAGAGCAGTGGTCTCCAAAACCAAAGGTCGCGAGTTCGAATCTTGCCGCCCGTGCCATATTCAATAACTATTAACTCTTTTTCATGGAAAAGATTCAGTTATACATCAAAGAAAGCTATAATGAGCTAATTAATAAGGTGACGTGGCCTTCTTGGTCAAACCTTTTTGCTAGTACAAATCTAGTAATCGTAGCATCTATTATTTTTGCACTTATAGTTTTCGTAATGGATTTAATTTCTAAACAAGTGTTAGAACTTATTTATCCATCTTAATATTCTTTTTGAATAAATTCAATCTGATATTATCCTCCTAAATTATTTGACCTGATGTCAGAAGAAAAAAAATGGTATTCCCTAAGAGTCATTAGTGGAAAAGAACGAAAAATCAAAGAACGGATAGAATTAGAAATTCTCCGTTCTGAATGGAAAGATATTGTGACTCAAGTACTTGTACCTACAGAAAAGGTATATAAAATTCGTAATGGGAAAAAAGTAATATCAGAAAGAAATATCTTACCCGGTTACATCCTTCTAGAGGCATTACCTTCGAGGTTCTCTGGTGAAATCATCACGAGTATTGCGAATATGCCTAATGTTATTCATTTTCTAGGTAAAAATAATCCTATTCCCATGCAACAATCCGAAGCCAATCGGATGCTTGGTAAAGTAGATGAATCACAAGATGTAGGAGAAGCTCTTATTGAACCTTACTTAGTAAATGAAACGGTAAAAATTATTGATGGACCATTCAATGAGTTTGTAGGTACTATTCAAGAAGTTAATGAAGAGAAGAAAAAGCTCAAAGTAATTGTAAAGATTTTTGGTCGAGGGGTAGAAGTAGAGCTTAACTTTATGCAAGTGGAAAAACAGTCTTAATTGACGAATTATATTTTTGTTACAAGCCGAAACTTAGTCCCGAATGTTTGGGTGCTTCCCTAGGAGACGGTCAACTTTCTAAACACCATAATAACAATGGCAAAAGAAATAGATGGTTTTATTAAACTACAAGTAAGAGGAGGTCAAGCAAATCCTTCTCCTCCAGTAGGTCCTGCACTCGGTGCAAAGGGAGTAAATATCATGGAGTTTTGTAAGCGTTTCAATGCGAAAACACAAGATTCTATGGGAAAAGTACTTCCTGTGATTATTACTGTTTTTAAAGACAAATCATTCGAGTTTGTCATTAAAACAGTTCCTGCGGCTGTACAATTAATCGAAGCAGCAAAAATCAAAAAAGGCTCTTCTGTTCCGAATCGTGATAAAGTTGGTACCGTTACATGGGATCAATTAAGAGTGATTGCCGAAAATAAAATGGCTGACCTTAATGCATTTAAAGTAGAATCAGCCATGAGAATGATCGCTGGCACAGCACGTAGTATGGGCTTAGTGGTTGAAGGTACACCACCTTGGGGTGGTGATGCAGCTTCTGATAGCTAATAAAAAAGATATTCCTGGAAGGGAGTTCCACACTATAGTGGAATGTTATTACCTCATTTAAAATTTTCAAAATGGCAAAAGTTTCGAAAAAAAGAGCTGCTGCTAATGCTAAAGTTGATGCGGAAAAGTTATATCCAATAGACGAGGCTATGGCCTTAGTCAAAGATGTGAATACAACTAAATTCGATGCATCTGTTGATTTGCATATTAGATTAGGAGTCGATCCTAGAAAAGCAGATCAAGCTTTGCGTGGTACAGTTTCCTTACCACATGGTACAGGTAAAACAAAACGTGTATTGGTCTTCTGTACACCAGATAAAGAAGAAGAAGCAAAAGCAGCAGGCGCAGATTTCGTCGGCTTAGACGAAATGATTCAGAAAGTACAAGGTGGTTGGACGGATGTAGACGTTGTTGTTGCAATGCCTCAAGTAATGGCAAAAGTAGGACGAATCGGACGTATTTTAGGTCCTCGTGGTTTAATGCCTAACCCTAAAACGGGTACTGTTACTCCTGATGTGGCTTCTGCAGTTGCAGAGGTTAAAAAAGGAAAAATTTCATTCCGTGTTGATAAATATGGAATTATTCATACTTCTGTTGGACGAGTTTCCTTTGAGCCTAATAAACTTAAAGACAATGCTTTAGAAGTGCTTAATACTATCATTAAGATGAAACCTTCTTCTGCAAAAGGTACTTATATGAAATCAGTTACGATTGCAAGTACGATGAGTCCAGGCATTAAAGTTGATCCTAAATCTATTAAGTAAAAGAAAAAATAAATTAACGATGACAAAGGCAGAAAAGGCCACTGTAATTGCTGATTTGAAGGAAAAGTTTAGTAATAGTCCATTCTTTTACTTAACGGATTCTTCGACTTTATCAGTGGAAGAAATTAATAAGCTTCGTGGTATGTTCTTCGAAAAAGGAATTGAAATGCGAGTAGTGAAAAATACACTTGTGAAAAAAGCCCTCGAAGATGCACCTGAAGAAAAAGGATATCAAGGTTTATTTGATTCCTTAAAAGGACCTACAGCTCTTCTATTTACAGAGGTAGCAAATTCTCCAGCTCGTGTATTAAAAGAATACAGGGGTAAAGACGGTGAACGTCCTATATTGAAAGCTGCTTATATTGACTCTAGTGTTTATGTTGGAGACGATCAATTGAAAGCACTTTCTAGTCTGAAGTCTAAAGAAGAACTCCTTGGAGAAATTGTTGGACTTTTACAATCTCCTGCGAAAAATCTTATCAGTGCACTTCAATCTGGTGGAGCAACGCTCTCTGGCTTATTAAAAGCACTTGAAGAACGCAGAGAATAAAAAAAAGGGCATCATTAAGTGCCCAATAACTAATACGGCTTCCAAGTTACGTACTAGATATATAATATTTATCTTGTAAAAAAATTAAAAACCTGTAAAATGGCAGATTTATCTACACTAGCGGAATCGTTAGTAAATTTAACAGTAAAAGAAGTAAGCGAATTAGCTGATATTCTTAAAAATGAATATGGAATTGAGCCTGCTGCTGCTGCAGTAGCTGTAGCTGCTCCTGGCGCTGGTGGCGGCGGAGGCGATGCTGCTGAAGAAAAAACTGATTTTGATGTAATGTTGAACTCAGCTGGTTCAGCTAAACTTAAAGTTGTTAAAGAAGTTAAAGGACTTTTAGGCGTTGGTCTTAAAGAGGCTAAAGAGCTTGTTGACGGTGCTCCATGTGCTGTAAAACAAGGTGTTCCTAAAGATGAAGCAGAAAGTATTAAAGCTGCTTTAGAAGCAGTTGGTGCTGAAGTTGAATTGAAGTAAAAACAATTCGAACAGCTCCAACGTTATATGATAGGAACACAGCCTACATCCTAAAAATAAGAACAAAAAGGCTTAATCGGAATGTACATTTCGGTTAAGCCTATTGTCGTCTTATTTTAGGGGTCAGAATTTTTGATTTAACCAATTTTCTTGCCCCTTCTACATTGAGAAAGTATAGCAGTTTTAGAAACGCTCATAAGAGCTAAATATTTAGGGTATTAACTATTGATCCGTCCAACTTACATTATTGATGCTATTTATTTTAGCTGGTCGGACAACAAAACTATAGTTTTCGCATGGCAACTAACGGCATAATTCAAAAACCGGAAAAGAAACGCTTCAATTTCGGTAAAATTAAACTTTCTTCTCAATACCCAGATTTACTTGAAATACAGTTAAAGTCATTCCAAGAATTCTTTCAGTTAGAGACTACTCCTGAAAACAGAATGAGTGAAGGACTTTTTAAAGTGTTTCAGGAAAATTTCCCTATTACGGATGCACGAAATATCTTCGTACTTGAATTTTTAGATTATTTCGTTGATCCTCCCAGATACACTATTCCTGAGTGTATGCAACGTGGTTTGACGTATAGTGTTCCACTAAAGGCAAAACTACGTTTGTCTTGTAATGATGAGGAACATGTAGATTTCCAAACCATTGTACAAGATGTTTTTCTGGGTAATATCCCATATATGACACCAAAGGGAACATTTGTAATTAATGGTGCAGAACGGGTAATTGTTTCTCAACTACATCGTTCACCTGGAGTATTCTTTGGACAAAGTTTCCACCCTAACGGGACAAAAATTTATTCTGCACGTGTTATTCCATTCAAAGGAGCTTGGATGGAATTCGCTACAGATATTAATACGGTCATGTATGCTTATATTGACCGAAAGAAAAAATTTCCAGTTACCACTTTATTGCGTTCTATAGGTTTTGATACCGACAAAGCCATTCTAGATATTTTCGATTTGGCAGATGAAATCCCTGCTACTCAAAAAGAATTAGAAAAATCAATTGGTCGAAAACTAGCAGCGCGTGTGTTAAGAAGTTGGACGGAGGATTTTGTAGATGAAGACACAGGTGAAGTAGTAACAATTGAACGGAATGAAATTATCCTTGAGCGTGATATTGTTTTAGATGAAGAAAATATTCAGCTTATTTTAGATGCTGATGCTGAAACAATCATTCTTCAAAAAGAAGAAATTGACGAGGATTATACCATTATATATAATACACTACAAAAAGATCCTACGAGTTCTGAATTAGAAGCTGTTCAGTACATCTATCGACAATTAAGAGGTACTGATCCACCAGATGAAGAAACCGCTCGTGGTATTATTGATAAATTATTTTTCTCCGATAAACGATATAATCTAGGTGATGTAGGTCGCTATAAGATCAATCGAAAACTAGAATTAGATACAGATCGTGATATTTTAGTTTTAACTAAAGAGGACATCATCGCCATTGTAAAATATTTGGTGAGTTTAATGAACCAAAAAGCGGAAATTGATGATATTGATCACTTGAGTAATCGTCGAGTTCGTACGGTTGGAGAACAACTTTATGCACAGTTTGGTGTAGGACTTGCTCGTATGGCACGTACGATTCGTGAGCGGATGAATGTTCGTGATAATGAGGTGTTTACACCAATTGATTTGATTAATGCACGTACCTTATCGTCTGTTATTAATTCATTCTTTGGAACAAGTCAGCTATCTCAGTTTTTAGATCAAACCAATCCTCTTTCTGAAATTACACATAAACGACGTATTTCAGCACTTGGACCAGGAGGTCTTTCTAGAGAGCGGGCAGGTTTTGAGGTTCGAGATGTACACTATTCTCATTATGGTCGATTATGTACAATTGAAACTCCTGAAGGGCCAAACATTGGTTTGATCTCAACACTTTGTGTTCACGCAAAAGTGAATAAAATGGGGTTCTTAGAAACGCCATATCGTGAAGTAATTGATGGGAAAGTAGATGTTGAAAATGAAGCTCGTTATCTTTCAGCTGAAGGAGAAGATTTTAAGAAAATTGCACAAGCAAACGCAGGAATTAACAATGAAACTGGAGCTTTCCTTTCTGATCGTATTAAGTGTCGTGAGCATGGTGATTTCCCTGTGTTGACACCTCCAGAGATTGAATATATGGATGTCGCTCCAAACCAAATTGTTGGAGTATCTGCATCTATGATTCCTTTCTTAGAAAATGATGATGCCAATCGTGCCTTGATGGGATCTAACATGCAGCGTCAAGCAGTTCCTTTACTAAAACCTAGTTCTCCAGTTGTAGGAACAGGATTAGAAGAAAAAGTGGCAGTCGATTCTCGAATGTTGATCAACGCAGAAGGTGATGGAGTGGTAGAATATGTAGATGCACGAGAAGTAGTTATTCGATATGACCGTTCTGAAGAAGATCAATTGGTATCCTTCGAAGATAATCGTAAATCATATCAATTAACGAAATTCCGTAGAACAAATCAAGGTACTTGTATTAATCTGAAGCCAATTGTTCGTAAAGGTGATCGTGTATCAAAGGGAATGATTCTTTGTGATGGATATGCAACAGATCGAGGAGAATTAGCCCTTGGTCAAAACCTGAAAGTAGCTTTCATGCCTTGGAAAGGTTACAACTTTGAGGATGCAATTGTATTATCTGAGCGTGTAGTACGTGAAGATATTTTTACATCATTACATATCGAGCATTTTGAGTTAGATGTACGAGATACAAAACTTGGTGAAGAGGAATTAACGAATGATATACCTAACGTTTCTGAAGAAGCAACTAAAGATTTAGATGAAAATGGTATCATTCGAATTGGTGCATGGATCAAAGAAGGGGATATTCTAATAGGGAAGATTACGCCTAAAGGAGAATCTGATCCTACACCAGAAGAAAAATTACTTCGTGCTATCTTTGGTGATAAAGCAGGTGATGTAAAAGATGCTTCTTTAAAAGCACCTCCATCTACTAAAGGTATCATAATTAATAAACAATTGTTCGCTCGTGCGAAAAAAGATAAAGTGCAAAAATCTGCTGAAAAAGAGTTATTAACCAAACTTGAAGATCAGCATGCTATCGCTTTAAACGAGTTGAAGACCATCCTTATTGATAAGCTTTTAGTACTTGTAAAAGGTAAAACAGCGAAAAAAGTACGTAGTATCTATAATGAGACCTTACTTCAAGAAGGAACGAAATTCAACCAAGCCGTGTTAAAAGAAATCGATTATACAACGGTCGATTATGGTAACTGGACTGATGATCAACATGCAAATAGTTTAATTGCTCGTTTGTTGCATAATTATAGTATCAAGTCCAATGAAGAGATTGGTAAATATAAGCGCGAGAAGTTCAATATCAGTATTGGTGATGAGTTGCCAGCAGGTGTCCTTAAACTAGCTAAAGTTTATCTTGCGAAAAAACGTAAGTTGAAAGTAGGAGATAAATTAGCAGGTCGCCACGGTAATAAAGGAATCGTTTCTCGTATCGTTCGCCAAGAAGATATGCCATTTCTTGAAGATGGAACACCAGTAGATATTGTGCTTAATCCATTAGGTGTACCTTCTCGTATGAATCTTGGTCAAATCTTCGAAACTGTACTCGGGTGGGCAGGAGAAAAATTAGGGATGAAGTTTGGTACACCGATCTTCGATGGAGCACGCCTAGATGAAATCGATGACTATGTCAAGCAAGCTGGTCTGCCTTCTTTAGGCCAAACCTATTTGAAAGACGGCGAAACTGGAGATCGTTTCCATCAGCAAGCAACGGTTGGTGTGATTTATATGTTGAAATTATCACACATGGTTGATGATAAAATGCACGCGCGTTCTATTGGGCCATACTCCTTGATTACACAACAACCTCTTGGTGGTAAAGCACAATTTGGTGGGCAGCGTTTTGGTGAGATGGAAGTATGGGCATTAGAGGCATTTGGTGCATCTAGTATCTTACAAGAATTATTGACCATTAAGTCAGATGATATACAAGGACGAGCAAAGGCTTATGAAGCCATCGTAAAAGGTGACAATTTACCTGAGCCTAATATACCTGAATCATTTAATGTATTAGTACACGAACTTCGTGGCTTAGCATTAGATGTTAAATTTGATTAAAGTAAGAAAGAGTTGATAGTAGGGCCGTGCTAGTCCTACTATCAATTTTTCCCATATAACTTCTTGAAAGTATAGAAGATAGCGCAATACTTTTATTTAATATCCTACATTTGTTAGAGTATGCCATTTAAAAAGACAAACAACAAATTAAAACCTACTTTCAGTACGATCACTATCAGTTTATCATCGCCTGATGATATTTTAGAACGATCCTATGGAGAGGTTTTAAAGCCAGAAACGATAAATTATCGTTCTTATAAACCAGAGCGCGACGGTTTGTTCTGTGAGCGCATTTTTGGTCCAGTAAAAGATTATGAATGTTACTGTGGGAAATATAAACGTATCCGATATAAAGGAATCGTTTGCGATCGTTGTGGAGTAGAAGTAACCGAGAAGAAAGTTCGCCGTGAGCGAATGGGACATATCAAATTAGTTGTACCTGTAGTGCATATTTGGTTCTTCAAATCTTTACCTAATAAGATTGGTTATCTCTTAGGCTTATCTTCTAAGAAATTAGAAACCATTATCTATTATGAACGCTATGTTGTGATCCAAGCTGGTGTGAAAGAAGAGGAGCTGAGTAAAATGGATTTATTAACGGAAGAAGAATATCTTGATATATTAGATGCACTTCCAAAAGAAAACCAATTACTTGAAGATGATGATCCTAATAAATTCATCGCAAAAATGGGTGCAGAAGCAGTTCGTGACCTTTTAATGCGTTTAGAGTTGGATCAAATGTCATATGATCTACGTCATCAAGCAGCTACTGAAACTTCACAGCAACGTAAGTCAGAGGCCTTAAAACGATTAAGAGTAGTAGAAGCATTTCGTGATGGACAAACACGTATTGAAAATAAACCCGAATGGGCTATTATTCAATATTTACCAGTTGTTCCACCAGAATTACGTCCATTAGTACCACTAGATGGTGGTCGATTTGCAAGTTCTGATTTGAATGATTTATATCGACGTGTTATTATTAGAAATAATCGTTTAAAGCGTCTTTTAGAAATCAAAGCACCTGAAGTTATTCTTCGTAATGAGAAACGAATGCTTCAAGAAGCTGTAGATTCATTATTTGATAATTCTCGTAAATCAAATGCAGTAAAAGCAGAAGGTGGTCGTGCCTTGAAATCGTTAAGTGATATTCTTAAAGGAAAACAAGGACGTTTTCGTCAGAACTTATTGGGTAAACGGGTTGATTATTCTGGACGTTCAGTAATCGTTGTAGGACCAACTTTGAGCTTACATGAGTGTGGTATTCCAAAAGGGATGGCAGCAGAGCTGTTTAAACCATTCGTTATCCGAAAATTGATTGAACGAGGTATTGTAAAAACAGTTAAATCTGCAAAAAAATTAGTTGATCGTAAGGATCCTGTAATCTGGGAGATTTTGGAAAATATCTTGAAAGGACACCCAGTATTACTTAACCGTGCCCCTACACTTCACCGCCTTTCTATTCAGGCGTTCCAACCAAAGTTGGTAGAAGGAAAAGCTATTCAATTACACCCATTGGTCTGTGGTGCCTTCAATGCCGATTTTGATGGTGACCAAATGGCGGTACACGTTCCATTGAGTCATGCAGCAATTTTGGAGGCACAAGTATTAATGTTAGCTTGTCATAATATGTTGAATCCACAAGATGGTTCACCTATTACCCTACCTTCTCAGGATATGGTATTGGGATTATATTATTTGACAAAAGAGCGTAAACTTGGTGAAATCAAAGGAGCAGGAATGACGTTCTATTCTCCAGAAGAAGCAATGATCGCTTATAATGAAGGTATCGTTGATTTACATGCGGGAGTAAAAGTTCGAGTCAATACTTTTGATAATGAAGGTAATCCAGTACGAAAACGTGTAGAAACTACGATCGGTCGTATCTTATTTAATTCTGCTGTTCCAGAAGGAGTACCTTATGTTAATGAATTATTGACAAAGAAAAACTTAAAGAAAGTAATTTCTGGAATTATTACTCGAACAAATTTCGCAGTATGTGCAGAATTCTTAGATAAAATCAAGTCGATGGGATTCCTTTGGTCATTCAAAGGAGGTTTGTCGTTTAATTTAGGGGATTTAATTACACCTACTAATAAAATTGACGTTCTTGAAAGAGCACAAGGAGAAGTAGATGAAGTTTGGGATAATTATGAAATGGGATTAATTACCTATAACGAGCGTTATAACAAAATCATCGATACTTGGACTTTTGCCGATAATGAGATTACAACCAAGTTAATGGAAGAATTAGCCTCTCATAAAGATGGGTTTAATTCGGTATACATGATGCTTCACTCTGGTGCACGTGGTTCAAAACAACAAATTAAACAGTTATGTGGATTACGGGGATTGATGGCAAAACCACGAAAATCAGGAGATACTGGGGGTGCGATCATTGAAAACCCAATCTTATCTAATTTCTTAGATGGATTATCTGTACTAGAATATTTTATCTCTACGCACGGTGCGCGTAAAGGTCTTGCCGATACAGCATTGAAAACGGCAGATGCAGGTTATTTGACTCGTCGTTTAGTAGATGTTGCTCAAGATGTTGTGATCTTAGAAGAAGATTGTGATACATTGAGAGGTATTGATACAACTGCACTTATTGAAAATGATAAAATTATAGAAACTTTATCTGCTAGAATTGCAGGTCGATTTACATTACATGATATTCTACACCCAGTTACAGATGAATTAATCCTAAAAGCTGGAGAATATATTAGCAAAGATTTAGCTGAAAAAATTGAAGAGATTGGAATTGAAGAAGTAACAATTCGTTCTGTCTTAACATGTGAAACGAAACGAGGTGTATGTCGTCGTTGCTATGGTAAAAACTTAGCATCGGGTCGTATCGCAGAACGTGGAGATGCAGTTGGTATTATTGCAGCACAATCAATTGGTGAGCCGGGTACACAGTTGACACTTCGTACCTTCCACGTAGGTGGTATTGCATCTGTATCCAAAACAGAATCAGAATTAATCTGTAAGTTCGACGGTAAGATAGAATTTGATGGTATTCGTACGACTAAATATGTAGAAGAAAATGGTGAAGCATCAGAAATCGTTTTATCTCGTTCAGGTGAAATTCGAATTGTAGATAAAGATACTGGAAAAGTATTCTCTACTAGTTATGTCAATTATGGATCAACTTTACTTGTGAAAGATGGACAACTTTTGAAAAAAGGAGATGTTATCTGTAATTGGGATCCATTTAATGCCGTGATTGTATCTGAATTCTCTGGTATCACGAAATTTGATACAGTAGAGGAAGGTGTGACGTTCCGAACAGAACGTGATGACCAAACGGGTAATGAAGATAAAGTAGTAATTGAAAGTAAGAATAAGCGTAAGATTCCGATGATTAAGATTGTTAGTCCTGATGGAGAAGAATTACGTTCGTACAACTTACCAGTAGGTGCTTATATCTCTATCGAAGATGGAATGGAAGTGAAATCTGGACAGAAGATCGTAAAGATTCCTCGTAAATTAGGTAAGATCCAGGATATTACGGGTGGTCTTCCACGGGTAACGGAATTATTTGAGGCACGTAATCCATCTAATCCTGCTGTTGTTGCAGAAATAGATGGTGTCGTTTCTTTTGGTAAGATTAAGCGTGGTAATCGTGAAGTTATCATTGAAGCAAAAGATGGACAACGTCGTAAATATTTGATTGGACTTTCTAAACACATCTTGATCCAAGAAGGAGATTTTGTACGTGCAGGTATGCAATTATCAGATGGCGCAACTGCACCACGTGATATCTTAAATATTAAAGGACCATTTGCAGTACAATATTACTTAGTAAATGGAATTCAAGAGGTTTATCGTTCTCAAGGTATTGATATTAATGATAAACATATTGAAGTGATTGTTCGTCAGATGATGCGTCGAGTACAAATCGAAGATGCAGGTGATACACATTTCCTTGAAGGAGAAGCAGTCGAGAAATACGATTTCTTAGAGCAAAATGATTGGATTTTTGATAAGAAATTCATTACGGAGTCAGGCGATTCTACTAAATTGAAACCAGGTCAATTAGTCACCCTTCGTCAGCTTCGTGAAGAAAACTCTTACTTAAAACGAAATGATAAAAAATTAGTAGAATACCGCGATGCAGTAGCAGCTACTTCTAGCTCTTTATTGCAAGGGATTACTAAATCGTCCTTAGGAGTAAGTAGTTGGATTTCAGCAGCTTCCTTCCAAGAAACTACGAAGGTCTTAAGTACAGCAGCGATCGGTGCGAAACAAGATTACTTATCTGGACTAAAAGAAAATGTAATTGTAGGTAAGAAAATTCCTGCAGGTACAGGAATGCGTAGATTCGATAATTTATTCGTTTCACCAAAGGAAGTCTACGATAACGAACGCGCTCGTCTAGAGCAGTTAGAAGAAGTAGATGGAGAATAAATAATGATTTCTATACCGTAAATGATAAAGTAAAAAGCCCATTTCAAATCTGGAATGGGCTTTTTTATATTATGGAAGAGAATTTTTGATTTAACAAGTATGCGAATTGGTGTAAATGTTCGATTTTTATTAGAAGGTAAACTAGAAGGAATTGGCTGGTTTACCTTTGAAGTATTGAAAGAAATGGTAAAGGCGCATCCTGAAGATGAGTTTATTTTCTTTTTTGATCGAGACTATTCTGATGAATTTGTATTTGCGCCGAATATTACTCCTGTCATTTTATTTCCGCAAGCGCGTCATCCTATTCTTTGGTATTGGTGGTTTGAATACTCTATTCCTAAGGCATTAAAAAAGTATAAAGTAGATGTGTTTTTAACGACAGACGGTTATACTAGTTTAAAAACTAAGGTGAAAACAGTATTGGTAATGCATGATATTGCTTATGAGAGAGATACTGATCGTATTCCTTTTTTAGCAAAAAAGTATTTACACTATTTCTCCTCTAGATTTGTAGCAAAAGCAGATAAAGTCATTGCTGTTTCTCAATATACCAAGAACGATATTGTTCAAAAATATGGAACATCATCGGATAAAATAACCGTAGCTTACAATGCTTGTCGAGCTATTTTTCAACCATTGTCAAAGGAACAGCAAATTGCCTTTCGACAAGAAAAAACCGAAGGAAAACCTTACTTCTTTTATGTAGGAGCAATACATCCTCGAAAAAATGTACATCGTTTAATTCAAGCCTTTGACCAATTTAAAGTAAAAACTCAATCTGATTTTCAGTTGGTAATAGGAGGGCGATTTGCATGGGAAACGGGAGTGGTAAAAGATAGCTACGATAATGCGATTCATCAAAAAGAAATCCATTTTACCAACTATTTAACGGAAGAAGAATTAAGTGCTTGGATGGCTTGTGCTTACAGTTTTGTTTATGTCTCTACTTTTGAAGGTTTTGGAATCCCAGTTATAGAAGCGATGAATTGTGATGTTCCAGTTATCACCTCTAATGTTAGTTCGATGCCAGAAGTAGCAGGAGATGCAGGGATATTAGTAGACCCATTTTCAGTAGAAGAGATAATGGAAGCGATGAAAAAGATCAGTACTTCCAAAGATTTACGAACGTCTTTAATTGAAAAAGGACGAAAACAACGTCAATTGTTTGATTGGAGTAAAACGGCTTCGATTATTTATACTGAAATAAAGAAATTGTATGAATAATAAATATTTTCTAAAGCCTTTTATAAGGCTAAAAATTATAATCTATTATTACACGCCATCTTTTTAAAGAGATGACGTGTAAAATAAATTAATTAGTGCTTAATAGGCGTAATGATCGGTTGTATACCAACAAAAGGTGGAGTGGACATGGCAGGAACTTGTAACCAAGACCAGCTAAGGTATACACCTTTTCCTCGGTCAATAGCTTGTATCACTGCTTTTTCTACTTCTAAAATACCTACTAAAAATCCAATAACTATAGCTGCTGGTGGAACTCCTCCTGCACCAAAACCTGCGCCTATAAGAGCATTTAGTGCAGCGGTTATATCCGCAGCCTTATATAATTCTTGTAAAGGTTTTTCAGGGATTACGATGTGAAATCCCCATATGTAAGCTTTAGCGGATATCTTATTAGGATTGTGGTGGCTCGATAAAGAAAATTGACGACCTTCTGGCATTTTAATTTTTTCCGTAAATTGATCTCCTTGTAACATTTTCATTCCTTGATACATGTATGTATCTAAAGTGTGGTGGAGATTTAACAACTCTAAAGGTTGTTCTGCTAATTCATTGGTGACTTTTTTCATTTTGATTTATTTAAAAAGTGATTAAAAAAATATGTGTATGATTAAATTTATCTTTAAAGTGTTTTCACATTGACCAGCGATTTTGATTTTTTCGTTATTTTCAATACTCGTTTTAGCTTGTAAAAAACAATTTCTGAAATGCCCGAAAAAGCATGACGTTGCCTTGCCCAAAAAATAAAGGTGGACTTTCGATTGATATAATCTTGGCTTAGAAATTTGACTTTTGAAGTGACAGAATATAAATGCGCTAATGAACGAGAACAGGTGCCAAAAAGGACATAAGGCGTACCATATCGTTTAAGTGCATAAGCCATCGAAAGCCAGATGAAAAAATTAAGAGATGTTTTCGTACGCACTTCGCGCTTGATCCAAAAACAGCAAATCTCTGTGTATTGACCATTGGCATTCAATTGTTGATATAGGTCTTCATGCTTTTCCTCTTTGGCAAAAAGTTCAATCGTTCGTAATGATGAACTCTTACCCAAAATAAAGCCACCTATTAATTTCCCTTTCCATGTAATACCGAAAACTAGATTGTCAGGATGGTATAAATAGTTCTCAGGTATGGGTAAACTAGAAGCTTTTTGATAAATTTTTGAAAATTCTTCAAGTGCTTGTTTTGTTTTTAATTGACTAAGTACGGGTAAATAAATCATTGGTTTAAAATTTTGAGGTTATACAAGATGTATTGTTGTTTCTTTGGTTTCAAAAAGCGAATGAAATCATTCAAGATTTTTTGTTCGTAATTGATAATACAAAGGTAGGGGGACGCCTGAGGCGCATGAACCACATTTTGATGTGGGAAGTGAAATTTTATTGAAGCAATACATATTTAATAAAGTAGTAGGAAATGGAAAAATAGGTCACCCACATCAAAATGTGGACAATAGCTAGACGTAGCTTTTTTATCTTTGTATTATGGAAGAAATCAAAATAGCCATAATAGAAGACGATGCGGTCATCAAAGAAAGTTTAGAAACATTTATACCACAGCATCCGTCCATCACAATCACAGTTAGCGTAACCAGTGTAGAGTTTTTTCTGGAAAAGGCACGTTCTGTAAGAAAACCTGAAATAGATGTATTACTATTAGACATTGGACTTCCAGGAATGTCAGGTATACAGGGGATTTATCATATTCGACAGAAATATCCTGATGTAGACATTATTATGTTGACTACTTTTGAAGAAGATGATAAAATCTATGATGCTCTTTGTGCAGGTGCTTGTTCTTATATTTCTAAACGGACACCACTTACAAAAATTCGAGAAGCTATATTTACCGTTTTTCGTGGAGGGTCTTATATGTCACCTACGGTAGCTCGAAAAATTGCACAACGATTTATGCCCAAAACGAAAAAGCATGATAATCAATTATCAGAACGGCAAAAGCAAATTGTTCAAGCATTAGTAGATGGTTTGTCCTACAAAATGATTGGACATAAACTCGATATTTCACTTGACACGGTAAGAGATCACATCAAAAGAATTTACCGTGTACTGGAAGTCAATAGTAAGATGGAAGTGATTAAAAAAGTAAGAGACGGTGAACTATAACGACACTTGAATTATAATTGTATTTGCACTTGCTGCTCAATAATTATAGCTATATTACACAAACTTTCCCATCTAGATAAACTTCAATACAAGAACTAAAATTCATTGAGAAAATATTTTTAAACACTCCAAAACCAAAAGAAAATGGGAAAAACAATTGAAGTTAATCTATCCTATAGCGATTTATTATCTAGGAAAAATAAACTAATGAAGGCAGGAAACCATCTATTTCCTTCTGAAGGCACTACTGATTTAAGGGCTTCTTTTAGCAAAAAAAACCTCGAAGCATTACTTAATATAAATGGCTGTGATGGATTTAGATTGTATTCAGCAGCATTCAATAATGAACTAATAATGATTGCTGTTGGAACGAAAGGAGAAGATGATTTATTTGCCCCCCATCATTTCTGTTTAGCTAGTAATCAGCAAGGGGCAATTTCAGTTCAAGGGATTATGCCTAAGGAAGGTGTTGATAAAATCCCATTTGAAACGGCAAAAATATTGTACAGAGGTGGAGGTTCTGATAAGAATATCATGGATAAATTAAATGAAGTTCGAACGATAGAAGGATATAAAGAAAAACTCAAAGTGTTATTTGATAAAACAGCATTTTTCCAAGATCATAATGATTATGATGATGTTCTTTTCGAATTGGTCGATCTAACATTTACAGCGAATACCACTTCTGATTCTAGTGATACTGCAAGAACTATTATAGGCACAATAAATAAAGACGGTAGACCTATTTCTACAAGTATGAGTATGTTACCTTGTCCTCCTAATTGTGGTGGTATCTATGCCAATGAAATTTTTTAAAACTACTTTGTTTAAAATACAGCTTCTATTAATATGGCTGGTTGCATTCAGTGTGACCAGCCCTAGTGGGTTTTATGCGCAAGTAAAAAATCAAGCGTTCCACTACCTCTCCCCAGAAGAAGGTTTATCTCAAGCGTCAAATGATTATATTTTCCATGATTCTAAAGGTTTTGTTTGGTTGAGTTCTATAGATGGCTTAAATCGGTTTGATGGAAAATCTGTAAAAATCTATAAATCTATTTCAGGCGATTCTACGAGTTTGTTGGGGAATATTATTACCAGTAATTTTTATGAAGATAAACAAGCGAATCTTTGGTTTACGACCTATGA
The DNA here is from genome assembly GCA_020628645.1 of Saprospiraceae bacterium. Lineage (GTDB taxonomy): Bacteria > Bacteroidota > Bacteroidia > Chitinophagales > Saprospiraceae > JAHDES01. The sequence goes on from JAHDES010000029.1 coordinate 17,727, forward strand.
AGGAATTCATTGTTATATCCGAGAAAAGGATCGTTTTCAACACATTCAGATTAAAAACGATAAGGGGGAATTCCTAAAAGAAAATTATCATGCTTTTCATTTAGATAAAGAGGATCAACTTTGGGTCAGAGTTGGGATAGGTGAAACAGGGATGCTTTATTTATTCAATATTTATACTAAAGCGTACACCAAAATATGTCCCATTGACGGACAATATAATTTTCCAATAGTAGATGAAAAAGGAGACATAAAACAAGTCGTTTCTTGTATTATAAACGGAAAAAAAGGAATTACAATTTATGATACTAAAGCCCCTTTCCATAATCAGACTATTTTTAATGGTGATCCAATTGATGCAGCAATAGACATTATCCATCTTACTACTTGGAAGGAAGAAAATAAAGAAATTTGGTTTTTAGGAAGTAAAAGTGGGCTTGTGATTTTCTATCCTGAGACAAAAAAACACTTCATTTTAAAGGAATATAATCAGCTTGATATAGGAACAGTTAATTCTACGCTCCTTATCAATGATACCACACTTTGGGTTGCTACTTCAGGACAAGGTATTCTTGTTTTTAATACGAATACTAAGAAGTTTACAGGACAAATCCCAGCTAATAATCCTGAAAAATTAGGATTACGAGTCAGAACACCGAATAAGTTATATAAGGATCATCAAGAGAATGTATGGATAAGTAGCTTTTCATCGGGGGTGAATTATACGAATTTGAGTAAACAAAAATTTGATAATCTGGATGAGTTTATTGGTCAAAATATAAGTGCAATTTTTGAAACGAGGAGGGGCGAACTTTTTTGTAGCTATAGTGGTGGTCGCACGGCTTATTATCAAACAACAGAAAAAGAAAAGAAGCTTACTCCTCAATTTCTGCCAACGATAAAAGATAAGCAATCGATTCAATTTTTCTTTGAAGACAACAATGATGATCTATGGGCAGTTTCGATCAACCAATTATTAAAATGGAATGCAACAAAGCTTCGATTTGAATACATCCAAAACTTACCCAATTACATCTTATTTGTTTATCAACTTAAAGATGGACGTACGCTTTTTGCCACCTACTCAGGTATATATGTATGTAGAATAGTAGATAGTGAAGTTATTATCGCTCCTTTTCATTCGCTAGGGGATTATCAAAACGTATTAGCCACCTCCATTTATGAGACGAAAGAAAAGCAACTATATTTAGCAGTAGATGCCGCTAAAGTTTTGATCTTGTCCTCCAAAAATGATGAATACATTCTCACGAATCAAATTGAAGGTATTGGTTATGCCAAAGATTATTATGAAGAAGAGCATTCATTATGGATGGCTACTTCCACAGGAATACTCAAAGTAAACAAGCACGATGGGACAAGTCATTTATTAAATGAAGCAGAAAATGATGCGCCAAATGAAAACTATTATTGTATCATTCCAGATGAATCAGGTAGTTTGTGGTTGAGTTGTAATAGAGGAGTCATTCGTTATTTTCCAAAAGAGAACAAGCATCATCGTTTTACACTTTTTGATGGTTTACAGGCTTATGAATACAATACCAATGCTTTTTTAAAAACAAGAAATGGAGAGATTTGGCTCGGTGGTACGAAAGGTATAAATCGGTTTGTACCAGAAAAAATAAATTATGTATCCAATTCTCCAAAGATACAAATAACGCGTTTGCAAGTTAATGATGAGTTGTTTGATACCGAAAAACAAATTGGAGAACTAAAAGAATTAAAATTAGACTATTTTGAAAACACTTTGTCTTTTGATTTTGTAGCCTTAGAATATAGCGACCCAAAAAATAATCAACTCCAATACCAACTTGAAAACCATGAAGATAACTGGGTAAATGCTGATAAGAATGGTTTTGCTCGTTATTCTAATTTACCTGCTGGAGAATATAAATTTAAAATAAAAGCATCGAATGCGGATGGTATCTGGAGTCTCCAACCCTATTCCATATCCATATTTATTAAAAAACCTTGGTGGCAAACTTGGTGGTTTTATTTGCTTGTTCTGATGGCTATAATTGCGATTATTTATAGCATTTTAATGTATCGTTTGCAGCAAGCCTTGAAAATAGAACGAATACGGGTTAAAATATCAAGTGATTTGCATGATGATGTGGGTAGTGTATTAGCAGGATTAACGATGCAAACTGAAATATTAGCGCAGACTGCTTCAAAAGAACGTCAATCTAAATTGAATAGAATTAGTGAACTGAGTAGAAATGCCATGTCTCGAATGAGAGATACGGTTTGGGCGATTGATGCTAGAAAAGATAGGTTTGAAGATCTTTTGGATCGAATCAGGGAACATGCCAATGAAACACTTGAATGGAAAGATATCTTGTTCAATTTGAAAATAACGGATATGTCAGTTGATAAAAAACTCCCAACTCAAATTCGACAAAATTTATACTTAATCTGTAAAGAAGCTATTACCAATACAGCCAAGCATTCCAACGGTGACCGATTACAAATACAATTCACAAAATACAAACGAACAGGGATACAATTAAAGATTCAAGATAATGGTAGTGTGAATAAAACCAAGTTGAAAACTTCTGGTTTGGGGCTTTCTAATTTACAAATACGAGCGAAAGAAATGGGTGCAAATCTAGAAATTGATACGGATAATGGATTTTTAATTCAGTTGACGATCTTATAGATTGGTAATGATTATAGCACTCCAATTTATCAAAAATTCAATATTGTAATTATGTGAAAATACTAAAAGACCCATAAATATCTTTCCTTGCTATTTGAAGAAACTGTATTTTTGCACTGTTTGGCTAAACTTTTGTTTAGACTTAAAAAACTTGTCAAAAAAGAACGAAATTTAGGAATACATCAAAATGGGATTAGAATTAGAGTTAACAACGATAAATGATGATGATCGTCCAATTTATGTTACGGGTAACTTCAATAAATGGGCACTCGAAGATGAGCAATTCCGTTTGCGACCTACAGAGGATGGCAAGTATTTATACCGCTTTCCACCTTATATTAAATTGCCAGAATCCATTGAATATAAATACACCCGTGGGGATTGGAATTTTGTAGAACTAGATGCTTATGGTGGGCGAGTACCCAACCGTAAAATAGAAAAAGGTAAAAATATAATTAAAGATGAAGTTCCGCACTGGCGAGAAAATGGACATACCTTTGACAAAGAATTTTTACCCAAAAAAATCTTAATAGAGGATGACTTTGAAATTCCTCAATTGGGGCGGAAACGTAGAATTCAAGCTCTAATTCCACATGATTATGAAACTTCTGGGAAGTCCTATCCTGTCATTTATATGCAAGATGCACAGAATTTATTTGATCCATACTCGCCATTTGGCAATTGGGCAATAGATGAAAAACTGGCAGTAATGGCAGAGCGTGGGCAAGCAGATGTTATTGTGATTGCAATTGATCATGCAGAAGAAAATCGGATTAAGGAATTTATGCCGTTTAAAGAAACGCGCTTTGGTTTGGGCGAAGGAAAAAGATACCTTCAGTTTATCACAGAAACGCTTAAACCTTATGTAGATAGGAAATATCGCACCCTTTCTGATCGTTCCAATACAGCAATAGGTGGAAGTTCGATGGGTGGATTGATTAGTGTTTATGCGGGTTTTATTCATCCTGAAATATTTGGAAGATTAATGATTTTTTCGCCTTCCTTATGGGTAAAATCAAATATTCATTTTGACATTATTCGTCATTTGCATCCACATGAAACGAAAGTGTATTTATATGCAGGAGGTAGTGAGAGTGCGAATATGGTGCCCAATCTTCGACGATTAAAAAATGCCATCGAAAAGCAAGGAGGAGATCAAAATTCAATCAACTTCAAATTAACTATCGACCCGAATGGACGCCATGATGAAAAACGATGGGGGCATGAATTTCCTCGTGCAGTAGAATGGTTATTTTCCTAGTTTAAAATTTTTTTTGATCAAAAAACTAAAATGAAAAACGATAGAATTAAAATTACGAATACAGAATTACTATCTGATAATTGGTATCATCTCCGAAAAATTACCTACGAATATCAAAAGAAAGATGGTTCTTGGGAAACACATCAACGCGAAACCTACGATAGAGGAAATGGTGCTACCATTTTGCTTTACAATACGAAAAAGAGAACAATCATCTTAACGCGTCAATTTCGATTACCGACTTATGTTAATGGTAATGAAAATGGTATGATGATCGAAGCTTGTGCAGGTTTATTAGATGAACATGAACCAGAAGATTGCATCCGAAAAGAAACGGAAGAAGAAACGGGCTATAAAGTATCCAAAGTGCGAAAAATAATGGAAGCCTATATGTCACCAGGTTCGGTCACGGAGATATTGTATTTTTTCGTAGCAGAATATGATGATAGTATGAAAATAAGCGAAGGAGGTGGACTGGACGAAGAACAAGAAAATATAGAAGTACTAGAATATTCTTTTGAAGAAGCTTGTACTTTGATGCAAACAGGAGTAATTAGAGATGCTAAAACCATCATGTTACTTCAATATGCTCAAATTCATCAATTGATTTAATCTTTAAAGAAATTTATTATTTATTCCAACATTAACTAGTCAAGAAACACTATGACCTTCAAACTTATCTCGTCTTATCCTACCAAGGCAAAAGCAATATTAATTCCTTTACTTCAAACAGATGACTTAGCAAAGCAGCTTAAAGCAATTTGTACTCATTTTATGTTGGATACTAAACGTATAAAAGCTGATTTTTCCGCAAAAAAAGGGGAGATTTTGTTTTTATATCCTTTTACAAAAGATGGTACAAAGAAAATTGTATTAGTGGGTTGTGGTAAAAAAATTAGCTATAAAACTGTTCAACAGCAGTTTAAGCAGTTTTCGTTTCAGCACAAAGAATTGTTTATCAATGCAAATTATGTAGATGCCACTTATTTTAATGAGCCTACTTTGATTGAAGCTGCTATCAATGGCTTAGGTCAAGGCACTTATGCAATTGGTTTATATAAAGAAAAAGTAACGGATCGGCATCCTTTATTAGAAAATAAAGCAAATCTTACATTAATAAGTACAAATAAAAAAGTCAAGAAAGCCGCGCAAAAAGGATGGGCAATTGCCCAAACCCAATGTTCTATTATGGACTTGGTAAATGCACCAAGTAATTATACCACACCCATCCGTTTGGCAGAATGGGCAATCGCTTCTGGAAAAGCAAATGGTTTCAAAGTAGACGTTTTAGATAAAGCTCAAATAGAAGAATTAGGTTTACACACCCTTCTTGCCGTGAATCGAGGAAGTGAACGCCCTCCTCGTTTTATTATTATGGAATATCAGCCGAAAACTAAATCAAATTTGCCAAGCATTGGTTTGGTTGGGAAAGGAGTCACCTTTGATACGGGAGGTATTTCGATGAAAGGCCCCAATAATATGCACTATATGAAAAGTGATATGGGGGGAGCTGCGGCAGTATTAGGGACGATGGAGGCGGTTGCAAAATTACAATTACCTATTCATTTAGTAGGAATTGTTCCTGCTACAGATAATGCGGTAGATGCTTATTCTATCAATCCAGGCGATGTGATTAATTCCTATAGTGGAAAAACAATTGAAGTAACGGATACAGATGCAGAGGGACGCTTGATCTTGGCAGATGGTATTGCTTATATGAATAAACATTATAAAGTAGATACTTTGATTGATTTGGCGACTTTGACAGGGAGTTGTGTACGAACTTTTGGTTATCATGCAGGAGGCTTATTTAGCAATAATGAAGAATTGGCAGGTGCTTTAAGAAATGCAGGAGACGCAGTAGGTGAACGTGTTTGGCAACTGCCTATTTGGGAGGAATATGCGGATGATATGCAATCGGATATTGCCGATATTAAAAACTTTAGTGGAAAACCAATGGCAGGAGCGATTACGGCGGCTAAATTCATAGAATTCTTTACCAACGATCATCCTCGATGGGCACATTTGGATATAGCAGGAGTTGCCTTTGGAAATTCTATACTTTCTAAAGATAAAAGTGCAAAGGGTTTTGGGGTGCGACTGTTAGTGGAATTTATAGAAAATCTCTTATAGAAAAATTAGCTTTCTTCTTCCAGTTCCTCTACTTCTTCTGCGTCTAATTCATCTTTTTCTACGCGTAAATTATCAATGATAAAGACTTGTCGTTGAGGCGTATTTTTACCCATATAATAGGTCAATACCTTTTCGATATCCATATCTTCAGGAAGCAAAACAGGTTCAAGACGAATATCTTCACCAATAAAACCACCAAACTCATTGGGCGAAATCTCTCCTAATCCTTTGAATCGAGTAATTTCAGGCTTACCACGTAATTTTTCAATGGCAGCATTTTTCTCTGCTTGGCTATAACAATAAAACGTCTTTTGTTTATCCCGAACACGGAAAAGCGGCGTTTCTAAAATATAAAGATGCCCTCCACTTACCAATTCTGGGAAAAATTGCAAGAAGAACGTTAATAAAAGTAAACGAATGTGCATTCCATCTACATCGGCATCTGTTGCAATAATCACTCGCCCATAACGCAGTCCATCAATACCATCTTCAATATTCAGGGCATGTTGAAGAAGGTTAAATTCTTCATTTTGGTAGACGACCTTTTTAGTTTGTCCAAAGCAATTTAAAGGCTTACCGCGTAAACTAAATACCGCTTGAGTTTGTACATCACGAGCTTTTGTAATAGATCCACTGGCAGAATCTCCCTCAGTAATAAAAATTGTGGTACGTTTACGGTCTTCTTCACTTGTTTTACGACTGGAGTCATTGAAATGAAGGCGACAATCCCGTAATTTTTTATTGTGTAAATTTGCTTTTTTAGCGCGTTGGTTTGCTAATTTTTTGATACCTGCAATTTCCTTACGTTCACGTTCCGATTGTAAAATCCGTTTTTGAAGGGCTTGTGCAACTTCAGGGTTTTTATGAAGAAAATTATCTAAATTTTGCTCTAGAAAATCACCGATGAATTTTCGGACAGTAGGTCCTTTAGGGCCAATATTTTGAGAACCTAATTTGGTTTTGGTTTGAGACTCAAAAACAGGTTCTTCTACACGTACGCTAATCGCTGAAATAATAGATGCACGGACATCCTTTGCATCATAATTTTTATTAAAATGCTTTCTGACGGTATTAACAACAGCTTCTCGATACGCATTTAAATGCGTTCCTCCTTGCGTGGTGTTTTGTCCATTAACGAAAGAGAAATATTGCTCACCATATTGTTGACCGTGCGTCATGGCAATTTCTATATCCTCTCCCTTCAAATGAATAATAGGATAGCGAAGGTTATCTGGATTCGTTTTTTTGCTCAATAAATCCAATAATCCATTTCGAGAATAAAGGGTTTTCCCATTGAAATGGATTTTTAGTCCAGCATTTAGATAAACATAATTCCAAAGCTGACTTTCCAGAAAATCAAATCGAAATCGATAATTTTTAAATACGGTATCATCAGGTTGAAAAGTGACGAGTGTCCCATTTTCTTCTTTACTTTTCCCAATTTTATGATCTTTCGTAATCACACCTTGAGAAAATTCAGCGACTTTAGCTTTTCCTTCTCGAACAGATTGTACTCTAAAATAATTAGAAAGTGCATTTACCGCTTTTGTACCGACTCCATTTAGACCCACTGACTTTTTAAAGGCTTTCGAATCATATTTTCCACCAGTATTGATTTTGGAAACACAATCTACTACTTTCCCTAATGGAATGCCACGCCCATAATCGCGGATCATAACGGCTCCATCTTCGATTTTGATCTCAATTTCTTTACCGTAGCCCATCACGTATTCATCAATACAATTATCGAGAACCTCCTTTACTAAAATATAAATACCATCATCTGGAGCAGAGCCATCGCCTAATTTTCCAATATACATACCAGGGCGCATACGAATATGCTCACGCCAATCGAGGGATCGGATATTATCTTCTGTATAAGTTACATTTGCCATTACTATCAAAAATTTTCGTCTCTAGTCTACAAAAATAAGAAATTTCGACTACATAATTTGTTGAACAAACAAAAGCCAATCGAGTATGGGACTCCATCAGCTTTTGAGGATAAAACGAAAGTCGTGTGCATTTAGTTTTTTACCAAAGCCCTAACTGCACCCCGTTAGGGAGTGCAGAGGATCGATTGAGCAGCGCAGGAACAACGGATGAATGTTTTGAAGACTTGTTTGTTCTGTTTGTTGTCTTAGCGTTGTCCCGACTATCATCATTGTTCATCGCCATCAAGTATTTGGCATAAAATTGTTTTACAGGGCTAGCAGAATTCAGGGTGATACGAATCGCCAAATCGAGCGATAAGTAATAATCTTTTAGTTTGCTGTATTTAAAATTTCTAGGTGCATAATCTTTTAAAAGGGTTGGTGTACGGATTTCATCCTCAAAAGCATAGACATCCGACAACCATTTATCTACATTACTATTATATTTATGGGCAACTAATCGTAATGCACGATGCAATTGATTTGCAGTAACGACTTTTGTTCCTTTTTTGCTAATTAATAGTTGTAATTCCATAATCAAACTATTTCGTCTCTTTAAAATTGAAGTGAATTATATTCTCTTTTTTGATTATATTATTATGATAATTCACTATTTGATTACAAATATAGATATTGTGAAATTAAAAGTCAAATAATTGTTTTAAAAATTTTATAAAAACAACAAAATAGTTTTAAAATTTGAAGATTCTTCAAGATGCGATACGATGGGCTGTAATCTCCAGATGCCTTATGCTTTTACTTGTTTTTACGGTAGGCATGTTGATGAGTACGTACTATTTTGAAACAAATAAAACCTTATATGCACTAGGAATTGTTTTAAGTTTTACGGGTTTTTATGTGTTTTTCCTTTATTTGCGAAAGCTGCCGCCAAATAACAATTATTTGATTCAACTTTTAAAATATGATCCACAAAAGATCGTTTGGGTCTACAGTATCGTGACGCAACGTATGCCTTTTGGAATTGCATTTAACCAATCCAGTTTGTTATATTTTAAATTGATTGATGGGAATGAAATTGTTTTAAGTTTATCGGAGAAAAAAATAAGAGCTGTGATGAAAGAATTAAATGCGCAACTCCCTCATGCCACTTTTGGTTATACACGTGATCGAGAACAGTGGTATCTAGCTGATCCTGCGATGTTGTATAAGGATTGAGAAATTTTCCGTTTCTTTATTGTAGAATCAAATTAGATCATCATTTTGCGTTTCCTTTTTCAACCCGTCTCTATTTCTTCGCTCGTATTTATACGGATAGCCTTTGGAATATTAGCATTTGCTGATGTGATGGGAATGCTAACCTATTTTCATTGGTACAAAGGTGCTTATGATCCAGCTAAATTTCATTTTACCTATTATGGCTTTCAATGGGTGAGTCCACTGCCAGAACCTTTCATGTCGTTATTCTTAATATCCCTTTTAGTTGCCAGTATATTTATAACCATAGGTCGATATTATCGTTGGAGTACGACTTATTTTGCAATTGGATTTATCTATATGTTTTTGGTAGAGAAAGGGCATTATCTCAATCATGGCTATTTATTTTGTTGGTTGAGTGTATTAATGATTTTTCTGCCTGCCCAATTTGCCTATAGTGGAGATGTTTTGAAAAAAATCAAACGGCAATATACCCATTATCCATTTTGGGGATTATTCCTCTTGCGTTTCTTTATGGGAGTTGTCTATTTTTATGGGGGTATTGCAAAGATCAATGAAGATTGGTTTCAGGCTCAACCCTTGAAAATATGGCTGAAAGGAAAAAGAGAAATGTTTTTAGTAGGAGGAATTTTGGAACAAGAATGGCTGGCTTGGTTTATGAGTTATGGAGGATTAGCCTTGGATTTGTTCATTGTGCCCATGTTATTGTTTCGTCGTACGAGATGGTGGGCATTGGGAGCGGCTATTTTCTTTCATTTGACAAATACTATTATTTTTCAAATTGGCATTTTTCCGTGGTTGTCCATTTGTATGACACTACTCTTTTTTGCGCCTGATTTCCCAGAAAAAGTAGGGGCGTATTTACAAAAGCGATTTCCTAAATTCCAACAATTACCTATTTGGTGGCAAGGTCTTTTAAATAAGAATAATGTAGAAATAATAAATCGATCCACTCATATTTTTACACCTTTTCAAAAAAAGCTAATCGCTGGAAGTATTATCCTATTGTGTTTATTGCATTTGAGCGTGCCATTTAGGCATCATTATTTTAAAGGGAATGTAGCATGGACGGAAGAAGGACATCGTTATTCATGGCGGATGATGTTACGAGGTAAGCGAGGAGGAGGGCAATTTAAAGTAAAGAATTTATCTACAAATGAATTAAAAGTAGTTCGCCCTAAAGACTATCTTTCTGATCGCCAATATCGAAAAGTATACACCCATCCTGATATGATCTTGCAATTTGCGCATCATATTCGAGATGAATATCAGGAAAAATGGCAGACCGATTCTGTTGCGGTTTATGCTAAAATCCGTTGTAAATTAAATCATCGACATTATCAAAATTATACAGTTGATACAATTGATCTAGCGAGAGAAGAATGGTCGTTTTTGAAAGAGTCAGAATGGATTGTACCTTTGGAAGAGAAGAAATTAAAACTTAAATAAATGAATGATACCTATAAAACCATTTTTATTGATGTAGAAGTTTCAAAAAAAATGAACTCTTATGGTCAACTCAATGGTGATCAGTTAGCAAGAGATATTGGAGGGGCACTAAATCATCCAGATAATGAGGATTATGAATTAGAACGACTGGAAAAGATAGTCAGCATGTCGCATAATGTCCAAACCTTGGCAGGTTATTTACTTATCCTCAAACGCAAAACACCAGCTACATGATAAATTGGCTTTGTTGTCCTTTTGATAAATTGAGTCTACAGCAATTGTACGATATTATGGTGCTGCGACAAGAAGTATTTGTGGTAGAACAAGATTGTCCTTATCTAGATGCAGATGGAAAAGATCAAGCTTCTTGGCATTTGATGGCGTATCAAGGAGATGATTTAGTGGCGTATACACGAATCGTTCCACAAGGTGTTTCGTATGAACATTATGTGTCTATAGGACGTGTAGTTAACTCTGAAAAAGTGCGCGGGCAGGGTATTGGGCAGGAATTGATGCAACGTTCTATTCAAGAATGTCACTCTTTATTTGGGGAGCAAAAAATAAAAATCTCGGCACAAGTTTATTTATTACGATTTTATACCAATTTGGGATTTCAAGCAGTAGGGGAGGAATATTTAGAAGATGGAATTCCACATACTGCTATGATTTATGATGGTAAATAGATTTCAAATTAAAAGGACAATAAAAATTAAAATGAAAAGGATGATTTAGCGTTTAATTTTTATACAAAACATTTAAACAGATGAAACATCCATGACTGTAAATAGACACACAAAATAATGATTAAACTAATCGTAAGACGACTTGCAGTCAGCTCACGACAATAACTTAAACAGATGAAAACATATTGGATAATCTTATCGATCTTCTTCTTTTCTTTTGGATTTGTACAAGATGCTCAGGCTTTTGTAAAGACAGGGAACACGTCAAAAGAAATATTAATTCATACCTCTAAGGAAAAAACTACTTTCTTAGAACGAGTACTAGTTCGTAAACTTGCCAAATATCAACAAAAACAACTTAAAAACAAGGGCAAAAAAAAGAAAAAAACTAAACGAACGGAACCAACACTTCCCATGAGTATAGTAGCTGCAGCCATGGGGCTTGTTGCGCTTATGGCGATTTTTCTCACTATTACATATGAATCCTTCTTTTTTGCGCTATTATTTACAGCAGCTTCCATCACAGCATTTATCTTAGGTTTAATAGCTCTTCTGCGTTTAGTCAAGGATAAAGAAAGAAAAGGAAAAGGACTTTCTATATTTGCTATAGTGACAGGGGGCTTTGTAGTACTAGGAATTGCTATTTATGCCTTAGTTGGTTTAGGTGCCTTGATTTTCTTTATTTGATGAAGGGATTACATCACCTCTTCTAATTCTTTTACCTCAATAATGGGTAATTTAACAAAGAAAGATGTACCAATGCCCACCTCTGTATCGAAATAAATATCACCATTTACAGATTCAATAATATTTTTAGAGATCGCAAGTCCGAGTCCAGTTCCTGAATTTTTAGTGGTGAAATTAGGTACAAAAACCTTTTCTTTCATCTCATCGGAGATACCTGTTCCATTATCTTTTACTTGCACAATGACATTATGTGCGTCTTCAAATACTTTGATTTTGATGTTCCCTTCTCGATCTTCAGGAATGGCTTGCACGGCATTTTTAACCAAATTGGTAAATACCCGCATCAAGTGATTTTTATCCGCATATACATAATAGGCATGCGGTGGTATTTCAAGACTCACATTCTTATCTCGGTGTTCTTTAAATAAATCATATACTCCTTCTACCAAGTGATTAAGCTCAATTTTTTGATTTTCAGCACGAGGCATTTTTGCGAAATTGGAAAATTCAGAAGCAATTTGTGCCAAATTATCTATTTGCTCAATCAAAGTATTGGTTACACGTTTCAGCAATGCTTCTATATCATCACTATTTGAACGAAAAGCATGACGCAGGTATTGAATACTAAGTTTCATAGGTGTCAATGGATTCTTAATTTCATGTGCCACTTGTTTCGCCATTTCACGCCACGCGCCTTCTCGTTCTGACTGCGCGAGGAGTTCAGCACTTTCTTCAATCTTCTGTACCATGGCATTGTATTCATCAATTAATTCACCTAATTCATCTTGGCTTTTCCACTCTAATTTTGCATTTCGACCACCCAATTTAAACTGCTTTAAGCGATCTCCAATAACGGCAATTGGTTTGGTAATCGAATTGGCTACAGCAATCGCAATAGCTCCCGCAATCAATAATAAAAAGACGTATACATTTAGGAGTGTACCCATGAAGACAGTTACATCTTCGCGTAAATTAGTTTGCTGAGAATAATAAGGTAGTCCTAAATAACCTAATTTTTCGTTTTTTCGGATATGCAAAGGTACGTATGCTGCTTTATAATTCAATTCACCAATATGTTCTTCATCGGTTACAAATCGATTAGAAGTAGAATGTGATAACTCTTGAAAGGCAAGACGATGCATTTCTTTAGAGATAATATTTTTACGAAAAATATCTATCTCAGAAGATTTGACTAATTTTCCTTTTGTATCATAGAAATTGATGTCTAATCGGTGAATATTGGAAATAGCTCGTAGGTCTAAATCAGCTATATTTAGACTATCTTTTACCAGTAAATCTAGTTCATGTTCGACATCACGAATCACAGAATCTGTTTTTCGATCCAGACGGTTTTCGTGATAATCATTGGATGAATTTCTAAAATAAACCCCCGTTACAACTCCAATAACAATAAATGATAAAACCGTTAAAGAAATCACAGAAAGCTGAATTCGATTTCGTAAAGATGGTTTTCGAATAATTGAAAAATTCAAAGTATTGGGTAAAATAGGAATGAAAATATTTAAGATACCCGTCAGAAAAATAAAAAATATCAGCAAGGCAAAAATGTAGGAAAATAAAGAGATGGGTTTTAATATTCCCCCATCGTCTTTTTGAAGAATGATTACTTTTTCTGCTTTTTGCTCTGTCGCAGCTACATGATAAATCAATTCTGTTAGATTACCTTCATATCGTTGTTCTCGTACAGAACCTGCTGCTGGTAAAGGATATTCTTTAACATCAAGTTTTTCTTTAAAGCCATCTCCTGAACGATCTACTAGCTCGCCATTGCTATAGATGGCGTAATCATAATCTTGCAATCCTTCTAAACCACGATACGGCTGTCGGCGTAATAATTCAGAATATACTTTCGATTGACGTTTATTTTTATGGTAAAAGTCGATTAAAAACAAGGCTTTATTATCGGCTTCGCCATTGATGAGTGTTTCAAGATAAAGATGATAATGGACGAGTTTGCCCGTTTTATCAGTATAGTGAATGTGTTCAAAAGGAGTGGAGGTACTATTATCCCAAATTGCTTTGAACGTTTGATCGTTTACTTTTTGATTGGCGAGAAGACTTTTGCCCTCTTGATTAATGATAGAATAGCTATAATCGTAATTATTAAATAAATATTTAAGAGCCGAAAAGTGCATATCTATTCTTTTCCGAATAGGGCTATCATCTTTTATTTCAAAGTGATAAGGCGTTTCAATTTCACGAAAGAGGTCTTCTTTTTCTAAAGCTTGTTTAAGCTGCCAAAGATCATATTCTGCAATTGTATCACGAGTTTCTGCTAATTGTACAACGTAATCATGTTGCTTGGCAACTTCTTTATCAGTATAATATTTATATAAAAGACTCGAGGCTAAACTCGCTAAAATAACCAACCAAATGACTAACCACGTTAAATTATTAACTTCATTATCAACAAATAAATCAAATAGTGCAATGTATAATACAGAAAATAATAATAATTGAGGGATGGGTAAATTAAGTTGATAAAAAGACGAAAGAAAAACAGCCGAAAGAATACTTGCCCCATATGCCATGACACGCGTGCTTCGTGTCAAATTAATTTGAAGAATCATCATCATCATCAGATGACTAAATAAAAATAAAGCCGCCAACAAAAAGATGACCCCACTTATCGCTAATAAACCAGTAGAAGTAAAATTGAATAAATTGTCAAAATCAAAAGGAATATTAGAATGCAGCATCAATCCTTTCATTACAAAACCCACATTACATAAGGCTAATACAATGGCAAAAGACTGTAAAAAAGTAAGCCCTATACGATTAGATTTGGAGAGATGATTATAAGATGGGATTTTATAATGACGATGAAAAAATAAAATAACCCAAAGGAGAAGTATAATATTAATCAATAAATCCCCAAGCGAGTTACTGAGTAAGAAAGATTCAGGCGCGCGTTCAAAGACTTCAATACTGCTAAAACGCGCTGTGAAGCCTGTTAAACTGCTTAATAATTGTAACCCAAAAATGCTACAGACAAGGAAACTTGTTCCTACCCAAAGTGCTTTTTCTTTAATCAGTTGCTTGGCAAATTGGTCAATTAAAATACCTAAGGCTAAAAAACCAATTAAATAAAAGAAAAAACTCCACTTTGTTTTTTTAGGATGACTAAGTGGACGCTCTGAATTTAAATAGCAAAGTACGTTCTCATTATCTGTTTTTACTACATATTCACTAGTTTGATCGGTCACTTTCAGTTCCTCAGGTAGCTTCATCGGTAACGTAAAAGAAGCATTCAAATACGAACTTTCTAACTTATAATCATATTGAATGGGAATAAACGCAATAAAATCAAAACCTTCATTATTCAATTGAATCCGTCGATCCCAAATTTCATAATGCCCATTACCTAAACGACGATAAGAAGAATTTTTTACAGGATTGGCGTCATAGGTGTTTTTATCAAAACTCACCTGATTATTTGACCAAAACGCAAGCGAATCCCCTTTGTAAATATGGATGGTGTATACTTTTTTAGCTAATTGGTTTAGTTTAGCATAGTCTTCTTCTTGAGTTGTAGCAACTACTTCTTTAGTTTGGTAAATTAAACGTTCAAAAAAATCAGCATCCTCTACAAGTTTCGTAAGCTGCTGACGTTGATTGTCTAAATGTTTTTCTAACTTATTAGCGTAATAGTCAGCATTAGGCGACAATAGTGAAGAATATTCAACTATAATAGCTAAAAGAAAGGCTATTACCGAGGTAAGTACTAATAAATATCGTATTTTCCGCATTATTAGTGGGTGTAATCGAGTAAATTATAGATATGAATAAGTCGTCTTTGAAATAAAAGATACCACAAATTTTAAACCAAATATGTACAGTTTGAACAAAAAAACGTAACTTGTAAAGCTGATCTTATATGCAAGATACATATATTATTTAATACATATTTTAATTTTTTTAACTATACCAAGATTTATACAAACGAAAAACCAACATATTTGCAGACTGAAAGTATAATTAATAAAAGTATAATTAATAAAGATGTACTTCATTGTATTTGTTGATTTTTAAAAAAGCCAAATCATAAAATGATCTGTCCTGTTTGCACACATAAGAATCAATCTGAATTAACAGCCACTTGTACCAATTGTGGTTCAGATTTAATGTTACTCACACTAATGGATACGGTAGAAGATCAATATGTTGATACCTTAAAAGAAAGTATTGCTACAGATGGGGAATTGCTAGAATTGAAAAAACAATACAAAGCAGATATTGAAAAAAGCCAATCTCGATTCAATAAGCTTATACTGGCAGTATTATTACTCCCTTTACTTGGCTTGATCTTTGGACGTTATTCTAATAAAAAAGTTGATCCCACCATGGCTGAAGCGACTCCTTCTTCTAAAGATGAAGCTAAAATTGTTTTAACAAATGATACTGATTCACTAGATTTTTATCGTAGTCGAGTAAAAGAGCTTGAGTTACAAGTCGAAGCATTTGACGCAACCAAAGTGCGAGATGTAGAATACGTAATTAAAGAAGGCGATCAGTTAGGAGATTTAGGAACACTCTTTTTCAATAACTGGAGAGCAGGTTATCAAATTGGCCAAGATAATGGTTATTACGATACACGATCTCTTCGAAAAGGAGATACCTTGACTATAAATTTTCGATAGTATGACAGATGACATGCAAAATATTAAAAGGCGAACGGTTAAACTGTTTAAAGAGATTTATCAATTAAAACATCAACTCCAAGAACAGTCTAATCAATATGAAGAAGAAATGCGATCCTTTTTTATGAGTATTATTAATCAACTAGACGAAATTGAAATTAATCGCCGAAATGAACTCGTCAATGCCAAGGGAGCTACTTCAGAACAAGTAGAAATGATCAATGCATTTTATCAACGAATTAAAGATCCTTTACTTTCTGTTTTGTCTCAAAATAATGTCATTCCACTTCGTCCTACTATGATGACTGATCCTGAATTCACTCAAACTATCCACACCATAACGAATCCAGAATTGGAAGATGGACAAATCGTAGAGGTACTTCGCCCTGGCTATCTGCGTGGAGAAGAACTCATTCGCCCTACAGAAATCGTTGCTGTTCAAAATGCATAGATTAATCGAAAAAATTCCTTCCACTTTCTCAAAAGAAGCTCATTTTATTCCTAATATTGTAGTTTTAGAACAACCTTATGTTTACTCATGTGTTGAGTAGACATACACCTATGGAAAAAAATCAGCAAAAATTCGACTACCAATTATTAGGGCGTGTACTTCGTTTGGCTACGCCTTACAAGATGATTTTCATCTTAGCGGCAGTATTAGCGGTAGTGCTGGCGCCCTTGGCGATCTTACGCCCCTATTTATTGCAGGTGATGGTGGATGACTATATTTTTAAATATGATGTAGCAGGAATGGGACGAATTGCCTTGATTATTTTAGGAATATTAGTGCTTCATGTTATTCTTCAATATTTCTTTATTTATTCTACAAGTTGGTTGGGGCAAAGTGTGATTCGCGACTTACGGGTACGAGTGTTTAATCATATTTCCAATTTGAAACTCACCTATTTCGATACAACCCCCATCGGTACATCTACTACTAGAACGATAAATGATATTGAAACTATAAATACCATTTTCGCACAAGGTATTATCACCATCGTTGCGGATATTTTGACCTTAATAGCCGTTTTAGCTGTAATGTTGTATACTAGTTGGGAGTTGACTTTGGTTTGTTTGACTACGATGCCTTTCTTGATTGCAGCAACTTATATTTTCAAGGAAAAAGTAAAAGCAGCTTATCAAGTTGTACGTACGCAGATACAACGGATGAATGCTTTTTTACAAGAGCGTATCACAGGAATGCGTATTGTCCAGATTTTCAATGCCGAAGATCAAGAAATGCAAAAATTTAAAGCCATCAATCGAGAATATACACAAGCCAACTTAGATTCTATTTTATATTATGCGATCTTCTTTCCTGTAATTGAAATTATTTCTGCGGCTTCATTGGGTTTATTGGTGTGGTGGGGCGCGCGAGGCTATATTTCAGGTACGGTAACACTTGGGGCTTTTGTGGCATTTCCGCTTTATTTATCGATGTTGTTTCGTCCAATGCGAATGTTGGCAGATAAGTTTAATACCTTACAGATGGGATTGGTGGCGGCAGATCGCGTTTTTCGCATTTTAGATAAAGATAGTGTTATTGAAAATAAAGGAACTACGCCCATTACAAAATTTGATGGACACATTTCTTTTGAAGATGTTTGGTTTGCTTATGTTGGTAAAAATTATGTGTTGCGAGATATTAATTTTTCGATAGAACCAGGGAAAACACTTGCAGTGGTAGGAAGTACAGGTTCTGGAAAATCAACCATCATTAATATTCTAAATCGCTTTTATGAAATTAATAAAGGTAGTATCAAAATAGATGGCGTGGATATTCGAGAATATAACTTGCATCAATTACGTGAACATATCGCCATCGTTTTACAAGATGTTTTCCTTTTTTCTGGAAGTGTGTTAGAAAATATTACCCTTCGTGATGAAACGATTACGCGAGCGCAAGTAATAGAAGCGGCTAAAATGATAGGAGCACATGAATTTATCCAAAAATTACCAGGTGGATATGATTATGAAGTAATGGAACGTGGAGCAACACTTTCGATGGGGCAACGACAATTAATCTCCTTTGTACGTGCTTTAGTCTTCAATCCTGATATTTTAATTCTGGATGAAGCCACTTCTTCTATTGATCCAGAGACAGAATCCGTTATTCAATATGCCATCGAAAAATTAATCACGAAACGAACGTCTATTATCATTGCACATCGCTTATCGACGATTCGCCATGCAGATAATATTCTCGTCTTAGAAAAAGGAAAAATTGCAGAATATGGTTCGCATGAAGAACTACTCACCATCGAAAACGGACACTACAAAGAACTCTACGAAATGCAGTTTATACAAGAAGAGGTATAAACACTCTTTTTCAAGCTAATTGGAGAAACTAAAAAAAGGAATATAATTTTTGACGAATACTAAAAGGACTATCTAAGCCGTCTTCAATTCTTTATCTACAACTTGCTCATCTTTCAGAGCCTCAAAGGTATAACCTTGTGCGCTTAGTTGCTCCAATACTTTCGGCAATACATAACGTAATTTTTCTTCTGCTTTTAAACTATCATGGAAAACGATGATAGAACCCGCTTCTACATTTCGCATTACATTATTTAAACATTGCTCATTGCTGATGGTTGGATCGAAATCTCCACTCAAAATATCCCACATCACAATGCGATAATGTCGTTGTAAAAATTGACGTTGCTTTGGCTTCATCTTACCATAAGGTGGACGAAATAAAGAAGATTTTACCAAATGTGCACAATGACGTACATTATGAAAATAAGGCACATTATCAGTAGACCAACCCTTTAAATGATTATAGGTATGATTTCCCACAGTATGACCTTCCTTAATGACTTGTTGGAAAACTTGAGGATGTTTTTGCACATTATCTCCTACACAAAAGAAAGTTGCTTTTGCTTGATACGCGGCTAATTGTTCTAATACCCAAGGTGTTACCTCAGGAATAGGGCCATCATCAAAAGTTAGATAAACAGTTTTATGCGTGGAAGGAATCTTCCAGGTATAATTTGGGAAAAGATTTTGAATAAATTTGGGCGTTTTGACTAGGTACATGTTTGTTTAACAATTTTGGATATATTCTTGGATTAAAGCATATTCTTTGTACAATTTTACCTACACTAAATGGATAGATAATAATATAAAATATAGTCTTTTAAACTATAAAATACTGCGTGGGGGAAAATATTGAGAAATGGTTCTAAGTCTTGTTAAGCACTTTAAAATAGTTACCTTTGTATCCCGATTTGGAACTTATAGGTAATTCTATATGTATACTACACGAGTACAAACACTTATAAATCAAACGGCTTAGCATTTCAAAATGCTGCTTTTTTATTCGAATTTTTTAAATAAATTTTAAATGAGATTACGTTTTGCTCCTAGTCCAACAGGACCACTTCATATTGGAGGTGTACGAACGGCTTTGTATAACTATCTGCTAGCGAAAAAACATGGCGGAACTTTTATATTACGTATTGAAGATACCGATCAAACACGTTATGTACCTGGCGCAGAAGATTATATTGTAGAAGCACTACGGTGGTGTGGTATTATGCCAACTGAAGGACCAGGGATTGGAGGCAAGCATGGCCCTTATCGGCAATCTGAGCGTAAAGATCGTTATGCGCAATATGCCCATCAATTAGTGGAGTCTGGATATGCTTATTTTGCATTTGATAGCGAAGATGAATTGCAAGCCTTACAAGAACGTGCGATGGCGACGAATCAAACACGTTTAATTCGAACGGAAGGAAAAAATAGTTTAACACTCTCGGCAGAAGAAGTAGCAAAACGACGAGCGTCGGGTGAGAATGTCGTTATCCGTTTTCTTGCTCCTAGCGATGAAACGATTATTATAGAAGATTTAATCAAGGGAACCGTTCGATTTGATAGTAATACCTTAGATGATAAAGTATTGCTCAAGGCAGATGGTATGCCGACTTATCACATGGCGAATATTGTAGATGACCATCAAATGGAAATCACGCATGTGATTCGTGGAGAAGAATGGTTGCCAAGTACAGCATTACATTCTTTATTATATCGTTATTTAGGATGGGAACAACCTCAATTTGCTCATTTACCTTTGATTCTGAAACCATCACCAAATGCCTTTTTGAATAAGCGAAATATTGAGCATTTTGGAGAGAAATTCTCACAAGAATTTGCCAAGAAAGCAGAAGGAGAAGTGGATGCGAAGAAAGTACAAAATCTGATGATACAATATCTTCGTGATTTTAAAAATCTTTCTGCTACGTTAAAACTAAGAGACAAAGACAGTAATCTACAAAAAGATATTAAATCCTTTTTGAAAGATGCCCTCTTTGGAAAATTGAGTAAACGAGATGGAGCTCGATTAGGTTTTCCTGTTTTTCCACTTTTATGGGAAGGGAATGGAACAGAAGATGCTTTTGCAGGATTTCGTGAAACTGGATTTGAGCCTTGGGCAATGTTGAATTTCTTAGCCTTTTTAGGATGGAATCCTGGGACAGAGCAAGAATTATTTTCACAGGATGAATTGGTTGAGGCCTTTTCTTTAGAACGAATTGGCAAGTCAGGAGCGCGCTTTGATTTTGAAAAAGGGCGATGGTTCAATCAACAATATGTGATGCGAATGGATAATCGGGAGATTGCAAAGCGTTTGCTGCCTTTAGTTGAAGCCAAGGGCTATGCTGCAAGCGAAGATTTCTTGACTGATTTTGCAGGCTTGATGAAAGAGCGGGTGACCTTCTTTCCAGAATTTTTGGAATCAGCAGCTTATTTCTTTGAGCCTGTTAATGCGTATGATGAAGTGACGATTCAAAAGCGATATAAAACAGAAAATAAGCCCCATTTTGATGCCATTTCTGAACAATTGAGTGAGCTTGCTACGTTTGATACAGCTCAAATTGAGTCTACGATTAAAGGCTATATTGAAACCAATGAACTTTCATTTGGGGCAATATTTCCGATGCTTCGAATTGCTTTGTCAGGTACAACGAAAGGCCCAGATTTATTTGGAATGGCGGCATTATTAGGAAAAGAGGAAGTATTAAATCGGTTAAAAAAGGCTTATGCAACCTTTGATGCGATTAAAAATGAAGTAATTTCATAAGAAAACAGAATTTTATTTGTTTTAGCCTGATTTAGTCCTTTTTTAATGGGGATTGAATCAGGCTTTTTTATAAATGCCTATTAATCAAGGAACTATAAGTCTTTAACAAAAGATTATCATCTTTCCTGAAACACGTTTTTTATTCTTTTTAATGTTAATTTTTCCAAAAAAAATTTCATAAAACAACAAAATACATTAATTTTATGTTGTAATGTGACTTTGAATGGCACTAATCTTGAACTATTTCATATCATAATAGTTTAATATTATGCTAAAAGATAAGTTACTTATCTCATCAGTTAATTAGATTTTGAGACGATGTTCGGACTAGGAAAAAATAAATCCAATGCAGTAAAAAAACCGTCGTTCTTTCTTTTTGCGACGGAAAGTGGTCGAGCGATTGCAGAGTATGGCTTATATCGCATTGGTCATCATTTTATGGATAAATCAAATCAGGGGAAAGGACATCCTGTATTGGTGATTCCAGGTTTTATGGCAAGTGATTGGTCTACTGGACCATTACGCCGTTTTTTGGATGATTTAGGGTATAATTCTTATACCTGGGATTTAGGACGTAATTATGGCTCTCCTAATTATGTACAAGCCCTTCATGATCGCTTGAAAGCGATTCAAAGTGAAAATCAAGAAAAAGTAACCTTAGTTGGTTGGAGTTTAGGTGGTGTGTATGCCCGTGAGGTGGCGCGCGATTTTCCTGATTTAGTACAACAAGTCATTACATTAGGATCTCCTTTTGCTGGTTTGACTAAGAAAAATAATGTGGCTTGGTTATATAAACTCATTTCAGGCAATGAAGTAAGTGATATCAATCCTGAATTTCTAGATCGTTTGAAAGAGCCGCCTCCAGTGCCTGTTACTGCGATTTATACCAAAGGAGATGGTATTGTTTCTTGGGAACATTGTATGGAGAAAGAAGCAGAAGAATATCCCCTTGTTCAAAATATAGAAGTTTACGGTAGCCATTGTGGTTTAGGACATAATTTGGCAGTTTTAAAATTAATCGCCAATCGCCTAAATCAACAAGGAGAATGGAAACCGTTTTCTCCAGATTGGCTACAGACTTATTTGTACCCGAATTTAGCGTAAATAAAAATATGTTAAAACCAGAAAGCCCAGATGCGATTTCGCATTTGGGCTTTCTGGTTTTTAGGAAAGGATTTTATTCATAAGCCGAAAGTATCTCATCGGGAATGAATAGATAAATAATGGCATTTCGATCACTTTCATCGTTTTCCTTAGTAACCGATCCTTCTAATAAAATAGGTTTTAGTTTTTTAGAATAGACGGTTATCATTTCTTTTAGGAAATTCCCTCGTAAATCGGGGAGATGGGTATTTCTAAATCCTTGAGTAGGAATTTGTTTATTTGAACTGGAATTAGCGTATCCGCCCGTTGCATTATTCTTAGGTAATACATCAATTTTATCGTAGTAAAACTGATTATCTAAATTGCCTTTAAAAGTAGCAGCTCCTGCTACATCAGCGCTCCCTTGTACAAATAATTTCACTTTTTCCTGATCTGATTTTTTCATGGCGTGAATGGCTTCCATTACAAAGGAACCAATAGTAGAGCCATAATTATCTCGGAAATCGCCCTTACTCATGTAGTATTTTCCAGGGTCAAATAAGAGTTTGACATTTTTGTTGGCATCTTTTAAACGAATTTGGAAATATTTGCCTTTAAAACCCTCTACCACTTCATTGTCAGGATGAAATACAGCATCCCAATATGGACGTTCCACCTCAAAACTTTCCGCCCATTCTTCGGTAGGAACAGGTTCTAATTTGACATCCGTACCAAATTCTTCTTTAATCGCCGCTTCTTCGGCTTTGAGTTCCTCTTCTTTGGCAGCTTCTTCGGCTTCTACCGCTTTATGTTCCTCTTCTATGGCTGCTGTTTCTTCTTCGAGGCGTTCTTCTTCTTGTGTGGCTTCTTCTATTTCTTTTTCCAGCTCATCGAGTTCAGGTTCGGTGGTTGCTTGTTCTTGTTTGATTTCCTCTATTTTTTCTTCTAAATCTTCGGTATCGACACATTTATCTTTTTTATCAAATAGATCATATTTTTCAATAAAGGCTTTGACTTGATCGTCGATTGTTTTTATATCAGCAATAGGTTGACCGAGTTTATCTTTGAGTCCTGCTTTTTCTGCGATGAGATTGGCTAATTCTAATTTTAGTCCATCGAGATTTTCTTTTTTACCATTAAAAAGATCTTTAGCTTGTTGAATCTTAGTAGCAAAGCCTTCTATCTTTTCTTGGATTTTCGTTTTCTTACCAATGATAGCTTCTACGACACCACTTAAAAGGTTCGCACCATTGATGACTTTCTCTACTTTATCTAATAATTTTCCTGCCACTAAATTTTTAAGCTTGCCTTGGAAAATTTTTAAATCACCGAGTTCGGTTTCCCATTCTTCTTCTTTATCGCGTTTGTTGAGTTCTTCTTTAAGTGCTTCGATTTTTTCTTCTACTTCTTTGATGGCATCGACTTCTTTTTGGATAAAATCCGTTTCTTGGGCTAAATCATCTTGTTCATTTTCTAATCCACCTACTTGATCTTCCATTCCTTTTAGTTGATCGAGGAGTTCGTCCTTTTTCTTTTCTAAATCGGCGATAGTCTCCTCAATTTTATCTTTTTGTTGAAGGGCATCTTCTGCTTTTTGCTTAAGATCGTCTGCATCTTTGACCAAGTTCCCAACTTTTTCTTTGAGTTCCTCTAGTATTTTTTTCGGTTTATCTTCTAGGTGAGCACTGATGTCGTCTTTCTTTTTATTGAGTGCATCCAAAATATCTTTTAGACCACCTACTTTATCTTTTTGTTTGGATAAATCATCTTTTGCTTTATCTGTTTTTTTCGTTAGCTCATCAAAAACATCTTTTAGTTTTCCTGATTTATTAACGGCATCTTTTACCTTTTTCTCTAAATCGTTTTTCTTATTGAATAGATTACCGATTTTTTTTAATAAATCAGGCTTCGGCATATTGGGTACAAAATCTTTTAGGGCATCCACTACCTCGCCTACTTTACCTAATTTGGAGAGTAAAGCGGTAGGTTTTGGAAGAAGATTCGAAAAACGAGAAGTTAAATCACTGAGAAGATTTTTCAATGCACCAATTTTGGGTTGAGCAGCGTCAAGCCCATTGGTAATGCCGTCTAATTTGTTTGCCATAGGCGCACCGAGGGGTAAATTAGCCACTTGTTCTTTTAATTGAGCGATTTGTTCTTTTTTGCTCAGTTTAGATGGAGTAGAAGGAGGGGGAGTGGGTGCTTCGAAAGGTTTTAAAAGATTTCCTTCTTCATCAAAATAGCCCAATATTTGCCCTAATTTTCGATAAGCAGGATTGAGATCAGCAAGGGCAGGTCCTGCTTGTTTTTCTAAATCTTTCATTTCACGAGAGCAATGATTACTCATACGTGTCTTCAAGTTCATGGCTTTTCGACTTGCTTCAAATCCATCTTTTACAAAAGTAGCTGCATTGGGTTCGTTGGCTTGAATGAATTTTTTAAATTCGGGATTATGCTCATGTTCGTGTGCAAAATTGGTTTCTAATTGATAGAGGCGTAAACAGCCTTTTCCGCCTAATTCGGAGGCATAATATTCATTCGTCCAATTCGGCTTGGTGGCATAGTTAGCCTTCATTTGCTTGTATTGCAGAAAAGCTTTTTTATAGGCTTCAGTTCGTTCTGGTGAGGATTGTTCTCCCGAATTGAGCGGTTCATTTAAGGGGATAGAAAAAATTTCGATGCTACAATCTTCTTCACAAATAGGATTTTGCTGTGCATGTAGTTGGACTATAAAAGCATTGACAAATAGAAGTGTTAAGCACAAAAACATACCTCTAGAGTAGTTTGTTTGATTCATTTTATGGTTATTTTGGTGTATAATTAAAATCTAAACTGAACTACAATTTGCAATTAGAGTGAGTGGGTAAATTGGTGTGTGATAACCTTTACTTGGTAAGTATGTGTAGAATAGCTTGACAGTTAGTAATTGTGTTTATTGATCACTAATGCCTTAGTGTAGTTGACTTTTACGACAACTAATATCGTAAAATCACTTCTTTTTACAAAGAAAAGATAAACTTTTAAGGATAAATGAGTGCTTGAATTAGCATTTATAGTACAATCATAATCAAAAACAACAGAACAGTAGCTGCAAAACCAACCATGAAAACATTATAAGAAATGGTGAGGTAGCTATATTTTTTATCTAAGACTTTTCCGAGATAATACAAATCTCTCGTCATATTCCCATAAATGAGTTCACTATCTCGAAACATGGCATCCATCGCTTCTTCGTATTGTTCTAAATCGAGTTGTACGAAGTTTCCAAAAAAGACAATATTACGTTTGGCTTGTTCTACGCTATTGGTGTCAAAATTTACATTGGTGACTTTGGGACGTGCCGATAAAACGGCGAAGATTAAGGAAGTCAATCCACTCACCAGAAAAATAACAACAGGCATCAAAATCATAGGACGCGTTTCCATGATATTTCCGTAAGAAATAACCGAAATCAGCACACTAATCATAATCGCATTGACGCTAATCATGATATTGGCTTTATTATCAGCAATAGCACTTAGGTTGATGTGATTGCGATAGTTGGCGCGGAAAAAAGTTTGCGTCGCACTATTGGGCATTTTGCGTTCGATGGCCTGAAACTTACGAGTTTTACCATCAAGATTAGAAGCTGCATAACGTGGATTACTGGTTTTTTCAACGACTTGCTTTTGCGCTAAAATATTTTTTGCAATAATAGGCTCATATTGCTTTTTAGAATAAGGTAGGTAGAATTTTATTTGCATGAGATGCTGCAATTGAAATTGCGCCCATTCTGCGGTTGAATATTTTTGTTTTTGCAGGAGTTCTTCTTCCAGTCGAAGTAAGGGACCCATCTCTGAAAAATTGCGATGTAATGCTTGAATAGCGACGGCATCGGCAAAGACCTGCTCACTTTTTGATTGAGGCTGTTGATTGAGATTAATGTTTTGAAGACACCGTAAGGCAATCTGAAAAAGATCAGCTTGGTAATTATTCAATTCTAAAAAAACGGACAATTGACGAATCGCGTCATCTAATGGATTGTCATATTTTTCTAAGTAGCCAATGTTGGAAAAATAGCCTGCCAATAATGCAGGTTCCGTTTCATTATCATTTAGCTGCTCTTCGCTTGCGATTTCTTGAATGGATTGTACAATACCACAGGTGTGCTGATAATTGTGATAGACTAAACGAGGGTCATGTTTACTGTTGAAAACATCGAGGATGTGTTGATGAGCCGCTTGTAGAATAGCCGCATCAAAATGGGGAGGTGTAGACGGATGGGGATGTTCAAACATAGAATACTATGATTTTTCTACTCGAAGGTACAAAACTATACTTTGGTCTGAAATGGATTTTAGTTATTTTTTATTGATGTGTGTTAGTTTTAGATATTGCATTAATGCATTTAACTCTTCATTTGAACGCTCTAAAATCAGTTCAGGTTGCTCTCGTAAACATTGTTCGTAGAGGATAAATTCATTAATAAACTTATATTCTATTGCTTTTGCCAAACCAATTAAAGTGGGATCTTTATAGGGTGATTCTAAACGTTCATTGGCAAGAACAGCATTTAAAAGACATTCTTTTTCTTCAATTATTTCGATGGGGTTGTCGGAAATTAATTTCATACGTTCGGCATAATCAGGTTCAAATTTCCACACGGCTTTACAATTGATATAACCCAACCAAACGGAATCAGTATAAATCATCTGAACTTCTTGATCTTTTTCGTTAAACTGTAGCTGATAATTAGGGCGAAATGACCATGTTTGAAAATGGTCACCAGATAATTTTGATAAATCAAGTAATTGTTGATAAACCTGAGGGTCATTCCGATTAAAAAGATGGGCTAGCGTAGCATGATAACGGGCCTTTTCATAATTTTTTTGGCGGACGAAATTTTTTGCTAAAAGCTGATGAATCTTATAAGATTGTGGAAAATCAAAAAATACTATTTCATATAAAAGATTGGCTTTATCAAATTGTTCAATTTGACTACAGTATGTTGCATATTCAATTAAGAGTGGATAGTTTTTGGGAGCGAGTTTGAAAGCCTTATCATACCAACTCAATGCGGCTTCTTGATTTTTCTTTTTTATAGATTTTAACGCTTTCTTATGATACTTTTTCGCTTTACCTTCCGTCTTTACTGGTGATAGGAAAATGCTATGAGCTTGTCGAATGGGCAATGATAATTGTTGGATATGTAGCTTAGTAGGAATCAATACATAATTAAGCGAGGAGCCCTCTTGAATTTGTTTTATATTGGCAGGTGTATGTAGGAGTTGTCCTTGTATGAATAAGGAGTAGCAAAGTGTGACTGAAAGGAAGAATATTCTTAGCATTAAAACTAATGATTTAATAAAACTATTGCAATTTTCATGCAAAAAAATAAATGTGATTGCTTTATTGAATTGTAGCTCTATGGTATTCCACTTGCAAAAGTAGAATCATTTCTTTATATTACTCGTTCTGAACAAAACAAGATATTTATTATAATTCATAATTTTATTTCAACCATTAAAAAAGTCAACTATGGATATTATGGACATGCTCCAAGGGCAATTATCAGAAGGTCTTTTAGATCAATTAACACAACAAATTGGAGCTCAAGATCGCCAACAAACAGCAAGTGCTGCTAGTGGCATCTTATCAACCCTTATGGGGGCTATGGCCAAAAATGCACAAAAACCTGGTGGTGCGGAAGCTTTAGCTGGTGCACTCGATAAAGATCATGACGGAAGTATTCTTGATAATTTATCAGATATTTTAGGAGGATCTGCCAATACAGCAGGTATGGAACGTACCTTAAATGGTGCAGGAATCTTAAAGCACATTTTGGGAGAACGTCAATCAGGAGCTGCTGATATGATTAGCCAAATGAGCGGATTAAATTCTGGTCAAACAGGCAACCTTATGGCAACTTTAGCTCCAATTATTATGGGAGCATTAGGGAAACAGAAACGTCAAAATAATCTTGATTCTGGAGGAATTGGCGATTTATTAGGTAGTGTACTTGGTGCACAACAGCAACAACGTAAACAGAATAAAAATCCAATGTTGGATATGATTGGATCTTTCTTAGATAAAGATGGTGATGGTAGCATTATAGATGATGCTGTAGGTATGCTAGGTAATTTATTGAGAAAGAAACGATAAGTTCTTGCTTATAAAAAATAACCTTCTTTGACAAATCCTGTGGTCAGTTCAAATCTAAAAGAGTAAACGACTGTAAGAAGTGAACGATTTTAGATTTGAATTGACTTTTTTCACGGGAAAAGTCAAAGAACCAAAAAAAATACTTGAAAAAGGTTGAATCATTTGGTTCAACCTTTTTTTATGCTAATTTTTTGAATTTGCACTTCATTTGCACTATACATTTGTAAAAGATATAAACCATCTGATAATAGAGAAATATTTATTTGATTGCTTTGATCTACACTTAAAATCAATCTCCCATCTAAAGAAAACAATTGTATTTTTTCAATAGAAACAGGAGCATCTATATTGATGTATTGTTGACTTGGATTGGGGAAAACCTTCCATGTAGAAGAAGTTGGAATAAGTGACTGAACAGGTGTGATACTTTGTTGAAGCGCTACACTAAAGCCATCATAAAAGCCTAAACTGTTATACATATTTTCATCTATTACTAGAGATTGATTGAATCCGCCTCCAATATAAATTTGTTCTTGTTCATCCACCACAATAGTATTTCCAATGACGATTCCATCTCCCGACAGTGTTTCTAGCCATTGAACGGTCTTTGTATCCACATCTATGCCTACAATAAATGCATCTATAATTCCATTAGCAGTTTCATTGTATCCTCCCAATTGAAGTCCCTCGCTAAAATAGCCTAAAAAAGCAATAGTATTAGCATTATAAAAACATAAATCTCGTACTAATTCTTCATCTAAACCACCTAAAGAAACAGCATCTATTGGTTGTCCTTCTAAATTATATTCTAGCAAGAAAAGGTTTTGATCTTGAATGTTATTCGTTTCGATTCGTGTACCGTCACTAAGTGTCATCACGCCTCTGAAATGCCCACCCACGAAAAGTTGCCCACTTTCATTTTGTACTAAAGCGATGACTACATCTTGATAAACGCCTCCTGCTTTTTGAATCCAAAGTGGTTGCCCCCATTCATCATATTGGGCTAAAAAAACATCATCATCATTGGTGTTGGTTTGAATAGTATCATTAGCAAAGGCGACGCTACCTCGATAATTGCCAGCTATACTAATCTTGTTATCATCAAAAATGACGATAGATTCAGGTTCAATCTTTCCACTAATTCCTTGGTGAGAAAACCAATCGACTGTTCCATCCGAAAAAAGCTTTAATACAAAGGCATCTTGGGTGGCTTGAGCCGTATAAGATTGATTATTTAAAATAAGTATACCGCCGAAATTTCCTGTAATGTAAATTGTTCCATTTTCATCTACTACTAAATCTGTTGCTTCTTGTGCAGCGCTACTACTAAAACTTTTTCCCCATAATAACTCGCCAGATGAATCATATTTACAAATGAAAATAGCCTCAGAACCACTTGTACTATTGAGTTGAAGGGAATCAAATTGCGCATTGATAAGGAAACTACCAAGAATATAAATATTATAATCATCATCAATAAAAAGGGTAGACAATTCATCATTGGCATTACTTCCACCTGTTTTTATCCACTCCACTGCCCCCGATGCATCCAATTGCATGAGATAGATGTCGCGTCCTCCTTTTGTTGAAATATTACTTTCATCTATACTTAAAGTTCCATCAAACAAACCAGCAATTACTTGTTTTTCTCTTGCAAACTGCATTTTTTCAATAGATTCATTTGCACTACTTCCAAAAATGATTTCTTTTTCAAAAGATTGGGCATACGTTATAGCAGTAAAAGACGTTAACAATAAAGATAACAGCCATTGAGTCGACCAAAACTTCTTTACAGAAGGGCTGTATAATCGCTGAAATATGATATTTTTGATGGCTAATTGGATTTTGATGCGCTGAAAATATGCTTATTATGCAATCTAGAACTCTTCCTATAACGATCTATTCCCTTTTTGTGTTTTGCTTTTTGGGGATCGGATGTAGCAATGAACAGACAAATACTGCTAATCCTACTAATGAAGAATTAACTATTCCATCTACAGGTGATCCTAATTTGGATCGTTTAAATCAAAAAATTGCGACTAGCCCACAAGATGCTAGTTTATACGCTCAACGTGGAGCGACCTATTATCAGCGTGGTGGCTTTGACGAAGCAATTGCAGATTTTTCTCAGGCGATTTTATTAGATTCAATGGAAGTGATTTATTTTCATGGTCTTGCAGATGTATATTTAGATTATAATAAATCTCGCCTAGCCCTGAATGCCTTACATA
Organism: Saprospiraceae bacterium; assembly: GCA_020628645.1. GTDB lineage: Bacteria > Bacteroidota > Bacteroidia > Chitinophagales > Saprospiraceae > JAHDES01. Next base: position 48,920 of record JAHDES010000029.1, read on the forward strand.
ATGCAACAGGACGATTTCCTCAAAGTATTCCCACTTTTTTAAAACTCTCAGAATTTCAACTGATTTTAAAAATGAATGAAGAAAGCCTAGGAACAATTAATAAAATAATGACGATTGATCCTCAAAATGCAGAAGGCTTTTTTATGATGGGAATGAATTTTAAAGACATGGGAGATGATGCGCGTGCGATTAATAGCTTTCAATCTGCTGTAGAAAATAATCCTGAATTAGTGGATGCTTGGATTGAATTGGGCTTATTATTCGATAAACTGGAAAATCCCATTGCAACTCGATATTTTGACAATGCTTTGCGAATGGATTCCATAAATATTTATGCACTTGAAGCAAAAGGGAATCATTTAGGCGGACAAGGTAAATTCAAAGAAGCCATCACCTTATTTAAAAAAATTGTACAACTTGATCCACAATATGCAAATGCGTATTATAATACAGGTTTGGCATATTTGCAACTTGATTCTGTGGAGCAAGCGTATCGTAATTTTAACATCTCCGTCAATCAAGATCCTACAAGTGTTTTGGGGTATTATTATCGGGGTTATACGCAAGAATTGGTAGGGAATAAGGAAGCTGCCACACAAGATTACCAACAAGCTTTACAGTTGAATCCTAATTTTGAACGTGCAAAACAAGCCTTAGAAGCGGTACGGTAGTTGCGCTATAAAAATAGTGAAGTCATAATCTAGCTAAACATCTTCATGGTTCAATAAATCAAAAAAACAATGAATAAAATTTTATCCCTTGCTATCGTTTTATTTTTAGCGAATGCTTGTGCAAATAGCCAAACTGAACAAGCGACACCAGTTGTAGAAAAACAACAAACAGAAAAGGTAACACCTACTCCTGCAACCAAAGCGACGCCAGCACCCCAAAATAATATACGTCAAAATCGTTCTAATGTCATTAAATCGACCTCTCGCTCTCGAAATCAAATCAAAAAAGAATTTCCCTATGATATTGATTTAAAAGACGCAAAAGGGCAGCTTGTTAGCTCTGATAAAATACTATCTAATGATAAACCTACGATTCTTTTATTTTGGTTAACCACCTGTTATCCTTGTCGTATTGAAATGGATGCCATTCATAAAAAATATGCAAGTTGGCAAGAAGAAACCGATTTTAATCTAGTTGCAATTTCTACAGATTTTCAAAAAAATTATGAGAAATTTGTAGAGCGTGTTGAGCAGAAAAACTTTGGCTGGGAAATGTATAATGATGTTAATCGAGAATTTCGTTATGTCATGCCAGGAGAGTTAAATGGTTTGCCTCAAACCTTTATTATCGATAAAAATGGTCAAGTTGCTTATCATAAACGGAAGTACAGTTCAGGAGATGAAGACAAACTCTATGAAAAAGTAAAAGAGTTAGCGAAAATGTAAGACACGGGGAGCAAATAAATTTAAGGAATTAAGAAAGTAAATTTATTTCGACCCAATTACTAAGACACGTTTGCTATTCAAATAAAATTTAATCCTGTGAAATATTCTCTTTTATTTTTGATGGCATTTTTCTACGCGGGTTCTATCAATGCGCAAAATTTAGTGACGCAGACATCAGAAGAGATTTGTGATTGTTTAAAAAGAGCTGATCCCAGAGAAATGGAGAGTATTGATAATTGTGTGATGGAAGGCTTATCAGCACCTGCTATTATAGGATTATCGAATGAAAAATATGATGCTTTTTATGATAAATTGATGATTCATATTAACAAAAATTGTAAACGCTTTCATGAAATTTATCAAAAGGAAGAAAATGAATTCACGCTTGCTTCAGGATGGAAATTATTGGAAGAAATTCCTGAATCTTCCATCTCGCCAATTACCGCAAAAGCCTTTTTTCAACACAATGAGCTATTTTACATGACGAGCGACGGAGCTGTTATCCAATGTAAAATTGATGATACCCAATGGATAGAATATTTGAACGAAGGGAAATATTACTCCAAATGCTCCATGGAATGGATAAAAGATGGCGAATTTGAAATCGCTTTTGAAGAAAGTAACCATCCCGTCAAAAGTCAATTAAGTAAAAAAGGAGAAATTTATCGCTATCGTTTGATCGACTTTAAAAATGGGGTGTATACTTGTGTATTGATGCGAGAAGAAATGAATTTTCAATTTTTTATCTTCACAGAAGCACCTATACAAGAACGATTGTAAGTTTTTTGGTTAAAAATATGCATCCTTTTTATGCTAGTTTGCATCTTTTGAAGTATAAAATTATAATCCTCAACTACGATGTTCTATAAAATCTATACTTTACTTTTTAGTATCCTTTTTTTGTCAACGGCTTCTCTTTTTGCTCAAATAAATTTTGTAGCTGGACAAATTACAGATCGTACGGATACTCCAATGATTAATGCCAATATTTGCCAGAATAACTCAATGAATTGTGCCTATTCTGATAATGTGGGAGCCTTTCATTTGATACTAGACGATACCCTTGCTCAAGAAATAATTGTAGAAAAGGAAGGCTATTTTGCACAAGTAATTCCAGTTAATGAAGCCACAGTACTCCCTTTGATGATTCAACTCGAACAAGATTCAACCTTTGAATACCCAACACTTAAAGGACGTTATCCATCCGATCGACGACCACGGCGAATTCGTCAAGGAACATGGAATTTATTTATGGAAGGCTTTCGACATGATTTTTCTGCTTTTGAAGATTTAGTGGGGAGTGATAATGTGGCATTGATGAATGAAACGGTGGGCGTTTTAGGAATGGAAGTACAATTTATTGGACAGAAACGACATTTTTGGGGCTTAAATTATGGCATTATCCCAAATACAGATACCGTGCGAAATGAATTATACAAACTAGAATTTAATATCACGCAATGGGGGCTTCATTATGGGTATCAATTAATAGATAGTAAACGCTTTTTGTTTGCTCCTCGGGCTCATTTAAAATGGATGCGTTATCGCTTACTTAATTTTGATTTGGAATATGAAATCCCTTTTGAACGATACATTATTGAACGAGATTTGGACTTACGGTTTAATCAATTTATGGGATATATCGGAGGAGACTTTGCGGTGAAGTTTTATCCTAAAAATCGCCAAATTCAAACACACTATTGGACATTAGGAGTACACGCTGGTTATTTTGTAAAGCTTCATAATAGCCCTATGGTGTACACCAGAAGAAGTTATTTGACCACCGATCGTCGTATTGATATAGACCCCTTTAATATAGGAATACGCTTTGGGTTTTATTATTAGAGATTTAGGGTATAAAAAAGCCTTGTGTTCTTCAAGTGAAAAACAAGGCCTTTTTTGATTTCCCTAGCTAAGTTTTATCGCGTTATCAATACTTTTTGTAAAGCTGTTTGATTGATTTGGATAAAATAGATGCCATTTTCCCAAGTAGACGTATCTAAATATTTACGACCACCTGAAGCTTCAAAATAAGTGATGCGTTGTCCCATTAAATTAAAAACTTCAACATCTACCATTCGACCAGCTTCCCATTCAATTGTTAATTGATCTTGTGCGGGATTAGGAAAAATTTTCATTTGATAATCATCAACAAGCATTTCCGTGGATAAAATCAAACTACAAAAGGTGCTATCTGCATTTTGCTCAATGTAGCCTTTAGAAGATAAATCTCTTCCTACAAAAGCAGGATAATCTACAGGATAACGCTCTACACGAAAATTAAAATTATTATTAATCATCAAGCTATCTCCTTGGCTTGCTGCTTGCCCACCGATCAAGGGAACTCGATATTCCCATACAATTTCTTGTTCAGGAGTGATTTCAAAAAGATAGCCCCATCGTCCCACACCAATCAAAGCATTTCCATTAGGTTGAAAACGAATACTAGATAAAATATTAGAATACATATCAACAGGATCAGGTGTCGTATAGGTCCAATCAAAATCATTGGGTAAAAACACACCATTTGCCATAGGATAGATGTTTTTATACATATCAAAGCCTGCGTTGAAAACATTTACAGTAGACATTTCGGCGCTTACCCGATTATTAAAAAGCACAATTTTACCACGATTTGGGTCACCCAAATCTAAAAATGGACTAGCCCAATGCGCGTCATGTTGGTAGAATAATTTTTGATCATCGGCAGTTCCCATGTTGTATGCTGCTGGATTCCCCCAACGATACATCAAGTCGCCACCTCGTCCACTTATGCCACCTGTTGGGCCTGCTGCTTGTGCTGTAGTCGTGCTATGATCAATAATCCATACTTCACTGAAAGTAGGGACTGATAATAAAATTTGATCGAGTTCCGCATTGTAATCTATTGCATTGGAGTGCATCCAATCCGCTCGTCCGTCAGGGAAGAACGTATTAATATTAATGCGTTCAGGGTGGTCAGCTACTACTCCATAATTATCTTTAGTTGGATCAAAATCTTGAATTAGATGATCCCATGCATGCCATTCCCAAACAATTTCATCATTTGACGGATCAACTTCAATGATATAATCGGGCCATAATTCGCCATCTGTAAGTAAGCTGGTATCGCGTCCTGCTTGTATGGCTTCTTCTCTTGTTTTATTTTCCCAAACAATCATCAGAATATTTCCACTAGGCAGAGGGGCAATGTCATGATGTAAGCGCGCCAAAGAATCATTTATCGTATATGACCATTCTAAATTTCCATCCCAATCTCTAATTTCAACAGATGCACCACCTCCACCTGCCCAAATGGCATCAGCAGAAAAGTCGGCATCTCTTTTACAACTGACCAATCGTCCATCTTCCAATAAATAGGCTGTGTTTCCTGGTCTGAAATTCGCATCATCTTCCCATTGATGGACGATTTCTCCACAATTATTTAGTAAATAAACATTGGGTTGATTGTGCGGATAAATGAGGTTATAACCTTCATAGGTTTTAGCAGGATCATAGGAAACTAACCCTAGGGTGTTTTGTGCTAATAAGCTACAATTTATAAAAAAAGCAAAAAAGCAAATCAGTAAAGATTTATTCATAATTTGACGACTTTTTGTGTTGAAATTTGATGTTTTTTATGATCGATAAAATGAACGATATACATTCCGCTCGCCCAATCTTGACTTGGTATCGAAATTAGTGATTTTGAATAAGTATGATTGACGATTATTTTTCCAGATAAATCTAAAACTTGTAATTGTATTTCGGAATTAGATAGATTTTCAATTATTAAATTCGATTCAATAGGATTTTTTAAAATGCGAATATCTTCTAAGTTTTCCCAAGAAATTGGAATACTAGTAGGTAGAATTTCACAATCAGAAGGATAAGGATTGAGTTCAATAGGATCCATTGGAGAAAGAGAGCGACCATCAAAAGCAGGATAATCAGTACCATATCGAGTAACTCGGAAGACGTCATTTTGCTGTACAGGATCACCTTGCATTATAGCACCATTTGATGTAGAAGGATTTCTATACAACCAAAGAATTTCACCAGCTTGATTGACTTCAAAGAAGCGTCCGCCCCGCCCTTCACAAATGAGTACATTCCCATTGGGTAGTTGACTAGCACCCGAAATACGTTCAGAGAAAAAACTTTCTACAGGATCAGCTTGATATTGCCACGAGAGTTCAGTTGGACCATAAGCTTTGTCATCTGCAATACTATAATTACCATCATCATCCATTGGTGGATCAATCAAATCTACTGTAGAATAATTACCATCTGGGCGACCTAAGCCATTATTATAAACCATTATTTTACCAGCATCTGGATATCCTGCGGGCACCCAATTCGCATCATGTTGTACAAATAAAACTTGATCGAAATTGCCTCCTCGCTTATATGTCTGAGGATTTCCCCAGCGATACAAAATATCTCCTCCTTTACCAGCATTTCCGCCACTATGGCTAGCGGCTTCTTCAGTCGTGGTACTGTGGTCAATAATCCAAAATTCATCAAAATTTCGTGAGTTAAGAATAATTTGATCTAATTCTGGATTATAATCAATGGAATTAGCATGTATCCAATCGGCACCACCACCGCCAGGGCTATTCGAAGCATTATAGTTTATATCGACTAATTCAGGATGATCGCTCACAATACCAAAATTATCGACTGCACCACTAAAATCTTGGATAAGATGATCCCAAAGATGCCATTCCCAAACTACATCATAAGTACCTGTTTCAAAATTAGGTTTAACTTCCCAAATTTGTTCGGGCCAAACGCCAGAAGTACTAATTAATGTCGGAATTCGTCCTGCTTGCTCGGCTTCTTCAACTGTTTTTTGTTCCCACGCGAGTAGTAAAAAATTTCCATTAGGAAGTGGTTCAACATCATGGTGAGAGTGATAGTTTTCTGTAGCAAAATCATGCCCCCAAAGGAGCTCTCCTTCCCAATTAAAAATCTCAACGCGTCCTCCAGAGCCTCCTGCATTAAATGAGCCTTGCACACGTGCAGGGCGGAGTAAATTACCATTTTCGAGCAAATAAGTAGATAAAGCAACAGAATATTCACTTGACCATTCATTCACTACATTTCCACAATTATCTATTAAATACGTAGTTCTAGAATTGGCAGCATTAAATAAGGTGTAGCCATTATAGGAATCGTCCTCATTAAAAAATAAACCTACGGTTTGCTGCTGCGTAAAGCTTATAACACTCCAACATAAGAAGTATAAAAGGAGTAAAATTCGTTTCATCTTACAAAACTACTTACTCCTTGTGGTAAATGGGAATGTTTTGGATTAATTTTCTGTCAGAGATTAGCGGAAGGCGGAGAAATTAAGCCTAATAGCTCAAGCGCATACTCAAAATGTTGTGGTAATTGCGCCTTAATTTTTAGTATATTATGATGGATTGGATGTTGAAAAGAAATAGAATAAGCATGTAATAATAAGTAAGGAATAGTCAGCACTTCTTTAAAATACTTATTATGTTTTACATCACCATAGCGTTTATCACCAATAATAGGATGGCGTAAATGACCAAAATGACGACGTATTTGATGTCGTCTTCCTGTTTCAGGTTGAATTTCAACATAAGAGTAGCGTGCTTGCGGGTAGCGTCCAATGGGAGTAGGATAGGTAACTTGTTTAATCTTTTTATAGTGGGTAATGGCTTCTTTTTTGATCTTTTCTCCTTCAGCAATATAGGCATAATTAATGGTCGCTTTATCTTCTACAAACCCACGTACAATAGCATGATATACTTTTACGACCTCTTTTGCTCTAAATTGAGTGGCAATTGCTCCAGCCATTTCTTTTGATTTTCCAAAAACTAAAACACCTGATGTCGCTCGATCCAACCGATGAATCGGATAAATGCGTTGTTTGATTTGATTCCGTAAAAGTTGTAGTACAAAAACGGTATCCTCGCTGATATTAGTACGATGGACTAAAATATTACAAGGTTTATTAATTGCGATAAGATGGTCGTCTTCGTAAAGGATGTCAAAGGTTGTACTGATAATAGATTGGTTTTAATAAGTAAGACCGCTTTGCTGAGAGAAGACAGACTTTTTCAGACCTAACACAATAGTCAAAAGTGTCTGACTTCTCTCAACTCACGAAGTGAGTGATCTCTCCTCTCTCAGCGAAGCGGTCTCAAAAATAACTACGCAAAATCTTCTAAACGACGAACAAAGCCACTTACTTGCTCGTTTTCCATATCTTTTTTCAAACGATTAGCTTTTGACTTACTTGTAAATGCTCCCACCACCATTTTATATACAGTACGACCAGCGAGTTCATTGATATTAACTAAAACAGGTTGTTGAAAAAGCCCTTGTAATCGTTCTGCTTGAATTAAAACATTTCCATAGTCACCAAAAACGCCCACTTGTACACCATATCCTCTAGATCGGCGTTTTTTTACATTAAATTCAAATAATCCTTTGCCCGTTGAAATAGTGGATTGAACTTCTACTGGAGCAGACCCGCCATCTTTTCGTCGCAAGGCTTCGGCTACTGCTCGATCTGCATTTACTCTTCCATAACCATATTTACGAGAGTGACCATTAATGTATTCTGAAGGGTGCCCTATTTTATCAGCAGTGTCTTGTAAAATTTGTTTAACTTCTTTAGCAGTTAGATTAGGATTGGCAGATAACATTAATGCACATACGCCAGCAACAAGGGGAGTAGCACCTGATGTACCCCCAAAGTGTTTGTAATGTTCCCCCCTATTTTTTCCATCATACCAAAAACGGCGATTACCATGTTCCCAATGATGTCCTTCATCCCACCAAGCACGTCCTGCGATTAATGGCCAATCTCCATTAGATGGAGCTACTACACTAATCTCGCGTCCTTTGTTGGAGTAGGTCGCATATTCGTCTTGACTGGTACAAGCACCCACTGCAATCACATCAGGATGAGCGGCATAAAAACTGACAAATTCTTGGCTTTCATTTCCCGCGGCATAAACAATAACACATCCTTTTCCATTACGTCCTGATCGAGCGGCTTTGGCGATAGCTTGTTCTTTTAAATTATTAAGATCAAAGGCTGAGTCGGTCGTTCCCCAACTACAAGAAATGACGTCTGCTCCATTATTGATACAATAATTAAACATTTCTTCTGTGGCTCGAAGACTATAGGAGGTTCCACTGACAGGCATAAATTTGGCACGAGGTGCAACGCCGACCATCCCAGAACCATTGGTTGATGCCAAAGCTATTGTAGCGCAAGGTGTGCCATGTGTAAAATGAGGATCTCCTTGAATGACATTACTAGATTGTGTCCAAAGATCATAAGGTTTATGAACTTTACCTTTTAAATCTGGATGGGAAAGATCAAAACCATTATCAATAACCGCAACAACCACCTGAGAAGAGCCCATATTACCTAATCGTTTCCAAGCATCTACTACTTTGGCATCCGCCCCTTTTTTGAGGCGGCGATCAGTATCAATAACGAAACCATCATTTTCTAAATGCCATTGATGCTCTAATAAATTATCTCTTGGGGCAATAAACTCATACTCATCAAGTAAAGCATCTAGATCAGGTTCTGCTCTATTGACTAAAGAAACTTGTTCTAAATAATTGGCTACCTTGATAGGATTGGGAGATTTTGCAGTAACAGCAGCTATAATTTGAAAAGGAGCGCGTCGCTCTACTAATTTAAGGTGATACTCATCTAAAACGAGTTGTTGTTCTTCGAGATCAGTGCCTTCTTCAAAGATGATATAAATTTCGCCAGTAGGCACAAGTGGGCGATCACTTCCGTCGGCATGATAAACATGTGTTCCAACTTCAACCGCACGTTTTTTGCGAGCTTTATCTAAATTCTTATCTACATTGCGACCTTTCAACTCCACTACCTTGAAGCCTCCAAGATGGGGGAGTACTTCTTTTTTAATGACATTAGCATCTTCTAATTTTTTGTTAGATGCAGCTTTTAGTCCAACTAATTTTGAACTTTTTTCGAGTTGAATGCTTCTTTTTCCACTATTGACACGTAGTTTACTCATAATCTTGGGGATATGTGTTTTAGTAGGAGATCATTAGATTAACGAATTAAAGAAAAATATTTTTCTGCCTACCAAGATATTCATTTTTGCGCAAAATTGAGACCTGAAAGAAAATTTTACACCTTTTTTGAAAAAGACTTGCATAAAATAGTCTAAAAATGTAACTTTGTTTTGCAAAGTGCTTTTAAGTATCTCGTTTTAATTAAGATAGAGTAAAATAAATCATCTATGATGAGCCAACATAATGAACATTTACAAGCTATAAAAGATATTCGCAGTATGATGGAGCAATCCACTCGCTTCATTTCATTAAGTGGATTGTCTGGGGTTTTTGCAGGAGTATGTGCTTTGATTGGTGCGGCGATGGTGTATGTTTATGCAGGGATCAGTCCCTTGGATGGACAACGTTATTATTATATCACAGATCCTTATATGACGAAGTGGGGAATGGAACCTATGACCTTCTTTTTTGTAGATGCAGCATTGGTATTACTTTTTGCTGTAGCTGGAGGGATCTTTTTTACTACCAGAAAAGCAAAACAAAAAGGACAAAAAATATGGGATAAATTGACACTTCGTATGCTGTACAATTTAGGCTTACCATTGGCAGTAGGAGGCATCTTTTGTTTAGGACTGATTTATCATGGTCTGTTTGGTTTGGTAGCTCCTACGACTTTAGTTTTTTATGGTTTGGCATTGATTAATGGTAGTAAATTTACCTTACGAGATATTCATTATTTGGGAATTTTAGAAGTTGTTTTAGGATTAATTGCTTTTTTCTATATTGGTTATGGTTTAGAAGTTTGGGCGATTGGTTTTGGGGTCTTACACATTGTTTATGGTATCTTTATGTATTATAAATACGATAGTTAATTTTTTAACTATAAAAAAGTTCTCATAAGACAATAGGCTTTAAAATGAATATTGAACAATTAAAATATCCAGTGGGAAAATATAATGTCCCTCAAACGATTACACAGGATCATATAAATGAATGGATCGAGGAGGTTGAACAATTTCCTTTGATATTTGGCGATTTTGCAAATCAATTATCTGACGTAGAATTAAATACGCCTTATCGAGAAGGAGGATGGAATGGCAAACAGGTCATTCATCACGTAGTTGATAGCCACATGAATGCCTATATTCGTACCAAATTAGCCTTGACAGAAGATCGACCTACTATTTCTTCCTATAATGAAGCACTTTGGGCAGAAATGAGTGATGTAGAAGAAATAGATATATCAGTCTCGCTACATTTATTAGAAGGATTACATCGTCGATGGGTGTCGATTTTAAAAGCGATGGCAAATGATGATTTAAAGCGAGTGTATGTGCATCCTGAATATGGTCGGGAATATCCACTCGATGAAGTGATTGGCTTGTATGCATGGCATGGACGGCATCATTTGGGACATTTAAAATTGATCAAAAGCGCGTAAGAGTAAGAGTTGATGAAGCATATAACAACAAAACTCAATAAATTATTTGATAGCCATACCCGTCTAGGGATTATGTCCTTATTAATGGTGCATGAGTGGGTAGAGTTTAAAGTATTGAAAGAAAATTTAGGATTATCCGATGGAAATTTAGCCAGTCATATGAAAAAATTGGAGGCGTCAGAATTTATAGAAGTACGAAAGGAATTTGTCGGACGAAAGCCGCAAACGACTTATGCTGCCACAGCGCTAGGACGTAAAGCCTTTAATGACCATTTAGATGCGCTGGAGGATTTATTGAAACAACGAAAAAAATAAGTTTAGTAACGCTCAAATAATTGCTTCCTGATTTTCTTCAAATAGAGAAAAGATAAACGATTGACAATGAGTTTTCTTGAACTAATTGGAGAAATTTAGAGAGGGAAGTTAATTTTTGACAAATGCTTAGAAAACAATTTTTAGCCTTCGGGCTTTATTTTTTATTTAATCACTTTGTGTTACAAAGTTCTTTTTATGAATGTATCAAATATATCATCAGATTGGAAACTAGAAAGTTGGCGCGCCATCGTTTTTTATTTCCTAGTAGAAAAAACGAAGCCTATTTATTTACAATTATTTAAGCGTAATAGAGTAGCATGGACACTTAAATGTAGCGATTTATTGTCTTATCCCAAGCACTCTTTAGGCTATGTATTAGGACAATTTCTAAAAAGACATCAAATAGAATTGATGCCAAAGGCAGAAAGTCATGATGTATACCATGTTTTGACGGGCTATACTACTACGATGCTTGGAGAGATTAAGATGCAGTGTTTCTTAGTAGGAAATGGGAAACGGACATTTTACTCTGTCATTTGCATGCTTGTTGGAGTAGCCGGCTACCCAGAATATTGGGGCGAATTTTATCAAGATTTTTTAAGAGGAAGAACTTGTTTGCCCATCCATAAATGGCAATTTGAACATTTATTAAAGGAAGCTTTTGAGCCGATGCAGCAATTGATTTTTAAAGAAGAAATAGAGGAAGAACCTATTTTATTTATCTAAAATTATATCTCATGAATACGAAAACAAATTTAATAGGATTTATAACGGAAAAAGGAGCTTATGAAACTATTCCAGATCAATCATTTCATTTCCCCCCTTTGTCAATTCCCAATTGTCAACATCCAGAAGAAGGTTTCTTTGGAACAGAAAGTATACACTGGAAGGTATTTAGAGAACCTTCAATTATCGTAGCTGGAATCAGTGCTTTGTTACTCCAAATCGCTCATCCTGCGGTAGCACAAGGCGTAGCCAAATATAGTGGCTATCAAAAAGATTTTTGGGGACGAGCGCATCGAACGGTATTTTCAATGACTAAAATTTGGTTTGGAAGCCAAAAAGAAGCGATACAGTCTGCCCAGCGCTTGTATCATATTCATCAACATATTCAAGGCATTTATACGAAACGTGTGAATGGCGAAACCCAAATGATTCCTTATTGTGCTGCCGAACCCCATTTATTGCTTTGGGTATTATTAACCATTTATAAAGCGGCGGTAGACGGCTATGAAAAAACGCTCCATCCATTAAGTAAAGAAGATAAAAAACAATTCTATGAAGAAAGTAAAATTACGGCGCAATTGATGGGGATTCCCTTGTCGGAATATCCTAAAAGTTGGGACAAACTAATGCAAAGCTATGACGATATTTTGGCAGATGACGTTTTGGAAGTAGGTGAGCTAGCCAATCAAATTACAAAAGATTTGTTTGCCGCCTATTTCCCTTTTTCTGGAATAATGCATCTATTTGCTGCTGGTTTTATACCTGCTCAACTAGCCAAAGATTATGGATTAAAACAAAAGTTGTCCACATTTAATCTACTTATCCACATTATTTTGTGGATAAATAAGTTGTTGCCTAATAGTTTACGTTATGCGCCTCATTACTATCAAGCAATGTACCGAATAACAAAAGGGCGCGAAGCTTCACCAAGTTTTCTTGCGCGATGGTTTCATCTTTTAGGAAAACATGTGCGAATGCCTTTTTTATATGAGCGGTTAAATTTTAAAAATAAGTAGGTCATGAAGCAAGTCATTAAGAAAATTATTCATTCGCAGGAAGGTCAACAATTTGGGGTATTATGCCTTTGTACCTTATTTTCTTTTGTGTTATTAGGTTATCGTTGTTGCTGTATTGATTTTGATTGGTCGATTTTGCAGTCGCCTTCGATGATCGCCCGCTATAGAGGTATACCCACTTTTTTATTCTTAGTATGGAATTTATTTTTGGCGTGGATTCCTTATTGGATTGCATTGTTATTACCATTTTTATATCGACAATCAAAACTGATTTTTGTAGTGGGCTTATTCTTTTGGTTATTGTTTTTTCCAAATGCTCCATACATTATTACCGACTTATTGCATTTACGCAGTCGGCAACCTATTCCACATTGGTATGATGTGATGTTAATTTTCTCATTTGCGTGGACAGGATGGTGTTTGGGAATGGCATCATTATTTCAAATTCATCAGTTGGTGAAGCGAATTTGGCATCCAATTGTAGTTTGGAGTTTTATTATAATTTCTATGGGATTGGCTGGATTGGGGATATACATTGGTCGTTTTCAACGATGGAATTCTTGGGATATATTTACTCAACCAGAAGCATTTTGGCAAGAGTTCTTCCAAACCATTTGTTATCCAACAGCGGAGGGCTATACAATAGGAATGGCACTTGTTTTTGGAGTGTTTTTGGTGATTGGCTATTTATTTTTGTTGAGTTTGCGAGGAAAAAGCAGCGTATAAAAAAAAGTTCGGCTAACTAGGCAACCGAACTTTTTTATCGTAAAAAGGAAAGTTATATTTTAGCTACGGCTAGGATAAGTCCCCTCTAATGCAATAATAAAGTTTACCGTTTGATATGGCTGTATATTATTATGTTCTTGACTACCACCAGTATTCATGGTATTACCACTAGTAACGAGTGTACCATTAAGGGCTGCATCTGCAGACAATGCAGCTGTAGTATACAGATCTACAGTTAATGAAGTACCTGGTGGTTCTTTTTTCATTTTTGAAGTTTTCATGGTACCCGTAACAGGTAAATCTACAACGGGGTGATGATGAGAAGGAATTTGGTTTTGTGTTAGAGTAACAGATTCCTGGCCACTTTTCTGACCCAATGGACGAGGGGTAAGTCCAGGACCATTACCAGCATGCATTGGAACACGACCACGTAATTCAGGCAGACCAAAAGTAGTACGTCCATCACCACCATAAGTAGTGCCTAGGATAGAAAATAGAGCGGAGTGCGAATTGATACTTAGTAATTGCCCATCACAAAACGCCCAACCTCTAGGAGGAAAGTTTCCAGCGAACATAATAATTTCTCCAATAAAAGGATCCATAATTTAAGTTGTTTATATTGGTTAATAAATAGGATTAAATACATGTTTAGTGTACACCAAGAGGGTTCGTTATCAATTACTATATTGATAACGAGAGATTTTTAAATAAGCTTGATTGGTGTAAAATTATAAAGAATCTAAGCACCTAACTTGATGACGAAATAGTAATCATAGTGTGTTTATTTCTAACTCAGATTCTAATTGTATTGAATTGTATTTATTGATTGGATACCTAAATATAGCGTTATTTTTTAGAAAAACAACTAATTATTTTTGGTTATTTTCTTGTTGAGAAGTAGAATAGGTGATTTATACGGATAAATTTAGGTAATTCTACCTATTTTATTAACACTACATCTGTCATGGAATATATGAGGCGATTGATGTCTTCATTATTGGTGTGGAGAATGCCTTTTAAGGTGACTGCTTCTGCTGTAAACTTGATCGGTTCAGCAGCTACAATTTCCATCACTGTTTCGGGACCTGCCCCGCCACAAAAGAAACACATATTGTAGGGGAATGCAGAAAAAACAAATTCTTTATGACTTTTATAGCCTTCTGTAGGAATGATATAACCTCGTACTTCAATTTCTTTTCCATCTAGGTTTTTTACTACATCACTGAATACAGGAATATCAACTTTAAAACCCAATAGTTCGTCATATTGCTTTTTAAAGGTGATTTTACCAAGTGTTTTCCAAACATTCTCTTTTTTTTCACTGCCTTTTGATTCAATACTATCTTGGGCAGGCAAGAAGGAATAAGTTGAAATGGATAAAAAAACTATGATTAATGTGCGATAAAGCATGAGATAAGATTATTTTTTAACTAAAACGGCATCTTCTAGGGCAAACATAATATCATTTGGCTTGTAACCTAAATATTTGAAACGTCCTTTGATGTAAATGGCATTATCAGAATATTCAATTTTTTGTTCATCTTTAGTGAATACCTCCATCACTGTTTCGGGACCTGCATTACCACAAAAAAAGCAACTGGCATAAGGATAAGCTGAAAACATAAAATGGCTTTGTGCTTTTTTGCCAGATAAAGGAATGAAATAACCTTTCACAACCACTTCATCGCCATCCATTGCTTTGATCATAGGCTCTGTACGTGGGGCTTGAATGATATCCGTTTTTCCTTCCATTTGAGTATCAAACTTGATCATTGCAAGGGTGCGCCATATGTTTTTCTCTTGGGCAATAACTTCTGTTGAAATAAAAAAGCCAAGTGTAAGTCCTAATAATATAAACAGATTCTTCATAACATCTGCAAGGTACGTTATATCTATGTAGAATTCTTTTAAGAGAGCGTTAAAATAGTAGAGTTTATAGGACTCTTTTATTAATAAGCGGTTAAATGAAACTAATAATTTATGATTAGGATTAAAAATCAGTCCCCAATGCAATAAAGAAACGAGGATCACGTACTTGTCGGGTCTCAATTCCCCACGCATAATCCACTCGAATAAAATAGCCAAATAAGGTACTTCTAACTCCAACGCCATAACCTGCTACAATAGGATCTCGGAAATAATTCACTTTTACATTTACTGGACTTCCTCCTTCTCCAATGAAACTGACAATATTAAGTGGATTATCATCACTAAATGGCGTTAAACCCTGCCATGCTGTACCTGTATCAAAAAAGCCGACCACTTGAAAATTACGCAAGAAAGCAGAACGAAGATTACGTTTAAATAAATATTGAATTACAGGCACACGTAATTCTGCATTAATTAGAGCATAAGTACCGCCATTTCGTATATTTTGACTAAAGCCGCGCATATTAGCTGCCAAAGTTTGATAAGCAAAATCATCATTGAGTGGTTGTGGAACATCTTCGTCAAAACGAGGGAACAACCAACCATCTACTCCTCCCATGTAGTATAGAATTTTTTCTGAACCAAAAGAGGTGGCTGCTGCAAAACGAACAGCTAAAATAGACCGTTTATCCAATCGTTGATAATGACGGGCATCTACCCCTAAGACCGTCATAAAACCATCATTGAAACTAACATTCACTTCATCTAATAAATCTAATTGAAAGCGTTTGACTACTTCCCCAAAAACTTTATAGCGAGTTCCATTTTTTATGTTAAGGGAGACATCAAGCGTATTATCAAATACATATTCTAGTCGTAATCCAGCTCTAGATTCATTGACTAAAGGTTCTGCTAAGGTGACTTTTTCTGTTGCTAAAAGGGCTGAACGATCATTTCGTAAAGTACCAATAGCTCGAATACTCGTAAAAATATCTAACGGATATTTAGCTTGCACCATTCCTAATAAGGTGACATTTTCGCCACGTAAAGGTTGAAAAGAAGTACTTGACTCCCCTCTACTTTTTAGTGTTTTTCGATAGGCAGCATATCGCCAATCAATGTGTCCTTTTCGATCATCAAATACTAAGAAATATTCTGCACCATTAAAGGTAGTCGGTAAGCGAACCCCACCTTCTACTTGAAAATCTTCAAATAAATCTTTGAAATTAGCTTTGAATAATATTCCGGGAGGTGGTGTTCTAAAATTATCTTGCTGACGATCACCTGCATAAGTGTCTAAGCCACCAAAAAGAAGACTATTATCTAGATTAGTAGTAATATAATCAGTTCTAAATTTTAAACGATAAGGAATAATACGAGATGGGTTAAATTTAAGAATAGAGTTTTCCTTAGTTAGAGGTGATTGGGCGATAGGGGCAGGATTGGTTTCCAAAATAATTTCGCCTTTCTCTTCTTCAATTTCAACCGTAGCGGGCGTTTCATCATCATCAAATTCTGATTGAAACATGTAGTTGTCAATATCAATTTTTTCCTCTTCTTCCTCAGGATCTTCAGTTGTTGCTGGAGGATTAGTATTGCTTCCTATTGGTTCAATTACTTCTATGGTTTCCGTTTCTTTAAGTAAATTATTTTCATTTGTAATAGTGGAAGATATGGAATTTAAACTCTGCCAAATACTAATACGTTGCGCTTGATAGCGAGTTGGAGTGAGTGGCACTACTTGTTGGATGTCAACATCTCTAACAAAAAGTTGATAATGTCCATCTTTATAAATGACTTCTGATAGTTTATTGGTACGTGAAGCGATATGTTGTTCTAGGATATTACGGGTATAATTTGAATTATTGTGAACGAAAGCACGTTTTTCAAAAACAGGTACAATATTAATGGAGTCAATTAATGTCGTATCTAATTTTGACAGTGTAGAATCTTCATGTAGAATAATTTCAGTACCATCTTCCAGATAGATGTATTGATTATTGTGGGTGAAAACATCCTTTAGATAACCTACTTTTCGATTGTTAATTCCACTTTCTAATGAAGTATACGCAAACCAAGTTGTATCAATACTAACTGGATGACGTTCGTCAATAAAAGGTGTATTTGTTACCTGTACCAATTCCTGTGAACGAGTAGACATATCATAATAGAAGATGTCATAATCTCCAATTGGTAGAATGGAATCTAATTTTTCTCGCTTGAGCAATGGTTCTTGTCGATTAGAAGACCAAAGAATCCCTTTTTTGTTCTCTAACTGGACTACTTTTGCATCCAAATCATCATAAAAATCATTGGTGATGCGCTGTGTCTGACGCGTATTGGTTTGGTATAAAAATAAATCAGAATATCCATTGACCATTGCTGAAAATACGAGATTGTTATTATCGATAAAATCAGCACTAATGACGCGTTGGTATTGAGGGTCAAGATCGTCTGTAATACTTTCTTTGGTGTTTAAATCATAGACGGTGTATTTAATAATGTCTCTTCGTTCGGTGATAATACTTAGTTCAAACCCACTTGGTTTCCAAGCTAAAAGGGGATAATTATAATCAGTAGCTTGAAACGCATTGCGAAAACCTTCTTTGAGTAAAACATCTTTTTCGCCAGATTGAAGATCGTGCAGATAAACTTTATATTTACCTATTTCATTGGTGACATAAACGGCCTTTGAACCATCAGGACTCAACTTGAATTGTGTAATAGGAAGTTTACGTTTATTTTTAAATGCTAAACGATTTTCAGTTAATTCGTCTCGACCAATTAAATCTTCTTTATATCGTTCCGTAAAATAGATTTTCCAAGAATCGGTAACTCGTTGATAATTGCTTCCTAAAACATAAAGAAAACCACTTTGAATAGAACGATTAATTCGCGTTAAATAGAGCAAATTGGAGACAGTAGTCTTACCATAATTTTGACCAATAAAATACCAAAGCGAATGTCCAGCTAATTGAGGATATTCTTCTGCAAATTCATCAAACGTATCAAAATCTTCTCGTAAAAAGGCATCCTTCATTTGATTGTCCATATCGGTATCCCAATCAGAACCAATATAAGAAACTAAGCCTTTTTCAAACCAAGAAGGCAGATTCATCATCACCGCATTCTGTACTATTTCTTGCAAATTTGAACCAAATAACATCGCACTCAAGTACACAGATGCAATTCCTTCACGAATTTGACGACGAAGATGATTATGATCTCCATTGAAATAAACAAAAACTTTATTTCCTACAATTTTGGTTTGTCCTGCCGTATTGAAAAAAGCTTCTTCTACTCCAATATTACTTTGTTTGAGGTCGGTTAAATCTGCATAAACAATGAGTTGAATTTTATCATTGATACGATGTTCCAAGATATTTTGAATGGCATCATGATCCATTTCTGCCATTTGTACAACGGCTTGCCCTACATTTCGACTTTTTCCATACCAGTAGGTCGTGAAATTTGGACTATCATATTCCAACCATTCATTAAAATCATCATGGTATTGGACACGGTTTTTACCAAATTCTACTTGTGTTCCTTGAGCTACAAGTGAAGTAGTCAAAAAAAGAAGCGCGATGATAGAAAGTATATTTTTTCTCATACGTTTGAGCGATTAAGTCATCGATAATTAAATAGGATATAGACATATTTTAAATTATCCTCATATAGAATACCTGTAAATTCAGTGCCAAAAGTTTGGATAAAAGACGGTATTGCAGAATTGAATTGTGTACATTTGCAGCTAGGGCTAATTTTCTAAAAATTTAACGCAAAATTCATGGCTGTTGTTGCTGAGTTTACCTTCAATCCTTTCCAAGAAAACACCTTTATTGTCTACGATGATACAAAAGAATGCATCATTTTCGATCCTGGATGTGTCAGTCCATCAGAAAAAGACCAATTAACCACCTTTATCTCAAGTGCAGGTTTAACCCCCGTAAGACTTATAAATACACATTGTCATCTGGATCATGTTTTTGGAAATAAGTTTGTGTCGGAGACGTATAACTTACCTTTAGAAATACATGAAGGAGAATTGGCGGTGTTAAAAGCAGTGCCACAAATTTGTCAAATGTATGGCATTGCTTATCCAGAACCATCTCCCATGCCAGAGCGATTTATCGAAGAAGGCGAACTCATTCAATTTGGAGAAACGACCCTCAAAAGTTTATTCACTCCAGGGCATTCTCCTGCAAGTTTGTCCTTTTATTGTGAAGAAAATGCCTTCATTATTGCAGGAGATGTGCTTTTTCAATCGAGTATAGGACGTACCGATTTACCTGGGGGTGATTTTGCTACTTTAATTGATAGTATTAAAACGCAGTTTTATCCACTGGGAGATGATGTACGTGTATACCCTGGACATGGTCCATCTACTACAATTGGTCGAGAGAAAAAGATGAATCCTTATTTGAATATGTAGTTTGTGTTAGTGTTGTACTATGATTTTTTTAGTAATCAATCCTTTTTCTGTTAAAAGTTGAAGAAAATAAATCCCATCATTGAGATTAGTAGCATCTATATGAATCGTATTGGTGGGACTTATTTCGACCATTTTTCGACCATTCAAATCTACTAAATCTGCTTTTTTACTAATCGCTACTAAGTCATGATCTAATGAAATGGTGACTAAATCATTTACTGGATTAGGCTTTATTACTATATTTTTTTCTAATAAAGGCGAAAGGGTATTATTAAGCACATCTATTTCAGGGCAGGTAAATCCAAAATCTATTTTACTGTAAGGGGCAATAGAGCTAAAATAATTGGGGAAAAGCGACAATTCATCATCACCATAAAAACTAAAAATAGTTTTATTCTCACAAGTAATAAGTTCATTATCTAATAAGGCGGGTGGAAGATAACTTGCCCATAAATCCATCTTATCAACTATATTAGGGATAAAAGGGAAATATTCAAGAGCGATAATGTATTTTTCTTGGTCTTTAATTTCTATAGGAATATTCGGATTAGCTGTATTGAAATCTATAAAATTAACACACAGTGCTGTAGTATCAATTGGACTTGATGGAATAGTTATGTTGTTAAAACCAACTCTAGATCGTTCTTGTAATTGTACGATTTGGTCATTATTTTCATCAACCCATTCATAAAGCCAAAAAGTAAATAAACCATCAGAGAAGTCACTCAGATTATTCAATCCTAAATGAAATCTTAGTTGTTGTCCTTCACTGGTAAAAGAAAAATAATTGTTAGTCTTGAATAAAAAGCCAAGATAAAAAGGATCTAATTGCATAATAGGATCAGGAGATGTGGTATAAGGTAGTATTAAATTCTCTACAGGAGAAAGGACATTTTCAAATCCTACATTGTCATTGATTTGAAACATAAAGGAGTTGTTAGGAGAATTTGCTATAAGATTAGGGTCTTCTGCAATTATTTGTAACTCCCCTCTATAATCTCCAATATTGATTTGCTCTAAGGATATTTCATAAACAAAATCAGTAGCAAAATTCGCGGGTAATATAGCTTCTTTTACAATCGTGTCACTTATAATTATAGTTTCATTTGGAGCAGTTAATTCCAAGACGATGTTTACGGGATGTTCATAAAAATCTTCATTAATTACTTCAAATGCTAGTACAAAAGGACAATTAATATCTTGAGCGGGGCGAGAAGCATAGCCTTCGCTAAAAGCATAAGGAGCAACATTAATAGAAAGTAGTTGGTTTGTTTGTGTAAAAGATAGATTATAAATAAAAACACAAAAGAAAAGAGTAGACGATAAGGTTTTCATAATATCATTTTTGAAAGTTAAGGATTTGATTTTCTTTATTTTAAATATACAAAAGCTAGACAATCACTAAAGAAAATGATGCTATTTATTCTGTCCTTTATTAGACAAAATAAATTTAAGTTTAAAAATTACTACCTTACGCCTTCAATCCAACAATTTGAAAGACACGTATCGACATAAAGGGCTTCGACGGCAATTAGTAGAAACATTGCGTCAAAAAGGGATTCGTGATGAGCGTGTTTTACAAGCCATAGAAGCTATTCCTCGTCATTTTTTCCTAGATAAAGCTTTTGAAGAATGGGCTTATCAAGACAAAGCCTTTCCTATTGGAAATGAACAAACCATCTCTCAACCTTATACCGTAGCGTATCAAACAGCATTGCTCAATGTTCAAAAACGAGAAAAAATACTAGAGATTGGTACAGGTTCAGGTTATCAAGCGACTATTTTGGCAGCTTTAGGGGGGCGCGTATATACCATTGAACGCCAAGAATTGTTGTATAAACGAACGACCAAATTGTTAGCTCAACTCAAAATTGGGGGCATTCGCACGTACTTACGTGATGGTTATAAAGGCTTGGCAGAGTTTGCCCCTTTTGAGAAAATACTAGTTACAGCAGGCGCAGAAGAAATACCTGAGGCGTTGAAAAATCAATTAAAAGTTGGAGGAGTTTTAGTCATTCCAGTAGGCGATAAAGTACAAGATATGTACAAAATTACGCGTCTTTCAGAACAAGAATATGAGACAAAAAAACTACACCAATTTCGCTTCGTTCCATTTTTAAAAGGGGTGAATAAGGAAGAGTAATAAAGTGAAGATGGTTGAAAAGGAAGAGGCTATCTGAAAAGACTAAAATTAATTTTAAAAACCAAATTTTCTGTGGCAAGTTGAAAACTTGCAGGATATATTTCTCGAAGTTAGGAAACTTCGAGTATCATTTAGTGAAGATGGTTGAAAAGACAGAACCATAACTTTCGCTATGATTCTGTCTCTAAACGCTATGATTAGTTCTTAATATTATGGAATCGTCAGTTGTATTTCATCTTGTCGAATGACGCCAAAATAGCCTAAAGCTCCATTCGTGAAATTACTAGTCGGATTAAAAGGATTAGAAGAGTTGGGGCCTTGTCCTTGAATAGCTGCTAGGTCAGAAAAATAGTCATAAGTAAATTGATCAATTGCCAGTAATTGCATTTCTACTTCATCATTACTTTCAAAGGTATCGAAGAACGGGCGAGAGAAGGATGCTCCATCAGCACCAATGTCGTCCGTTAAGGCATATACATTTGCTAAAAGCGTATCATTTTTGATGGCTCGGATTCGGTAAAAACTTTCTACACCAGCGACATCCTGCCAATTCATAAAGATTTGATAAACAGGATCATCACTTCCGCCACCAATGAAGCCGCCGCCTGGTGAAAAATTGGTGGATACTACATCCAAACTATCAATAGCGACCGAATGCGGTACAGTGGAACTGGCTTCATAAGTTGTTCCATCATTTAACATGACTTCTAGTTGTACTTGATCATTGGTGACTACGTTGAGATTATCGGCAGCATAAACGCCCATTCCTTGGTACATCAATTCTGTTTGTACGCCATCGGCTTGTTCTAAATAAATCGTGGCATCTTCAATTATGGTTAATTCATTGGAGTCATAAAAACCATTGGATTGGGTCAGGGATACGTTGATGGATTGTTCATCTGCATTTAAAACTCCTTCTATGACAATTTGTGGATCTGTATTTTTTAAATCTAATTCAATCACATCTTCACAAGAAGAAAGGCTGAGGATTAAGATGCAACTATAAAAAATGCTTTTGATATTCATATTGATTAATTACTTTTTGAAAATAAAAAATTGGGATAGTAGACTAGATGCTTTAGAAATTGAAATTCCAACTCACAGAAGGAACAACTCCAAATAAGGCCAAACGAGTAGCTTGTGTATTACCCGCTTCGTCTAAATCAAAGGTCAACGAATAGGTGTTTTTTCTGTTATACACATTGTAAATGGAGAAATTTAGATCAGAATAATAACGATCGGTATCTTTCAGGATATAAGTCATTCCAAAATCCAATCGGTGATAATCAGGAATACGCTCGGCATTTCGTTCGCCATATAAATTAACCAACGCTCCATCCACAAAATACTTTCCAACTGGAAGTGTAACTGCATCGCCTGTATAGTAGACAAAACTAGCAGAAAGATTGAGGCGCGGACTAATTTGATACATCCCAACTAGAGAAATATCATGGGTTCGGTCTTGTCTTGCTGAAAACCAAGTGCCATCATTAATGTCATCAAATTGACGTTCAGATTTAGCCAAGGTATAACTCAACCAACCTGTAAAATCGCCCTTTTTCTTTTTTAGATAAAATTCTAATCCGTATGCTCGCCCTTTTCCAAAAACTAAATCTGATTCTATATCAGAATTATTGATTGAGGTGCCGCCATCTTCAAAATCTACTTGATTTTGTAAGTTTTTGTAGTAGCCTTCTACACTAAATTCGTAGGTGTTGTCCTTGAAGTTTTTAAAATAACCCAAGGCAATTTGATCGGCAATTTGAGGTTGAACCAGTGGCGAACTCGCAATCCAAAGATCAGTCGGTGTACCTGCATTGGAATTGGATAAAAGATGTAAATATTGGTTGGTACGATTGTAAGATGCTTTGATCGAACTCTTCTCATCTAAAATATAAGTCGCGTTAATGCGAGGTTCTAAACCGATATAGGTATTATAAATTTCTCCCGAAGCATAGGAAGTGGAGGTAATAATATCATCCGTCTCATTGTATACTTTTTCTGTGTATTCGCCTACATTAGAAAAGCTGCTGAGTCGCAAGCCATAATTTAAACTTAAACGATCATTGACTTTCTGTTCATTAGCAATATAAATACCCCCTTCTAGTGCTTTTTGCTCTTGTGTGGTAATGCCGTTTTCAGTTGTTGCCTCATCCGTAAAGGTGAAATCATTTGGTTTGAGACGATGATAAATTCCTTGTATTCCAAATTTTAAAGTATTATTTGGATTGATGTACCAATTGAAATCTTGTTTGAAATTATAATCAAAAATTCCAGCATCTAAATTTACCCCATTTCCACTAAAATCTACATTGAAGCCATAATCATAGTCACTATAGATGAAGGTCGTATTCGAAAATAATTTATCCGTGAATAAATGATTCCATCGAAGAGTCGCAGTAGTATTCCCCCAGTCAAAACCAAAATTTTCATTATTGAAAACATCTTTACCGAGGTAGCCCGATAAATAGATGCGGTCTTTGTCACTTATTTTATAATTTGCTTTTAGATTGAGGTCATAGAAATACAATTTTAAATCATCACTATCTTCTAAAAAAGGACGCGCCAAAATATCTGCATAGGTTCTTCGACCCGAAACAATAATGGAGCCTTTATCTTTTTTGATTGGCCCTTCAGCGGTTAATCTTGATGAAATTAATCCAATTCCACCAGAAACACCCCATTCTTTCATATTCCCGTTTTTCATTCGAATATCCATCACCGACGAAGCGCGCCCGCCATATTCAGCAGGAATACCACCTTTGTATAATTTAACATCTTTGAGGGCATCGGAATTAAAGACGGAGAAAAAGCCCAGTAAGTGAGAGGCATTATAAACAGGTGCTTCATCCAATAAAATGAGATTTTGATCGGCATCACCGCCTCGTACAAAGAAGCCGCTACTTCCTTCAGAGTTGGAACTTACTCCTGGTAATAACTGGATGGTTTTCAAAACATCTTGTTCGCCCATTAATACAGGAATGAGTTTCGCATCTTTCATACTGAGTTCGACGACACTAATTTCGGTACTATTGATATTTTCATCTTCTTGGGTCGCTTTGACGATGACTTCTTGAAGATTGGTAGCGGCTGAGTTTAGTTCAACATCTTTGCTTACATTTTCAGAAAGGGAAAACTTGATTTCGCTCGTTTCCAATCCGATATAGGAATATTGCAGTGTATAATCTCCTTCTGGAAGCGTGATGGAATAAAAGCCATATAAATTAGTCGTTGCTCCTTCGCCTGTTTCTGCCACATAAACAGTAGCATAGAGTAATTCTTCACCAGTAGAAGCATCACGCATATAACCACTAATGGTATAATCTTGTGCAAAAGAAAAAATATAGCAACAACAAAAAATAATTAAAGAAAGAAAGGTTCGCATAAGTAAATGGATTGGTTTTTATGCGACAAATATGCAAGCCCTTCTTTTTAGTAAAAAGAATATTTCACCAACGGCTGGATTTTATGCACGAACGTATTGATATCGGTTGGTATATGCGTAGTGCGACCGATAGGGAGTATTATCTCATATACATTGTTGCAAGTAGTTATCTTTTAATTAACTTGAAGGTTGTCTGATTGGTATTGTTTAGGATGGTCAA